>NZ_CP020373.1:3465000-4092500 GCF_003957745.1 Shewanella khirikhana | reverse complement strand
TGTATAATGGGTCAGCGACTTACGTTTTGTAGCGAGGTTAAGCGAATAGCGGAGCCGTAGGGAAACCGAGTGTTAACTGCGCGTTTAGTTGCAAGGCGTAGACCCGAAACCCGGTGATCTAGCCATGGGCAGGTTGAAGGTTGAGTAACATCAACTGGAGGACCGAACCGACTAATGTTGAAAAATTAGCGGATGACTTGTGGCTGGGGGTGAAAGGCCAATCAAACCGGGAGATATCTGGTTCTCCTCGAAAGCTATTTAGGTAGCGCCTCGGACGAACACCTTTGGGGGTAGAGCACTGTTAAGGCTAGGGGGTCATCCCGACTTACCAACCCTTTGCAAACTCCGAATACCAAAGAGTGCTATCCGGGAGACAGACGGCGGGTGCTAACGTCCGTCGTCAAAAGGGAAACAACCCAGACCGTCAGCTAAGGTCCCAAAGTAATTGCTAAGTGGGAAACGATGTGGGAAGGCTTAGACAGCTAGGATGTTGGCTTAGAAGCAGCCATCATTTAAAGAAAGCGTAATAGCTCACTAGTCGAGTCGGCCTGCGCGGAAGATGTAACGGGGCTAAGCAATTCACCGAAGCTACGGGTGTACACGATAACGTGTACGCGGTAGAGGAGCGTTCTGTAAGCCGTTGAAGGTGAAGGGGTAACCCACACTGGAGGTATCAGAAGTGCGAATGCTGACATGAGTAACGATAAAGGGGGTGAAAAACCCCCTCGCCGAAAGACCAAGGGTTCCTGTCCAACGTTAATCGGGGCAGGGTGAGTCGACCCCTAAGGCGAGGCCGAAAGGCGTAGTCGATGGGAAACGGGTTAATATTCCCGTACTTCTGCTAACTGCGATGGAGAGACGGAGAAGGCTAGGCCAGCACGGCGTTGGTTGTCCGTGTTTAAGGTGGTAGGTAGTGTGCTTAGGCAAATCCGGGCACATATATACCGAGAGCTGATGACGAGGTGCTACGGCACTGAAGTGGTTGATGCCATGCTTCCAGGAAAATCTTCTAAGCTTCAGGTTAGCAGGAATCGTACCCCAAACCGACACAGGTGGTCGGGTAGAGAATACCAAGGCGCTTGAGAGAACTCGGCTGAAGGAACTAGGCAAAATGGTACCGTAACTTCGGGAGAAGGTACGCTGCTGGCGGTGATGGGACTTGCTCCTTAAGCTGCTGGCAGTCGCAGATACCAGGTGGCTGCAACTGTTTATCAAAAACACAGCACTGTGCAAACTCGCAAGAGGAAGTATACGGTGTGACGCCTGCCCGGTGCCGGAAGGTTAATTGATTGGGTTATCGCAAGAGAAGCTCATGATCGAAGCCCCGGTAAACGGCGGCCGTAACTATAACGGTCCTAAGGTAGCGAAATTCCTTGTCGGGTAAGTTCCGACCTGCACGAATGGCGTAATGATGGCCACGCTGTCTCCAGCCGAGACTCAGTGAAGTTGAAATTGCGGTGAAGATGCCGTATACCCGCGGCTAGACGGAAAGACCCCGTGAACCTTTACTATAGCTTGGCACTGAACATTGACCCTACATGTGTAGGATAGGTGGGAGACTTTGAAGCGGGAACGCCAGTTCTCGTGGAGTCAATCTTGAAATACCACCCTTGTAGTGTTGGTGTTCTAACCTCGGTCCATGAATCTGGACTAGGGACAGTGCCTGGTGGGTAGTTTGACTGGGGCGGTCTCCTCCCAAAGAGTAACGGAGGAGCACGAAGGTTGGCTAAACACGGTCGGACATCGTGTGGTTAGTGTAATGGCACAAGCCAGCTTAACTGCGAGACAGACACGTCGAGCAGGTACGAAAGTAGGTCATAGTGATCCGGTGGTTCTGTATGGAAGGGCCATCGCTCAACGGATAAAAGGTACTCCGGGGATAACAGGCTGATACCGCCCAAGAGTTCATATCGACGGCGGTGTTTGGCACCTCGATGTCGGCTCATCACATCCTGGGGCTGAAGTCGGTCCCAAGGGTATGGCTGTTCGCCATTTAAAGTGGTACGCGAGCTGGGTTCAGAACGTCGTGAGACAGTTCGGTCCCTATCTGCCGTGGGCGTTGGAAGATTGAGGGGGGTTGCTCCTAGTACGAGAGGACCGGAGTGAACGAACCGCTGGTGTTCGGGTTGTCATGCCAATGGCATTGCCCGGTAGCTACGTTCGGAATCGATAACCGCTGAAAGCATCTAAGCGGGAAGCGAGCCCCAAGATGAGTCTTCCCTTGGACCTTGAGTCCACTGAAGAGCCGTCCGAGACCAGGACGTTGATAGGCAGGGTGTGTAAGCGTTGTGAGGCGTTGAGCTAACCTGTACTAATGACTCGTGCGGCTTAACCATACAACCCAGATGGGTTTCAGATGGTGTAGATAGTCTTGAAGAAACCAGACTTGATTGAAGTGATAACTCAGGCTCGATAGAGCATCAGCTTTCTGAATTGCATGTTCTTGCCCAAAGGCGGGGACATAATGAATTTGTCTGGTGACAATAGCGCTCTGGTCCCACCTGATCCCATTCCGAACTCAGTAGTGAAACGGAGCAGCGCCGATGGTAGTGTGGGGTCTCCCCATGTGAGAGTAGGTCATTGCCAGACGCCTAATTTGGGCTTAGCCCAAAGGAGCGGTAGTTCAGTTGGTTAGAATACCGGCCTGTCACGCCGGGGGTCGCGGGTTCGAGTCCCGTCCGCTCCGCCAACTTACATGAAGCCTCGTCAGAAATGACGGGGCTTTTTTGTATTTATCGCTCCATAAAGTGCTGCGCACTTTGGGGCTCGACCACCAACTTAAGCCGAAAGCCTCTGCAAGCGCTTGCAAATAGGGATTTGAGGGCTCTTCGTTTCTGATTTCTTGCCATTGTCTCTGAACTCTCCCTCCGCCAACCGCTGTGCATCCCAGTTTGTCTGATTTTGCGTTCCGTCATCCGTCTGGCCGGGTTTGAATGTTACACTCGGGCTTTATTGAGATTTGTCGGGATAAGACAGTGGATCAGGAATACAGACTCGAACTGGTGAATTGGCTGACATCTATGGGCCTGCGGCCTGAAGATTCAGAAGGACTTTCCATGATTGCCTTGTTGGGGGCATCGCTCATCATTGCCGTTATCGCCTATCTGATAGTCCGCCGCGGGGTGGTAAAGGCGATGAACCTGGTGATCCAGCGCTCCAGCGTGACCTGGGATGATGTGTTCATGAATCATAAGGTGCTGGAAAAGCTCTCCATGCTGGTGCCTGTGATGGTGCTGGATTTGCTGTTGCCTATTGTGCTGGCCGAACACAAGTTGGCGGCGAATCTAGCTGATCGGCTGATCAATGTGGCTCTGGTGGTATTTCTTATCCGTGCCCTCTATTCGGCCCTCGATGCCCTGAATGACATTGCTGATGCCCGCGAGATAAGCCGCCGGTTGCCAATCAAGAGCGTGGTACAGCTGATAAAACTGTTCCTGTTCTTTGTGGGCGTCATCATAGGTATCTCGGTGCTGGCAGATCAGTCTCCGGTTATCTTTCTCTCCGGCTTGGGTGTGGCTACCGGTTTGGTGATGTTGGTGTTCAAGGACACGATTCTTGGCTTTGTCGCCGGTATTCAGCTTGCTGCCAACCGCATGGTGAGCAAGGGCGACTGGATCCAGATGGATAAATACGGTGCCGATGGTGCCGTGGAAGAAGTGTCGCTGACCACGGTGAAGGTGCGTAACTGGGATAACACCCTGACCATGATCCCAGCTTATGCGCTGGTGTCAGATGCGTTTCGTAACTGGCGTGGTATGTCTGAGTCTGGTGGCCGTCGCATTAAGCGGGCGCTGAACATCGATATCAACAGCATTCGCTTTCTCACAGAAGACGACAGAGCGCGGCTGGAGCGGATTAATCTGCTGAAGAAGTATTTACCTGAGAAGGTAACTGAAGTGACCGAAGCCAATGCGGACGTGGCCGATATGGACGTGATGGTCAATGGTCGGCGCCTAACCAACGTGGGCACCTTCAGGGCCTATTTAACCGAGTATTTGCGCCACCACGATAAAATTCACAAGGGTATGACCCTGATGGTGCGCCAGCTTGCGCCCACCACCGAAGGCTTGCCCATCGAACTTTATATCTTTACCAACGATACGCGCTGGGTGGTGTATGAAGGTATTCAGGCCGATATTTTCGACCACATCTTCGCCATCTTGCCAGAGTTCGATTTACGGGCGTTCCAAAACCCGACTGGCCAGGATATTCGCAGTATTCGCGCTAATTCTTAATAGCGAGTAAGGCTGCCAGGCTGACAAAGACACCGCCGCTGGTTCTGTCGAACCAGTGCAGGCGGTTGCTGGCACTGAGCTTGGGGGCCAGCATGCTGGCGAGACTGGCGTATATCATCACAAAACTGAAGTCGACCACCGCCCAGGTGCCAGCCAGAATGGCCAATTGTGGCCCCTGCGGCGCAGTCATATCGATAAATTGCGGAAACAGGGCTGCAAAGAACAGCAAGTCTTTCGGATTGCTGATCCCCACCAGAAACGCCTGTCTGAACAGGTCCGCACCTGTTCCTTTGCCTTTTGGCATTTCCAGCTTGATATCGCTTGGGTGAGCTTTGGTGAGCAGCAGTTTTATACCCAAATACAAAAGATAAGCCGCGCCGCACCATTTCAGTACTGTAAAGCCGTATTCGGTTGCGGCCAGCAGTGCGCCCAGCCCCGCTGCCGATGCCAACATCAGACACAGGGCGGCCAATACACTGCCCAGTGCGGTTGCCAGCGAGCGCTTTTTGCCAAAGTGCATGCCATGGGACATGGACAACATGGCCATGGGGCCCGGAGATATGGCGATCAGCAATATGGCGGCAAGATAGAGTAAAAAGGTGTCGGGACTCATGGGATTGTATACAAAAACAAGATTGGCCGAACTATAGCCAGTTCGGCCTGCTCAGGCAAAGACTAATTGTCTATTTGGTATGGCCGCGCTTATTTTTCGCTGGGCACATAATCGGGAATCGCCTTGGGAAAGCGGCCACGAATGCCACGATAGAACTCGATGATGCCATCCATATCGGCCTGCATATCGTCTGTGGTCGGCCTTGGGGCGGCTATCACTATCTTGCGCTCGGCAAAGTCCAGTCCCACGGTGACTATGGGCACACCTGCCTTTACGGCAATGTGGTAAAAGCCGGTTTTCCAGCGGCTAACATTGCTGCGGGTGCCTTCGGGGGCCAATGCCAGCTTGAATTGGCTGTCTTCTTCGAACAGGGCGCTTACTGCATCCACCAGATTGTTGTTTTTGCGCCTGTCGACCGGACTGCCGCCAATGGCGCGGAAAAACCAGCCCCAGGGGGGAATAAACAGCTGATGCTTGCCCAAAAAGCGGATACGCTCGCCCAGGGCGCCACGGGCCATCACGCCCACGATAAAGTCCCAGTTGCTGGTGTGAGGCGCGACAGTGATGATGTAACTGGGCAGGGCGGGTAAGTCGCCCTCAAAGCGCCAGCCGGTGAGTTTCATCAGCAGGCGACAAAATGCTTTAAACATGAGTCTCGATTTTTGTTGTTGGTTTATTTGAGGATTCTAGCCTTAATCGTCCCGGGTTGCCTCTGTTTCTACTGTGATGCGGTTTGCAGCTTAAAGCGCTGGGTTCCCAGGTTTCGGCCTTTGCCATCGTAACGCACTTCGGTAAAGCTGATATGGCCCTGAGTATCCTGCAGCATCAGGCTGGTCGAGCGGGTGCCGTATTCATCATGGCGGATGTAAATAGACGACAGACGCCGTTCCCATTCGAGGCTCACGCCCGTTTGTGGCAGGCGGGTATCTTCAGGGCGGGACTCATCCCGCATCATTTCCAGCAGCAGTGCTTCATCCGGCATTCCCGGAGCGCTGACCAGGGCTTCCAGTGCTTGCTGCCCTTTGGCCATCTTGGGCCAGACATCATCCATGGCGCCGTTGCTGATGGCGTGACAGCCGGGCGAGAGCTTCTCCAGACTGTGTTGCAGGCTGTTAAAGCAGTAAAAGGCCTGACCCGACCCAAATACCAGATTAAACGGGTTATAACTTGGCGCTTGTTTCTCAAGCCAGGGAATAAAGGCGTCATCGCCTGACAGGTATTTGGGGATAAGCTCGCCTCGACTTCGGCGATTGTCACTGTGATCGGCGGGGCTGCGGATATTGGTGAGTGCGGCGATACTGCCACTGCGATTCAGTCCAAGCCAGGTGCCGCCGGCCAGCAAGTCCTTGCCCGCCAGCAGGTTTTGCTCTGGTGGCCAAAAATGGGCGGGTTCGGTGGGCCTGTGGTGAAACTCGTCTCTGTTGGCACAGAGGATAAGCGGATAGTCGGGGTTAACCCCAATCGCCATAAACAGAATGCACATAGCAGCGCCGGTTGGTCGGTGATGTACTCAGCCTAACCATAGCCCGGCGTTTTGAACAGTCTGAAATCTCAGGACTGAGTGGGATCAGTGATGATGTCCGTGATGGCCGTGATCGTGATGATGCGGCTTGGGTAGGCGACCATGCCAGAGGCGGCGCAGAAACTTACGCGGCCCCAGGCGCAGCAAACTGGCGGCAAACAGCAGCGATACCAGTGTCAGTGCAGCTATTTCAATCTCGTGGGGCAGGTGCCACAGGGTTGCAGCTTCAGGGGCTAGTTGAGCGCCAACCAGCAGCAGGGCCGCCAGCAGTGCCAGGGCAGCTATTCGTAGCTTGATGCCCATTCCCGTCAGCTGACGAATGCTGAGCCATGGTGCGGCCAGGAGCGCCAGCAGCACCGCCGGGGCAGACCAGCCACTGTAGGCCAGCGACATCGCCAGTACAGTGCCGCCCAGATTACAAAAGCGCATCGGCAGCAATACCACCAACAGTACAGCCAGTTGCAACCAGGGGTTGGACAAGGGCACCGACGGATGACCAATCAGATTTGCCAGCACCAGACTGAGCAGCACCCAGGGAGCGCTGCGGTCAACCAAGTGGCTGAAACCAAAGCCAAGAGCATTGCCGGACTGCTTGCCGTGGGGATCCACAGGCACAATCCGCGCCTGGCTAAGCAGGGTGCCAATCAAAAAGAGTCCCAGTGCCTGCGCCAGTGCATACACAGGGCCAAGCATCCAGGCGGTGACCACCAGGGCCTCGGGGCCAGCGAGCCGCTGCAGCCAGGCGAGGGCCGGTTTGTCGGTGTCAGGGCGTATGCCCAGCTTAAAGCGCAATGCCGCCACGGCATAAGCCAGCAGCAGCGCGGGGGCCAATTGCATCAGCCAGTGCAGCAGTTGCTCGCTGCCATGATGGTGTTCGTGGGCATGACCACTGTCGGCCACCGCCAGCAGCACGAACAGCAGCACTATGCCCAGCAGGCTGCCGATCCCGGCCTGATATTCGTGGCTGTTATCGCCCGCATTGGGCTGGCCATGGGGCTGGTGCAGCACCACGTGCAGAATGGAGCCGGTCACAAAGGCTTGCAGGAAAACGGTATTTTCGAGGCTCAGTCGCTCGATGATTTGCTCGCCACCGAAGAAGCCAACGGCGGTCAGCATCATCATGCCCAGCAGAATAACCAGGGTCCAACGGGCGCCGATTTGTGGTTTAAGCAGCCACCAAATGGCCAGGCCCACCGGCAGTCGGTGCAGCACAACCCCAAGCGCCAGCAGCGCCGAGCCGCTTTCGTGGGTGGCCAGCACCATGGCACCACCATCGGTAATGGTGTGCAGCATCAGGCCGCCAATCCCCAGGATCAGTGTGAGGTTGTGGGTTAAATCGGAATAGCGATGGAACAGTTTTTCGCTGGCAGTGGGGCCCCAAAGCCCCAAAAACACAAACAGCAGCGACAGCAAACCGCCATGGGCCAGCAGTTCGGGTAGTATGTGGATCAGCACCAATCCGCCCAGCGAGACGAAGATAAAGCCGTCCAGCCCCTTCTGCAGCCCATTGCCGTTGGCAATCAGGCGATAACACAGAGGGCCCAGAAGAAGGGCGATGCAGCTGGCAAGCAGATAAAACATGAGGATCCGGTGCGATTTGAAAAACGCTGTAGTATACCAGTTGCGAGCTAAATGAGCAGTGCCCTGTCAGGAATTTACTGTTGCTGGTTCAAGTGGCGGTGTCACTCGCCATAAATGTTAAATTTCCAAGTGAGTTTCGCTGAAACACAGTACAATATTCAAAGTTTTGGATTCGCCACCATAAGTATTCGCCATGGATATTCTTTCAGCCGCAGTGATGTTGTTTTTGATTATGGACCCCCTGGGCAACCTGCCCATTTTTGCGTCCATTTTGCGTCATATCGACCCGAAGAAGCGTCGTAAGGTGCTGATCCGCGAGCTGCTGTTCGCGCTGATCATCATGCTGATGTTCCTGTTTGCCGGCGAAGCTATCCTCAGCTTTCTGAATCTGCGCTCTGAGTCGGTCAGCATTGCCGGCGGTATCATTCTGTTTTTGATTGCCATCAAGATGATTTTCCCAAGCCCGGGTGGCGTCACAGGTCTGCCCGCCGGGGAAGAGCCCTTTATTGTGCCGATGGCGATTCCGCTGATGGCTGGTCCTTCTATTCTCGCTGCATTGATCCTGCTGGCCCACACCGACAGCAGCCGTATGCTGGATTGGACTATTGCACTGGTGTCTGCCTGGGCCGTAAGTGCCTTTATTTTGATGTTTTATAAGGGCTTTACCCGCATCCTCGGCGAAAAGGGCCTGACGGCGGTCGAGCGCTTGATGGGCATGGTGCTGGTGATGATTTCGGTACAAATGTTCCTCGATGGCGTAGCTAACTATCTGAATAAATCAGTAGGTTAAACGCCCATCCTCATAGCTTGGCAGGCGTTTTGGCTTGCCAAGCTTCCAACCGGGTGCGAATATCTGGATATTGTATCCATACCCTAAAAGCCCATGTCTGCTTGTCTCCTGCTTTGTGCTCTGGCCCTCCCCGGAACCGATCTGCTGCCCTATGAAGGCGTGCCCCGCGAGGCGGAGCGCCGCGATAACCGCGGTAACCTGTATTTGCCTGCGGTTTACACCGACCTTGGTGCCTGGCACGGCTACCATCAGGCAACCGACAGTGCCCGAGGCCGCTTTCCCGGGCCGATGATTATCGCCGAGGAATACAGCATTCATCTCGCCGATGCCATTGAAGTCTGGTCGGTGGCCGCCGATGGCGTGGCGCAGGCGCCCGAAACAGCCGCTTTCAGTTCCCGCAGCGAGCCCTGGGGCCTGTTTCAGCAGTTGCAGTGGCCGGTCGCCAGCTTAGCGCTGGAGCTTGAATACCTTGATAGCCGCACCGCCATCGCCACGACGCGCCTCACCAATACCTCCGATAAAAGCATTCAGTATCAGCTCAAGCGTGAAGGTGCCCCCTTTGCCGCGCACAAGGTGAGTCCACTGACCCATGCACCTGTGTTGGGCGCAGTTGAGGGCAGCCGCTCTGTGCAGTGGCCCATGGTGAGTGTGCGCGACACCTGGAATCTCCTGCTGAGTGATGCCAGTTTTCAGCTGGTATTTGAAGACAACCCTGAGCTTGAGTTGACCCCAAACAAGGGGTACACAGCGACCACATCCATTACGCTGGCGCCCGGAGAAACCAGGCAGTTTCGCACCGCCCACAGGTATTTTCACACCGACAAAGAGCGCACCGGCTGGCAGCTCGATTGGGGACGGGTAGATGCCGAATTGGCAGCGAATCATCAGCGCTGGCAGCAGCGCTTTGCCCGGCTCACTCCGGCAGGCGACCAGGCACTGGATGCCGTGGCTGCCAAGGCGCTGATGACGTTGGCGCATAACTGGCGTTCGGCCGCCGGTGCCATCAAGCGCGATGCCATTACGCCTTCTTATTCGTACAAGTGGTTCAATGGCGTTTGGGCCTGGGACAGCTGGAAACAGGCGGTGGCGCTGGCACGGTTTGACAGCGGGCTTGCCAAGTCTAACGTCGAAGCCATGTTTGATTACCAGTTTGGTGCCGGCGATCCCATCAGGCCACAGGATGCAGGCAGTCTGCCCGATGCGATTTTTTATAACCCCAGCCCCGACAGAGGCGGCGATGGTGGCAACTGGAATGAGCGCAATGGAAAGCCACCTTTGTCGGCCTGGGCCGTTTGGGAGATTAACAATCAAGCCCCAGACAAAGACTTTGTAAAGCGTATGTACCCAAAACTGCGGGCATACCATCAGTGGTGGTATCGCAACCGCGACCATAACCGCAATGGCCTGGCGGAATATGGCGCCAATGTGCATCCGGCCCATATGAAAGACGGCAAGGCCGATCGCGAAGCGATTGTGCAGGCGGCAGCCTGGGAGTCGGGGATGGATAATGCTCCCCGTTTTGATGACCGATCTGGCCTGCAAGTGCTTGAGAACCGCGATGCAAAGGGCAATTTGCTTGGCTATTCCCTGAGCCAGGAGAGTGTGGATCTCAACGCCTATCTGTTTGCCGAGAAACACTATTTGGCCAAGCTTGCCGATAGTTTGGGAATGGCTGAAGAAGCCCAGCACTGGCGCGATCAGGCAAGCGTGCTGGGCGAGCAAATTCGTCAGCTGATGTGGGATGAAGACAGCGGCTTTTTCTACGATATCGACAGCGAGTCAGGTAAGCCTCTGATCCAGGCCGGCAAAGGTGTGGAAGGCTGGATCCCGCTGTGGGCCGGTGTTGCCAGTCAGGCGCAGGCCAAGCGGCAAATTGCCGCCCAGCTGGGCGAAGACAGCTTCGGCACCTATATTCCGTTTCCAACGGTCAGCAAGGATAACCCCCATTTCGATGCCAGACATTACTGGCGCGGCCCTGTGTGGCTGGATCAGCTGTATTTTGCCCTCGAAGGCCTCGACAGGTACGGCGAACGGGATAAAGCCATCGCGCTTTCGAAGGCGCTGTATCAGCGTGGCATCGGCATTATGGGCACGGCGCTTATCCACGAAAACTACCACCCACTGACCGGCGAGCCGCTGCACGCCACCAACTTCAGTTGGTCGGCGTCGGTGTTGCTGCTGATTCATCAGCGCTGGCTCAGCGGCCCCAAGCCGTAAAAATTTGCTGAACCCGGCCTGAACACCTTGCAGATACCGGTGTAGCAGCATTGAGACAGCAAAAGACTGCTGTTAATGTTCTGTTCCCGGGCTGTTGCATCTTTTGGATGATGCCCGGAGCGCGGAAAGCACAGCGCAGCTTCTCCCGCAGGCTACACTTGAGTGATGCTCAGAAATCCCGAGCGGTAAGTAAGAACCAACCACAGAGAATTGGTTCGAAGGAAGGTTTAGATGGTCAAGACATTCAATATCCCCAAGCTGAGTGCGCTGGGGATCCTGCTGGCATTAACTGCCGGCAACACCTTTGCGGCCCCGGTGGCCGGCACCCCGGCTGACAGCGGGGTTATCAACAAAGAGCGGGTACTTTACTGGCTTATCAAGCGCGGCGAAGTAGCGGCAGACGCCAGTGAGGCCGAAAAGGCCGAAGCGGTGGAAGCCTTCATCGGCCGTGCCCGCAGCCAGACACCGGCAATTGTCGAGCAGCAGATCCGCGAGCAGAGCCAGTTAACCCAGGCTCGTCAGCGCCAAAAAGCACGTTCATCGCTGCAGGCAGTAGCAGATGCCGACGTGACCAAAACCGTTAAGGTCTTGGGCGTACTTGTGGACTTTCCTGATTTGCCCCACGATAACAACGGCCTGGTTGCCGGTGATACCGACATGTATTACAGCAGTTATCCGGTGGCCCATTATCAGGATTTGCTGTTTTCCACCACGGGCTTTAACGGCCCCTCGAATCAGAATCTGATCTCCGGTTATCAATACTTCCAGCAGGCATCCGGCCAGTCTTTCTTCTTCACTGGCGCTGTGCGCGACTGGGTGCGGGCCGACAATAACGCGGCTTACTATGGCGGCAACGATCCGGCCAACGAGGATAACGATAAAGCCGTGCCTGAACTGGTGCTCGAAGCCGTTACCAAGGCGGTTGCCGGTATGAGTGCGGCCGAGCTTGCCAGCTACGACATCGAAGATCCTTACGATGTGGATGGCGACGGCAATCTCGATGAAGCCGATGGCATTATCGACCACATCATGCTGTTCCACTCCAGCATTGGCGAAGAAGCCGGTGGCGGTAAGCTTGGCGACGATGCCATTTGGTCACATCGCTTCTTCCTTAGCAGCGACACCCAGGGCAAGTATGGTAAAGCCGTTACCGGCACCAGCCTGCGTGCATATGGCTACACGGTGCAGCCCATTGATGCGGCTGCCGGGGTGTGTACCCACGAGTTTGGCCACGATCTTGGCTTGCCTGACGAATATGACTATGACAACAGCGGCGACGGCTCTCCCGTTGGCAGTTGGTCTTTGATGTCCGGCGGCAGCTGGACTGGTACAGTTGCGGGCTCTGAGCCCGTTGGCTTCAGCCCCTATGCCCGCTCTTATCTGCAAAAAGCCTACAAGGGTAAGTGGGTGAATGAGCAGCAGGTGGATTTTGACAGCCTCAATGCCTCGGGAATGGAATACACCCTGGTTGAAGGTGTGAATGCCAACGGCGTAAACCAGCTGTCGCTGAAGGTGCCGCTGGCCAATGTGCCGTTCAAGGCCCCTTACGCCGGTGATTATCAGTACTATTCCAGCCAGGGCAACAACCTCAATAACGCCATGTCGTTCAACATCGACTTGCCTGCGGCGGCGTCTTTGACCCTGAAGATGTACGCCCATTGGCAAATTGAAGACGACTACGACTATATGCAGGTGCAGGTGGATGGAACCCCCATTCCCGGCAACAACACCCAGGCAACCAGTTACTACTCCCATGGTACCCATGTGATTACCGGTAGCTCCAACGGCGCCTGGGTCGAGCTGACCTACGATCTGAGCGCCTATGCCGGTATGAGCAAGCAAATCAGCATTGTATATCGCACCGATGAGTTTGAAGGCGGCTATGGTATCGCCATCGACAACCTCAGTGTGGTGTCGGGCACTGCTACCCTGTACAGCGATGATGCCGAAACCGATGGCAAGATGACCCTGGCCGGTTTCAGCCGTATCGACGATACCCGTCCGGGCGAAGAGCAGCGGTATCTGATCCAGCTGCGCAGCCACAACGGTATCGACAAAGGGTTGGCAAGCCACAACTACGACCCGGGTGTGGTGGTGTGGTTCGAGAACTTCAACTTCACTGACAACAACACCACCAAGCATCCGGGTGAAGGCCTGATTGGAGTGGTGGATGCTGACCAGAACCTGATTGGTAACTATGGCACCGACGTGCAAATCCGCGATGCGGCATTCAGCACCCGCCAGCAAACGCCTTACACCCAGGATCAGCACTTAAGCCCTGTGAGCCTGTTCGATGACTCGCTGGATTATAGCGCGCCGCTTAAGCCTCAGGCTGGTATCAAACTGCCCAAGCTGGGCTTGACCATGGAAGTGCTGGAGCTGGCGAGCGATAACAGCAGTGCCCGTGTGCGCATCAAGAAACATGATGGCAGCACCACAGAGCCAGCGGCTCTGACGGCAGATATTGGTGTGTCATTCAGTGGCGCCTCCGCAAGCTTTACCAGCAACGCCGCCGGTGGAGATGGCAGCTACAGCTACGCCTGGAACTTCGGCGTGGCCAATGCCACCTCGACAGTGGCTAACCCCAGCTACACCTACGGCAGCAGCGGTGATTACACAGTTACTCTTACAGTGACCGACGGTGCCGGTGCCAGTGTCAGCGACACCCAGCAGGTATCGGTATCGGCGCCGCTGGTGGCCAGCTTCAACCAGAGCGTGAGCCAGCTCAGCGTGACCTTCACCAATGCCAGCAGTGGCGGTGATGGCAACCTGAGTTACAGCTGGAGTTTTGGTGACGGCCAAACCAGCACAGCCGCCGCCCCAAGCCACACCTACGCGGCAGCGGGCAGTTACACTGTGACTCTGACCGTGACCGACGGCAAGGGCGTCACTGCGAGCCAAAGCCGTACCGTGAGCGTGACCGCGCCCGTTACCCCAACCGAGGGTAACAGCAGTGGCGGAGGCGGTGGTGGCAGCCTGGGTTGGCTGGCGCTGCTGGCACTGGGCTTTGCTGGTGTTGCACGTCGCCGCTGAAATTAAGCCTTAACAAAAAAAACGCCCCTTTATGGGGCGTTTTTTATGGGCTGATTTGCTGGGTTTTTATAGCACTTGGCGCCAGCTGCCATCAATTTTACTCTGCTCGGTTCAATCGCGTTTACGGCGGTAGTGGCTCTTCACCATGGCATCCAGCAGCACCTGAGTACTGAGATGTTCAAAGTTCTGCGCCGATGCCAATTCAGCAAACAGCGGCGTGCCGCCACCGAGCACAATTGGCAGGCGGGTGATGATAAGCTCATCAATCAGATTGGCCGCCATAAAGCTCTGAACAGTTTTGCCGCCGTCAATGTAAAGCTGCTGAAAACCACGTCCATTGAGCATGGCGACCAACGAAGCCAGGTCGCCGCTGACGAGTTCCGCTTTGTCTGCGTGGCTTGGCGGGATCTCACCCAGGCTGTTACTGAGCACGAATACCGGCACCGGGTAGGGCCAGTCCACATCGAAACTGCACACTGTCTCGAAGGTGGTGCGTCCCATTACTATGGCGTCTATGCCTGCTAAAAATTCACTCCAGCCAAAATCGAGACCATCGGGATTGGGAATAGCGTGCAGCCAATCCAGACCGCCATGTTTATCGGCAATAAAACCGTCGAGACTGGTTGCGATATAAACGATATTGGCCATCTGCACGCTCCGTGATCACTGGTTGCAGAGGATGATGTCCATTGCCGCAGGCAGGAATATTTCGCTCACGGTCAGCTCTTCACCTTCGCAGCCGAAGTAGCGCCGACGGCCCCATAATCGACCTTGGACATTTTGTCCCAGGCTGGCAGCAAGGCTCGCCAGGGTGCCGCAGGATTGGAAACCGGCCACTTCGATGCGCCCCGGAGTAAAGTGGTCGCTGGAGAATAACAGTTCGCCCAATGGACGGTCGCCAAGGCCGGTGAGCTCATCGCCGCAGCGCGCCAGTAACGACTCGGGCACCAGGGTGCGGGCAAATACCCAGGGGATGCCATCGAGGATAAGCAACACTTCGCGCACCCAGGCCTGGGGCAACTGGCTCTCGTGCGGGGCGGTTTGCAGCAGGGCTTCACCCAGCACTTTTACTTCAAAATGGCGGCAATGGGACTTGAGTTTGGCGGTCAGACTACCGGTGGCCAACAGCCATTCGGTCAGGGGCGTGGCGGGCAGGGCCTCAAGGTCGTCCGGGGCAAACCAGCGGATGGATTCACCGTAAGGAAAACTGAGACTGGTCACACTCATGGGTTGCTCGCTACAATAGAAAAGTACAACGGCCCAAGTCTATCATGTTGATGTGGCTGTCGATAGTTGGCGACCGGACGCATATCCGTTCACAAGGAGTTCAGGTTTTGATGAAACAGATACTGACACTGGCATTAGTAGTGCTGTCACTGGGCATGCCCGCGTGGGGCGAAGAAGAGAAAAAGCTGGAAGAATACGCCTACTACGGCTTCGAACCTGAAATCGTCACCAACTATATTTCCAACCGCAAAAAGCTGGGCTTTGTGCGGATCAGCGTTGAGTTGATGGTGAAAAATCCGGACGACCTTATTCAGCTTGAGCGCCACGATCCGTTGCTGCGCGCCGCCATTATTGAGATCCTCGGCAACCAGCCGGAAGAAAAGGTGAAATCCCTTACCGGCCGCGAAGAAATTCGCCGCGAATGCTACGATGCCGTCAATCGCCTGATTGAAGCTGAAACGGGCAAGGCATTGATAGTTAACTTGCTGTTTACCCGATATCTTTACGACTGATTGCTGCAAACGGCGCCATCGGGCGCCGTTTTTCCTGCCCATGAAACCCAAACAAACCCAAGGCAAGGGGCTTCACCCCGATAACGCCCACCGTGATGGTTATGACTTTGGCGCGCTGGTGGCAAGCTTCCCGCCGCTGAAAGCCTTTGTGCGCCCCAATGCTTATGGCAATCCCTCAATCGACTTTGCCCGCCCTGAGGCGGTGAAGGCGCTAAACTGCGCGCTGCTCAAGCACCACTATGGCATTCAGGGCTGGGATATTCCCAAGGGCTTTTTATGTCCGCCGATACCGGGACGGGTGGATTATCTGCATCACCTGGAAGGCTTGCTGGCACAAACCCCGGCTGCTGAGGGCTTGCCTGTGCTCGATATCGGCACCGGCGCCAATGGCATTTATGCGCTGTTGGCGGCGAGCCGTTTTGGCCGCAACGTAGTGGCTACCGATATAGCCAAGGCGTCGCTGGCCAATGTGGCTAAGGTGCTTGCCGCCAATCCGCTGCTCAACGCGCGGGTGAGTTTGCGACATCAGGCTAACCCCAAGCGTATTTTCGCCGGGGTGGTGACGGATGAAGAGCGCTTTGCCGCTTGTGTCTGTAATCCGCCTTTTCATGCCAGCGCCGACGATGCTGCAGGTGGCAGTCGCAAAAAGTTGGCCGGGCTTGCCAAAAGCCGTGGCAAGCAGACTGGCAGCACCGATAAGGCCGGGGCGCCGCGGCTGAATTTCGGTGGCCAGGATGCCGAGCTTTGGTGCGATGGTGGTGAGCTGCGTTTCTTACTGCGGATGATTGAAGAGAGCGCCAGGCGGCCGAAATTGTGTCTCTGGTTCAGCTCATTGGTGTCCAAGGGGGAGAATGTGCGCCCCTGCAAGCGCCAACTGCAAAAGCTGGGCGCCGCCGAGGTGAAAGTATTGGAGATGCACCAGGCGATGAAGATCACCCGGGTGTTGACCTGGCGCTTCGATTGAAAACAAAACAGGGGCTATTGCCCCTGTGACCACAAGAGTTGTCCGGCGCCACTGAGGTCGTAACCGCCCAGCATGGCCGCCACCTGGCGGGTATCCGGGGCGGCGAGCATGCCCAGCAGCTGCTGCAGCTGCCGTCTGAAATAAATGCCCTGAGACATCACAAAGTCAAACGACTCGGTCAGCAGCGGCACAAAGGCAAGGCCGCTCTCGCGGGCCACCGCCTGACAACCAAAGCCTATATCCGCATCGCCTCTGGCGATATAGCCCGCCAGCTCGCGCTCGCTGAAGGCGGTAAAGCGCACATCCAAGTCGGTTATGCTGCTGCCCTGAGACACCAGCCAGTGCTCCAGATGTTGTTGACTGCCGGCGCCAGTCTGGCGTCTGACCCAGCGCAGTGGCTGGGCAATAATTTCGCTTTGCTGCTGCACTCTGTGGTGCAGGTCGGGGCGGACAATCAGCCCCTGCTGGCGCTTGTAGCCATGTACCAGAATCCATTGCTGGTGGTTTTGATAGCCCTTCAGCAGCCCGGTGTGGCGAATGTTGCGCTCATCGAAACTGCCCCAGTGCAGGGTGCAGACATCGGCATAGCCCTTGGCCAGCAGCTCCAGCCCCAACCGGGAGCCGGTGGCGCTGTAGCTCACCAGTTCGCGGCTGCCGATTTTTCCCATGAGCCTGGCAACCAGCATCGACAGCAGCGGGTCGTCACTGCCGCTGATAATCAAGCGGTCGGTCAGCATGCCGCTGTGGCAGGAATCCATGACCCAGCGGTCAATAAGCACTTTTGGAAACAACCACTTGCCCGTTACTTTGGTGGCGGGAAGAATGCGGTCGTTGGCCATGGCGTAAACTTTCTTCTCATTGAGATCCAGATACTCGGCCACCTGTTTGGCGCTCATGTACACCAGTTGTGCTTCGTCGGTCATCGTCCTTGTTATCCCTTCGCCATATCGAATTGAATGTTATCGGCGCCGTTGTACACCAAAAAGTGTCTGCCCTTGGCGCGGGCAATCATGGTGATGCCCAGCTGCTGGGCCAGCTCCAGCCCCATTTGGGTCACGCCGCTGCGGGACAGCAGCACCGGAATGCCCATCTTGGCCACCTTAATCACCATCTCTGAAGTGAGCCTGCCTGTGGTGTAGAAAATCTTGTCGCCGCCGGTTTCGCCCTTAAGCCACATCTCGCCCGCCAGGGTATCCACGGCGTTGTGGCGGCCCACGTCTTCGACGAAGGAGAGTATTTCCTCGCCTTCGCACAGGCCGCAGCCGTGCACGGCGCCGGCGTTCTTGTAGGTCTCGTTGTAGTCGTTGATATTGCGCAGCAGCCCGTAAAGGGTGCTCTGTTTAAGGCTGGGAACCGGCAGATGGATGTCATCGAGTCCGGCCATCAAATCGCCGTAAACCGTGCCCTGACCGCAGCCAGTGGTGACGGTTTTCTCAGACAGTTTCTTATCCAGATCCTCGGTAACTTCTTCGGTGATCAGCGCCGCTGAGTTCACCTCCCAATCGACAATGACCGACTCGAGAAGGGTTAAATCTTTAATAAACCCCTGATTTTTCATGTACCCCAGCGCCAATGCTTCGGGGCGGGCCCCCAATGTCATCAGGGTCACTATCGGGCGCCAGTTCAGATACAAAGTCAGCGGCCGTTCGCAGGCAATCTGCTTATCGAGCACGGCGCCGGTTTCATCCACGGCGGTCACCCCTATGGTCAATGGGGCTTCGGCAGCGGTTTTGATAAAGCGGGTGTGGGGTTTTTCGGCCGTCATGGCAAACCTCGTTGGAGAACCTGACAAGGTCTTAGCAAGTATCGTACCCGGCGACGAAAGTGTGATCCCGACCGGGGCTTTTCCGAGCTTTTGCACTCGCTGGTGGGCGTTCTGTCCCACCCGGAAAAGCAGGTGGGACAAATTGTCCTATAATCAGCAGGGTTTTGATGATCCAGTTCAAACTTCTCCGGCCCTGCGGCTGGCACCCTTCTTGCAGTCTGGGTGTAGAGACCTGGCCGGGGCAGTGCCGCTCCCGGTCGTAATCCCAAGAGGATGAGAGAAGATGCAACACACTCAAAGCGTTTGGCCCATGTATGTGTCGCTCAGGAAAGTACAAAAACAGGTGGGGCGTTGGGCTTCCACCAGTTGGGAACTGGATCAGGTGGTGCCTGCCAGTCAGGGCCCGATTGAAGGCGCAACCCTGGTGCTGCTTGAGCTGTATCTGGATGAGCGCGCCAGCTATCGCCTGAATCTGGACATGGACAATCCCATGCTCTACGTCGTCTGCGATGAGCTGGAAGATGGTGCCTGGGTGCCCATGGCCATCAGTGCCGATCAGAACGTGGCCGCCGGATGCCTGGAAGGCGATACCCCGGTGCTCAATATGCCTATGCCCGAAGCCGTGGCTTGCTGGATTGAGGCCTTTATCACCCGCCATGGCGAG
Source organism: Shewanella khirikhana (assembly GCF_003957745.1). Taxonomy (NCBI): domain Bacteria; kingdom Pseudomonadati; phylum Pseudomonadota; class Gammaproteobacteria; order Alteromonadales; family Shewanellaceae; genus Shewanella; species Shewanella khirikhana. The sequence goes on along the minus strand of NZ_CP020373.1, from coordinate 4,073,377 downwards.
GTGGAAATCAGCGCCCATCGCCGCAAGCACGTTAACCGCCGCAAGGAGCTGGCCGAAGCGAACGCACGGAGGCCCTGATGAGCGATACCTCCCAGGGTTTTCTGAGTCGTTGGCAGGCGCGCCGCGAAGCGGTTACGGCCGAGCAAGCCGCTGAAGACGTCGAGCTGACGTCGGCGGCAGAGCAACCATTGCCTGAAAGCACGGATGCCGCAGAGGCCAGCGCAGAAACCGGAGCTGATGCCCAGCAGTCAGCCGTTGATGGCGCTGAAGAAGCCGAGCCGCTGCCCGATCCGGAAAATATCGAAGTGGGCGGCAGTTTTGCCCGCTTTATGTCCAACGATGTCGACCCCCTGACCCGCACCGCAGCGCTGCGCGCGCTGTGGAAACAACCCCAGTACAACCACATAGATGGCTTGATTGAGTACGCCCTCGACTATTCCAACCAGCCCAAACTGAGCGTCGATGCTTCAATGGAGCTGGCCAAGAAGGTGTTTCGCCATGTCGTTGAATCCGCTACCGAAGAGGTGGAAGCAGAGGCGAGCGCCCTGGCAGCCACCACGGAGGACAATTTGCCTGAGGTCGCCGACGAGGTGTCCCAAAATGGCCAAGCAGAAGGAGACGAACCTCAGGGCCCTGTCGTTTAGGGTTAGTTTAGCCGAGTTTAATGTCCACAAATCTGGTATGTGAATTGCTGTATTTAAGCTGGTCAGCCGGCGCCAAGTAGCGCAAAACAAACAAAAAAACGGCGGCTCTTACGTACAGAAACAGCCAAAGAACTGTTCAGGAACGCAACGTGAGCATTAGTCAAACAACACACAGAGCCGGGCACAGTGAAATTCGCCGTCAGGTTCTTGCACAAACCCGCATACTCGGGAACCTCATTCCCCCGACGGTGAGCTATTCCACCGAGGGGCATGTTCTGATTGTCGGCGCCGAAGACATCGCCAGGCTTGCGGCCGGGCGTTTGTCCGCCATGGCGAGCCGGGTGATCCTGGCCACCGACGATATCACCAGCCAGGATGAAACCCATCTGGAGCAGGTGATGGCCGCCGCCCCCGAGGTCGAAAGCTTCTACAACAAACTGGTGTCCATCAAGGGCTTCCTCGGTCAGTTTCAGGTGACCGTGGAGCAAAATGGTACCCAGGCCGCGCTGTCCACTGTGGCCATTCGTCGTCCCCATTTCGACGTGGTACTGGACCTGTCCATCGAGCCTGCCATCAACCTCGAAATGCTGCCACCCGGCTATTTCCATGTGGGTCAGGATGGCGCCAAGCTTGAACAGGCGCTTGAGCAAATCCCTGATCTGGTGGGGCAGTTCGATAAGCCCCGCTACGTGAAGGTGAACGCCGACCTGTGCGCCCACAACCGCAACGGCCTCAGCGGCTGTACCCGTTGCCTCAATTTCTGTCCCGCCGATGCCATTCAGAGCGTGGAAAAGAAAATCGAGATTGACCCTTACCTGTGCCACGGCGCCGGCAGCTGCACCAACGCCTGCCCAACCGGTGCCATCAGCTACGACCTGCCCAATCCTCAGGCGCTGCACAGCTTCATTGGCAAGCTGGTGAGCCGCTTCCGCGAAGAAGCCCAGGAAGCTCCGGTCATCCTGTTCCACGACCAAAACCAGGGCCAGGCGCTGATTAACGATGAGCTGCCCGGTGAAGTGTTGCCGGTGGCGCTGGAAGAAATCACAGTGGCCTCGATGGACCACTGGTTGGCCGCGCTCGCCTGGGGTGCCCGCGAAGTGCTGGTGCTCAACACCCAGGCCACGGCGCCAACCCTCACTTCCATGCTCAAGGGCGAAATCGAGCTGGCCTGCCGCATTCTTAATGAAATGGGCCAGCCCGCCCGGGTTCGTTTGATTGATGAAGCTGAATTGGCCGCGCTGACGCCAGCGCTCGATATCAGCCTCGATTGGCCGGTTATCGTGCCTGCGGCCTTTGGCGCCACCACCAAGCGCGAAACCCTGTACGCCGCCATCGATCATCTCAATGCCCAGGCCGCTGGCGTGACCACGGTTGTACCCATGGGCAATGTGCCCTTTGGTCAGGTGAAAGTCGCAGAGGCGAACTGCACCTTGTGTATGTCCTGTGTGGCCATTTGCCCCACAGCAGCACTGACCGACGGCGGCGATGAGCCCAAGCTACTGTTTACCGAGCAAAACTGTGTGCAGTGTGGCCTCTGTGAAGCCGCCTGCCCCGAGAAGGTCATCAGCCTCAGTGCCCAGGTGAACTTCGACCCCGAAAGCCGTAAGGCCGCCAGGGTGCTCAAGGAAGAAAAACCATTCGAGTGTGTGCGCTGCGGCGCGCCCTTTGCGACCCAATCCATGGTGCACCGGATGCTGGATATGGTCGGCATGCACTCGGCATTTGCTGCCAACATCGAGCGACTCAAGATGTGTGGCGATTGCCGTGTGAAAGACATGTTTGAAGACATTCTTCAAGATCCGGAAAAGCAACTGAGGTAAGAGACGCGCTATGACCCAAGCCATTCGACAAGTATCAGAAAACGATCAGTTCCGGGCCGATATCTACCAGTTGTTGGCGGCCTTGCTGCGCCGCGCGCCTTCTGCCGAGCTGCTGGCCTTTTTGCAGGCGCTGGAAGTTGACGTGGATGAAGACAACGACATGACCCGCGCCTGGGCGGCACTGAAGCTGGCCGCTGGCCAGTTCAGCCCCGAGCAGCTGGAAGACGAGTATTTCACCCTGTTCCTCGGGGTCGGTTGCGGCGAAATCCTGCCCTACGGCAGCTGGTTTATGACAGGTTCGCTGATGGACACGCCGCTGGCGCTCCTGCGTCAGGATCTGGCCCAAATGGGCTTTGAGCGCGAAGAAAACGTCAAGGAGCCGGAAGATCACGTGGCTGCCCTGTGCGAAGTGATGGGCGTGCTCATCCTCGAAGCGCCGGGCTATCGCCAGCTGGCCTTCTACCAGCGCCATATCGGCAGCTGGATTAACCGCTTCTGCGACGCCGTAGCCAAGGCACCCAGCGCCGCGTTTTACGGCACTGTGGCCCAGCTTGCCAAGGCGTTCTTTGCCGTGGAAGCCAATGAGTTTGAACAACTGAGTCTGGACATTCCGGTGAATTGCCCGGGCTCGGCCGATATTGCCCCAGCCAGTCAGGAAACCGTTGAGGTTCACTGAGGGTTAACAGTAAACAGGCGGCTTCGGCCGCCAACCAAACAGCCGGCGTTGGCCGGATTTGATAACAACAAGGAGACAACATGAAGAAGCCAGCTTCCGAAATGAGTCGTCGTGAACTGCTTAAGGCGCTTGCCATTGGCGGTGGTGCGGTTGCCGCAGCCACTGTAGCCGGTAGTGCCGCTGCTGCAGCCCCAACCGAGGCCGCGCCAGAAGAGCAAAGCGATAAGTACCGCGAGACAGAACATATCCGCAATTACTACGCCACCCTGCGCAACTGAGCAGCCGGGCATTAACTTAAACCAAGGAGATTAAGATGCGATTGACCCGCACCTCCACCGAGGCCCGTCAGGCTGAAAAGCCCCGCTTCGGCATGAATCGCCGTCAGTTCCTCAAGTCTGCCGGTTTTGCTACAGGTGGTATCGCCGCTGCTTCCATGCTGGGTACCGGCATGATGCGCCGCGCCGAGGCCAAAGACGTGCCACACGATGCGCCTACCGAAGTGAAGCGCACCATTTGTTCTCACTGCTCCGTTGGCTGCGGTATCTATGCCGAAGTGCAAAACGGCGTTTGGACCGGTCAGGAGCCAGCCTTCGACCACCCATTCAACCAGGGCGGCCACTGTGCCAAGGGTGCCTCTCTGCGTGAACACGGCCACGGTGAAAAGCGTCTCAAGTACCCAATGAAACTTGAAGGCGGTAAGTGGAAGAAACTGAGCTGGGATCAGGCTATCAACGAAATCGGCGATAAAATGCTGAAAATCCGCGAAGAGTCAGGCCCCGATTCCGTGTACTTCATGGGCTCGGCCAAGTTCTCCAACGAACAGTCTTACCTGTACCGCAAACTGGCAGCCATGTGGGGCACCAACAACGTCGACCACTCTGCCCGTATTTGTCACTCTACCACTGTAGCCGGTGTGGCTAACACCTGGGGCTATGGTGCGCAAACCAACTCCTTCAACGACATGCGCAACTCCAAGTGCATGCTGTTTATCGGCTCCAACCCAACCGAAGCGCACCCAGTTGCCATGCAGCACGTGCTCACAGGTAAAGAGCGCGGCGCCAAGATCATTGTGGTTGACCCACGTTTCACCCGTACTGCAGCCAAGTCTGACGAGTACGTGCATATCCGTCCCGGTACCGACATCCCCTTCATCTACGGCCTGCTGTGGCATATCTTCGAAAACGGCTGGCACGATGAAGCCTTCATCAAGTCACGTGTGTACGGCATGGAACGTATTCAGGACGAAGTGAAGCGCTGGACGCCGGAAGAAGTGGAACACGTGGTGGGCGTGCCCAAGGCTCAGATGTACCGCGTGGCCAAGATGATGGCCGAGCACAAGCCTGGCACCATCGTTTGGTGTATGGGTGGTACCCAGCACCACGTAGGTAACGCCAACACCCGTGCTTACTGCATTCTGCAGCTGGCGCTGGGTAACATGGGCGTGTCCGGTGGTGGTACCAACATCTTCCGTGGTCACGATAACGTACAGGGCGCCACCGACTTCGGTCTGCTGTTCGACAACCTGCCTGGCTACTACGGCCTGACATCAGGCGCCTGGGGCCACTGGAGTAACGTGTGGGATCTGGATCCTGCCTGGGTTGCCGGTCGTTTCGACCAGGGCGAGTACATGGGCAAGAAGCCACAGACCACACCCGGTATTCCTTGCTCTCGCTGGCACGACGGCGTGCTGGAAGACAAGACCAAGATTGCCCAGAAAGACAACATTCGTCTGGCCTTCTTCTGGGGTCAGTCGGTCAACACCGAAACCCGTGGCCGTGAAGTGCGTGAAGCACTGAACAAGATGGACAATGTGGTGGTGGTTGACCCCTTCCCAACCATGGCCGGTGTAATGCACCAGCGCACCGACGGCGTGTACCTGCTGCCTGCCGCGACCCAGTTCGAAACCTATGGTTCTGTGACCGCCTCTAACCGCTCGCTGCAGTGGCGTGATCGGGTTATCGAGCCACTGTTCGAATCCCTGCCTGACCACGTGATCATGTACAAGCTGGCCAAGAAGTGGGGCGTTGAAAAAGAATTCTGTAAGCACATTCAGGTCAACGGCGATGAGCCGCTGGTGGAAGATGTGACCCGCGAATTCAACCGCGGCATGTGGACCATTGGTTACACAGGTCAGAGCCCTGAGCGTATCAAGATGCACCAGCAAAACTGGGGCACCTTCGATGTGAACAGCCTCGAAGCACCCGGCGGCCCAGCCAAGGGTGAAACCTACGGTCTGCCATGGCCATGTTGGGGCACTGCCGAGATGAAACACCCCGGCACCCAAATCCTCTACCGTACCGACCGCGAAGTGCGCTTCGGTGGTGGTAACTTCCGTGCCCGCTTCGGTGTGGAGCACGACGGCAACAACATCCTGGCCGAAGGCACCTACTCCAAGGGCGCTGAAATTCAGGACGGTTACCCCGAGTTTACCGCCGACATGCTCAAGCAGCTGGGCTGGTGGGACGACCTGACCGAAGAAGAGAAGAAATTCGCCGAAGGCAAGAACTGGAAGACCGACGTGTCCGGCGGTATCCAGCGCGTAGCCATCAAGCACGGTTGTATTCCTTACGGTAACGCCAAGGCCCGTTGTATCGTGTGGAACTTCCCGGACGATATCCCACTGCACCGCGAGCCGCTGTACACCCCGCGTCGCGACCTCGTGGCCAAGTACCCCACTTACGATGACCGTATGGTTCACCGTCTGCCAACCCTGTACAAGTCAATCCAGGAGAAGGACTTCGCGAAGGACTTCCCACTGGCACTGACCTCAGGCCGTCTGGTGGAATACGAAGGTGGTGGTGAAGAAACCCGCTCCAACCCATGGCTGGCAGAGCTGCAGCAGGAAATGTTTATCGAAATCAACCCTGCCGATGCTGCTGACCGCGGTATCCGCGATGGCGATGACGTGAAGGTACATGGCCCTGAAGGCGCCGTGATCACCGTTAAAGCCATGGTGACCCCAAGGGTGATTGCCGGTGAATGCTTCATGCCATATCACTTTGCGGGCATCTTTGAAGGTGAGAGCCTGGTTAAGAATTATCCTGAAGGCACAGTGCCTTACGTACAGGGTGAATCTGCCAACACTGTGCTGACCTATGGTTATGACCCTGTGACTCAGATGCAGGAAACCAAGTCCAGCCTGTGTCAAATCACCAAAGCCTGACCGTAACTTGATGAGGAGAAAGCCATTATGGCAGTCATGAAATTTTTGTGTGACACCAAGCGCTGCATCGAGTGTAACGGTTGTGTCACCGCCTGTAAGAACGAAAACGACTCCGCCCTCGAGTGGGGTATCCAGCGTCGCCGCGTAGTCACCATCCGTGATGGTGAACCCGGCGAGGCCTCAATCTCGGTTGCCTGTATGCACTGTACCGACGCCCCCTGTATGGCGGTGTGCCCGGCGAACTGCTTCTACAAGACCGAAGACGGCATAGTACTGCACAACAAAGATACCTGTATCGGTTGTGGCTACTGCTTCTACGCCTGTCCTTTCGGTGCGCCGCAGTTCCCGAAAAAGACCGCCTTTGGCAGTCGCGGCAAGATGGACAAGTGCACCTTCTGCGCCGGTGGTCCGGAGGAGAACTTCTCCGAGGCCGAGCGTAAGAAGTACGGTGCCAACCGTATCGCCGAGGGCAAGCTGCCCATGTGCGCCGAGCTGTGTGCCACCAAGGCCCTGCTCGCCGGTGATGCTGAAGTGGTATCCAACATCTACCGTGAGCGCATGGCCGCCCGTGGCAATCCCAACATGATCTGGGGTTACAACCCTCAGACTGGTGAGATTAACTGAGGCCAAGCTGTGGCGGCGAAATCGGCTTATGCCTGAGTTCGTCGCCGCTAAAGGAGTGAAAATGTTATCCAAAGCGTTCAACAAGTCGTTGCAGCAGATCTGGTCTGTGGCCTTGTTGGCGATTGCGCTGGCGCTGGGTTCCGTTTCTGGAGCCTTTGCCGCCGATGAGCAATCCAGCCAGCAGCAAGCCGCCAAGACCAGCGATGCCGATCTGTGGCGCGCGGTGAAGGCCGGTGAATCCGGTTACACCACGGCCCAGGGCGTCGAAGCCGGCGTGCTGATTAACGTGGCCGGTAATCAGGGCAAAGAAGTCCGCAACCAGTACCTGACCCCTGTCATGGGCTTTGCCGTGGTGGGTGTGTTCGGTGCCTTCCTGCTGTTCTATCTGGTCAACGGTCCCTCGAAGCTGCACCACGGCTTCTCGGGCAAGCTGGTGGCCCGCTGGAGCAAGGCGGATCTGTGGATCCACTGGGTGATGGCCATTGCCTGTATGCTGCTTATCTTCACCGGTTTGACCATCATGCTCGGTCGCCATGTGCTTGAGCCATACGTAGGGGCGGGCCTGTGGGCATCGCTGATTTACGGCAGCAAGACAGTGCACGACTTTGCCGGGCCTGTGTTCATTCTGGCCTGGGCCCTGTGCGTGGTGAAGTGGATGCCGCTGCAAACCTTCAAGCTGTACGACCTTAAGTGGTTCCTGCTGGTGGGTGGCTACATCAACTTCGGTCCCTTCAAGGGCAAGCACCCCGACAGTGGCTTTGCCAATGCCGGTGAGAAGATGTGGTTCTGGACCCTGACCATTTTCGGTCTGTTTATCAGCGTGACCGGGGTGATGCTGGTGTTGCCAGGCTTGGATCTGCCACGGGAAGCCTCAATGGCCGCCCTGCTGATCCACGCCATCAGTGCCATCATCATTATTGCCTTCACTATCGTCCATATCTGGATGGCGACCGTGCTCAGTGAAGGTGGTATGGAGTGTATGAAGTCCGGTTACTGTGATGAAAACTGGGCTATCCAGCACCACAACCTCTGGTACGATGAAATCAAAGCCAATGGCAGCCTGAAATATAAGGACTGACGTTTAGTCCATTGCTGAAAAGGCCCAGTTTTGACTGGGCCTTTTGCACAATCGGCACCACAACCTCTGGTACGACGAAATCAAGGCCAATGGCAGCCTGAAATATAAAGACTGATAGCGTCCTTAAAATGAAAAAGCCCAGTGTTGACTGGGCTTTTTTATGCCTTTTTCTCAGCGGCTGTATTCGCTCATCTCACCTCGCAGGGTCGCCGTTCTGCAACGGTTGCCGGCGTTATTTGCCCTGTGTCCTCTTACGGCTCAATTGCACAAAAATGTCACAAATTTAACTGTTTATCTTTGTTGTATCAAAGGGTTACAGCTTCGCATTTCGTGCGGTTTTTTGCACTTGTTAACAAATCCAACCCGTGAGCCGCAGCAGGCGGCGCGAACACTGCGCCAGATCAATTCCTGGGCGCACGCGCGCGGCTACAGTGGCGGCGAAATTCAGCTAACCCATTAATAAAAATGGGTTTAATAACAATAGTCGTGCTTTTTGTTAACAAAGGTCGGTTAGCCGGGCTAACCAACTCAGGAGCAAGTATGAAAGCAACCCCTTCCAGCGCAGAGCGCAGGGCGTTTCTCAAGGCCATGGCCGTGGGCAGCGTTGCCGGTGTGGCGGTGGCAGCCACGGGCACAGCAGTCGCCAAGCCCGTTGAGCATGCTGAAACAGCCGATCAGGGCTATCGCGAGACTGATCATATCCGCCGTTATTACGCCAGCTTACGCGGCGAGTAAAAGGAGACAGTGATGAAACTGACCCGCAAATCTGACGTCGCCGCCAAGGCCGAGGCCAAGCCACTGGGCATGAGCCGCCGTCAATTTATGAAAACGGCCGGTATTGCTACCGGTGGTATCGCCGCCGCCTCTATGCTGGGTACCGGCATGATCCGCCGCGCCGAAGCCAAAACCGTTTCTGTACCCCACAATGCACCTATCGAAATCAAGCGTACCGTGTGTAGCGCCTGTGCCGTGGGCTGTGGTCTGTATGCCGAAGTACAAAATGGTGTCTGGACTGGCCATGAACCCGCCTTCGACCACCCTTTCAACGCCGGTGGCCACTGTGCCAAGGGTGCCGCGCTGCGTTACCACACCCATTCCGACAAGCGGGTGAAATACCCAATGAAGCTTGAAGGCGGTAAGTGGAAGAAGCTGAGCTGGGAACAAGCTGTCAGCGAAATCGGCGACAAGATGCTGAAAATCCGCGAAGAATCCGGTTCAGACTCAGTGTACTTCATGGGCAGCGCCAAGTTCTCCAACGAAGCGGCCTACATGTACCGCAAGCTGGCCGCCATGTGGGGTACCAACAACGTCGACCACTCGGCCCGTATTTGTCACTCTACCACCGTAGCCGGTGTGGCCAACACCTGGGGCTATGGTGCGCAAACCAACTCATTCAACGATATTCGCAACGCCAAAAATATCTTCCTGATTGGTGCCAACCCTGCCGAGGCGCACCCGGTGGCGATGCAACATATCCTTACCGCCAAAGAGCGCGGTGCCACCATTACCGTGGCTGACCCACGTTTCTCACGCACTGCGGCCCACGCCCATGTGCACCTGCCACTGCGCCCCGGTACCGACATTCCGCTGGTATACGGTCTGATGTGGCACATCTTCGAAAACGGCTGGGAAGATAAAGAGTTTATCCGCCAGCGCGTGTTCGGCATCGAGAAAATCCGTGAAGAAGTGAAGCGCTGGACTCCGGATGAAGTGGAAAACGTCACCGGCGTTTCCAAAGAAGCCGTGTACAAGGCCGCCAAGCATATGGCCGAGCACAAGCCCGGCACCGTAATTTGGTGTATGGGTGGTACCCAGCACACAGTGGGTAACGCCAACACCCGTATTTACTCCATTCTGCAGCTGATCCTCGGCAACATGGGGATCCAGGGCGGCGGTACCAACATTTTCCGTGGCCACGACAACGTGCAGGGCGCCACCGACATGGGCCTGCTGTTCGACAACCTGCCCGGTTACTACGGCGTGACCACAGGTGCCTGGCAGCACTGGTCCCGCGTATGGGATCTGCCGTTCGATCAGGTGAAAGCCCGTTTCGATGCCAAGCAGTACCTCGGCCGTGACCCTATGACCACCCCGGGTATTCCTTGCTCGCGCTGGCACGACGGTGTGCTGGAAGACAAGGCCAAGCTGGCTCAGAAAGACAACCTGCGTCTGGCCTTCTTCTGGGGTCAGTCGGTGAACACCGAAACCCGTCAGATGGAAGTGCGTGACGCGCTCGACAAGCTGGAAACCGTGGTCGTGGTTGACCCTTACCCAACCATTGCCGGTGTACTGCATCGCCGCACCGATGGCGTGTACCTGCTGCCTGCTGCCACCGTGTTCGAAGGTGAAGGCTCGGTCAACAACTCAGGTCGCAGCGCCCAGTGGCGTCAGCAAGTGGTTGAGCCTATGTTCGACTCCAAGCGCGACATGGAAATCATGTACCTGCTGGCCAAACACGTTGGCATTGCCGATGTCTGGACCAAAAATATCGAAGTGAAGAACAACCGCCCAGTGCCTGAAAGCGTTATGCGCGAGTATGCCCGCGGCATGCGTTCTATCGGTTACACAGGTTGGTCGCCAGAGCGTATCAAGGCCCACACCATGAACTGGGGCGACTTCTCCAACGAAACCCTCGAAGCCGCCGGTGGCGTCAACAAGGGCGAAACCTATGGTCTGCCATGGCCATGTTGGGGTCTGCCGGAGCAGAAGCACCCAGGCACCCAAATCCTCTACCGCACCGGCATGAACGTGAATCAGGGTGGTGGTAACTTCCGTGCCCGCTTCGGGGTGGAATATCAGGGCGAAAGCCTGCTGGCCGATGGCTCTTTCTCCAAGGATGCCGACATTCAGGACGGCTACCCAGAGTTTTCCGCCGACATGCTCAAGCAGCTTGGCTGGTGGGATGAACTGACCGAAGACGAGAAGAAACTCGCCGAAGGCCGTACCTGGTCGACCGACCTTGGCGGCGGCATTGTGCGTGTGGCCCTGGCCCACAACATGGTGCCTTACGGTAACGCCAAGGCCCGCTGCCGCGTGTGGACCTTCCCGGATGAGATCCCGACTCACCGTGAGCCACTGTACACCGCGCGTCGCGATCTGATTGCCAAGTACCCAACCCACGATGACATGCAGGTGCACCGTCTGCCCACCCTGTTCAAGACCATTCAGGACAAGGTAGTAGCCGACAACCTCGACAAGAAGTATCCGCTGATCATGACCTCAGGTCGTCTGGTGGAATACGAAGGTGGTGGTGAAGAGTCCCGCTCCAACCCATGGCTGGCTGAGCTGCAACAAGAGATGTTTGTTGAAATCAACCCGGCCGATGCCGCCGACCGTGGTATTCGCAACGGCGATACCGTGTGGCTGGAAGGCGCCGAGGGTGGACGTATTCGCATCAAGGCCATGGTGACCCCAAGGGTGAACCCGGGCGTGACCTTTATGCCTTACCACTTTGCCGGTGTGATGCATGGCGAAGACCTGCAATACCCCGAATCCGGTGGCATAAGCACCAAGCCCTACGTGGTGGGTGAGTCTGCCAACACCGCGCTGACCTACGGTTACGACCCTGTAACCCAGATGCAGGAGACCAAGGTGTCCCTGTGTCAGATAGCTAAGGCCTAAGCGCGGTAATCGAGGAGATAAGTCATTATGGCTACAATGAAATTTTTGTGTGACACCAAGCGCTGCATCGAGTGCAACGGCTGCGTCACCGCCTGTAAAAACGAAAACGACTCCGCCCTCGAGTGGGGTATCCAGCGCCGCCGCGTGGTCACCATCAAAGACGGTGAGCCCGGTGAAGCGTCCATCTCGGTGGCGTGCATGCACTGCTCCGACGCCCCCTGCATGGCGGTGTGTCCGGCCAACTGCTTCTACAAGACCGAAGAAGGCATAGTGCTGCACGACAAGGACACCTGTATCGGCTGTGGCTACTGCCTGTATGCCTGTCCGTTTGGCGCGCCTCAGTTCCCGAAAAAGGGTGCCTTTGGCAGTCGCGGCAAAATGGACAAGTGCACCTTCTGTGCCGGTGGCCCAGAGGAGAACTTCTCCGAGGCCGAGCGCGAGAAATATGGCGCCAACCGTATCGCCGAAGGCAAGCTGCCCATGTGTGCCGAGCTCTGCTCCACCAAGGCGCTGCTGGCCGGTGACGCGGAAATCGTTTCCAGCATCTACCGTGAGCGCGTTGCCTATCGTGGCGCCGAAAACGGTGCCTGGAAGTAACACAGCCAAAGGGGGCGGCATAGCTGCCCCCGAGCGAGGTTATCTATGAACAATTGGTTCAAAATCCTGGCCGCGGCTGTGGTGCTCATGATGGGCATAAGCCTTGGTCATGCCGCCGACACCGTACCGGCAGCGGATCCACAAATGTGGGCTCAGCTTAAAGACGGTGCCACCGGCTACACCACTTCCACCAGTGAGTTCCACAACCAGCCGATCAACACCTACGATCTGCGGGTGCTGGAGCTGCGCAGTGTGTTGCTGGCACCGGGGCTGATGGCGGCACTGTTCGGCATGATCCTGGTGTTTGCCCTGTTTATCATGGTCAACGGCATCTCCAAGCTGCACCATGGTTTCTCCGGCAAGATGGTGTATCGCTGGTCCAAGCTTGATGTGAGCATTCACTGGCTGGGTGCCATTCCCTGTCTGCTGCTGATTGTCACCGGGCTTATCCTGCTGGCGGGGCGCTTCTTCTTCCAGCCCTATGTGGGTGAAGGCGTGTGGGCCGGCATGGTGTATGCCGCCAAGCAGGTGCACGACGTCATGGCCATCCCCTTCATGATTGGCTGGGCGCTGATGACCCTGATGTGGGCCAAAAATCAGCTGCCGAAAATGTACGACGTGAAGTGGTTTATGGTGATGGGCGGCTATATCAACTTTGGCCCCTTCAAGAACCAGCACCCCGACGCGGGCTTTGCCAATGCCGGTGAAAAAATGTGGTTCTGGACCTTCGCCCTGTTCGGGCTGGTGATCTCGGCATCCGGTATGTTGCTGCTGTTCCCCAACCTGTTCGAGCCAAGCCGTACCCTGAGCCTGATTGCCCTTATTCTGCACGGCATCAGTGCCATCATCATCTGCGCCTTCTCCGTGGTGCATATCTTCATGGCCACCGTCATGTCTGAGGGCGGTATGGAGTGTATGGTGTCGGGTTACTGTGATGAGAACTGGGCTACTCAGCACCACAATTTGTGGTTTGATGAAATCAAAGCTAACGGTTCGTTGAAGTACAAAGAGTAATAGCTAAGGACGTCGTCCTTCACCTTTGAAACTGAAAAAGCCTCGCGACAGCGGGGCTTTTTGTTGCTTGGCAGCAACGGGGCAGTTGTTTTTGCCACGCATGGGCGTTCAAACACACGCAAGGCTTCGCTTTGCAGAAAGTCGTGGGCGTCCCGCCTACACCCGGGCAAGGGGCTTTGCTCGCCCAAAGCCCCCTCCACTCCAAAGGGCGCCCCACCGAAGTTGTTGCCCTCCGTAAAATGCCTTCAATGCACGCAACCGGCACCGATTCACCATCCATGGCTCAACGGTGCCTGCTCCGTCGTCCCTGACGGAGCTTGCTATTGAAGACATTTTCCTCCGGCAACTTCGGAAGGGGGATTGCCGCTCCAATCTGTACATGGTGAGTTTGAGCGGGTGAGAGTTGACTCAGCCAAGCTGCAGTTGAAGTGTTGTGCCCGTATCAGATAAGAGTCAGGATCACATCCACGTTACCGCGGGTGGCGTTGGAGTAGGGGCATACCTGGTGCGCCTTTTCAATCAAGGCTTTAGCCAGAGCTGGCTCCAGACCCGCGAGCTTGACGCCAAGCTCCACCGTGATGGCAAAGCCCACGCCCTTGGGGTTGGCACCAATGCCAACTTTTGCTGTGACCTCGGGTTCGTTTGGCAGACGCAGCTTGTCCTGACCGGCGACAAATTTGAGTGCGCCGATAAAACAGGCGGAATAACCGGCGGCAAATAGCTGCTCTGGATTGGTGCCCGGACCGTCATTGCCGCCCAGGGCCTTAGGTGTGCTGAGGCTGACACTCAGGCGACCATCGTCGGATGCAGATTTTCCTTCGCGTCCACCGATAGAAGTGGCGCTGGTATTGTACAGTGCGTTCATAAGTATTCCTCTTTAAATGGGTGTCTGGTTGCGTTCGTTTAGCTGCATTTTTCGGAGTTAGTTATTGCGATAACTATATCCTGAAATAAAAAGCCGTTCCGGCGTCTTGGTGATAAAGTTATCGCGATAACTAAATGTGTGCAAGTTAAAATCAATACACAAAGTGAAAGAACGCCCGCAATGTGAGCGGGATCACATTGCGGGCGGCCGACAGGAATTGAGCATAGTGACATTGCCGCAGCTTGGTGAGGCGGCCGGAAATTGCAGGGTTAGCTGCCGAGTTTGTGGCGCAGGTCGTTCAGTAGCTGCTTGAGCGCTTGCAGTTCAGGGATTTCCATACCGCAATGGCTGATGATGCATTGGTTCACCTCAAGGGCCTGTTGCTCCATGGTCTTACCCGCTTCGGTCAGGGAGATCACCAGAGAGCGCTCATCCTCATCACTGCGGCGTCTGTGTACCAGACCCTGGCTCTCCAGGCGCTTGATGACGGGGGTCAGGGCGCCCGATTGTTGTCCGAGACGCTCGGCTATGTCCTTGAGGCCCATTCCATCCTGCTCCCAGAGGATAAGCATAATGAGATACTGGGTGTATGTCAGGCCCAGTGGCTCCAGCAGGGGTTTGTAAAGCGAGGTCATGGCCAGCGAGGTTGAGTAGAGGGCAAAACAGAGCTGGTTGTCCAGAAGCAGGCGTTGATGGCTGGGCATGGCTTTTATCTTCATGACTTGTCTGGCGGCACTATAGCAAATGCAACCGGGACGGGCAAAAGCCACGGCAGGACCCGGCCTGGAATGGAGATTTGGCATCTTGCCTGTGCCTCATTTTACGCGGCCGTCTTACGGGACGAGCTTATGTTTCTCGGTTGTAATCGTGGAATAAACAAACTGTGTATTCGGCATGGCTAAAATATGCGCTGCTTAACAAAAACCGTTGGTGGACTCTGGTAGCTTGGGCAAATCCGTAACAGCTCACGTTTTGCCTATATCAAAGGGGGTAGTCTTAGGGACGCAGTTTCGGAATCTTCTTTTTGATTATCAAAAAGATCCATTTCGAATGATCTTTGACAGGAAGCCCTATGACCAGCAACAGCAGCACCCTAGCCATCTCCAAGGCCGCCGAGGCCCGTGTCGATATCAGTTTGCCTGACTGGCTGCTGAGCACTGCTGAGCGGGTGATGAACTTCTATGTCGACCGCAATCTGCGGCTCGATACCCTGTCCGTCGATACCATGCCCGCGCCTGTGCCCGGCAAAAAGTACATGCTGTACGCCCATGTGCCTTTTTGCCATACCCTTTGTTCTTACTGCACTTTTCATCGCTTTACCTTTAAAGAGGATAAGGCGCGCGCCTATTTCATCTCGCTGCGCAAAGAGATGACCATGGCCAAAGAACTTGGCTACGATTTTGAGTCCATGTATATCGGTGGCGGTACCACTACTGTGCTGGAGGACGAGCTGGCCCGCACCATTGAGCATGCGCGGCTGCTGTTCCCATCCATTAAGGAAGTGTCCTGCGAGTCTGACCCGCGCCACCTGGCAAGCCCCGAGTTTCGTCAGCTCAAGGGCTTGGTGGACCGCATGTCCATCGGGGTGCAGAGCTTTGATGATGGCATCTTAAAGATGACCGATCGCTTCGAGAAGTTTGGCTCGGGGCTGCAAACCTTCGACCGTATTCAGGCGGCCAAGGAACTGTTTCCGATTATCAATGTGGATCTGATTTTTGGCTTCCGTGGCCAGACCGAAGAGATTATTCAGCGCGACCTCGACATGGCGCGCCGCCTCGACCCAAGGCAAATCACCACTTACCCGCTGATGATCACCCACCAGACCCGCAAGAGCGTGAAGGGCACCCTGGCGGCGCCCCAGGCGGATCTGGCCCGTCAGTACAGCCAAATCCTCACCAGCTTGCGCGGCCAGTACAACCAGCTGTCGAGCTGGGCCTTCGGCAAAGCCAATGACGAGGGCTTTGATGAGTACGTGATTGATTATGATGAGTATCTTGGCGTGGGTTCGGGCTCGTTCAGCTTCCTTGGCGATACCCTGTATGTGAACACCTTCTCGCTGCGCAAATATCAGGAACGCATCGAGGCGGGCAAGATGAGCGTCGAGCAGCAAAAGCGCTACGACACCAAGGCCATCATGCAGTACCGCTTCCTGCTGGGCTTATTTTCCGGCCGCCTGTCGCGCAAGTACTTCCGCGACACCTTCGGGGTGAACCTCGATACTGCGCTCTTTAAAGAAATGACCGCCATGAAGCTGATTGGCGCGCTGAAAAACGACCCGGCCAATCCAGAGGAGCTTATTATCACCGACAACGGCAACCTGATGGGGCTGCTGATGATGAAGGAGTTTTACTCCGGCATGGACAACGTGCGCGCCCAGCTGCGTAAACCATTGAAGTCGTGTGATATGTAGTTAAGGTTTGCTTGTATTTGTGGTTGCGGCTGAGTCAGCGCTGGCCTGATTGGGATAGAACAGCAGCGCGCTGCCGTCTTTGAGCGCTTCTTCATAAAACCCGACGAAGCCACGGTATTTGTCTGTGTTCAGCGCTTCAATTTGCAACCTGCCACAGCTGATATTGGTTAGCTCCGTGAAGCCGTATTTTAGGGCTTCGCTGATGGCAGCTTCGGCATCGTCAATTTCTTCGGTTTGGCGCAGGAACAGCATACATTTGTGAGTATTGCCGATGGCTGGGGCATGCCATTGATACTCAGACTCTCCGCTATAGTGACCGGAAAAGCCGTAAATCATCACCGCAGCCATGGGTTTCCCTTTCTACTTGAGATACTCAGTCAGGCTCCTGAGTCGTAAATCACATCCATACCAGCCAGTCGATGCGGCTTTGCCGGGGAGCATCAGCAGCGCTGTTTCAGTGGGATCCACCAACGAACCTGCATCTCACCCATTGGCCTAAATGGCAGCGGAAAGTAGGCGACTATATCGGGGCAATCTTCATCCCTTTCATAGCCGGTGGCATCAAACCACTCGCCATATATCTGCCGGTTAAGTTTCTTTGATTCTTTATAACTGCAATTAAACTCAGCGTAGGTTGCAGCGGGCACGGTAAATTGCTCAAACGCGGCTGCATCTCCAAGGCATTCCACCCCCAGCACGTCGATAAAATCTTCCCTGTTGTCACTGTTTGTTGGGAAATAGGCCGACATCATAGTTGCGCCGGAAACCGGGCCTGCCTTTCCTGCGTTCAATTGCCACAGCGCCTGATAGGCATCTGTCGCCACATAGTCTTTCCAAAATGCCGGGCCCTGCTGAAAGAAGCTCTCCAGGGTAAATTGCTGACTTTTTCCGGCCAGCACAAATGCCGGTTTATTGATGATCCTGTATTCCATGACGTCTTGCTCCTTGGATGAAATGCGTGCTTGAGGGACGCTGCGAAGTGTTACGTCGGGGCGTCGGCTGTCGCTCGGGGTGCACCCGTGGAACTGCCTGAAGGCTCGGGTAAAGGCGTTGGGTGAGTGATAACCCAGCTCGGCTGCAATCTCAATCACGGTTTTGTTGCTGGTCCGCAGCATGGTTCCGGCCAGGGTCATTCGTCGGCGTCTGGCGTACTCGGTTGGGGAGGCGCCCACCAAGGCATAAAAAACGCGCTGAAAATGAAAAGGCGAGGCGCAGGCCGCTGCCGCTATGGTTTGCAATGGAATGTCTTCGCCAAGATTGGCTTCAATGTAATGAATTGCTGCCGTAATGCGTGCTGTCCAGTTCACTTGTCCCTCCCGTCACTGCTATTCACTTTAAAGTGCCGCAACGCTGGCGTCTCACCTTTTCTTGCGCAGTTAACGGCTCTGGGCGAGGCAACAGTTGTCCTGGTGGACAACCCAGGTGAGGAGTGACAACAATGGCGGCAACAGTTTCTGTTGAGGGAGACGCAGCTATGCTGACCGGTGGATGCCTTTGTGGTTACGTTCGTTATGCGCTGGATAGTGAGCCCATTGATGCGGGTTTCTGCCATTGTCGCCAGTGCCAGCGCTCAAGTGGTGCGCCTGTGCTGGCGTGGTTAACGCTGCCCTTCGGCGGGCTGCGTTACACCTCAGGCAAGGTGAGGGCGTTTAAATCCAGCGGCGACTATCAGCGGGAGTTTTGCCCCGAGTGCGGCACCCAAATTGCGTTTCGTGCCCAGCATCAGCCGCAGCGGGTAGACATTACGCTTGGCTCCCTGGATGAGCCCGACAGAGTGCCCCTCGAATACCACATTTGGTGCCAGAGTCAGCGGCCGTGGCTGCACTTGGCCGACGGCTTGCCGTGCTATCTGGATGCCGGACCGGACGAGTAACCCGGTTTATCGGCGCAGTACCATAAACAGCAGTTCTTCATTCGACAGTGCATCCACAGCCACGAAGCCAAGCTGACTGTAGAGCGTGGCGGCGGCGAGGTTGCTGCGATACACCCGTAAAGTTATGGCGCTGGCGGCTGTGACCTCGATGGCTTTGGCAATCAGCTGTTCCATTAACGCCCGGCCAAGGCCGCGGCCACGTTGGTGCGGCGAGATGATAATCCTGCCCAGGTGCACGCTGTTTTCAATCGCAGCAGATACTGTCGCTGCGGTTGTTGCTGCTGCCGTTGAAGCTAGTGCCGCTGGCGTGGGCTGCCGCCAAAACTGGCCAAAGCCGCACATGCTCCGTGCATCCACCAGACAGAAGCTGCTGACGTTAATGCCCGGCAGTTCCAGCAAGGCCTCAAGCGCATCGGCAGTAAAGGGATAGGGCAGATTGGGCCCGGCCCAGCGGCGTGCCTGCTCGGCATCGGCTATCCAGCTGGCTAACTCGAGGTAGTCGCTGGCTGTTGGCGCAGTTAATGTTGCCATCGTTATTTGCCCTTTTATTCGCAGCGGCGAAAAATGCTGATCCGTATCCGTTCTATCGTAACCCATTTACTTTCAAAGCTTTGCTGGCTTGGTGCAGGATACCGCAAAATACTCAGGATCCTGTCGCAGGGTAAATCTGGGGTAGAGGCCAATCAGCTTGTCATAGGCGTTGGGGCTATTTTGCCGAAGCCTAAACAGCGCCCGCAGGTGGTGCTCTTGCAGCTTGGTCGGGGTTTGTTCGAGGAGGCTCATTACGCTTTGCGCATTGTATTCAACGCCGAAAACGGTCATGGGCTCTTTTGAGAAAGCGCCTATGGCGAAGTAGAGCGGATCCAGTTCATTTTCGTGCCACTCCAGATTGGGGTGGTTCGTTGTAATGCTGTCAAAGATACGCGGCACGGCCTTGAGGGCAGCCTGCTCGGCAATGAATTTGGCTTCGGAGTCGGTCCAGGCCACGTCCCTGGCCCAGAAGAGCCAGACATCAGAGTTAAGAAAACCCACCATGTTAAGCAAGGTTGCGGGCATAGGTTGGCCGCCCTGTTTCTTTAACCACTGGGACACTTCGTCGGCTGGCACATTGGCATCATCAGCCAGCCAACTGTTGCTGTGCAGCAATATGGTTGACTTGTCTTCTTCTGAGGTGGCATTCGCCAGCAGCTCCCTGATTGGAAACTGATGGAAATCGGTGGTGTTTTGCATTGCCTCCATCATGGGCTTCAGTAGGGCTACAGTGTCTTTTGGCTCCTTCCTGGCTTCGGCGCTCAATGTCTTGTTGCAATGGTGCATTTCTGGCGAGTTTTTTATTTTTTCGATGAAGGGAGAGCTGCGGTATTGCTGTAATTTCTCCGGTGAGAAGCTTCGATCCTTAAACCAGGCTTGCTGGCGGGCACATTGGGCTATGCGTGCTCTGGTGTCTTCATCCAGAGGATTGTCGATATCGGCAAGCTGTTGCTTCAGTTCGGTTCGAACGCCGGCATCATAGTCAGCTATGTCGGTGGTATTCACGCTGAAACCCTTATCGGTCAGGGTTTTGATGGCCGCTGCCGTCCGGCGAAACTGTTTGCTATGTTGGACTATCAGTGGCTGAGTTTGCGGCAATCTATCCCACAGGTTTCCGAAATCATCCGCATCAACCAGCTCAGGGTTGAAGTTGGGGTTTAAGTACATCAGGGTGGTATCAATTATCTGATTTTCATACACAGATGAGGATTGCAGTAAGCCCGGATAGGTGTCGAGTAAAACCGCGGCGGTGGCCAAATCAGCGGTAGACAAGGCTGCACCATAGTAGGTTTCCACTGGGCTCAAATAGATGTTTTCAAGCAGTTGGGTCGGCACATCCATGGTGCGAAGCTGAGTAACCGCGGCTTCGAGCGAGTCCCTGTGTGGGCTGAAATGACCATAGTTTGGAAACCATGCTGACCAAAAATCACTGAGTCCTCGCCACATTGCCAGGGTGCTTTGGTTAACATCGCTGTTCTCAGGACTTTGGAAGACATTCTTTGCGGTTTGTACCAATGCCTGGCCAGCCTGGCTTTGCGACAGGAAAGGCTCTGCTGCCACAATTGCCTCCTGCAATTTGACGGTACGATAGAAGTCCTGACCCCGGTCAAAATCCTCCTCGGCCAGCACATTGGCCAGCTCTTGCAGTGGCGTTCCTTGCTGATGTAGCTGCCACAGCTTATGTGCTTGCTGTTGTTCCTGTGTTTTTTCTGCCTTGGATTTGAGGTTGTTCAGCTGCTGACAATCCGAGGCGCTGATGCTTGCTTCCAGCGGACTGTCGATAAAGGTTTTCAGCTCAACAGACGGGGTGGTTTGCGGCGAATCCCTGCTATCCACTGAGTCCGGCTTGTCGCCTGAAGCGGTTGTTGGTACGGGTATTTTTGATGCGGAGGATGTTGATGACAGTATGTTAATGGCGCCAATAATACCCAGCGCAATCACTATGCTAATGATGATAGCTTTTTTCTTCATGGCAATCCCTGCCGCAGATTAGTTCATATAAAACTCATACTTTCATACTGATATCTCTGATTCAAGGGGAGATATGAAGGTTGCTGCCTGTTTTACTTCGCCGAATACCAATATCAGCTGGCACACTTGGCTGTGGATGGGCGCGCCGCCGCGCCTGCTGCTGTGCCTGCCCGTTACCAGGTGTATTTGATGGGATTGGAGGCGCCGCGTTTTCGGAAACTGTCGGGAATCCGTTTGCCCAAATAACGTGACTGGAATTCTGCTGGTGCTTCGTGGCCGACAAAGCCGTAGCGGCCTTCAATCGTTTCCCGGCCGGGAAAGTGCTCGCCGCTGGCGCTGAGCCAGTGGTCGGCCACATACACGCCTACAATCATCCCCTGCACCGTGGCCAGGATCAGCTCCGCTTGCTGCGCCTTTTTAAGACTCAGTCGCCAGGCGAAACGGGTTGCCTCATACACCGACGAGTTCAGCGCGCTGCGATTGATGCTGATAAGCAGTGCCTTGTGATCAAATTCGGCAGTTTGCGCCGAGTAGCGCTGAATGATTTCCCGCGAATGCATGGCGCCGAAATCACCGTTGCCGTGACCATCCATCACATTGGTAATGCCGGGGTACGCGTCGATCAGCGCCGCCTCCACTTCAAAGGCGGTTTTCTCATCCATCCCATGTCTGTGGATCACATGGGCAACCTCAAAACCCGCCAGTTTTATCTCTCTGATCCTTGAGCCCTTTTCAGATAAGGCATCGTCCTCAATATTGCCGCTGGCATGGGCAAACACCCGGTTACCTTTGCCCTTGCCGATGTAAAAGGTTTCACCGTTCCGTGGGTCGATAAGTCGGTACACGTAGTAATTCAGCTTGTGGATCACTTCGGGTGGGAACGAATCTATGTCTGGCTGTTGCACTGGGTTTCCTGATGTTTGGTCGTGGGGAGTCAGGGCCGCAACCATACTGTCTTGGGGGCTGCGGGTAAGCTTGCTGCATCACAGAATCAGCACTGCGCTATGCGGTTTGGCGGCAAATTGTCCGAAGTGAGGGGGCTTGCGTCAATCAGAGGGTGACGGATGTTGCCGCATTTGCTAAAGATGCGCCATTGACCAAAACGGTGGAGCGAATATGACGGATTTCAGCGACGGTGAGCGGTATTTCGATGCCACCTTTGAGCAGTGCGATATGGCACACGGCAGCTTTCGGGACATCGAATTCGAAGATTGCCTGTTTGCAGATTGCGACTTCTCGGCTGCCTCTTTCCAAAACTGCCGCTTCAATCAATGCCGCTTTGAGCGCTGTAACCTCAGTCTGGCGGTATTTGCCGCCAGCCGCCTGTTTGCGGTGACCTTTGTTGAAAGCAAACTCATTGGTGTTGACTGGACCCGAGCCGACTGGCCTGATTTTCATAAGGATTTTGAGCTGACATTCCAGCAGTGCATCATGAACGACTCGTCATTTTACGGTCTGACAATGCAGCAGCTGGCCATTGAAGAATGTCGGGTGCAGGAGGTGGATTTTCGCCACGGCAATTTCAGCGCCGCCAGTTTCACCCAAAATGATTTCACCGGTAGCCTGTTCGTGCAGACCAATTTAAGCCGTGCCGACTTCAGCGGCTCGGAAGGCGTTAGTATCAATGTGCTCGAGAACACTCTCAGGGGCGCCAAGTTTTCGCGTTTCGAGGCCCTGAGTCTGCTTGAGTCGCTCGGTATCGAGCTGGTGGACTGATCAGGACGCCTGCAACGTCAGGTACTGACCTGCGCCGAGGGTGAACAACCACAGACCCCAGAGGCTGTGCTCCAGCACACAGGCGGCGGTGGATCGCGAGCTGGCATAGGTTTGGGCAAACAGCAGACCACCGACAAAGGCCAGCGCCACCGCAATCCAGTTGGCGTAGATAATGTGGGCGAGGGCGAATACCGCAGCGCTTACCAACACCCGTACCCGCTTGGCAGGCATGATGGTTTTGAAGCGGTGAAACAGGTAAGTGCGGAATATCAGCTCCTGAGGGATCACCGAAAACAGCGGGTAGATGGCTATCAGCAGTAGCCAGCCAAGGGGTTCGCTCAGTGGCAGGCTGAACAGTTTGTCCGGCAGCCAGAGGGCAAAAATCAGCAGCGATGCCATGGCGCCGGCAGCAAAAGTACCTGCCGCCACTCTGGCCTGGGGCCGAATGGCACCATAGTTGGTGAGCCGAAAGCGTTTAAAGCGATTGTCAGCGAGGATCAGCAACAGACAACCCAGCGCCAGCAGGCACAAAATAGGCAGCAGCCAAGCTTTCAGCGGCTCTCGGAACACAAAAGCGGTAATGGGCAGCAGCACAAACACGCACACAAATTCTGCCCAGCGCAGCAAGGGTCTGGTCATGGCAATTCTCACAGGGGTACCTGTAAAAAATTAGCACATGGCCGTCATCGCTGCGGTGTGTTGCAATAAAAAGCCCCGCGGTGCGGGGCTTCTCAGAGGTTATACGTCTTTCTTTCTGAAGATCAGGTTTTTCAGCCAAATAAAGGGCAGGAGGATGATAAACCAGAACTTTTTCAGCAGGATCAGCGCGGCGGCGAGGAAGCCTGTCTTGGCCAGCGCCTTACCGGCTATCAGGCCGCCGATGCCGTAGGCGGCGACTTTATCGAGCTCTGGATTGAAGTCGCTGTACTTGTTGCCGTCGTTGAAGTTGGCCAGCGCCAGTACTTCGTCCCGCGAGGCTTCGATTTCGCCCAGCTGCGACATATTGGCCACAAAGTTCATCACCAACACGCCCTGACGGCCCAGCACCCGCACGTTGTAGTTAAGGGTATTCTCGTCGGCATCGCCAAACTTGATTTCCTTGGCCCAGTACAGCTTGTGATTGGCCGGATCGTAGGATGGCGGCGTGGCCCAGCCGACCAGCTCGATTGGCTCGTAGCCCATCTTTACCCGTTCTTTGGAGATATCGCGGGTATCGCCCTGCATCTCTTTGAGCAGGTCGCCGTAGTCGATATCGGCGGCGTCTTCATCGGACACATAGCCTTCGGCTTCGTAGTCGATGGTCACACCCCAGGCGGCCATGTCCAGCGGGCTGTAATTGGCCGGGAACAACATCCCTAGGTTGAGTTCATCTTCCGGGTTGCCCCAGGCCTCCACCAATACCCGGGCACTGTCTTCGGGGCTCAGGTAGTAGAAGTTTTCAGGCACTTCCAGGGTGGCGATGCCGCCGGGCAGGGTGATGGTGCCTTTTTGCGGGCTGATTTCGCTTAAGAAAGCCTCGGCCCAGGCCTGGTACTGCTGCTCTTCGGTCAGTTCGGTGGTGTCTGTGCCTTCGGCGAAGGCGGCGGGTAAAACGGAAACACACAAAAGGGCGGCCGAAAGGCCGTAGATCTTGGTCTTTTTCATAGGTTCATCCTTGAAGAAAAAGACAATCTCGCGTCCCCACGCGGATTGTCGGATTTCAGGCGTAACGACAGTAACTGTCTGAAAAAGATGCTACTGGAGTTTTTATGTTAACGCATGCAATTTTTGCAACTTTTGATTGGCGTGGACACTGGGGTTATCTGTCAGACGGGTGATGCACGCCATCGGCCACCGCAACCGGCCCCAGCAGGAAGGGATCCACGCCCTCGAGGCAACCGACGTTGTAGCCAAATTCGGCAGGATTGGAGCGGCGCTGGTGGTGGGTGTAAATACCGCAGTGGCCGCAAAAGAAGTGTCTGGCGGTATGGGTGTTGAACTGGTATTGGCGCAGGGCGTCCTGGCCTTTGAGGATTTTGAGTCCCGACAGAGGTACGCTGGCCACCACGGCGCCGCGACGACGACACATGGAGCAGTTGCAGTGACGGGGCGACACTATGCCGTCGGGCAGTGAAAGTTCCAGCACCACAGCGCCGCAGTGGCAGCTGGCGATGTGCTTGTCTTTGATGACGGTATTGCCGACCTGTTTAATCATTTTGCGTCCCCCCTGAACAGCAATAAGTTACGGCGGGAACAGGCTTTGGGCAACCCCGGGGAATTTTTTCAGTATAAACGATGGTTTAGCCTCAGCCATTGGTAGGGGGTCTTATTCCGACACACTGAGCGGAGTTGTATTGTGTGGGTCATTCGGGTAATGCTAAGGCAGCTGCAGTAGGTCCGGTGTCTTAGGGATGCGCTTCCCTGGACTGTTGTGCCCGGTGATGTCCACTGTCGTGACAATAACCATAATTCAAGGACGCAACATGAAAAAGACACTGCTCGCCATGGCCGTACTCTGTGCCGGCCAGGCCTATGGGATGGATTTCATTCTTGATGTAAACGGCAAGTTTGATCAGCAAAAAGTGGCCGCTGAGGTCGCCGCCAAAGGTGGTGTGCTCAAGAGCTGTATTCCGCAAATTGGTGTGTGTCAGGTGGCCTTTGGCTCGGTTGATGCAGCCTCTGCAACTGGCCTGGCGCTGGTGCCTGATGCCACGGCCTTTGTGCCAGAAGTGGCCGACGCCATGGTCAATGCCCAGGAGCTGACCGTGAGCATGGATGCCGACTACGGCAATCCACCTGCCAGCGGCGATAACGATCGCTTCTTCGACCTGCAATGGGGTCACGTGGCGGTAGGCGCCGTGGATGCCTGGAACGCCGGTTACCGTGGTCAGGGCGTCCGTGTGGCGGTGCTGGACAGCGGTGCCGATGGCGACCATCCGGATCTGGCTCCCAACATCAATGCCGCGCTGAGCCGCTCCTTTATCGACGGTGAAGCCTGGGATTACGCCGGTACCACCACCTCCAACCATGGCTCCCACACCGCAGGTACTATTGCCGCCGCCGATAACGGTATTGGCTCTATCGGTATTGCCCCTGAAGCGGAACTGGTGATCCTCAAGGTGCTGTCGGCCGACACTGGCCGCGGCAGCTCCTATGGCACCATGCAGGCTATGGTTTATGCCGCCGACAATGATGTGGACGTAATCAACATGAGCCTGGGGCTGGCGGTGCGCCGCAATGGCCTGTTCGATGTGAACGACACCCCCTACGATACCTCTGACGACATTCGTTATGACGTGGGCGGCAAAGACGGTATTGCCCAGTTTATTGGCGCTTATTCCAAGGCCGCGACCTATGCCCGTCAGCATGGCGTGACCCTGTTTGCGTCTGCCGGTAACGAAGCGACCGATCTGGACAAAACCGACAGCCTGATGCACCTGCCATCCAGCCTGCCGGCGGTGAATGCCGTTTCGGCCCTTGGCCCGCAGCTGTGGGGTGCCAACCCGGGTGCCAATCTGGATAACCTGGCCATTTACTCTAACTTCGGCCAGTCAGAAATTCACTTTGGCGCACCAGGCGGCGACTACAGCAGCCTGTTTATCCCAGGCGGTACTTCACCCTGCACCGTGGCCGGTCTGACCCGTTCCTGCTACGTGTTTGACTTTGTGTTCTCCACCGGTAACAACGGCTGGTACTGGTCAGTGGGTACTTCCATGGCCTCGCCACACGCCGCCGGTGTGGCGGCACTGATTGTGAGCGCCAACGGTGGCCGCATGGACCCACCAAAACTGGAAGCGGAAATGCGCCGTCTGGCTCAGGATCTGGGCAAGCCCGGTCGAGATGATGTCTACGGTCACGGCAAGGCTTACGCCCCCGCCAACTGATATTGCTCCGCCCATAAAAAAACCGGCCGCGATTGCGGCCGGTTTTGTTTTGGTTAAGCGGCGGATTATTCCACTTTGCTTTGATCGCCTGCGCGGATCAGCGCGAAGTCATCCACCTTCACATACTTGCGGAAGGCCTTGTTCAGGTCTTCGGCGGTGAGGGCGGCCAGCTTGTCTTCGAAGGCATTGTCGAAGCTCATGGTGCGATCCAGCTTGAGGTTGCCAGCCAGGGTGCGTACCAGCTCCTTGTCCTGGGAGCGGCTGACCTTGCGACCCTGCAGCAGACCGGACTTGGCCGCTTCCACTTCTTCTGCGGTAAAGCCGTCTTTCAGCAGGCGGGCGATTTCTTCTTTAAAGCCCATTTCCACTTTGGCGAGGTTTTGTGGCGCGCAGATGGCGTAGGCGGCCAGGGCGGCGCGCTCGTCTTCGCTGCTCATGGAGAAGAAGGAACCGGCACCGTAGCTCAAACCATCCTGCTGACGCAGACGGGTGGCCAGACGCGAACTCAGGAAACCACCGCCGAGGATGTAGTTACCCAGCACCATGGCGGGCGCATCGGCGCTCATATCGCCCACAGGCACGCTCATGGAGGCAACGAAGGTGGCATTTTCCTTGTCGGGGGTGTTGAACACCACAGGCTTGTTATCCAGCTTCACGTAGGGCGATGGAATACGCTGATAGGCTTGCTTGCTCTTCCAGCCATCGGTGAGGCTCTTGAGTGATGCCAGGGTGGCGTCCTTGTCGAAGTCACCAATCACCGCAACCTGCATCTGCTTGCTGTTGAAGAAGTCGGCGTGATAACGCTTCACCTGCTTCAGGGTCAGCTTGTCCAGTTCGGCCAGTTGCTCTTCGAAGCTGCCGGTGTAGCGCGGATCATCTTTGCCATAAGGCGCCTGATGGCGATTAAGGGCATTGAAGGCCAGCGACTGGGGATCCTGCAGATTCTGCTCGATGGCAACCTTCACTTCGTCCTTGTAGAGGTCAAACTCCTTCTCGGGGAAGCTTGGGTTACGCAGCACATCTGTGATGATGGCCAGTACCGGTTGCAGATTGGCTTTGGTGGTTTCCAGCGACACAAACAGTTTGCCGTTGTTGGTGCCCACACTGACGCTGGCCTGCAGTTTATCCAGCTCTTCTTTGATTTGCTCGCGGCTGTACTTGCCTGAGCCGCGCATCAGCATGTCGCCCACTGCATCGGCGACGGCGTTTTTGCCTGACAGGCTGCGCAAATCACCAAACTGACCCGTGAGGCGCACCACTACGGCTTCACCGCGGGTCTTTTTGGCCAGCAGCGCCACTTCGGTGCCTGAGTCCAGCGTCAGGGTTTCGGTGCGGGCATCGATATTGGCCTGTGACGGGTCGAAGGCTTCGCCCTGCGCTACTTGCTCACGACCTTTGTAGTCCTTCACCAGCGCGCTGGCATCGGCTACCAGAGGGATTTCCACCCGCTCAGGTTTATCTGTGGGGATAAAGCGGCCAAGGGTGCGGTTGTTCTGGGTGAAGTAGTATTCCGCGGCGCGCTGCACATCGGCGGCGGTTACCTGCTCCAGGCGGTCGCGATTGAGGAACAGCAGACGCCAGTCGCCCATGCCCAGCCACTCAGACAGCTCCAGCGCGATGCGCTCGGAAGAGTTGAACGCCAGGGTCAGGTTTTTCAGCAGGGTGCGCTTGGCTAGTTCCACTTCTTTGTCGGTGATGGGGGTGGTTTTCACCGCTTCCAGGGTTTGCAGCATTACCGCCTGGGCCTTGTCGATGTCGGCGCTCTTATCCAGCTCCGCAAGGAAGATGGCGACGCCCGGATCCTGCCACTGGAAGTTCATGCCAAACACCGAGGTGGCCAGCTTGTTTTCCACCAGCGCCTTGTGCAGACGGCCGTTGGGGGTGGCCGACAGAACTTCGCTCAGTACATCGATGGCGGCGAAGTCTTGATGGGCACCCGGCGGAGCGTGGTAAGTGGCGCCCAGCAGCTGTACATCACCCACGCGGCGCACTGTGACCTGACGTTCACCATCCTGGGCCGGTTCAACGGTATACAGCGGCTCTATGGTGCGCTTTGGCTTGGGAATGGCGCCGAAGGTGTTTTCAATCTTGGCCAGCATGGTTTTGGGCTCGAACTTACCTGCCACGATCAGGGTGGCGTTGTCCGGCTGGTAATACTTGCGGTAGAAGTCCTGCAGCCGCTCGATGGAGACATTTTCCAGATCTGAGCGGGCGCCAATGGTGGTTTTACCGTAGTTGTGCCACTCGAACGCCGAGGCCAGCATGCGCTGAAGCGTGATGCGAAACGGGCTGTTTTCGCCCATTTCAAATTCGTTGCGCACCACGGTCATTTCGCTGTCGAGATCCTTCTTGGCGATGAAGGAGTTCACCATGCGGTCTGATTCCATAGACAACGCCCAGTCGATGTTTTCTTCGGTGGCGGCGAAGGTTTCAAAGTAGTTGGTACGGTCGGTCCAGGTGGTGCCGTTGGGGCGGGCGCCGTGGCTGCTCAATTCGGCCGGAATATCTTTGTGCTTGGGGCTGCCCTTGAACACCAGGTGCTCCAGCAGGTGCGCCATACCGGTTTCGCCGTAGTTTTCGTGCTTGGAGCCGACGTGATAGGTCACGTTAACGGTCACGGTTTCCTTGGTTGGATCGGGGAACAGCAGCACCTTGAGGCCGTTATCGAGGCGATATTCGCTGATGCCTTCTACTTCGGTGACTTTTTGAATGTCGGCGTATGCCTGAATGGGCCCCAGAGTGCCAAGGGCAAGTACCAGCGCCGTGGCGATGCCAGTGAGGCGCCGTTTGTGGATGATGGTCATGGAGACTTCCTTTTCGTTGTTGTTGGTCAATCTTGGTAAAACATCCCAACTTAACAACGATCAACCGTTACTGCCAGCACCCGGAATTTTTTTCAATGTTATCAGCGGTGCCAATAGCCGCCTTACCGTGAAGTACAGTTGACGATGACACCTGCGGTTATCTGGGAGTCCACTCCAACCCCAGCATCCAGCTGCGCCCGGGGCCGGGCACGCCCACGGCATTGTTGGGGCGAATCGCCACATCAAGGTACTCGGCATCGAGCAGATTATCGCCGTGCAGGGTGACCCTGAGCTGCGGCCGCCACTGCCACGCCAGGTGCATGCCCAGGGTGGCGCGACTGCCAAGGCGGGTGTACTCCACCGTGCTCACATCCTGAGGGTAGTCCTGTTCGTTGGCATCTTTTTTGGCGCTGACCCAAGTGGCGTACAGCGCGGCCGACCAGGGGCCGTCGGCGTAGTTCAGGCTCATCGACGCCAGGCTGCTGGCTTCGGTATTGAGCTCCAGCCCCGGATGAAAGATGTGGCTCAGCGCCAGTCGGCTTTGCCAATGCGGTAGCCATTGATATTGCCATTCAAGCTCGGCGCCGCTGATGTGCTGGGAGCCATTCACCCAGGTGCGTACCGGCTCAGGCTGGGCGACAAAGCTGTCGAGCACTGCATCTTTCAGCTCAGTGTCGTACAGGCTGATGCTGAACAGTCCCGCGGCCCATTGATGCGCCCACAGCAGTTCCAGTGTTTTGGCCACTTCGGGTCTGAGATCCGGATTGGCGGTCAGCACGTCGCTGGCACGGGAGCCGGTTTCCACCCGGCTGGGAGCGCGAAACGCCTCTGAGTACATCAGCTTCAGGCTGTGCTGGTCGCCAAGCTGCTGCACCAGCGCGACTCTGGGGCTGGTGTGGCCGCCAAAATCGCTGTAGTTGTCGTATCTGAGACCCAGGGTGAGTTGCAGTGTGTCCAGCAACGGATATTGCAGCTGGCCGAATAGCCCCTGCACGGTGCGGCCGTCGGCAGCCGACAGGTCGAACAGCGTGGGTGCCTCGCCATTGTGGGGCACTATGGCGCCGCTGGTATCTGTGAGGGTGGGATTACGCCACTCCCAGCCCAATAGCCAGCGTGCCTGTTTCCAGG
Organism: Shewanella khirikhana; assembly: GCF_003957745.1. Lineage (NCBI taxonomy): Bacteria > Pseudomonadati > Pseudomonadota > Gammaproteobacteria > Alteromonadales > Shewanellaceae > Shewanella > Shewanella khirikhana. The sequence continues at coordinate 4,042,979 of NZ_CP020373.1, read as the reverse complement.
GGCCCTGCAGTGTCCATTGGGTCGCCCACTCCTGCTCTTCCACCCGGCCAAAGATGCTTTGCAGCGGCCGAAAGATGGGCTCGGGTGCCAGCTGGGTGGGGGCATAAAGTTCGATGTTCTTGTGGCTGTAAGACAGCTGGCCGCTGAGGCTTATGGCGTTGGCCCAGCTGTGTTGCCAGCCAAGGCTGGTGTGCCAGCTGTCGGAATTGGCTTTGCCTGTGTCACCGGCAACATAGCCGACCACGTAAAAATCATGGCTGCGGCGGCGCTGGTAACGGCCGCTGAAGCGAAACTCATCGAAGCTGGCCTTGAGATAAAGGTCGCCAAGCTCAGCCGGGTCGCGGGCATTGACGAAATCCGGGGTGGCGGGATCGGGTGAGGGCTCGCTGAGGAGGTAGTTGTGGCCGTCTCTTTGCTCGAGGGCGCCGAATAGCGCAAGGTTGCGGGTCTGGTCGCCAAACTGCCATTGACCGCTGGCCCTGGCTACCCCCTGACTGCCGCCGCCGAGTTTCAGCGTCCTGGCGCCGCCTGTGACTATGTTTATCACCCCCATCAGGGCATTACTGCCGTAGATGGCACTGCCGGGGCCGCGGATAAACTCGATGCGCTCGGCGTTTTCGATATTGATCAGCCGATCCTGAAAGTTGCTGCCGCCGGTCCAGTCGTCGTTGATGCGCTGGCCATCAATCAGAACCAGCACTTCCCGCGATGAGGCGCCAAGGTGGCGGCCGCGGGCCGAGAGCGTGGCGTTGAGGCCACTGTCATCCATGCGCTGGGTTTGAAAGCCGGGCACCAGCGCCGCCAGTTGATGCAGATAAATCACCCCCAGCGCCTGAATGTCTTCACGGCGATACAGGCTCATGGCCGAGGGCACACTGAGCAGGGTTTCTTCGGTGAGGGTGGCGCTGGTAACTCGCAGGTTTCCAAGTTCACTCAATGACATGGACAAAAGCTTGTCCATGTCTTGTTGCTCATCCGCCAGCAGCGGCAGACATACTAAAGACAGGGACAGACCCAAGCGAAGCTTCATGCTTGCTCTCCGGATTGCCTTGGTTTTTTAGAGTGTAGTCGCCTGTGGCGAAGCTGCGAAAAAGTCCCTTTTTATCGTGGCAGGATCAGGGCTGAGGTTGCCAATGGGCGCGGCGCACGGTTACCTGACCACTGTCGACCTGATACTCCATGATCAAGGTTGGCTCGTTGCGCTGAATAAAGTAGCTGGCGCGGTAAATACAGGTGTGCGGGCTGCTGGCATAGGTGTAAGCAATGTCGGCGTCGGTGGTGGGCAGGTCGGCATCCACCACATAGGCAATGCTGAGGTCGGTACTGGTCAGGCCGTGCCAGAGCTGCTCGCAGGCGTTGAACAGGTGGGTGGCTGTGCCTTCGGTGGCGTAGGGCCAGCCGTTGGTGGTGGAGTCAACAGTGCCATCACCAAAGGTGGCAAGGTTGTCGATAGCGCCGCTGTGACCGCCGGTCAGATAGCCGCTGTGGTACAGGCGCACTGCATCTTCAAAGGCTGCGTACTGGGCTTCCAGCGCGGCGGATTTGGCCTCTGGTGCCAGATTGATAAAGCGTGGCAGGACGACGACGGCCAGGATCCCCAGCACTATGATGACAACGACGAGTTCAATCAGGGTGAAGCCGGTTTGCGATTGGCGAAGGGACATCCTCATCCTCCGTTGGGCGTGATTGGCGCGAGTTTACCCAAGTGCCTGAACGGCTGCCATGGCGGGCCGCACAAATCTGAATAATTACCGTACAGGCTTGCAAAGGGTTAATTCTGCACCGCGACTGTGGCGGTCTCGCGCCTGAAATGGTTCAAGTCGGTATCAAAACTGTTTACTGCAGTATCAAAAATGATACACACCTTAAACCCCACGAAAAGTCAGGCTTTAGCCAACTTATTTGCAACCTTTAGTTGACATAAGTGCTCACAACTTGCTTTGGTATAAATCACTAAAATCTTTTAAAACAACAGGATAATTTTTGGCATTCTCTTTGCCATATCAGTCTTCCAGGCCTGTAAGGGCTTACATCCAATAACGAGAAATATGGAGACAGTTATGAGAACCATAGTGAATGCCATACTGATGCTTGTGCTGCTGAGCGCCGCAGGGCTGGCGGATGCCTCCACCCGCACCCTGTTTGCCGGTAAGAACCAACCCATAGGCGAGGTGGAAACCTTCTTTATCGGGAACCAGCTGGTGGTGACGGCGCAGGTGACGGAAGTGGGTTGGTGCCTGGGTGCATCACATCTGTATGTGGGCAATGAAGCGCCCACAAGCGCCGCACCGGGGCAGTTCCCCTATTATCACGATCTGGGTTGCAGCTTAAGCGACACCTACATGGTGGACGTGGATGCGGTTGACCAATACGTGGCCTACCACGCCGAGAGCAAGCAATCGGCCTATCCCATCGGCGGCACCGTGTCTTACATGGTGCAGTTCCCCGGTGGCGACTCTTATTTCAACGCTTATATCAACGGCATGGGACCGCTGGATGCCTGGTGTATCGATTTTGGCCGCAGCATCTCGCCCGGCACCACCTACACCAACTGTGAGCTGCGTTCACTCAACGATCAGGACCTTGGTATTGTCGACCGTGAAGAAAACCTCGGCTACGCCTCTTGGATCCTCAATCAGGACTGGAGCCTTTATCCCGAATACAGCTGGAAAGAAATTCAGGCCGCGCTGTGGAAGCTGATTGATGACAACCCACCGGTGAATTCAGGCGGCGGCATCAGCTGGGATGAAGCCAAGGCGCTGGAAATTGTGGATATGGCACTGAGCAATGGCAGCGGCTACAACGCCGACAGCTTCGAAGGTCTGGTGCTGCTGTGCAAGAACAGCAACGACGTGGTGAATCGTCAGATCACCCTGGTGGCCGTGCCTGTGGATGGCTTCTTTATCGGTGAAGACACCGCCTGGGCTCAGGGCAGCGACAACTGGTACAACGGCAAGGGCAATATGATTGGCTGGGGCAGCTACTTCCTCGAGCCATACCCATAACCCTGAAACGTACGATAACGCGCTTGCTGCGGTCTATTGGCAAGCGCCCGTTTACTGACTAACTTGAATTTAGACACTGACGCTCCGGGGAGTTTGGATGTCACTACAAAAACAATGTCGAATCTGGTCTTTGAGCGACCTCTGTATTGAAGATAAGGTTTTGCTCGATTCGCTGGCCGCACTTGGCTGGCATTTTCCACAAGCCCCTGAATCAGGCACTGTCGGCCTGGCATTTGTACAACCGAGGGACGATTTACATCAGGTGATGGAGCGCCTGGCGGCCGAAAGCCGCATGCTGTGGATTATTGTGTGCAACAACGATCAGCTCAGCGAGCTGTCGAGGCTGTTTTCGCTGGGCATAGTGTTCGATTTCCACCATCGCCCCGTGCAGATTGAGCTGCTCAGTGCCACCCTCGGCCACGGCCTTGGGGTGCACAAGGAGCTGTTGCAGCTGCCCGAGCCTGCGCGCTTCTCCCATGATATGACCGGCCTGTATGAAAAGGCCAAGCGTATTGCCAACACAGATATTTCGGTGGTTATCCACGGCCCGTCGGGCAGTGGCAAAGAATATTTGGCCCGCTTTGTTCACCAGCACTCCGGCCGTGCTCAGGCACCTTTCGTCAGTCTGAACTGTGCCGGTTTGCCTGCAAATCTGATCCAGGATGAGCTGTTTGGACACGAAAAGGGGGCCTTTACCGGCGCCAACCAGGCCCATGCCGGGGTGTTCGAACAGGCCAATGGGGGCACCTTGTTGCTGGATGAAATCGGCGACCTGCCGCTGGAGCTGCAGGGCAACTTTCTGCAGGTGCTGCAGCAAAAGTCGGTCAGGCGCCTTGGCAGTGCCAGGTACATTCCGGTGGATTGCCGTATCATCGCCGCCAGTCACAAGCGGCTGGCCGATCTGGTGGAGGAAGGGTTGTTTCGCGAGGATCTCTTCTACCGCCTCAATGTGATCCATCTGGAAGTGCCGGCGCTGTCGCAGCGACGGGATGAAATTCTGCCGCTGGCAGACTTCTTCCTTGAGCAATACGCTGCCCGCTACGGGGTGCGCAAGCACCTGTCTACCGAGGCGCGCTTTTTGCTGCAGGAATACCACTGGCCGGGCAATATCCGTCAGCTGCAAAACGTGCTGATAAGCGCCGCCACCCTGGCGGAAACCCCGATTATTTCCGGGCAGGAGCTGAACCTGGAACACCCCCGCGCCGAACTCGAAGCGCCACTGGCACAGCAGGTGCGCTTGTTCGAGCAGCAGGTGATCCTGCGGGCGATAGGCAACAACGGCGGCTGTCGCAACAAGGCTGCCAGACAGCTGGGGATTTCCCGCCACACCCTCTACCGTAAACTCAAGCAACCGGAATAAATCCGCGCAAAATCCGGCGTCTCTTCTCAGGCTGACTATACTTGTCAAACGGGAGAGACGCCGAGCTCTTTATGCTGTGAATTCAGCACCTTTGGGTTGGCGTCAAACGCACGGAGACAACCCATGACGTCACCCCAGGACGCCACCCCCGGCATCGATATCGACCAGGCCCTGGCCAGGGTTGGCGGTAATCGCGCGCTCTTGCATGCGGTGCTGGGCACCTTTCACGAGAGTTATCAGGGCCTCAACGAGCGCCTGCACAGACTGGCCGAAGCCGACGATTGGGAGTCGCTGCGGGTGCTGTGTCACACCCTCAAGGGGTCGTCTGCCAACGTTGGTGCCATGCGCCTCAGCCACAGTGCCGGTGAAGTGGAATCGCAAATCAAAAAGGGCTATTTGCCGGTGCCGGCGGTGCTGCTGCATGAGTGTTCGGCCGCCTGGGATGAGCTGTCGCCCACAGTCGCCAAGCTGCTGGCAAGCACAGAGCAGCAGGAAACCTTCTGCGTGACCGCCACCGAGTTGGTGCTGCGGCTGGCCAAACTGCTCACCCTGATAGACACAGACTTTGTTGCCGCCGACAGCGAGTTCCTGGCATTGCGACAAGCCCAGGTTCCCGAGAAATTCCAAAGTGATTTCAGTTTATTTATCAAACAGTTTGACGCCTTTGATATGCCTGGTGCCAAGGCGTCGTTAAACCGCATGTTAGGGAGAACTTCCGATGAGTGATAAGCCCGGATTACTGCTGGTCGATGACTCGCCCGCCGAACTTCGCATTCTGATGGAGATCCTGAAGGAAGATTATCATCTGCGGGTCGCCACCTCCGGGGAACAGGCGCTGGACGCCTTAGCCGAGTCGCTGCCGGATCTGGTGCTGCTGGATGTGGTGATGGAACCTATGGACGGCTATCAGGCCTGTGAAAAACTCAAGCAGCAATTCCCTGATCTGCCGGTGATTTTTGTCTCGGCCAATACCGAAACCGATGAAATATTGAAGGGCTTTGCCGCCGGTGGGCAGGACTATATTACCAAGCCCTTTGACCCGGTTGTCCTGGGGCGCAAGGTGAGGCTGACCCTGGATCAGGTGAAGCAGCAGCAGAAACTCGGCCGCGAAAAACAGGAAGCCACCGCCATGGTAATGGCGGCCATGAGCAGCGCCGCGGATATCAGCATTATCGTCAACTTCCTGCGGGCCTCCACCAAGCTCAGGGATGCCCAGACCCTGGTGCAGGGCATTTGCGAGGCCAGCCGCAACTATGGGGTGCAGGTGTGCAGCCGTATTGTGGGGGTAAACGACAAAGCCTTTTATGCCGCATCTCAGGGGGTGGTACAGCCGCTGGAACAGGTGCTGATGGACCGAACGGCAGAGCTGGAATGTCGCATTCTGGAAAAAGGCAACCGGCTGATTTTACGCTATGAATCCGTGGTAATGCTGGTAAAGAATCTGCCGGAAAAACCAGAACGCGCCGGTGAGCTGAGAGACTATTTACTGATTTTGATGGAGGCCGCCCATGACCTCAATATGCGGGTGAAGTCCGACTCCAGCGCCGCCGAGCAGCGCATGGCCATGATGATGGAAACCGTGGACGAATCACGGGTCACCCTCCATGAAATCCGCGAGTTTCAAACCGGCTACAAGCAAAAGAACATGCAAATCATGAATGACCTGATGATGGACATTCAAACCGGCTTTTTGTCCATGGGGTTGTCGGAAGAGCAGGAGGAATGGGTTACTTCCGTCATCAAGACCAAGCTGGATGAGAGCGTGGCCCATTTGGAGTCAGGGCTGAAAGTCGATGAAAAGCTGCAACGGATCATCGAGCAGCTCGACTATATGGCCAAAACCCTCTAATCACAGCGGCAGCCGCGTTGCCACAGCAGCGCGGCGCCCAGACCGCTCAGCAACATCAGTACCGGCAGCGCCAGAAAATGCACCAGAGGTGAGACAGGTAACTGAAAATTCAGCCACAGCAGCAAAAACCAACTCAGCCCCAGATAGGCGAGCCCGGGTAAGGCGTGGGTGAGCAGCAGGTTTTTCATGTTTCCTTCCTTGTTAACTGCACGGCGTACTTTGCCGTAAAAACAGTTTAAAAAGTCATCAAGCTGGCTTAAAGTGTCGTTATTGACATATTTAAGGTTAATAGTGACATGGTCGGCAACCACATCCATTTGGCGATCCTCGTGCCAGAACAGCCCGTCATGAGCAGTGTCACCGCGCTGGTGGACCTATTCCGCCATGCCAACACGTACATAGAGCAGATGGGCCTCACCGGGCTGCCCCGGTTTGAGGTATCGCTATACTCTGCGGCTGGTGGTTGGGTAGCACAGGATGGCATGGCGGTGCAGACACTGGCGGTGACGGCCTTGCCTGCCGTAGGGGATGACTCAGACGCCCAGGGCCGGCTGCCCGATGCCGTGGTGGTGACGGCGCCGCTGATCCTCGATGGGCAGGGACTGCACCGAAACCTCGATGCCTTTGCGGTATTTGTGCCCTGGCTGGACGCCATGGCTGCCCGCAAGGTGGTGATAGGCTCGGCCTGTGCAGGCAGTTTGCTGCTGGCAGGCGTTGGCCTGCTTAATGGCCACAGAGCCACCACTGCCTGGTGGTTGGCAGCGCTGTTTGGCAAGCACTTTCCCGCGGTGGAACTGACCCTGGATGGGCTGATTGTGGAGGACGGCCAGTTTATTACCGCTGGCGCCTCGACCGCGAGTTACAGCCTGGGGCTGGCGATACTGGCGCGGCTGGTGGATGCGCGGTTTGCATCGGCCATGGCCAAGCTATTCCTTATTGACCCCAACCGTGCATCCCAGCGGGTGTTTATGGATCAGGCGCCGCAGATCCAATTGCATCCCGACCCGGAAGTCGCACGGATCCAGCGGTGGATTGCTGACAATCTGGAGGCGCCCATCGGACTCGATACCCTCGCAGACCGGTTTGCAATGGGTAAACGTACCCTGATCCGCCGCTTCAAGGCGGCACTGCACGAAACCCCGGTGAGTTACATTCAAAAGCTGCGAATCGATCGTGCCAAACAGTTGCTGGAAGGCACCGAACTGGGGCTCGAGGCCATAGTGCCGCAGCTGGGGTATGAGGATGTCAGCTCGTTTCGAAAACTCTTTGTGCAGCACACCAGCCTGACACCCAAGGCCTATCGTGAGCGCTTCCGCTCCCGTCACGGCTGTTGCCCGGCGTCTCCCTGAAGTAGAAATCTCACCTACACTGGCTAAAGTGACGTTTTTTTTACGCCAATGTGGAACTTTGGTTGCAGCTTGATGGCCAAAGTGAGGTAACGCGTTTGATTGAGGATTTGCCTGTGCACCGCACCCATTTCGACACCCGCTCCAAAGACTGGTGGCTGAGCCATTTTTTCCTGCCGTTGGGGCTGGGGTTGCTGCTGCTGAGTTTGCTCACCTGGCTTGAGACCGATTTATGGCTGTCGGGGTGGCTGTTTAAGCTGGAAGGTGGCGTGAGCAGTTGGCCGCTGCGGTATTGGTGGCTTACCGAAAACGTGCTGCACACCGGCGGACGCGACATGGTGGTATTGGCCTCGGCGGTCTTGATTGGTTTGCTGATAGCCAGCCTGGTGCATCCCCGCTTCAAGCCTTATCGGCGTGGCTTTTTGTATCTGTTGGCGTCGGTAGCGACCAGCGTGGTGTTGGTGCGGGTAGGTAAGAGCATTACCCAGGTGAATTGCCCCTGGGATCTGCAGATATTTGGCGGCCAGTTTCCCTACGCGCCTTTTCCGTTCAGCATGCAGGGGGAAGGCTTTGGCGGCCAGTGCTTCCCCGGCGGCCATTCCAGCGGCGGATTTGCCTGGATTGCCCTGTATTACTTCGCGGCGCAGTATTTCCCCAGCCGCCGAAAAGTCTTGCTGGCCAGCGTGCTTGCTATTGGTGTGATATTTGGTGTGACTCAGCAGCTGCGCGGGGCGCACTTCCTCACCCACGACATTGCCAGCCTCACGCTGGCCTGGCTGGTGGCCACCCTGATGTATGCTCTCTTTTGGCGCCGCGCTGCTGTGAGGGTAGCACCAGCACAAACACTGGAAACTGAGGCGCCGCGAAGCTCTGCCTTATAAGCGTTTGAACCATGCGGCTCTGTCGGTGCGGGCTTTATACCAAGCGCAGCATCGCCAGGGCGATTCCCAATGCCATCAAGCCATACACCCAGTAACGTCGCTGCCGATATTGCACCAGTTTGGGGTCATGGCTCTGGGCCAGTTCACCATCTTTAAGAGCGGCGCGGATATAATCGCTGCGAACCGGCGTGCCGGGCTGGCGGTTATAACTGTAGGCCTGATGCCAGATATCCGGGTAGCTGCGCTCTATGTGTTTGAGCAGCGAAACCCATGAGAATCGCTCCAGGCTCACGGCAATAAGCATCACATACATTCCATAATCCATACTGACTCCTGTCATTTTCGCTTGTCCTTTTCCTCTTGCCCTTCTCGCTTTTGCCCTTTATCGGCTCATCGCCTTACTGACGGCGGTCGTTGTAGCTTTGCAAAGAGTGGTGCGCCAGCGCTGCTGTTTGAGCCGCCGCGCGCAAAATTCCTCAATCTAAGCAGATTTGGAGAATTTTCATACTGCCATTGTTGGGCGCTTTCCCCTAGTATTTTCATCATGTGAGGAATTTTAGGGGAAGGCCATGTCCGGCAAGAAAGTGGACGCAGCTATTAAGGCAAACACGGCGTCGACAACTAAGGCCTCGGCCGCAAAAGGCCGACCCAGCGGCGACAGCGATGCCCGCATCAGGTTGATTGATGCGGCGCGGGAAGCCTTTATTGCCCTTGGCTATCAGGGGGTCTCGACCCGGGAAATTGCCCGCCGCGCCGGGGTGGATGCCGCCATGATCCGCTACTACTTCGGCGGCAAACCCGGGCTGTTTGAGCACATGGTGCGCGAAACCCTCTCCCCGGTGCTTGAGCGTTTCAAAGCCTTGTCTCAGCAGGGCGCACCTCAGGATCTGGCATCCCTGATGCAAACCTATTACAGCGCTATCGGTGCTCACCCAGGCCTGCCAAGGCTGATTTTCAGCACTCTGCATGAGGGGCCGCAAAGTGAGTCCTTCCGCCTGCTGATGCTGGTGTTTGGCGACGTGCTTAAGTTGTCGCACCGCTGGCTGATGCAATCTCTGGTGGCCACAGGTGCGCTCAGACCCGATATCGACCCGCAACTGGCGCGCTTAAGCCTGGTCAGCCTGATGGTGTTCCCCATGATAGCGCCCCCGGCGCTGTTTCAGTCGCTGGGGCTGGAGCAGTCACCTCAAGGCCTGCAAAGGCTGGTGTCCCACCATATCAAGGTGCTGAGTCAGGGCATTCTGGTCGCCCCGACTCACACTCAAACTCAAAGCGGAGATGCTCAATGAAATCCCCATTATTTTCTGCACTTGCACTCCTGATGCTGTTTGGTCTTGGCGGCTGCAACGACAACGCCGATGTGATTTACGGCACAGTGGAGCGCGACCGCCTCACTCTCACTGCCCCGGCGTCAGAGCTGATAGCCAGCATCCATGTGAAAGAAGGGGACGAGGTCAAGGCAGGCACCTTGCTGCTGGAGCTCGACAGTCGCGGCGCCGAGGCGCAGGTGGCGCTGGCCAAAGCCAATCTTGCCGGTGCCGATGCGCGCTTAAGCGAGCTCACCCGGGGCGCCCGCGATGAAGAGCTGGCTCAGGCCAAAGCCAGTGTCGATGGCGCCAATGCCAGTGTGACCGAGGCCGAGGCCCAGTTTCAGCGCACCCGCAAGCTGGTGCGGGAGAAAGTGTTAACCCAGGCCGATATGGACAAGGCCATCGCCGCCCGGGACCGTGCGCTGGCGGAGCAAAAACGCGCCTCGGAAGTCCTGAAAGAGCTGATTGCCGGTACCCGCAGTGAACAATTGCTGCAGGCCGAGGCCGCGGTGGAAGCCGCCCGGGCACAGCTGGCGCTGGCCGAAAAGCAGCTTAGCGATCTTAAGCTTTATGCCGCCCGCGACGCCGTGGTGGAACTGCTGCCCTGGCGCGAGGGCGACAGGGTGACTCAGGGCAGCCAGCTTGTTGGCCTGTTGGCCCTGGATGCGCCTTACGTGCGAGCCTATCTGCCTGCCCCCGCCCTCAGCGATCTGCTTCCCGGCTCTGAGGTTGGGGTGCGGGTGGATAACCCGGGCGATGCCAATTCGGGGACGATAATAAAGGCAAAGGTGCGCCGCATTCGCGCAGAGCCCGCTTTTACGCCCTTTTACGCCTTAAACGAGCGCGACCGGGCGCGGCTGATGTACCTCACCGATATCGACCTGCCCGAAGGCAGCACCCTGGCCACCGGCCTTGCGGTAGAAGTGGTCATTGGCGGGAGCCGCAACCATGACTGAGCTTGCCATCGAAACCCACGGCATGAGCAAACGCTTTGGTGAGCTCGCCGCCGTCGATGGGGTGGATTTAGCCATTCCCAAAGGCAGTATTTACGGCTTTCTTGGCCCCAACGGCTGCGGCAAGTCCACCTCAATTCGAATGCTGACCGGCCTTTTGCGGCCAAGCGCCGGCGATATCCGGGTGCTGGGTGAAACCCTGCCCGGCGCCGAGGAGCGCCTGCGCTCGCGCATCGGTTACATGACGCAGAAATTCTCCCTCTACGAGAACCTGACCGTGCTGGAAAACCTGCGCTTCGTGGCGCGTATTTATGGCCTCAAGGGCGCGCGGGCACACACGCGAATCGATGAGCTGCTCAGTCTGTACGCCCTCAGCGGCCGCGAAGGGCAGATGGCGGGCTCCATGAGCGGCGGCCAAAAGCAGCGCCTGGCGCTGGCGGCGGCCACCATTCATCAGCCGGAGCTTTTGTTTCTCGACGAGCCCACCTCGGCGGTGGATCCGGAAAACCGCCGCGAGTTCTGGGAGCGGCTGTTTGACCTCTGCGCCCAGGGCTGCACCATTCTGGTGTCGACCCACTACATGGATGAGGCAGAGCGCTGCCATGGTCTGGCGATTCTCGAGCGCGGTATCAAGCGTGCCGATGGCTCGCCCAAGGCGCTGATGCAGGCCATGGGTGCCCGGGTGGTGGAAGTGGGCGGCGATGAGCTGCGTGCGCTCAAACAGCAACTCGTGGCCAAACCTGAGGTATTGTCGGCGGCGCAGATTGGCAGTCGGCTGCGGGTGTTGGTCAGTAACAGCGTCAGTGACCCTATCGGCTGGCTCGGGGCCGAAACCGGCAATCGCCCCATGGATGAGGTGCGTCCAAGCCTTGAGGATGTGTTTGTAACCTGCACCGGCGAGCGGGCGGGAGGTCAGCATGTGGCTTAGAGTTTTTGCCATTTTAATCAAGGAGCTGCGTCAGCTTTCCCGGGACAGAATGACCTTCGGCATGATAGTGATGATCCCGCTGGTGCAGCTGATGCTGTTTGGCTACGCCATTAACACCGACGCTCGTCATCTGCCCGCCGGCTTGCTGGATTTGAGCGCCACTTCGGAGTCCCGCGCCATGGTGCAGGCGGTGAGCGCGACCCAGGTGGTGGACTTTGTGGCGGTTTATCACTCGGTGCCTGAGGCCGAGGCGGCCATTACCGCCGGCAAGGTGAAGGCGGTGCTGGTGCTGCCCGCCGACTTTGGCGAGCGTCTGGCACGCCATCCCCAGAGTCAGCGCGAGCTTCACGGCAGCGGCAGCTATTTCGCCGCCCCCGTGGGCCAGTGGCTGGTGGATGGCTCAGATACAGTGGTGGCCAGCGCTATCCGGTCGCTGCGCTCTATGCCGCTTGCCGAAGTGCTCGGCAGGCCGGTGACCGACTCTGTGCCAAGCCTCGAGGTGGTCAATTACTTCAACCCCGAGCAGCGCACCGTGGTGAACATAGTGCCTGGGCTCCTGGGGGTGATTCTGACCATGACCATGGTGCTTTTTACCTCGGCCGCCATAGTGCGCGAACGCGAGCAGGGTAATATGGAGTTTTTAATCACCACCCCGGTGCGGCCGCTGGAGCTGATGCTCGGTAAAATTCTGCCCTATGTGCTGGTGGGCTTTATTCAGGTGGGCATTATCCTCGGCGCCGGTCATCTTATCTTTAAGGTGCCGGTGCGCGGTGGGCTCGACTCGTTGGCGCTGGCCGCGATGCTGTTCATTCTCGCCAGTTTGACCCTGGGGCTGGTGATTTCCACCATCGCCCGCACTCAGTTGCAGGCGATGCAGATGACGGTATTTATCCTGCTGCCCTCGATTTTGCTGTCGGGCTTTATGTTCCCCTACGAGGCCATGCCAATTCCGGCGCAGTGGATTGCCGAGGCCTTGCCAGCCACCCACTTTATGCGAATGTCGCGGGCGATTATTTTGCGGGATGCCGAGGTGATGCAGCTTGGTTTCGATGCCCTGTGGCTGATTGGGTTTTCGGTGGTGGGCATTATTATCGCCACGCTGAAATTCAGTAAGCGCTTGGATTGACCTTTGGCGTCAACGGCGACAGACACCAAATTCGCGGGTAAACTGCCTGAGTCTATTGAAAATATTAGGGTAATGGCATGGGCAGATTACTTTGGCTCGGGGTGTTTTTGGCGGTGTTTATCTGGTCGGCGATAGGCCCACTTGACCGCTTCACCTGGTTTTTGGAAGTGGTGCCGGCGCTTATCGGTTTTGCCGTGCTTGCCGCCACCGAGCGGCGTTTCCCGCTTACCGCTCTGGTGTACGGGCTTATCCTGATTCACTGCGTCATTCTGATGGTGGGCGGCCACTACACCTATGCCGAAGTGCCGCTGTTTGACTGGCTGAAAGAGCCCATGGGCTGGGAGCGCAACAACTACGATAAGCTCGGCCACTTCGCCCAGGGCTTTATTCCGGCGATGATTGCCCGCGAACTGGTGCTGCGTTTAGGTGTGATGAAAAAGGGCCATTGGTGCAACTTCTTTGTGGTGTGTTTCTGTTTGGCTTTCAGCGCCTTTTACGAGCTTATTGAGTGGTGGGTAGCGATTGCCACCGGCGAGGGCGCCGAGGCGTTTTTGGGCACCCAGGGTTATGTGTGGGACACCCAGTCCGATATGGGCTTTGCCCTGCTTGGTGCAATAGTGGCACTGCTCACGTTAAGCCGCTGGCACGACCGTCAGCTGGCAAGTCTGGCCGCCAAGGCGTAGTTGCCTCTGGCCTGAAAAACCGCCGCAAGGCGGTTTTTATTGGCGTTTTTTATCTGTATTACAGTGGGTTGCGGGAGTCGGGTCGTTGTCATCGTCATCACCCCCGTCCGGAGTGGCCTTGTTCCTGCGTTGTTCCTGCTTGGCCTCATCCAATTGCTTGAAGGACTCGGTGGGAATGGGGAACAAGGAGATCAGCGGGAAAAACGCCATAAACAGGTAGGCACCCTTGGGCATATTGCGCGCCCAGCGGTACAGCCGCCACATCAGCCAGGGCAATACTGCCAGCATCAATACAACAAAGCCTATCAGCGGCCAATGCGCCATCATGGCTCCTTTTGTGTGATTCATTCCATTGCTCAGAACATAGACATGGAGGCGAGTAGCCGGATTTCAAGCGTTGACTGGCTGTCCGCCTGTCCGGCCGGACAGCAGAAAGTGTCCGCGGGCAGGGTTCGGACAAGTTGTGAAAGTGTCCGCTTTAAGCTGATTTTTAATAAAGTCCATTTAAAACATGATGTTGAAACTTTGGCACAAGAGTTGATTTAGTCATGGTGTCCCACAGTGAAGGACAACCAAATCAACCAAGGAGCAACACCATGAATACAGTAAGCCGTAACGCCAAAGCCCTGTTCGCCGCCATCAGCCTGATCCTGACCGCCCCTGTGGCCCTGGCTGACCAACAACTGCTGGAAGACATCGACAAGAGTATCAGCCAGATGCGTCAGCAAAATCTGACTGAAATCCAAAGCGATATTCGCCTGGAACACAGCCGTGAGCTGGCATTTGATGGCAATGATGTAGAAGTGAACTACCCCACAGTGGAAACTGTGAACACGCTGCTGCAACAGTCTGCCGTTGTTTTTGAGCTGACCGCGAGGGATTAAGAGTGGTGAAAGTGGATACTGCCGCCGGTGCTGTGACTGCGTTATTTGGCCCGGCGGTGACCGTCCCTCATTCAAAGCAAATCGAGTAGGGTCGTGTCAGCAGTTGTCTGATATCGGCGATTGAAAACACCCTCGCCAGTTCGCCAAAACTGTCCCCCTGGAAATACACCCGGATACCGGGCAGTGCAAATACCCCCAGCTGTGCACAAAGTGCCTCTCCACCGGCCTGGCAGTCGACATACGCAAGCTGCATGGCAGGAAATTCCGTCTCAAGCAGCTGAGTGATTCTGGGCTTGAGTGCCTGACATACACCGCAATCCTTCCCGCCAATCAACAGCAACAGTCCCTGATGTTGTTTGAGTGCATCTGCCAGTTGCTGCGGCGTTTCCAGAGTAAGCATGCCAATGTCCTGAAAATTGGGGCGATAGCGCATTTTGCCACAGTTTTCCTGCGCTGGCTGTGGGATGCAAATTGACACTTTTGGCTGCCTGTATCCCTGCGTAGTTGGCGCTACACTGAAAGGCTGACAACGCTTGGTTTTTCCATAGGAGATGCCTGATGAAAAGCACACTTAAATCCATCGCAGTGGTGAGTTTGAGCTTCTTGCTGCTGGCCTGTTCAAGCAATCGCCTCAGCCGCGATGAGTGGGAACTGAAGGTGAATGAGTCCATCAGCCAGTGGCAGCTGCAGAGCGTGAAAAGGGTAACCACTTTCCGACTCGACAGTTGGGCCAGCTTGGGGGAGAAACACCTGATCCTGCGCACCAGCCCGAGCAAGCCGTATTTGGTTGAGCTGGATGCCCGCTGCCCACAGTTGGATTTTGCCAGAGCCTTGATGCTGGATCAGACCATGGCTACCAGCCTGGATGCCGGTTTTGATTCTGTGTTTACTGCGCAGGAGCCGCATATCAAGTGTCGAATTAACACCATCTACCCACTCACCAAAGAGCAGGATAAGGCGCTGCTGGCATTGGATAAGGCGCCCGAGGACGACAAGGCCCAGTAGTTTAGTCGCTTGGGGTTAGCAGCTGACCTGTCGGCAACAGTTTTTTCCTGCGCCCTTGGCCAGATACAGCGCCGAGTCGGCGCAGGAGCACAATACGCTTTCCTGCACCATTGAAGACTTGGGGTCCAGGCTGGCGATGCCCATGCTTGCGGTGAGCTGTACTTCGCCATCGATTATAATGCCAAGCCTTTCAACCGCCCTTCGCACCTCTTCGGCCAGATTCAGTCCGGCCTCGGCGTGGGTATTGCCCAGTACCAGCGCAAATTCATCACCGCCAAAGCGGCAGGCGAGGTCGGTTGGGCGCTTGCACACGGTTTTCAATATCTTGCTGACTTGCTGCAAATAATCGTCGCCCGCCAGATGGCCGAAGTGATCATTGCAGGCCTTGAAATGGTCTAAATCCAGCAATATCAGCGTGAGTGGTGTGTGCTCCCGCTGGCTGCGGCGCCACTCATTGTGCAGAAAACTGTTGAACAGTCGGCGGTTGGCCAGGCCGGTCAGTGGATCATGCATAGACAGGTTGGCGACCTTAAGTTCCAGCAACTTACGCTCGGTGATATTCACATGGGCGATGGCAAAATAGCCTGCTTCCAGGCCGGCGATACTGGTTACCCGCATCATAAACCAGCGTTGAGTGGTGGGGCCGTGGCAAGGGTATTCGAGGTAAAACTGGCCCTGTTCGCCCGTCATTACCCGCCGAATGCCCTCCGCCGCCGTTTGGCTGATGGACTCGGCCGCGCCATCGCAAACCCCCAGATAATTGGTGCCAACCCAGCGGTAATCGGCGGGCATGCCGTTGTCTTTGGCAAACTGATCCCAGGCCAGATTGGTATATTGAATGATGCCCTAGCTGTCTATCACCACCACCTGATCTTCCACCGCATTGAGCAGGGCCTGCAGGCAGGAGGCACTGTCGGCAAAGCTGGCTGGCTCAGGCTGAGCGGCGTCATTCATGGCACTTTCTCCGAATAGCAGTGGCGGCATGCCAGCATCGACGGCACACTGGCATCGACGGCGACCCACCACAGGTCGCCTGGGATGCTTGCCCATGCTTTAGCTAGCATATGGCCGCATAAACTCAGAGCATGACAATCACATCCCTAAGCCAAGTAAAGCACCGCTTGGTCAGTTCGCCAGCGCTTCTGGTCTGATTCTCGGAAATGCGAGTTTGCTGAGGAAACTCCCTTTGTCGATGCGGGTGAATCGCATGAGTCGGAAGCAAGAAAACGGGATCTTTATAGATTAAAATCCAATTGAACCGTCTGTCCTTCGGAGCGCTGCTTTTGTCCTTTAATGATTGGTTGGTATACCCACTGCGATACAGCCTTTAAAGCGTAAGCATCAAAGACACCTTCAGGTATAGATTTTATTACCTGAATATCCTCTGTCTGCCCTGCTTCATTGATATTGAATTTAAGCTGAACAAAACCTTCTATACCATTCAAGGCGGCATGAACTGGATAGTTGGGTGCTACAGCTTTCAACAGCAAATGAGTGTTTTTAATTGGACTGCTATACTCAGCATTAATGCTGTATTGTTCCGAGTAACGTTTAAATACTGTAGCCAACTGCTCATAGTTAGCTTCTTTTTTTGCTACTTGCATTGCATTCAAGTAGTTCCCCTTATTACTGCTAGTTGAGTTTTTAACTGCAACTGTTGCATATTGGTACATGTCTTCCCAACGTCCCAGTGCCATATAACTAGCGGCTATCATTCTATTTGTATACTCATCATTTTGATTGCAAGTAAATTGCATAATTGCCAAGTTCGTCTCTATCTCTTCTTCGTACATGTTTTCTTGGTGATAGCTGTAAATGAGAGCGTTGAAGAGACTATGTTTGTCCATGTAAGAAAGCTCATTTTTGCTTACTAAAGGGGCTAGATAGTCAATGGATTTGGTATATTTACCCTGCTCAAGATAGAGAGTGCCCAACCAGAAATTTATATAATCGGCTTCGCCTTTCTGCTTGGGAGTGATTTTTTCAAGCTCGGCGATTGCTGATTCAAACTCACCCTTTTGGGCAGCCGCTCTAGCCGTATAAAAAGTAGGAAGTTCACTTGTTTTACTGTTGTGTTTTTTAATGTTTTCTAAATAGCAATGCCTAGATTTTTCACGAGCGTAATTCTTGGTGGAAGTGCATCCAGATGAACCTAAAACAACAGTAAAAACTAAAATAAAGTATTTATTCAACAATGTAGTCATTTACAAATCCTTTTGATAGAAACTATTAATCCAATATTCGTATCAAACAGTTATTTAAAAATCGTAATGTCGTTCTGTAAAAAGTGTGCTAGAACCCAACACCAGATATTTCAACAAGAATTATCAGCATGATACCTTTTTGCATGTATATATTCATGTTAATTTGCAAGGAGAATCAATATCAAGGGAAGAACAACTATGATTCGATGGACCAATTTTGCCACTATTGCAGTCTGTGTTTTCGTAAGTAGCTGCGTTTCAACGAAGACCATGCGCGCTTCTCCAAATGCGCTTGGAGACATGAGCGCTAAGTCGGTTGTGCCGATTTTTAGGGCATCGCCAAGCCCTATTACTCTAATAACCGCAGGTAATGCCATTGATTTTTCCCAAGGTAAGCTAGGGTTTCAGAGTGAAAGGGATGTTAGCTCAGAGGCCATGGTCAAAGAGGTTGTTGAGCTTCTGCAGCAGCGAGTGGCGATAGAGATTAACGAGGTGGCTGCGCTCTATCGTGGTGACCTCGAGCTCGAATCTTTGGTAGCGGCCTATTCCCAATATGCCGATTACGGTTTGGATAGCTATTCCATGAGCAAGGTTATTACCTACTATCCTTTTAATTGGCAGTCTTACAAGTTGACCTATACCAGCTTGTTTAGGCTTATTGATCTGAAAAATAACACTATTGTGGCTCAGTATCATTGCACGGCAGAGTCGGCCGACGAAGATGCCATGCGTTATGAGACTTTGACTGATCCTGATTCTAACCAGGTGTCTCGGTTAGAGGTCAAGTTGGCCAGCCAATGTGCCAAAGAGGTGGTGAAGGCGATTTTCTAGGATTTTTAAGGGTGGATAGCATAAAAAAAGCGCCGCAGTGCGGCGCTTTCCCAGGTGCCAAAGCCTTGGATTCTAGTGGATATCAATCCGTTGGCAGCGTTGTTTTTTCTGCTCTGTCTTTGGCAGCAGCAGATATAGCATGCCGTTGTCGAATCGGGCGTTAATGGCAGTTTCGTCAACATTGTCAGGCAACTGGAAGCGGCGGGTAAACTGCCCGTGGAACCGCTCGTTCAGGTGCTGCTTATCGTCGGTGTGCTCGTACTTGCGTTCACCGGACAGAACCAGATAGCCATCTTCTATGGCCAGTTCAATATCGTCTTTGTGGATCTCCGGTAGTTCGACTTTCAGCTGATAGCTCTCGGCGTTTTCACTGATGTCGGTCGCAGGTAACCAGTTGCGTTGGCCTGTTAACATAGGACCAGACCAATGCAGCATGGGCTCAAACCGGCGCAGCATGTCGTCAAAAGCTTCAGCAGGATTCCAAGGACGCAGTTTCATACTCTCCTCCTTACAGGCGTCACTCCTGGCTCGCTTTAACGAAAGGGAGCGTGTGTCTCCCTCTACTCACTATGGTGTCTGTTGCTGATTTTTCAAGCGCGTTGGCGGCCATTTTCAGATGTAGACTGTTACGAAAAATTGCCAATTTAAGGCATTGAAAATCAGCTGTTTTTATCATCCTTCGCAGTCAACTTCAGGCTGGCAAGGCGGGCAATGATCAGCGGAATACCCAATGCCAGACCATTGACCCAGCTTTCCATGGCAACACCCATGCTGAAACCTATGGCAAGGCCTGGCCCTACCGCACTGAAAATGCGGCATATCTTGGCTTTCATGTTGATGTTCTCCGCCCTGGGGCTAATGCAGAGGTGTCGGCCGACCGGGCACTTGGGGTGTCAGACGGCCTTGGCAGTGTGGCCTCAGAGGCGGGCGATTTGTTGCTTCAGCTCATAGCCAGGCTCTGTGACTATGGCTTCCAGGGCGGCGATGCGGGCCTTAAGCTCGGCATTTTCGCGCCTCAGGCTGTCATCTTCGCCACTTTTGCGGGGGCGGCTCTTAAAGTAGCTGATAGCCACCTGGGCGGCGAAAGCAGCAATCATGATCAGGGTAACGGCAGTCAGTTTGTCCATTTTGATGCTCCTTTGGGGCGATGACAGCGCCCCGTGCTGATCCACAGTTGTTCAGTTAGAGACCGAAAACCACTTTCTCGCTTTTCAGTGAGCGTTCCATAAAGAGTGCCAGTCCCAGAGCGATGACCAGGGTGGCGCCCGAGGTTGCCAGCAGCTGTATCAACGGCAGTTCCTTGCCTTTGACGACTTCCATCAGCGCCTGTTGCTGGCCTGCCAGCGGAACCCAGGCCATGATATCCGGCGCAATCTGATAAGTGCTGGCCATCACCAGCATCAGCGGCACAAACAGCACCATGGTGAGATACGACTGGGCTTCCTTGAAGGTCTTGGCCATAAAGGACACCGCCAACTCCAGGCTTGCCGCCAGCAGGGCAATGGGCAGGGCAACCAGTAACATCAGCAGCATAAAGCTGGGGTCTAGGTTGATGGCAAAGCCCAATTCCTGCCAGGGCACCAGGCCGTAGGCCAGCTTGGAGACGATAAGAATCAGCACCACCCCGAGCATGGCGAAGCTGGTGACCGCGAGGATTTTCGACCACACCAGCTCACGGGTGCTGATGGGGTGGCTCAGTAGCAGCGCCAGGCTGTTACGCTCACGCTCACCGGCACTGGTGTCGATGGCTAGGTTCATGCCGGAGATAAATACCGCGTAAATCATGGTGAAAATCGCCAGTCCGAGGATCATGCCGCCCTTGGAGTCGGCGGTGGCCTCATCCTGCACTTCCACCTTCAGTGGCTGAACCACCCTTGGGTCTATACCCCGGGCAATCAGGCGCAGACTGCCCATCTCGGCGCTGTAATATCTCAGCTGCGCTTCCAGGCGGCGAATCGATTTTTGCAGTTTGTCGTCCGAGTTATCGGCCACCAGGGTGACCAGCGCGCCTTCACCACGGGCCATCTGGGCCGGGTATTCCTCGCTGACGATAAGGCGGATTTTCTTGGCCTTGGTGTCATCGTCGCTGTGGCTGATACCCTTGCTTTCGAGGTAATGCACCAGGTCTTTGGCTTTGTCGGCATTGTCGATTTTGATAAACAAATCATCCGGGCTCGACAGTTGATTGATTAGCACCATAAACAGACCGCACATGATCAGTGGTGTGCCAATGGCGTAATAGAGGCCTGCCATTACAGAGCGCTTGTCACGGGCGGCATCCAGCAGCTCCTTGCGCAGCATCGTCAGTATCCGTTTCATGCGGCAATCCCCTCGTCTGTTCCAATCAGTTGAATAAAGGCTTCTTCCAGTGAATCGTGGCCGGTTTGGGCGCACAGCTCGGCGGGGCTGCCTACGGCAACCACCTGACCTCGGGCCATCACAATCACTCGGTCACAGAGGGCTGCCACTTCCTGCATCACATGACTGGAGAACAGCACGCAGTGCCCCTGGGCGCGCAGATCCTTGAGCATGTCACGCAGCACCCGGGTACTCATTACATCCAGCCCGCGGGTAGGTTCATCGAGGATGATATTGCGTGGCTGGTGCACAATGGCCTGCGCCAACGCGGTTTTCATTCGTTGCCCCTGGGAAAAGCCTTTGCAGCGGCGGTCGGCAATCTCATCCATTTTCAGCTGGGTCAGCACCCTGGCGGTGGCCTCTTTGGCGGCGGCGCCATTCATGCCGGACAGTTCGGCAAAAAAGCGGATGTATTCCCTCGGTGTCAGCCGCTCATAAAGGCCAAATGGGTCAGGGAACAGTCCCAGCGCCTGCTTGGCGGCAATGGGGTTATCGGCCACGTTAATGCCGTCGATTTCGGCAAAGCCCTGGTCGGGTTTCAGCAAACCAAACACGGTGCGAAGACAAGTGGTTTTACCGGCGCCATTGGGGCCAAGCAGGCCGGTGATTTCGCCATCGCGGGCTTCAAAGCTTAGGTTGCTGAGCGCCTGCACCTGACCAATCTTTTTATGTAATCCGTTGACTTTAATCATGATGTTCTCCGTTACTCTCCGGCCTTGTCCTGTGCTTTGTCGGCTTGGGTTGGCAGAGGCTCTACCGTGCTGGCGTTGAGGTAGAAGCCACGGCGAATGTCTTTGTTGATGCAGTCGGTGCTGAGCTCTTTCACAGAGCCTTCGCTGACAAATTCGGCCACCACGCTGCCAGCGCAGGACTCGCGGGCAATACCGTGTCCTGAGTAAGGCGCCACCAGGTGCAGCGAGTTGCTCAGGTGCTCTTTTGCCAGTTCGGCCCAGCTGGGTGGGGTGGCGGGGTCAAGCTGACCGGAAAGCAGCAGTACCGGTTTATCGCTGCTGACGCCCTCGGCAAAGTCAGCGGGCACGGCTGGCACCTGCCACACGGCGCAGGCCTTGCTCAGGCCCCTGTACATTTCGCTGCCGTAATAGCTGGCGTCGATATTGGCTTTCATATCGGCATCGATGCGATGCATGTCTTCGCCGCATACCACTGAATTGTGCATGCCGGCGGCCAGATCCAGGCTGCCCACGGTCATGCCATACAGTCCCAGCACAGTTTGATAGTTTTCATTGGCGGCCTGATGAATGGCGTAAGGCAGCAGCGCGCGGGTGGTGGGGGAATACAGCGCCAGACGCACCACGGCGGCAAATTTGCTGCGGGTCAGCAAAAAGCTTTGCAGCTCGCCGGTGAGCGGGTGTTGCACCCGGGTTTCGAAAGGCGTCTGGGCCAGACGCTCATGTACGGTTGCAAGCTCTTGTTTCAGATTGGGAAACTGCTGCTGACACGCTGGGGTATTGCCGCAGTCTTCCAGCATCAGCTCCACAGCGCGGTCGATGGCTTCGCCGATGGCCAATACGCTTCGCTGCATGGGCACAACGCCGTCCAATACTGTGGTGGCGACGCTTTGTGGGTAATGCTTGAGGTACAGCTGCGCCATGCGACTGCCGTAGGATACACCGTAAACGTGCAGTTTTTGGTAGCCCAGCGCCTGACGCACGGCTTCAAAGTCGCCAAGGGCTGTGAGGCTGCCGTATTGGGTGATGTCGGATGTCAGGCTGTCGAGACACTTTTGCGCATCGACAGCTATATCGACGCTTTCATCGTTATAGGCCAGCACATCGATGTTACCTTGCTCGCAGTTCAGCAGATTGGAGCGGCCGGTGCCGCGCTGGTCAATCAGCAGAATGTCGCGGGTTTGGCGAACCTTGTGGAACATGCGCTCGAAGCCGTCGGCATTATCGATTGCCGACTGACCAGGGCCACCGGCAATGGCCAGAAAGGCTTCGTTGGGGAAACTGGGTTTGATGGCCGGCAGCACGGCGTAGTGCACTTCAATCTGCTTGCCATCGGGTTTGGCCGGATTTTCCGGTACTTTGACAAAGCCGCAGCGCACCCGGTCGGAAATCCCGCTCAGGTAACAACTCTTGGGGGTACCATCCAGTTCGTTGTCCAACACATGGGTGTCGACGGCGTAGCTGTTCGCCACCACATGGGGCAGCGCGGTAATGGCCAGCAAGGTGGCGCAGGCAAGCCGGGACAGCTTGAGCACACCTTGACGAAAATTCCTTGCTTTCATAAGACCTTTTTCCTTTTTGAAATCCGGACCGAGTGTGTTAGTTTATAGTGTATCGGTGTATCAATGTATTAATACAGTGATTCAAGGCTAATGTTAGAACTTCTTCATGTCAACCCCTCCAGCGGCGATCCTATTTATCGTCAGCTGCACGAGCAGATAGTCAGGCTCATCGTCTCTGGCCAATTGGCCGAAGAGGATGTGCTGCCGTCTGTGCGCCAGATTGCTGAAACTCTGGCGGTGAACCCGATGACGGTCTCCCGCGCCATTCAGCAACTGGTGGATCAGGGCTATCTGGAGCGTCGTCGTGGTCAGGCAACCCGGGTTGCTCCCCGAGGCGGCGCGCAGCCCACCTCCAGCGCCGAACTGCTTGGCCCCAAACTCAAAGAAATCATCAATGAGGCGCGGCAGCTGGGTATGACACACCAAGAACTTGAAACCCTGCTTAAAGACATGTGGCAATGAGGCCCTGACGACCATGGATATGATGAAAGAAGGACCCTTGTTAGAGGTTCGCGGACTGAAAAAGCGCTTTGACACCAAGCTGGCGCTGGATGGCATCGACCTGACCCTGGAACCTGGCATGGTGATGGGGTTGCTGGGTGAAAACGGTGCCGGCAAGTCGACCCTGATGCGCGCCATCCTGGGGTTGGTGGCCGCCGATGAGGGCGAAGTGGTCACCCTGGGTGTGTCTGCCTCTCAGCTGGGCCCAAATCAAAAGGTGCGCATCGGCTATGTGCCGCAGCAGCACTTCGGTTACGAGGGATTCAGCGTTGCGCGGGCGCTTGAGCTGCATGCCAGCTTCTACCCTGAGTGGGATAAGCAACTGGAGCAAAACTGGCTCGCGCGCTTTGGTCTGGATGCCAATGCGCAGGTAAATCGCTTGAGTGTCGGTCAGCGCCAGTCGCTGTCCATCATCATGGCCATGGCTTACCGTCCCAGTCTGCTTATTCTCGACGAACCCGTTGCCAGCCTCGACCCATCGGCCAGACGCCGCTTTATGGGCGACCTGTTTGAGCTGGCGCTGGAGTCGGGTTCTGCGGTGCTGTTTTCCTCCCACATTACTTCGGATCTGGAGCGGGTTGCCAGCCATGTGGCGCTGCTCAAAGATGGCAAGCTGTTGATCAATGATGAATTGGATGCGGTGCGGGAGTCGCTGCGATTGCTGACGGTATCTGCCGATGCGCAGTTGCCAGAGGGGTTGAAACTGCTCGGTAAAAACGGCAACAAGTTGTTGGTGCAAGGCTATGCACAGCAGAGCTTCCCGGGGCTTATCAAGGCGGAAAAACTGAATCTGGAACAGCTATTTATGGAGCTGCACCCATGAATGCCTTAAGGGGATTCTGGCCCCTGTGGTGCCGTGACCTTGGCAGCGCCACCTTTATCAGCATGGCGGTTATTTTTATGCTGGTTTTTGTTCCGGTGACGCTGCTGCTGGAGCGCCCGGATGAAGCCGGATTTATGCTGGCATTTGCCATCAATGGCCTGTGCGCTGCTATCGCCTGGCAGCGCAACCGACTGCATGCGGCCGAATGGACCTTGGTGAATCCGGGCTTTGTGGCCATGGTGCGCAGCCATGTGCGGGTGCTGCTGGGCGTGGCAGTTAGTATCTCGTTGCTGGCCTGGCTTGCGCTGAATATTCCCCTTGGCTATGGCGGTCTGTCGTTGCTGCTCGGTGCATTGTTTGTGTATTTATGTATGCAGCGCCCCGGCAGTTTCTATCTGTCGATGATTGTATTTTTTTCACTTATGCTGATCCAGCCATTGTTGGATGCCTTGCCTCAGCTTAATGCCGTGTCCTTGCCTGTGGCTGTGCTGGTGTGGCTGTGGCTTGACCGTCGACTCTGGGGCAGTATCTGGCAAAAAGATGCCTTAAGCCTTTACTGCAATGGCATGACTACCGGCGGTTTATTCCTGCCAAGTTGGCGTTGGCTCGGTTTTACCAGCAGGTTGGATTCACGGCTGTTCCCCTTAAGTTATTTCGGTGGTCCCGCTGTTAATGCACTGTTGGTGTTGATGCCGCTGTTGGTGCTTATCGTGAGCCTACTGCTTAAATTCAAAGGGGAAGAGTTTAGTTTTCTTCATCTGTGGGTGCAGTTCAGTGTGATGATGAGTGCCATGATCCACTGGACCCGCGCCATGCGCTGGCGCTCGACCGAGGCGCTGCTGATGCTGCCAGTCTTTGCCGGTTGGCAGGATTTCTGTGGCAGCTTCTACCGGGCGCAGCTGAGGTTTCTGCTGCTAACCGGCCTGTCGATAACGCTCAGCAGCTTTATCAGTGTCACTCTGTTTGATTTACCACTGTGGATCTGGCCGCTGGCGGTGCTCGCAACCCTGTGGGGCTCGGCGGTATGCCTGGCCCTGGGGGTATTTTGTAAGACCAGCCTGCACACCACAGCACTGATGCTGGTGATGATTTTCCCCCTGGTCACAGTGGATGTGGCGGTGCGCATGAGCGAAAAGGGCCCGCTGGACCCACTGCCGTGGCTCGCCATCAATGGGGCCCTGGTGCCGTTGGCATTGCTGCTGATGTACCTCACCCGCACGTGTCTGCCCCGTAACTGATAGCGTTGATTTAGTAACAATAATCGACAGCCCCATGACAGCCAATGCGGCTTGTTTCGGGGCTTGTATCTGTGTGATTCATCGACCCTGTACCAGGCTCGGCGACGAATGTTGGCCGCGATACAGGTCGCTTTTTCGACAAAATTAGAGCAATAACTCTTACCTTTGCCCCCGAGCTGGGCTAGAATGCCGCCAAAACAGGAACAGTTGTACGCTAAAACGCGATTTGTCAGTTCCGGTCATCAGGCAGGTAATTCCATGTCACTCGAGCAATTTCATCTGGTTCGGCTGCTCAAAGCCCAAACCAAACAAAACCCCAACGCCATTGCCCTCGAAGGGTTCGAAATGGCTGCGCCCTGGGATCAGGTGTCCCGTCAGGCCTTCGATCACGGCAGCGACCAACTGGCAATGCAGCTGATCGGCGCCGGTCTTGGCGTGCAGGACAAGGTTGCGATTATGTCGAACAACTGTCCACAGTGGACAGTAACCGATGTTGCCGCCCTCAAGGCCCGCGGCGTTGTGGTGCCGATTTATCCAACCAGCACCCTGGAACAGGCGGCCTACATACTGAACGATGCCGATGTGGGCTTTTTGTTTGTGGACACGGCCGAGCGCTACCAGTTGGCCTGTGAGCTGAGGGCCCTGTGCCCGGCGCTGAAATCGGTGATCCTGTTTGATGATGCCGTGGCACGGCAGCATCCCGATGACAATCATTTATCCGGCCTGCTGGCGCGTGAGCCCATTGGCGATGCCGCCAAAGAGCTGGGGCTGCGACTGGACAGCACCTCGCTGGATGATTTGCTGACCCTGATTTACACCTCGGGCACCACCGGCGACCCCAAAGGCGTCATGCTGCCCCATCGCGCCATAGCTTCCACCATCTATCAGCACGATAAGCGTCTGGCCTTTACCGAAGGCGATGTATCGCTGGCGTTTTTGCCGTTAAGCCATGTATTTGAGCGCGGCTGGAGTTTTTACGTGCTCGGCCGTGGCGGCCGCAACGTGTATCTGGCCGACACCAATAAGGTGAAAGAAGCCATTGCCGCGGTACGCCCCCATACGCTTTGTGTGGTGCCGCGCTTCCTCGAGAAGGTCTACAGCGCAGTGCAGGACAAACTGTCCCGCGCACCGGCTTCCCGCAAGGCCTTGTTTGGCTGGGCCATGAATGTGGGTTCTCGTCAGTTTGAAGTGGCTCAGGGGCGTCGCAGGGGCGGTCTGCTGTTGTCCTTGCAGGCCAAGCTTGCCGATAAACTGGTGGGCAGCAAAATCCGCGAAGTGCTGGGCGGCCGCCTTAAGTTTATGCCCTGCGGCGGCGCTGCCTTGAATGCCGATGTGAGTGCGTTTTTTGATGCGGTGAATGTGCCTGTGCTCTGCGGTTACGGCCTGACCGAAACCACTGCCACAGTGACCTGCAACACCCTGGATAACCGGGTGCCGGGTTCTAATGGCCAGTGCCTGCCGGAAGTGGAAGTGCGCATCGGCGACAATGATGAAATTTTGGTGCGCGGTGACACCGTGATGACGGGTTACTACAAGCGTCCGGATGACACGGCCGCCGCCTTTGATGATGGATGGTTCAGGACCGGTGATGCCGGCCGCCTCGATGCCGAAGGGAATCTCTACATTACCGACCGCATCAAGGAACTGATGAAAACCTCCAACGGCAAGTATGTGGCGCCGCAGCGGGTGGAAGGCATGGTGGGCCGTTGCCCCTTTATCGAGCAGGTGGCCATTGTCGCCGATGCCCGTAACTATGTGACCGCGCTGATTGTGCCCGCGTTTGAGGCGCTGGAAGCCTGGGCCGGGGAGAAAGGGCTGAAGTACGAATCGCCACTGGAGCTTATTCGTCACAGTCATGTGCTGGAGCACTTTGAAGCACGGCTTAAGCTGATGCAGGAAGGGCTGGCCGGGTTTGAACAAATCAAGAAGTTCACCCTGTTGCCGGACGCCTTCACCATGGAATCCGGGCTTATCACTCCAACGCTCAAACTCAGGCGCAAGGTGATTTATCACAGATATCAACGGGAAATCTCTGCCATGTACGGCGGATAATCATCACTGTGTTTGAAAAGGTCGCCCTATGGCGGCCTTTTTTATTCAACAAACCCGCTACAAATGTAAAGTTGCCAGTCAAAATTTTGACGTTTGATGGTTTTCTGGCATAGTGCGCGCCGCGATGGGGGATAGGAAGTCGCATCATTCAATCAGGAAGTCATCATGAAATCAGCCAAACTTGCCGCATTGGCAGCGGTGTTTGCCACCAACGCTTACGCCTCCGATATCACCAACCAATTTGATTTGCACTATGGCGAGCCAGATGGCCGCAGCTGTGCCTCCAGCGCCGATATCGGCCGTACCGCTTTCGACCCTGACTCAGGTCGTCTTTGGGCCTGTGGCAGCGACGGTTGGGTGTATTTTGTATCACAGGCAAGCGATCGTCTGAGTTGCCTGGACAAAGCAGCCAACAGTGACCAGTACCCCGAGTGGAAGCAGCGCAATGGCCAGTATAAAAAACATGAGATTGTGCGCTTCAACGGCAAGCTCTATACCCCAACTTATGCCAATGTGTGGGGTGGCTCAAACCCAGAAAAGGCCAAATGGGAATGGCAGTTGTATCGTGAAGCCAACACCTTGCCTGTGCGCTGGGAGGCGTCACACCAGTACAGCAGTGGTGACCGGGTGGTGTTGATGGGTATTGAATACCAGGCCCGTGAGGCCAACGCCGCCAAGGCGCCCAACGATGGTCAGCGCAACTACCAGCCATGGGACTACATTGGTCCTTTCAGCTGTCCTAAAGCCTGAACCCCAGTCTGACGTCAGCCTTGCCAAGACCGCCACTGTGCGGTCTTTTGTTTTGCTGGGCCCTTGGTGTACTCTTTTGCTCTGCAAAATCACAACAACAAGGCTTGTCATCCGGACGAGCGAAAGGAAGCAGCATGGCCCAGTTTGACCTCAGTATTCAGCCCAGATTCAATGAAACCGATGGCCTCGGCCATATCAATAACACCGTTATTCCGGTGTGGTTTGAAGCCGCCCGCGAGCCGATTTTTGCCATTTTCAACCCCGAGTTGGATCTGAACAACTGGAACCTGATTGTGGCCGGGTTTACCATCGCTTTTACCGCGCCCACCTATTACGGCAAGCCGGTTGAGGTAGTTACCCGCATCTCCCGTATTGGCAATTCCAGTTTTGAAGTGCTGCAGCAAAGCTTTCAGGCCGGCAAGATGACCGCCGAAGCCAAAACCACCCTGGTGCATTACGACTACCAGACCGAAAAAAGCGTCGCGATTCCTGCCGATATCCGCGAGTTGCTCGGCAGCTACCTCACCGCCTGAGGTCAGTTTTCGCGCCTACAAAAAAGCCAACCCTTGGGTTGGCTTTTTGATGTCCGGTTAAGCGTCAGTAACGCAGAATTGCGAATTATAATCCGGCCAGCTTAGCTCGGGCGGCGTGCAGTTTCTTGTAGCTTTCAATCAAACGCTGATGGCGATCCAGTCCTTCCAGTTTTGTGCTGGTTGGGGTGAGGCCATGGAAGCGAACCCGACCCTCCACTGAACCGATAACGGCCGCCATGGTCTCTTCGCCGAACATGCGGCTGAGGTTATGGCGGTAGTCGTCCAGCGCCAGTTCGTCGTCGAGGCTGATTTCCAGCACTGCCGACATGGCCTGATAGAAGAGGCCGCGGGCAACCGTGTTGTCGTTGTACTGCAGGAAGGTTTCTGTCAGCTCCTGAGCCGCTTCCAACTCGCCCAGTGCCAGGTAGCACAGCAGCTTAAGCTCGAGGATGGTCAGCTGGCCCCAAACGGTATTTTCATCAAATTCGATACCGATAAGGGTGATGATGTCGGTGTAGTTATCCAGCTCGCTCTCTTCGAGGCGCTCAACCAAATCGGCAAGCTCGGCGTCGCTGAGGCGGTGCAGGTTGAGGATATCTTCACGGAAATCCAATGCCTTATTGGTGTTGTCCCAAATCAGGTCGGTCACCGGATATACCTCGGAGTAGCCGGGCACCAGAATGCGGCAGGCGCTGCCAAGGGCGGTAAATTCGGCCACATAGGCTTCCAGCCCCAGATCTTCGAGGATGCCGAACAGGGCGGCGGATTCTTCTTCATTGCTGCCGGAGAAATCCCATTCCACGAACTCGTAGTCGTGTTTGGCGCTGAAGAAGCGCCAGGAGATCACTCCGGTGGAGTCGATAAAGTGCTCAACGAAGTTCTCCGGCTCCTGCACCGCCATGCTGTTGAAGGTCGGCTTTTGCACATCGTTCAGACCCTCGAAGCTGCGGCCCTGCAGCAGCTCGGTGAGGCTGCGCTCCAGTGCCACTTCCAGGCTTGGGTGGGCGCCGAAAGAGGCAAATACGCCGCCGGTGCGTGGGTTCATCAGGGTTACGCACATCACCGGGAACTGGCCGCCGAGGGAGGCGTCTTTCACTACCACAGGGAAACCCTGGGCCTCCAGCGCTTCGATACCCGCCACTATGCTGGGGTACTTGGCCAGCACTTCTTGGGGCACGTCCGGCAGGGCGATTTCTTCTTCGATGATTTGGCGTTTAACCGCGCGCTCGAAGATTTCCGACAGGCACTGCACCTTGGCTTCGGCCAGGTTGTTGCCAGCGCTCATGCCGTTGCTGAGGAACAGGTTTTCAATCAGGTTGGACGGGAAGTACACGGTCTCGCCATCGCTGTGGCGGGTGTAAGGGATGGCGCAGATGCCGCGCTCATAGTTGCCCGAGTTGGTATCCACCAGATGCGAGCCACACAGTTCGCCATCGTTGTCGTAGATATCGAGGCAATACTCGTCCAACAGGCCTGAAGGCAGTGAATCGTCTTCCTCCAGCGGGAACCACTTTTCGTTGGGGTAATGCACGAACTCGGCATTGGCAATTTCTTCACCAAAGTACTGATCGTTATAGAAGAAGTTGCAGCTAAGACGCTCGATAAACTCACCCAGCGCCGAGCACAGGGCGCTTTCTTTGGTGGCGCCTTTGCCGTTGGTGAAACACATGGGCGAGGCGGCGTCGCGGATATGCAGCGACCAGACGTTGGGCACCAGGTTGCGCCAGCTGGAGATTTCAATCTTCATTCCCAGCTCCGCCAGCTTGGCGGTCATATTGGCGATGGTCTGCTCCAGCGGCAGATCTTTACCCACAATAAAGGTGCTGTGGTCGCCATCCGGCTTCACCATCAGCATGGCCTGGGCATCTTCGTCGAGGTTTTCCACGGTTTCGATAACGAACTCGGGGCCGGTCTGGACTACTTTTTTCACGGTGCAGCGGTCGATGGAGCGCAGAATGCCTTCGCGGTCTTTATCGCTGATGCTCTCTGGCAATTCCACCTGAATTTTGAACTGCTGGTTATAGCGGTTTTCCGGGTCAACAATGTTGTTTTGCGACAGGCGGATACCTTCGGTGGGAATATCCCGCGACACGCAGTACACCTTCACAAAATAGGCGGCGCACAGGGCGGAAGAAGCCAGGAAGTAGTCGAACGGACTGGGGGCCGAGCCATCGCCCTTGTAGCGAATCGGTTGGTCGGCAACCACGGTGAAGTCGTCGAACTTGGCTTCGATTCTCAGGTTATCGAGAAAATTAACTTTGATTTCCATGGGATAATTCCAGATGTTGCGGGCAAATGCAGTTGCCCCGCGGTAAAACCGCCGAAAAATTAGCGCAATTATCGGCTTTTTTGGGTCAAGTGTCTTGGGTTTATTGCCGCGGATACCTGTGGGCGGGCGTTGCAAATTGCAAATTCAGGCTGCAGCACTCGCATCCTGGGAGGAGATTTGCGTCTGCGCCTGCTGATGCAAAATGGCTTTGCAATAAAAGCCTTTATCTAACAATCAATTAGTCGCGTGCGCGTACTTGGTCTGATACTTGATTAGCCCCTTCACCTAACCAACCGACAGGAGGGAGCGACCATGTCCCGCTTTCAATCAAATGCAATGATGTTACGAGTGGCGGCCGTGGCCGCGTCCGTGTCAATGGCGCTGGGCGTTGCCGCTGTGGTACAGGCCGCGCCCAGCTTTACCGAAAAGGCGATTGGCGACGTGGGCTGGCAGGTGGAGTTTGTGGGCAGCAGCTACGACTCAGCCACAGATACCACCACCTTTACCTACGAGTTAACCGCGGATTTATCGGAAAAAGACTTGAGCCATTGGGTGCTGGCACTGGATGACAGCCCGATTGGCAGTGAAGGTTGTAGTCTGGTGAAGTTTGGCCTCGACCCCACCACAGGGGTATCGGGTTGGAAGTGCGACGATGGTCAGAACGCCGGCTCTGTGCAGACTTATCGGCTCACCTTCAGCGGCCAGTTGGGCGAGCTGGCGACCCAGTATTCCGTCAAGGGTGGCACCTATTATGCGGTTGGGGGCACCACGGGGCCGGGTGACGCGGTTGTTGGTACTCTCAAATATAAGCTGAGCGGCACCGCATTTATGGACATCAACGGTAACGGCATGATGGAGGCCGACGAGCCGGTGTTCGCCAACGTGCTGGTTTCCCTCAGCAATGGTGAAACCAGCCGGACCGATGATCAGGGTCACTACAGCTTTACCGACCTGACTCCGGGGCAGTATCAGCTGACAGTGGCGCCGCAGACGCCCGCTGTGATGGATGATTTCAATGAGCTGCTGAGCCGCTATTTCGAACAGAGCACGCCGGCGCTTCTTGATGTCGGACTTGCAAGCGATACCGAAGGGCAGGACTTTGGCTATCGGGTCAATGTGGCGGCGTTAATGGATGAGTTCGATGGCAGTGACCCCGATGGCAACGGCCAAAGCTTTACCGGCAGCGGTAAAACCATCGGCTTTTGGAAGCATCAGCTCACTTCGGCGCTCAAGGGCAAAACCAAGGGCGTGCAGGTCAGCGCTGCCGTGGTACGCGACTATCTGTACAGCGGCACTTCCTCGGTAAAGAGTATGTATTTGGACGTGTTCGCCGACTTGCCCGGCAGTGTACCCGGCGCCTACAGCTATGGTTCTGATGTGCTGGGTAAAACCTCCAGCAACGAAGTGGACCTACTGAAAAAGCAACTGATGGCAACCGAGTTGAATTATCAGGCGGGCTGGGGGCTTGAGAGTATTCCCTTGCAGGGCGCGCTGATTGCCTGGGCGGAATATCTGGTGCTATACCACGACGACTTCAGCCGTGACGAATTGCTGCAGGCCAAAGATATCTGCGACCTTATCAATAACTCCGGCGACTGACCTGTGCGAGTAACCTGGGCGGAAAACTCGGGTGGATAACTTGGACGAGCTGCTGTGCTGACCAGCCTGTGGGAGTGAGCCCCGTTAATCGACACAGATTGCATTGCAATGCCCGTTGAATGGAATAGCGAGAGCCAGGAGACCCGCGGGGTCTCCTCAATTTTGTGGCTAACCGGTCGGGCGTTCGGTGAAGGCGGGCTAAACAACCTGGATTTCACAATGCAGGCGCTGGCGCCTTGGTCGCTAGGGGCTTGGGGGGTATCATAAAGGCGAATTCGAGCTTTTTTACCAACGCCCCATCGGAGAGTTATGAGCGGTATCACCCCCGAACTGGCAGTCATACTGCTGAACCTTGCCATCATTGCCGTCGCCTACGGTTCTGTGTACCCCAAGATTGCCGGCAACAGCTTTCAGCGTATCTCCATCTGCGATATGGGCGCATCAGCGCTGGCGCTGCTGATTGTGGGCAGTAAGTATTGGGGCTCGGGCGCCGAATTTAATTTGTTGGTTGCCGATGTGAACTGGTTTTGGTTCACGCTGCTGAGTTACTTCGTGCTCGAGCTGCCTGCCGTGGTGTGGTACTTCAAAAAATACGGCGTAAAGATGCCGGAATAACCAGCTTAGGGAGAAGCGAGCCGTGATCCAGATTATCGAAGGTGATATTACCCGTGCCAGGGTCGATGCTATAGTCAATGCGGCCAACTGCCGTATGCTTGGCGGCGGTGGAGTCGATGGAGCCATTCATCGGGCAGCCGGTCCCGAACTGCTGAAGGCCTGTATGGCCGTGCCTGCAACCAATGGCACTCGCTGCCCGGTGGGGGAAGCAAGGATTACCGCGGCGGGAAACCTCAGTGCGCGCTATGTGATCCACACGGTTGGGCCTGTCTATCGCTCCTATGCGGATCCCGCCGTTTATTTGGCAGCGGCCTATCGCAATTCATTGCGTCTTGCGCTGCAACATGGCTGCGAAAGCGTGGCACTGCCCGCCATTTCCTGCGGAGTCTATGGCTATCCTCACGATGAGGCGGCAAAGATCGCGCTGGAGGTGTGTTCCGCACCTGAGTTTGCGGCGCTGCAAATCCACTTTTATCTTTTCGGTGAAGCCATGACTCAGGTCTGGCGTGATAGCTGGGAAAGCATGCGGAACCCAAGCGTCTGAATCTGATGTTGCAGGCTGAATATTCTCTAATTTGATGAGAAATAGTTTTCTATAGCCCGCTTCTTATCCCCTGTTCAATGTCATTAGCCATACCTGGCGAGCGCCATTTTGGTCTCTGCTCGCCTTGTTTTCCGGCCGCGCGAACTCGTCATTATTGTTGCCACGGTTGGCCGCTTATCACGATTACCCTAATTCCCCCATCCTGAAAGAGTTAAATGCCAAGCCAGCAATCCATGGTCATTGAGCATCTGCTTTTTGCTTCAAACCGTACCCCAACACGCACGTCAATCGGCGCGTCAATTCATGCTTTGATTTATGCTTCAGTCTTAGCCTCATCATCCGGCCTCTTGTCATTGCTGCCAGTCGGCAACCAGACTACAACTTCAGTAATCAAGGTGGATCGGTCACCAATATTTACTGATGAAATAAGGCATGAAACAGCCCGAGAATGCCGCTCCGGTGAAGGTCGTTCAAGTCGGCAGGTTGAGATTTCTCCTATTTGGTTATGGATGAAGTAAAATAATCTAACATTTTTATATTTTATTGATTTTAATTGTCTTTGTTTGTTTTTTATCGTGTATTGATTAATTTAATAAACTTGTGTGGGTTGTGTTTGTTGTTTGGTATCACCTGGAATTTACCAAGGCACTGCGTTTTCCCGTCCTTATGCGTCGTGGGTTTGATGCCGCGTTTTGTGTAATTGCCTTGCCCGCGGAGCCAACAACAATTATTAGGTTAAAGCCAGCGCCATAGACAGCTTAATCGGTGTGCCAAATGGAAAAATTAAGCCAGCAACTGCCAGCCCAAGCAGGATAAACCGAGCCGGAAATGTACAAAGCAGTGACCGCTAATGATAGATGGCGAATGCACAGAGCATGGTTGCCGAACATGCCTGCGGAAATGGTCGGCCTCTGAAGAATCGTCAGTTTATAAACACGCTGAAACTACCTGGGTGGACTCAACAATAAAGATAAAAACAGGGCAGCGTTCTGCGGGGATGAAACCCCAAATCACCTGTTAACTAGTTGGTGAATAAAATTCATCCGTTGAGTTGTGGAGTTTTTTACTGCAGTATAGTGGCTGGCGTAAGTGCTGCGCCAAGACGGTAGCAAGTGTGAGAGCGACAAAAACCGTGCTGAATGGACGGACAGCGGCATCCTGAACCCTTGGGTTTTAAGCTCGGGTTTGATGCCTGGCGACTAAGACAAAGTGAACTTTGTCTTAGCTGGCAGAGCGGGTATGTATCGTGATTCGTTTTTTAGTTTAAAAGTGAGTTTTTTAAACTGATTTACTCGAATCGATGCAACCAGGACTTCAACAGGGTGCTGAGCAATTTTTGGTCGTCCCGGCTTAGTTGGTTCAGCAGACGTTTTTGCGTTTCAACGTGACTCGATAACACCTGCGCCTGAGTCGAAATTCCCTTGGGGGTGAGACAAACTTCGACACTGCGTCTGTCCTTTTGACTCGGCTCACGGGCTATCAGTCCCTTGGCTTCGAGACGGTCCAATCGGTTGGTCATGGCACCGGATGTCAGCATCATGGCAGCCAATAAATCGGACGGTGTAAGCCGGTATGGCGCACCACTTCGACGCAAGGTTGCGAGCACATCAAACTCGCCCGGTTTGAGACCATAGGCCTTGTGACATTGTGCAATTTCTTGCTCCAGATGCTTGGTTAACCTGGCCAGGCGCCCCATGATCCCCATGGCGAGGGTATCCATATCGGGTTTCTCTTTTGCCCACTGCGCCAAAATCTTATCTACTGCATCCATAATAATTCTCAATTTTTCATTGGGATAAAATTATCTTAGCATAAAGATACTTTACGGAAAGATTTTTCTGAGATAGGCTGAAATAAATCTTGATGTGAAGATACTTTGTATGAACATAATTTTAGCCCTGCTCACGGCTGCCTTGTGGGGAACGACCTACGGGGTCACTCAGTACACCTTACCCGACTGGCCACCCCTGCTTTTGGGAGCGATTCGGGCGTTGCCCGCCGGACTGATCCTGTTGTGTGTTCGCCCCCGCTTGCCGTCGCGGCAACACCTTTGGCCACTGCTCAAATTGGGGGCGGTGAACATCGCTTTATTCTTCAGTTTGATCTTTGTGATGGCCCATACTTTGCCCTCCGCTATCTCAGGTGTCGGCATGGTATCTGTGCCGTTGTTCGCGATGATTTTCCAATTTCTGGTGCTGAAACATAAGCCTTCAGTTGCACAAATTGTGGCCGGTGTGTCTTTGTTACTGCTCGGATTAATGCTGTTCAATCCGGGTAGCCTGACCCTCAATCCGGTGGGGTTGGTGGCGATGCTGGCGGCAATTGGCTGCATTATTGTTGGCAGTCGGATGACACAAACCCTGAGTGGTAAGCTGCATTGGTGGGACGTGCTGGTATGGCAGCTTATTCTGGGCGGCGCCATCCTGGCACTGATTAGTGCTGTGCAGTGGCTGCTGGCCCCTGCTGGTTTTGCTGCAGTGGCAGATGGCTTCAGTGGCCGCGAGTTGGCCGGGATTGGCTGGATAGTGCTGTTCAACACTGTCCTGGCTTATGGTCTGTACGTGTTTTTGATGCAGCGGATGAGTATTGTCGACTTTACCTTTGGCGGCATAGCCAACCCCATTACCGGTATTGCCTTGGGGGTCTTGCTGATAGGTGAGCAGTATTCCCAGACACAGTATTTACTGATGGCTGGCATGATAGTGTCGTCGCTGCTGCCAAGCCTATGGCAGCGCTTTAAACGCTGACGAAAGCTCAACCCATGGCCGCTTTGACGTAGACGTCGAAGCGGTTTTTTTTGGTTTCAATCCGGGTGCTGGGTTTGATGCCATCGAGATCTTCGGCGTAGTCGGGGCGTTTCACCACCACCCGTTTTTGCGCCAGCTTCAACGCAGGTTGCAGCAGCCCATCGGCGTCGGCATCGGCACCAACCAATGACTGAAACAGCATAGCTACCCCTGCTTTTCTATTGTCCACAGATCCGCTTGTCGGTTTGCAAGCAGATTTTCCGCATTCAGCTGTCAATCTTCGCTATCCAGATCCTTGCTTCTTGAGACATTTCTCCACGCCCCCTAGGTTAGTCAGCAGAACAATGTGTCTTCATCCCAACACTGGGGCTTGTAAGGATAGCAATATGTATTGGATTGAGCGTCGAGCCGGAAGAGCGGTTCTCAACTACACCATGTTAAATCAGTCTCGTTTTAGCAATCTTGGAGATTACCGCAGCAATAACAGCTGCTATATGCGCCTGGTGGGTGATTTGCTGCCGGCTGACTGGAAATTGCATTACCAGAAAGGCATCTGGTGCCAGGTACGTGCGCCCAACCATATCCTGGTTAATTCGGGTTTCAAGATCCATCTTTCTACCAACTTTAAATCAGCAAGCCAAATGTTAAGCACAGTGGTCCCGGTGCTGGTGGAGCTGGGGGTGACTTTTAAATTCCTGGTGGATACCTTTGCGCTGACCTTTATTAACTCGCAAACCTGCAGTAAGGCGAGTTCAGGAAAATTTATCACCATATACCCCAGCGACTTACAGCAATTTTATCGGGTGATTGAGCAGTTGAAGCCGGTGACGGCGGAGTTTGAAGGGCCCTACATCTTGTCCGATCAGCGTGTACCCGATAGCCGGGTGCTGTTTTATCGCTATGGCGCATTCGTTAACAAGTTCCGCACCAATCTTTACGGTGAACAAGAGTCGTTGATGCAACTGCCAAACGGCGACTGGGTGAAGGATTCCCGCAGCAACCAGTATCAGCTGCCAGAAGGGGTTGCCGATCCTTTTGCCCTGGATAACAGCCACACTGGTGAGGTTGTGCTTAATGATCGCTACCTGATGAATAGCTGGTTGGCCGACTCCAATAAGGGAGGGGTTTATAAGGGGGTGGATCGCAACACTGGTGATGAGGTCGTAGTGAAAGAGGTTCGTCCCTTTATCAATGAAAATGAGCAGGGACATGCCGACGCCATGGTATTGCTTGATAACGAAGCACGTGCGTTGGCTCGTTTAGCGGATACAGGTGTTGTCCCCAAAGTGATAGAGCGCTTCAGGGAGTGGGAAAACTCTTTCCTGGTATTGGAAATGCTGCCAGGAACCACCTTAGCTGCCCTGCGCGCTCAGGAAGATTTTGCCCTGATGTTGATGACCAATCCGACTCAGCATCAGATCCGTGAGTTCTATCAGCGCTTCCTGGCTATCGCAGAGCTGTTGCTGGCTGCGGTGAAAAAAGCCCATGATGCCGGCGTGATCATCGTTGATTTGGCTCCGCAGAACATTATTTACGATCGCGATCAGCATAAACTGTGGTTGATTGATTTGGAGGCGGCCAATATTCAGGAAAATGACCGACCTGAAATAAAAATTGCGACTTATGGCTACGCCGATATTAACGATGTCCGTGACGGTAAATTCAGTAATGCCATCGACTACAGTGCGGCTTCCAATGTGCTCTATAACCTGCTTTTCCCGGCCAATGAAGTCTTGGTGCTCAACCCACAGGCACGGGCGGCCATATTGAATATGTTTATGGCTAAGTTTGGTGGTACTCAAGCGCTGCTGGCATTCGTGCTCGGGATCGGTAAGGACTGGCAGCAAAACCAACGACTCTTGGTTAAGGCGCAGCAGTCTCTGGCTTCGGACCTTATGTCGCTTCCCTTGGGCGAAGAATACAGTGAGTCACAATTGGTTGCCGATAAACAGGCTATCTGTCAGGCCATCAGAGCTAGCACAGCAGTGAAAGCTGGGGAATTTGACTATCGCCCGGATTATCGGGTGTATAGCAGCCACTCTCTGGCTCTGGTGCATGGCATCAGCGGCATAATCTGGACCTTCAGACAACTGGGGATGCCGGTGCCTGACACCTGGGAAACGCAGTTCATTCTTGAATTGAAACGCCAAGAGTTTTCGACCATGGCTCCAGGTGTTGCTGTTGGGGTGGCTGGAATTGCCCGTACCGCCTTTGCGCTGGGACGGCCCAATTTAGCGAAGCAAATGATGCAGCAGAGCCAGCATTCGCACTGGTTAGAGCAAAACGCCGATCTGTTTTATGGCGCATCCGGTTGGGGGCTGACCGCACTGCATCTGTACGGTCAAACTCAAGACAGCGACTATTTAGAGATGGCGGAGTTTGCTGCAAAGCTGGTGCAGGCCCAATTAAAGCAAGATGCGCACGGCCTTTACATAGTGCAGGAAAAAGAGGCTGTCTTTCACGGGCTGGCCCACGGTGCTGCCGGTGTTGCCCTGTTTCTGTTGCGCCTGTATCAGGTTTCCCGCACCCCGAACTATCTGGCGTTGGGCCAGTCGCTACTCGCCTTCGAGATAGCACATGCCAACGAAGAGTCGGGCTTCATCAACTGGCAACGGTCGCCCGATTTAGCAGTAATTACGCCTTATCTGCGTGTGGGTAGTGCGGGCATGATTGAAGTACTGTTGGCCTATTACCAAGAAACTGCTCAAGAAAACTACTTGGATATAGCTGAAAAAGCAGGCCAATACCTGCAAGGCAAGCTCTCTATCACCACTGGTTATCTGAATGGTATGGCTGGCTTGGGGAACGCATTTGTCTGCTTGTTTGAGGTTACCAACAAGCCGGAATACTGGTTGGAAGCCAAACGCTATGCCGAACAGGTGTTGGTTTTTGCCCAGCGTCAGGATAACCAAATCAACTTCATTGGCGAAGAGAATATCCGCTTCACCGACGACCTGGGATCGGGGGCCGCGGGCGTGGCTTGGTTCCTGAATCGTGTAATTAATCGTAGCGGGGGAAACTTTTATGATCTCTAAACTGTGGGCACTTTTTTCTGAACACAAGAAGCTCGCAATGACGGTCATTCTTGTCAATGCACTGGTCACCTTGGCGAAAACCGTGGTTGACCCATTGGTGATGAAAATTTTGGTCGACGACGCCTTGGGGCAGAAAGACCTGGAACTCTTTCTCATTACCATAGGTGTGGTGATCTTCCTGTCCATCAGCTTGCGTACCATCATGTTTTATGTGGATGTGTCCAAGCGCAAACTGATTAACATGATTACCCAATCCAAGACTCGGGAATTAATGACACGGTATTTTAACCTGCCCTATAAAGAAGTTGCCGAAAAGGGAGAGGGCTATTTTATCAGTCGAGTCTACGATGAGCCTGCTCAAGTATCTGAAAAGGGCACTCACCTGGCTGTTGGCCTGTTTCAGAACGTTATTTCATTTATTGGTGCCTTCGGTATATGTGTCTATCTGTCATGGGAAGTAACCATGGCACTGCTATTCATTGTTCCAATTCTGTTTGTGTTGTCGCGTCGCTACGGCCGTCGCATCTACAATCAGAGTGAGCAGGAAGGTGAGCGTCACGCCGAGTTCCGCGACGATATGGTGCGCTGTCTCGAGACCTATAAACTCAGCAACCTGTTCGACCTGCACCGTCGCGTAACAGAATCTGTCATCGGGGTTATGAGCACCTTCCTGAATACGACCTATGAGCGAAACCGTACATCTCAGGTGTACCAGACGTTGTCAAACATCTTCCTGTCGATGGCAGAATCAGTAGTATTGGTGGTTGCAGCTGCGGCAGTATTTCTGGGCACCATGACAGTTGGAGGGTTGTTGGCTTACATGAGTGGCTTCTGGAAGATGATGAATGCACTGGTAGCCTTAATTGATAAAATTCCAGAAATATCAACATTGCTGGCTTATTTTAATCGTGTCGATCAGTTTGGCGGCGAGCAGCAGCCC
This sequence comes from Shewanella khirikhana, assembly GCF_003957745.1. NCBI lineage: Bacteria > Pseudomonadati > Pseudomonadota > Gammaproteobacteria > Alteromonadales > Shewanellaceae > Shewanella > Shewanella khirikhana. The sequence continues at coordinate 4,002,359 of NZ_CP020373.1, read as the reverse complement.
AAAGCGCTGAACGAGATCTGCCATGTGAATCTGAATCAAGTGGATTTGGGGTATAACCACGACAAGATAGTGGAGAACTTTGATCTGCAAATGCAGCAGGGCGAACGGCTGCTGATCCAGGGCGGTAATGGCACAGGCAAGAGTACCCTGTTGCACGGAATTTCGGGTTTCCTGGAGTTTAATGGGAAATCCGAGTTGCCTGATCAGAGTCGGATTAGCGCTTTGCTGTCACCAATGAACTTCTTTAAGGGCTCGCTGGCAGAGCACCTTGAGTTGGATAAACGTTCCGCAGCGCATAAAGCAGTGATTGAGAACATGCTGTTTGACTTCGGTTTGATGGACAAATTGGATCGAGACCCCATAGGTTTCTCTGAGGGCGAAAAGCGTAAGGCGCAAATAGCCATCTGCCTTGCCAAGGACGCCGATCTCTACATCTTCGATGAGCCACTGGCTGCAGTTGACGTCGGTAGTAAAGACGTGGTCATGGGCTGGATAAATAAGATGACCCAAGGTAAGAGCCTTATGGCGGTGCTGCATGGCGATGAGCGGTTTTACAAGATGTTCGATCGCCAGGTATGCCTGGATGCCCATAGAGCGGCAGTCGCATAGGTTTCAGCCTGCACTCCAAACACGACGCCAGCCCCTCATCGGGCTGGCGTTTTCTATTGGTAGCCCCTCCTTGGGCTGGCGTTTTCTATTGGTAGCCCCTCCTTGGGCTGGCGTAATCCGACGCAGGCACAAGATTTACCTAATTGGTTGTCTAAGATATTGGCCATTCTTCATATCATGCTCGATGCACCACGCAATGAGAATTGCTCTATGAGTTGTCGAGTTGCTCTATTTTCAGGGTATGCCAACAGCCCACGTCTAATGAACCAAGACCAAGTTGTTCTCGGCTTGCCGCTGATAGTCAGAGGATTGTGGAGTTTCCCCAAATAAGCAGCGGTGCTGCGACGCATCTTAGGGGGAAGCCGCCAATTCACCCTTCCTCTGGTTTTTCCACCTTGCCCGACCCCATACCATGCCGCCAGACCCAGACCCAGACCCAGACCCAGACCCAGACCCAGACCCAGACCCAGACCCAGACCCAGACCCAGACCCAGACCCAAATCCAAATCCAAATCCAAATCCAAATCCAAATCCAAATCCAAATCCAAATCCAAATCCAAATCCAAATCCAAATCCAAAGCAGGCCGGCAGTGGCCCTAGTTGTGGCTACTGCACATTTTGGGCATGGGGCGATTGACCCACCGACAGCCTGAGATTACAGAGGGGTTCCTGATTTGAGTTCTTTGCCTAAATAGGCGCAGGTCATGATCGAGCTGGCAGCGAGACGCGCTGAACGGCCTTGGCCTGCCAGTAACTGTGATGAGCCTTTCGATCGTTTTGCGCCGGACGCTTGAGCTGTGCCCTTGTGGTTACTTGCTTATAAAGAGCACATTGCCGTTATAGGGTAGACGTACCATAGCTTTATCTGCCCATGCCTTTGAGCCAACCAGTTAACATTTGTATTGGCTTGAGGCGATTGATACAGGCGACATTGCCAAGGGGCACAGCCTTTATCCTGATGGGCTCGCTTTAGTTGGCATGCGCTTGTTTCAATGGATTGACCGTTGGTTGAGACAGGATTTGAGGAGCTACAGATTGTCGGGCAATCGGCTTAAGGCAATCAGAAGTGCACAGCATAGTTGATTGTTGAAATAAAAAACTCCCTCATGCTGCATTAAAGCAGGATGAGGGAATTCAATCCGGGCGACGGTGATACGGCACCGCAACTGCGGATGCCGCGATCACAGCTGATTGGAATGGGTTATTTTTCGGTTTGGTTGCTGTTGCAGCATACAACGCTGGCCAGCGAGGAGAGGCTGGTGATCACTACGTCGTCGTGGGCCGAAGTCATGGATTGCAGAGCGAGTACGTTAGTCATGGTTAATCTCCTTGGTTAGTGTGTTGTTAGTTTTGTTGGGTATTGCAGCATACGGCGCTGGCCAGCGAGGAAAGGCTGGTGATCACTACGTCGTCGTGGGCCGAAGTCATGGATTGCAGAGCGAGTACGTTAGTCATGGTTAATCTCCTTGGTTAGTGTGTGTTGTTAGTTTTGTTGGGTATTGCAGCATACGGCGCTGGCCAGCGAGGAAAGGCTGGTGATCACTACGTCGTCGTGGGCCGAAGTCATGGATTGCAGAGCGAGTACGTTAGTCATGGTTAATCTCCTTGGTTAGTGTGTTGTTAGTTTTGTTGGGTATTGCAGCATACGGCGCTGGCCAGCGAGGAAAGGCTGGTGATCACTACGTCGTCGTGGGCCGAAGTCATGGATTGCAGAGCGAGTACGTTAGTCATGGTTAATCTCCTTGGTTAGTGAGTGTTGTTAGTTTTGTTGGGTATTGCAGCATACGGCGCTGGCCAGCGAGGAAAGGCTGGTGATCACTACGTCGTCGTGGGCTGAAGTCATGGATTGCAGAGCGAGTACGTTAGTCATGGTTAATCTCCTTGGTTAGTGTGTGTTGTTAGTTTTGTTGGGTATTGCAGCATACGGCGCTGGCCAGCGAGGAAAGGCTGGTGATCACTACGTCGTCGTGGGCTGAAGTCATGGATTGCAAAGCGAGTACGTTCGTCATGCCTATATTCCTTATATCAAGGTTGATTATTTAACCGGGTGATTAGCCACACCCTGAAATGGCATTTAATTGCTGTGGAATGATTCAGCTTTCGTCGGTTCTAATTCGAATGTTTGTGTCACAAAAGAGTTGCTTTTCATAATCTCTCTCAAGCTTTGATAAATCAGTCATGTGAAAACCACCTATATTGCACAGGCCAGGCTAAGCATGGAGTAAATTGGTGGCCCAGACTCTGGCATCTCTGATTGAGACAATACTTGTAAGGCGAGTACATTTTTCATCGTAAAACTCCAATTAATAATTGTTGGTAATTTGAACCTCTAAATACTGTGTTCGTCGTTCACGTTTATATTGATAGCGGTTTAAAAATCATTTGTCGAATCACTTATGGCACACTCAGACCATGAAAGCGCACATCCAGGCGTTAAATTCGGCATTGATTTTTAAATTTTCAGCATTGGCTTGTAACGAATTTAAATTGGAATCGAAAAGGATGCCGTTCTCTTTATTTATCTGGGGTATGAAAAGCAATAATGAGACTAAGCGTTTAAGGGAGAGTGATTTTTTTGGGTTAAGGTCATAACGTGGCGAATATATTTGAGACATGGGGCTGCGGGAACGATAGAGCCTAAATGACTGGTTTAAAGCAAGGTGATGCTTTCGCGGCTGGTGCCGGTTTGCGGCGCCAGGCTCAAGCACATGCCATACCTCGGAAGGCTGAAAAGAAGGTGTATCGCAGGCGCTAAATAGCAAGGGGTCACATACCACCAAACATAGGGGGCTTTCTTACGTTATGGATCAGTGGCTTAGGCTTTCTATCCTTGGTGGTGTAGATGTCAACCCAAGCGAGCACAAGCAATCCCCTTCAGTTGGCCGTTGCATTCACGGCTTGAATTGCCGCGCTCAGGGACGGGATTTCCTCAATGGCTAGTTTGGCACTTTTCCTTAGATAAAGGGGGGCTTAGAGTCGAAGAAACCGTGACTGGAGGAACAATTCTATGAACGCAAAATTACGCTATTCTGCCATCAAGCAGCGTAATAAATGGTTGGCTGCGGCTGTGGCTTGCGTATCGCTGGCAGCGTACGGTGCCTGGAACGCTCCCGGAGCCAGCAGTGAAACTGTGTCGGTATCGACATTGGAAGTCGCTGCCGTCACCCGGGCACCATTTCGTGAACAGATAAACATCCGTGGTACCTATGTGCCGGATCAGAGTGTCTATCTTGACGCCATTGAGGGCGGTCGTGTTGAGAAACTGTTGGTCGAAGAAGGTCAGCTGGTCAGCAAAGGACAACCGCTGTTGGTGCTTAGCAATACCGGCTTGCAGTTGGATGTGATTTCTCGGGAAGCCCAGATTTCTGAGCAGTTGAACAATCTACAAAATACTCAATTGGCGATTGCACAGAATGCACTGAAGCTGAAACAGGACCTAGCTAATTTCGATTATCGCATCAATAACCTGGAACGAAAGCTTAAGCAGAACCAAGTACTATTAAAGAAGCATATGATATCTAAGGATGAATATCATCAAGTAGCCGATGAATTGGAATACCTTCACTCTGCCAAGGCCCTGACCATTGAAAGCCAAGATGTAGATAATCAGCTGCGACAGGTTCAACTGGCCCAATTACAGGACAGTGTGAAACAGCTAAATACAAATTTGGATTTTGCCAGGAAAAATTTGGAAAACCTTATCGTCAAGGCCCCAATTGACGGCCAGCTATCTTCATTTAATGTTGAGCTTGGTGAATCCAAGACGAGGGGGGAGCGCTTGGGTCAAGTTGATGATTTGGATGAGTTTAAAATACAGGCAAAGCTTGATGAGTTTTATTTGAATAACGTATATGTCGGACAAACTGGAAAAACCTATATCAATGAGAAAACGGTCGAGGTTAGGGTAGATAAAATTTATGCTCAGGTAGAAAGTGGTAAATTTAAAATTGAACTTAAGTTTCAGCAACCATTAAATTCGAAGATGCGTCGCGGCCAAAATTTAACTGTGGAGCTGGCATTATCCGATGACAGCAACGTGTTGCAGTTACCTCTCGGCGGATTTATTCAAGATACAGGTGGGCAGTGGGCGTTTGTTGTCTCCGAGGATGGTTCTAAAGCCGAACGACGCGCCATAACGCTGGGGCGAGAGAATGGTACCAGTGTGGAAGTGCTCAGCGGTGTGTCAGCAGGTGAAAGCGTGATCATCTCGCCCTATCGAGATCTTGCCAATGTCTCGGTAGTAGATTTTGACTTTGATAACTAAGGAAGTACCCATGATTACTCTTGAGAAGATTAGTAAATCTTTTGCCAATGATTCCTTAGAAACGGTGGCACTGTCCGAGGTGAGCCTGACGATCCATGAGGGAGAGTTCTTGGCAATAATGGGTACCTCCGGTAGTGGTAAGTCGACCTTGTTGAATCACTTAGGGTTGTTGGAAGACGCTGACTCAGGGCATTACTGGTTTGAAGGCAGTGACCTATACCAGCTATCTCGCTCGGCAAGGCAGAAATTTCGCAGTAACCATTTGGGATACATTTTTCAAAGCTTTAATCTTATTGATGATTTGACCGTCTATCAGAATGTTGAGCTGCCGCTGATCTATCAAGGGGCGTCCCGTGCCGAAAGGCAAAAGCGTGTCAATGACGTATTGGAGCGTCTGGAGCTAAACCATCGTCAGCAACATCTGCCTCAACAACTCTCTGGTGGACAGCAGCAGCGGGTGGCCATTGCCCGGGCTTTGGTTACTCGACCCAGGGTTATCCTGGCCGATGAGCCCACCGGGAACCTGGACTCGCGGATAGGTACCGAGGTGATGGGTCTGTTGCAGGAGCTTAACCGGGAGGGCACCACCATTATCATGGTGACTCACAGCCGTGAACATACCAGATATTGCACTCGCACCGTAGAGATGTCTGACGGCGTTCTCTTGCGGGAAAGTTCAGCCTTGGCGGTGGCATCTTAGGGAGTTGTTATGTTGTGGCATTATTTAATGAGCGCCTTGCTGGCCATCAAAGCTCAAGGAAAATATACCCTCATCAATATCTTGGGGCTGACTACTGGATTATCTGCGGCCTTGGTGCTGTTGATGATCATCCTGTCCGAAACCGGTTTTGATGAACATCATCCGCAGGCTAACCGTTTGGCACGTGTGGAAGTGATATTCGACTCTTTGGACAATACACATATTGCCTGTGTCGCCGGCGCCATGGGACCGACGTTAATGCAGCAGGGGTTGGTTGAAGACAGTGCCCGCTTGTTTCGCCAACAAACCAAATTAAGGATCGGCCAGCGTCAGTACCTGGAAACCCGCTTCGTATACGCCGATGCCAGCGCTGCCGAAATGTTGCAGTTCAATGTTGTTGCTGGTGATCTCAAGCAAGCACTGTCGCGTCCCTTTGGCCTAGCCATCACCCAAACAACGGCACGGCGATGGTTTGGTGACCGCCCGGCATTGAATGAAGTTGTTATGAGCGATGCCGGAGAGCCATTGCAGGTGCTGGCGGTCATTGCCGATCTACCACGGCAAACGCACTTGGCGCTCGATATCTTATCCGGCATGGGCACCTTGGAGTCCATCGAGGGGCGTAACCGGTTGGAGAGCTGGATGCGGAATGATTTCTATACCTACGTGCGCCTGCCAGAACATCGTCAGCGGAAAGAGCTTGAGCAAAGCGTTACCCAGCAACTGAGTCAGCCACTGCTTAAGATTGTCCCCGGGCTTAAATTACACTTTGAATTGCAGCCGATCAGCGATATTCATCTCCATGGCCACGCCATTAATGAGTTCAAGGTCAATGGTGATATCACTCAGGTACGGGTGTTCGCCAGTTTGATGGTGGTGATCTTGTTTGTGGCCATCTTCAACTACGTGAACTTTGCCACCGCCACCGCAGGTCGCCGCGCCAAAGAAATTGGGGTGCGTCAGGTGGTGGGTGCATCGCGCAGCTCTTTGATGATCCAGTTTATGGTCGAATCTATGCTGTTGGTTGCTCTGGCTTTTGTGTTGGCGTCGGCAATGGTTTTGGTGGCAATTCCCTGGGTGAACGAGGCCTTTGATCAAGATGTACAACTGCAGATGCTGCTGCAAGGGCGCTGGTTGGGTTGGGCATTGTTGCTGTTTGTTGCCGTGGTCATAGGTGCGGGCTTCTACCCGGCGTTGATTTTGTCATCCATCCCCACCTTATCGGCATTAAAAGGTGCTGGTTTTAAAGGGAAGAGTGGCCATTGGTTCCGCCGTATCGTCTTTTTTATGCAGCTCTCCAGTGCGATTTGTCTGGCGATCTGGGGCGGCCACATTTATGCACAGATGGCGTTGATCGAACAGACGCCGCTGGGGTACGACAAACAGGATAAGTTGGTGCTGACAGAAGTTGACTCGAAGCTGCTCATGGCTTCATTGCCAGCATTAACGCAGCGTTTACAGGGGTATCGTCACATTAAGGCAGTTGCAGCAGCCGAGTTTATTCCCACCCAGGATCATGGCAACTTGGTTGCGCTGCGGCACACGTTACAACACAACCGTGCCCTGGATAACGTGCTAGTCAATACGGTATCGACAGGATTCTTTCAGACACTGGCAATTGAGATGTTAGCCGGTCGGGATTTCCTCGAGCAGGAACAGGAAATGACTACTAGGACCGAGCGTAACGAGGCCATCCCCATCATCATCAACAGTACCACCATGAAAATCTTGAATCTGGGTAACCCAAAGGAAGCCATAGGCCAGCAGCTGGAGTTGGGCTGGGATCCCGATTATAACCAGGCAAGTCTGGGACGTATCATAGCCGTGGTGGATGACTACTTCACCACGTCACTGAAAGTTGAAAAACGACCGATGGTGTTTGTCACAGGCAAGATGACCCAGTCCAAGTCGCAACTGGTATTGAGCTTCAGTCGCGGAGGCTATCTGCCAGCGTTGGCCCAACTGCGCAGCTTGTGGCCAAGCCTGTTTTCTGCAACCTTGCCTAGTTATCAGTTGTTGCGCTCCCGCTTTGAAGGGCTGTACCGTCAGGATCGGCTGCGTAGTACCATGGTCAATCTGTTTAATATATTGACTCTAATGGTTATTACCTTTGGCGTGCTAGGTCTATGTAGCTTTAGTGCCCAGCGTCGACTCAAGGAATTTGCACTGCGGCAGTTAATGGGGGCCAGCACCGCGAATCTGGGGTGGATTTTGGGACGCGAGTTTTTGGTCTCTGTACTGGTCGCATGGGCGGTGATGTTGGTACCTGCGTGGTGGTTGACGGACCAATGGTTAGCCCAGTTTGTGACCCGGGTGGAGATTCAGTGGTGCCTGTATCTGTTGGTCCCTTGCGTGCTGGTGTTGATCATCTCGACGGTGGTGGCAGCCATCCTGACTGTGCTGCGACACGTGGAACTCTCCGGGGTATTGCGTACCGAGTAACAACAAAATGGGGCCAGGAAGGGCCCCATTTTGCTATGGTGACTCTAGACAGACTCGATCCATTTGCGAAACGCAGGGGTTCGATGGGAACTGGTAATGCACTCAAAATCCAACCCCTTGAGCTTGAGTTTCAGCTTGTCTTTCGTGTGATTGAGAATGAACTCAATAAAATCAATATTTATTATCTCATTGCGGTTGATGCGGAAGAATTGCCGTGGACACAGCATAGTTTCTAAGCTGTTCAAGGTGAACTCGTGCATCGGATAGTATTTGCCATCGGAGTCATGGGCAAATAATCCTGTTAGATCTAGCCGGAAGATGGCCACGTCTTTTGCTTCCACTAGCTCCATCGCTTTATGGCGTTTAATGGTAAATCGTTTACGATACTCTTCTTTCGGCGGTTCCAAGGTGCTCTGAAGCTGGGCGATTAGGCTGGTAGATACCGAGGAAAACTGTTTCTCTAATCGGTGATACTTATCCAGCGAGGCCTGTAATCTGACCTGGTCAAATGGCTTGAGCAGATATTCGATACCGTTACTCTCAAAGGCTTGTTTCAGGTAATCATCATATGCCGTGGTAAAAATTACAGGGCAGGTTGGTGGGTGTTGACTGAACGCCGAGAACACTTTGCCATCTAACAGTTCCACGTCGGAAAAGATGATGTTGGGCTGAGGATTATTTTGAAACCACTGTTTAACTGATTCTATCGAGTTTAGTTGGGCAACAATCTGAGCATTAGGCTCGGCTTTGGCCAGCATGGCGATGAGTTTTTTAGCTGCGAGTTTCTCATCTTCAATAATAACAACCTTCATATGACTCCTTGTTCTAATAGAGGTAACGATACCGAGAAGAAACCTTCTGATTCTTCGACTGTGACTTCCTTGTTGGTTAACGATTGATAACGTTGCTGCAGGTTGCTTAAGCCTGTGCGGGTAGATTCTACCTTGGATGGCTTGAGGGTTTTCTTATTGATGAGGGTCATGTGCTGCTGAGCGATAAATAAGTCGATCTCCAGCGGTAACTCCGGGGTTGCGGTGTTATGTTTAATGGCATTCTCAACTAATGTTTGCAGACTGCCGGCGGCGATTAACTTATGCTGATGGGGAGCTATATCAGATTTAATCTGCAATGAGTATGCGCCATCAAAGCGAATATTCATCAAATCTATGTAATCCAACATGAATCCCATTTCTTCGGCCACAGAGACAAAGTGAGACTCCTTATGCTTAAGCATGTAGCGATACAAGTTCGCAAGTTTTGAGACATAGACTTCGGCACTATCCGGCGAATAACTGATCAGTGATGACAGTACATTGAGGTTGTTGAACAGGAAGTGTGGTGTCAATTGTTGCTGAAGCAGCTTTAGCTGCGCTTGTGACGAAGCTTGTTCCGCACGCACCCTATTCAGTTCTGCTTGATTGGCTTGATTGAGGTAATAGTAGGCCAGGTAGCCACCGGCAATGACTAGATGTACGTTGAAAAAGATAAAGGCTACGTTGGCGAACAAAGAAGTCGTATTCACCTGCCAATTGCCGTCGTTAAGTAAAAAACGTAACAGCATCCAGGTGCCAGTGGTCAGCAAGGTATTGAGCGCCCCTGCGAGCAGGATAACTTCCACGTACTGCCAGATATTGGTGCTGTCTTGATAGCGTTTTAGGCGAATAATGTAGCGAGTGGCAAAAAAGCTTACCAAGCAGTAGACGAGCAGCCCGGCATGCTCAAGCGGATGATAGAACAGGGTTTCGCCGTAAAGCTGTGCTGTGGCCAAGTTTACGTATAGTAAACTTCCCAATATCAACACATAAGCTATTGAATAGTAAGGCATGGCTTTTATCTGTTACAGGTATTACCAATTTATAACAAAATCATTGGTAACTAGCCAGCGGTTATGAAGTGATAAATGACCGACGGTGCCCTGAGATATTGGGCGCTTGATCATTGCGGTGATTGCCAAATCTGACGGGACTGGGTGCCAGAAGAATGGTCTAAGTTGAGACAGATTTATGGTCAGATGTCGCCAAAACCAAAATGTGACATAGGTATTATAAAAGGAACAGCAAGTTACATGCAGGCTAAGACCATAAGCTGACAAATGGAAATACAAAAATGCCTGCATTTTTCGATCTCTATATTTTGCAATAAACTTTTCTGTGAGGTTGGGTCTTTTAACGAGGAGATAGTTCTACGACTATCATTTGGGGGAAAGATGGCATTTAACCGTGACGGTGAGCCATATACCCTAGCATGCAAAACGATGACTATGTGCATGCCTACCAATTTCACAATCACACCTGTAGTTCTAATCACCCCTACCGGCGTTGTTGATTAAATCGTTGTAAACCAGTTTGGCCGAAGATGCTCAGATCTTTCAGTGTCGTTTGACAAAGCTATATCATGGATGGTGCCAAGACAAGATCACTAACTGATCTGAATACAAAGAGGGTTTACGCAATGCAATTCCCTGATCTTTTGGGTTGATGAAGCGGCCATCAAAGAGGTTGTGCCATAAGCATCACGAGCCTTGGGCCTTGGGGCGTGGTTTTCAGTTTACCAACCAAGCGATTGAAATCGCACAGAAGCTCGAAAGTGAGTTTGGCTTATCGCGGTGAGCAACTGAGGGATTAATTAACGCCCCATTTAAGTTGATGGAAATTCCCTTGCCATCACGTGACTACAGTTACATCAGTAAACGAGCTAAAACTGTCACATTCATTTATCGGACGCCAAGTCATGGTGCGGTTTGTCATTACGTTATCGACGTCATGGGCCCGAAGGTCCTCGGCGAAGGAAAAAATCATAAGCATGGGAAAGAAAGCGTCGGATGTGGCGCAAGCTGCACTTGGCAGTCGATGCTCAAACCCATGCCATAATCGCTGCTGAGGACAGCCTTAAAAGCGTAGGTGACAACCGAGAGCTTGGCTCGCTTCGTCGTTACATTGAGAAAGTGGAGCCTATGACTCTAGAGTCTGCTACCAGCAAAGGCATCAACGCCGTGATACTGCTAAGTTCAAATGCAGGGTACTGGACTATGGGAAATGTCCGCAATGAAGCCGTGGATGCGCCCAAAGCAGGCGGTCTTTCGGACTGGAAGCAATACAATGATTAGGGAGAACGGTCGCTGGCAGAAACGGCGATGTATCAATACAAACAACTGATAAGCCTGAGCTTGCGAGATTCCAATGCTCAGATTGGTGAAATTTGGGCTGGCGTTAAGGCAATGAACAAAATGCTGGCCCTGGGAATGCTCTCTTGCGGCACTGGTCGTTAAACTGAGCGATACGTTGGGGCGATTAGTGTTTGCGCCATGACTTGATCAACAACGCCCTAACGAAAGCTCAACCCATGGCCGCTTTGACATAGACGTCGAAGCGGTTTTTTTTGGTTTCAATCCGGGTGCTGGGTTTGATGCCATCGAGATCTTCGGCGTAGTCGGGGCGTTTCACCACCACACGTTTTTGCGCCAGCTTCAATGCAGGTTGCAGCAGCCCATCGGCGTCGGTATCGGCACCAACCAATGACTGAAACACCCGCATCTCTTTCTTTACCAACGCAGATTTGTCTCTGTGGGGATACATGGGGTCGAGATACACCACGTCGGGTTGGTGTTGCAGATTATCCAGTGCATCCAGGCTGGAGCCATGAACAAGCTGCATCCGCTGCGCCATCCAAGGGCCAATTTCGGCATCGAGATACGCACGACGCAGGCCGTCTTCCAGCAAGGCAGCAACCACAGGGTGACGCTCAATCAAGAGTACATTGCAGCCAAGGCTTGCCAGCACAAAGGCGTCCCGTCCTAGCCCGGCGGTACCATCCACCACGCTGGGATTGGCACCGGCCTTGAGCCCCACCGCCTTGGCAATGGCCTGACTGCGACCGCCGCCAAACTTGCGTCTGTGGGCCACGGCGCCCGAGACAAAGTCCACTGAGATCCCGCCAAGTTTGGGTTCATCCCGCTTTTTTAAGGTTAAGGCATCGTCTTCAAACAGCAGCGCAAAGTCGGCGCTATCCGTGGGCAGCAGCTGCCAACGCTGGCAAATGTCACTCAGGCGACTGTCGTCTTTGTCGATATGGATTGCAAACACTGTGAAGACCCTCATCGGAAGTTGGCGGCAGTATACCCCTTGTGGCCTTTGGCCGGAACTAAAGCCTGTGGGGAAAAGCGGCCCCTTTAAGGATACAGACGCAACGGCTGAGGTTATAATAGCTGCAGTTTTCATTGCGCCGACCATTTCGGAAATTTTTATGCTGAGTTATCGCCATGGCTTTCACGCCGGCAACTATGCTGACGTTCTCAAACACGCTATTTTGCTGCAAGTAATTGAGCTGATGCAGAAAAAAGACAAGCCGTTTGTCTATATCGACACCCACTCGGGTGCCGGTGGCTATAGTCTGAAAGACGAATTTGCTCAGAAGACCGGTGAATACAAGGATGGCATCGGCCGCTTGTGGAACCGCACCGACCTGCCCGCTTCACTGGCCTTTTATGTGGAAGCGGTGCGTCACTTCAACGAAGGCAATGAAAACGGCGGTGACGATCTCGAGTGGTATCCGGGCTCACCGGCATTTGTGGATATGCACCTCAGGGACAACGACCGCATGGTGCTGCATGAACTGCACGGCACCGATTTTGAGCTGCTGAACGAATATTTTGAAACTGCCCGTCAGGTACAGGTCACCAAGTGGGATGGTCTCAGCGGTCTGCTGGCCAATGTGCCGCCGCTGGAGCGCCGTGGCGTGGTGTTGATTGACCCAAGCTATGAAATTAAAACCGACTATGATGCCGTGGCCGATAGCATCATCAAGGCGCATCGCAAGTTTGCCACCGGGGTATACCTGCTTTGGTATCCGGTGGTGAATCGCGCCCAGACCGAGGGCATGCTCGATAAGCTGAAGCAAAGCGGCATTCGCCGTCAGCTGCGCATTGAGCAAGCCATCAAACCCGATTCAGACGAGTTTGGCATGACCGCCGCCGGTCTGTGGGTTATCAACCCTCCCTGGCAGCTCGACACCCTGGCCAGCGAAATGCTGGAATATCTGGCGCCGCTGCTGGATGTGGAAGGTGGCTCGGTGCGGGTTGAATGGGAAGTCGGCGAATAAACACAGTCGCTTGGCTGTCGTGGCAGATTGTACAAAAAACGGGCTTAATGCCAGTTTTTTCATATTAACTGTTTAGCCTGACGCCTTAATGGCGGACTCTATGCTCAGGTACGCAGGTTGCGATAGCGGCTCAGCAGAATATTGACCCTTTCAATGTAGGCTTTGGTTTCCGGGTAGGGCGGAATACCACGGTATTCCTCAACCCGGGTTGGACCGGCATTGTAGGCCGCCAGCGCATGGTTGAGATTGCCTTTGAAGCGCTCCAGCATTTGCGACAGATAACGACTGCCGCCGAGGATATTGTCCTGGGGTAAAAAGGCATTGCGCACGCCCATGTCCTTGGCGGTGCCGGGCATCAGTTGCATCAGCCCCACGGCGCCGGTGCGCGAAATGGCTTTGGGATCGAAGTTCGATTCGGCATGGATCACTGCCCGGATCAGCGCAGGTTCCAGCGCATAGGTTTCGGCCGCCAGCAGAATGTCGCGCTCGTAGCTGCGATTCAGACGGATGGTGCGCCAGTTCACCTTGGATCTGGGATTACAGGCGTAGCAGTCAAACAGCAGAATCTCGTATTTGCCGTTGGCGGGTGCCTTGTCGCTGAAGACTGTAGTGCCGTTGGGCTGCTCGTATCGGTACACCTTGGTTTGGCTGCTGGTGCCCTGATCCGAGTAGCGGGCGGTGATCTTGGGTTTTGCTTTGTTGTCGGTATTTTCGGCACCATAGGCCAACACCGACCCCAACAGGGCCGGTAACAACAGGATTGGCAGCAGGGTGCGCTGGGCAGACATTAAAGACCCGTGTATTCGTTAAGCTTGAGTAACTCAATAATAGCAAAGAGTTGCTTCATTTCGGCATGGATTTGGCTGAATTCATCTTCGAAGGTGGCGCCGTTAAAGATGGATGTTTGCTCAAAGCGGTTCTGGTTGCTCTCGAGGGTGATCAGCAGCCTGTCATGGTAGAAGGCGCATTGGATGCGGCTTTGGAAGAAACTTGCCAGCTCCAGCAAACGCTCCATAAAGGCGGTGGTCAGCAGCACTCTGGCCTCAATCTGATCGCTTGAAAACACATCAAACAGCTTCTCGAAACGAGGGTCTTCCAGCCTCACCCGCTCAAGGCCGCCATGGCTGTCGGAAAAGAAATTGGTAATGGCACCGCGGGCACGGATGGCCACCGTATGGCCCTTGAACGGCTTATGGCTCGAGAGCGAAATGGTCAGCCCTTTAAAGGCGGTTACATGTTGGGTGCGGTTGTCTTTGTCACGCTCTTCTCTGAGCAGATGCACTTCGTTGATCACGATTTCCACACCGCGATAGCTGCCGAGTACACCATCATCGAAGCGGGCCTTGTCGTACGACGGCAAAATACGGGCATCTTTAAAACGGCGCAGTCCCATGTCCTGGCCTTTGCAAAACACAAAGTCAGGGCCGAAGAAGCGGAAAATACGCGGGTAGATTTCGGCCTGCACAGCGCCGCTGTATTGCCTCAGCGGACGGCTGGCCACGTGCCACATGCCGAAGGCCAGCATCACGGCAATCATCCAGATGAAGGGGGCGTATTCGGCGCCGGGGCGCATCATGGGGAAGGCCAGCAACAACAGACCCAGGTAGATGGCGGCACCCAGATAAAGGCGCTTGCGGGCATGTTTAAGCGCGCTGATGCGCTGGTTTTCAAACTTGCGGCATAAGGGCGCAATATCGGATTCATAATAGGCTTTGAGGGCGTCAATGTCTGCCGGGTGTGCAGACAGCCCCTTGGTTGCCCGCTGCGCCTTGATGGGCGCACCGAGCAAAAACGACAGCATATTCATGGCTTACTTCAGGTAGTCGCTGGCATTCACCGGCGCGCGATCGGCTTCCTGAGCTTCGAAGAATGGCATGGCTTTTACCGAGGCCATACTGGCAATCAGCGAGCCGGGGAAGATTTCCACCGCAGTATTCAGCTCAGACACGGCCGAGTTGTAAAAACGGCGGGCAGCGCTGATGTGGGCCTCAACCTCGTTGTAGGTTTGCATGGCCTGTACCATGGTCTGGTCGCTTTTGAGTTCAGGGTAGTTTTCCACGGTAACCATCAGCTGACCCATCTTGCTGTTGAGGGCGTCGGCCTGCGCCAGGTGCTGACGAACGGCTTCGGCATCGCCCTTGTCATAACCGGCAGACACCTGCGCCCGCAGCGCGGTGATTTCGGTGAGCAGCGACTTTTCGTGGTCCATAAACTTCTGCGCTATGGTCAGAATGTTGGGCACCAGATCGGCACGCTTCTTCAGCTGCACATCAATGCCTGACAAGGCCTCACGGGCTGTATTGCGCTTTTTGATCAGGCTGACATACCAGAGGTAGGAAACTATCAACACCAATCCAAGACCGATTAACAATCCTTCCATCATAAATCCTTAAATTACAGACACCCGCTGGGCCATTGCAGCCAAAGCTAACCACAAATTGGCAAAAATTGCATCTGTCACGGCGGAAAACTGACCAGTCGACCAATGGGGAAGAGGGCGTGAGTGCCAAAACGGCAAGTTAAACTAATGATTTCAATGTTTTTTGCCTGCTATTTTTCATAACTGGCTGTAATGGTGGGCGATTGGTGAAAAAATACCGCAGTTAAAAGTTATCCTTATGAAAATAAAGGCTTTAATTGTGGTTTTTGCTGGATGAAAAAACAGCGCCACTGCAAACAGGCGTGGCCGATACCGCCTGCAATGCGGCAATAAAAGGATGAAATTGACGTTTTAAGCTGCAATTTGCGGCTAAATTCATGAAATTACACACATGGTTAAGCTTGAGTTCAGAATGGGTTCAATAAAGTGACAAGTGCACAACATTTGGATTTGGCGACCAATTTGCCGTGACGGGATCCCGCTGGGATCCTTTTTTTTGCCTGTCCCCCAGCCCGTGCGGTCTTTCCCGCTTCTGACCACTTAAGTTTGACTTAACCCTATTGTGCTAGCGTGCCGGGTCCGCTAAGGACTGCCAGCAGCCACAATGTGCATGGCGTTTCCCGCGGATAACACCCATAACGAGTGCTGCAAAGCAGCCCAGGCCCGAAGGAAAGACCATGAGCACCAACTCCCCGGAGGTTACCGCCTCTGAAACCCCGGAAGACATCGCCAAGAGCGGTTGGTTTGTCCGATTTCTGAACGTGGTGGAACGGCTGGGTAACCTGTTGCCCCATCCCATCACTCTGTTCGCCCTGTTCTGCCTCGGTGTGGTATTGCTCTCTGGCCTGCTGGGTTACTTTGAGCTGTCGGTGGCCGACCCGCGCCCCGAAGGCGCCTCCGGTCGCAGTGCTGATGGCATGATTTCCGTGGTCAGCCTACTCAATGCCGAAGGTTTGAGGCTGATTGTTTCGAATCTGGTGACAAACTTTACCGGCTTCACCCCACTGGGCACAGTACTTGTGGCTTTGTTGGGGGTGGGGATTGCCGAGCGCTCCGGCCTGCTCAGCGCTGCCATGCGTGCGCTGGTGATTGGCCGTTCTCGCCGACTGGTGACCGTGACCATAGTGTTTGCCGGTATCGTCTCCAACACCGCCTCTGAGCTGGGCTATGTGGTGCTTATCCCGATGGCGGCGATGATTTTTCACTCCCTCGGGCGTCACCCACTGGCGGGCCTTGCGGCCGCCTTTGCCGGTGTTTCAGGTGGTTACAGCGCCAACTTGCTGCTGGGCACCATAGACCCCTTGCTGTCGGGTATCACCGAAGCCGCGGCGCAGATGATTGACCCGGACTATATCGTTGGCCCGGAAGTGAACTGGTACTTTATGTTCGCCTCCACCTTCCTGGTATCCATCATGGGCGCCTGGGTCACCGAGAAGATTGTTGAGCCTAAGCTTGGCAAGTACGACGACAGTGAAGCTTCCATCGACCTGGCCGGGCAGACCATGGAGCAGGTGACCGACATCGAACGCCGTGGCCTGAAGATGGCCGGTCTGGCGGCATTGGTGCTGGGCGCTATTCTGGCGTTGACCGTGGTGCCGGAAGGCGCGCCGCTGCGTCATCCCGACACCGGGCTGGTTGCCGGTTCGCCCTTCCTTAAGGGCATAGTGGTGTTTATTTTTGTCTGCTTTGCCATTCCGGGTCTGGTGTACGGCAAAGTGGTCGGCACCATGAAGAAAGACACAGATGTGATCAATGCCATGAGCCACAGCATGAGCACCATGGGCATGTACATAGTGCTGGTGTTCTTCGCGTCCCAATTCGTGGCCTTCTTCAAGTGGACCAATCTGGGCGCCGTGCTGGCGGTGATGGGCGCCGATGCCCTCAGTGCCATTGGCCTCACGGGCCCGCTGCTGTTCCTGCTGTTTATCGCCATGTGTGGCTTTATCAACCTGATGCTGGGCTCGGCTTCGGCCCAGTGGGCAGTAACGGCACCGATTTTTGTGCCCATGCTGATGTTGGTGGGGTATGCCCCGGAGACCATTCAGGCGGCGTATCGTATTGGCGATTCGGTGACTAACCTTATCACCCCGATGATGAGTTACTTCGGGCTTATCCTCGCCGTGGCCTGCCGCTACAAGAAGGACATGGGCATAGGCACCCTGGTGGCCACTATGCTGCCATACACCCTGGTGTTCTTTGTTGGCTGGACCAGCTTCTTCTTCCTGTGGGTATTTGGCTTTGGCTTGCCGGTGGGGCCGGGCGCTGCCACTTACTACACGCCGGGCTAAGGCCTGAGCACTGAGCCGGTCGGTTTAAAAGGCCGCCGGCTCAGGTTTTCTGTCAACTGGCCTGGGTTTTAAAGCGATTTACCATGCCGGTGAGGGCGCTGGCCTGTTCACCCAGTTGCTCGGCCTCTTTTGAGGCAATCTCGAACGACTGACCGTTTTCGCTGGCGTGATGGTCTATCTGATGTACATAGTCCACAACCGCTTGAGTTTGTTGGGTCTGCACCGACATCTTTTCCATCAGTTCACTCACCGCCTGGGCAACCTCCTGACAACTGTCGACAATCTGCCCCACTGAGCTGGCGGTATCCTGAATTTCATCCAATCCACGTTGGGTCAGGCTGACATTGGCACCCATTTCATCCACCACCTCACGGGTTTTGTCGCGAATGGCACCAATGGCCTGCACTATGTCCTGAGTGGTCTGCGCCGCCCTTACGGCCAGCTGGCGCACTTCGTCGGCCACCACCGCAAAGCCGCGCCCCTGTTCGCCAGCCCGCGCCGCTTCAATGGCGGCGTTGAGTGCCAGCAGATTGGTCTGCTCGGCAATATCGCGAATGCCTGTCACCAGAGTGGAGATGGTTTCGGTTTGCTCCCCCAGCGCATTGACCTTGGCGGAGGCGGTATGAATGCCGCCTGCCAGATCTTCCACCGCGCGGGTTACGCCGCCGAGACGCTTGATGCTGCCCTCTGCCTGCACCTGAGCGCTGTTGGCCAGTGCCACCACCCGGGTATTGCCTTCTCTCACTTCTTCCCGGCTTTTGTCGGTCAGGGCGATGTTGTCGACGATTTCACTGACCAGGGTAGCCATGGTGCCGGCGCGGGAGTGCAATTCCTTAACCCTGTCGCCCTGAGTCACGGCCTGGGCGCCCAGTGTCTGTGCCAGTTGGCGGATGTTATGCACCACTGCCCGCAGTTCCTGCTGCATCACATCCACGCCGGCCAGTACCGACTGGTTGTCGCTGGCCTGAATTCGCTGCGCCAGATCGCCATGGCCGATGCGTTCCACCAGGGTCATCAGTTCTCTGGGCTCTGCTCCAAGCGGCTTGTAGATGGCACGGGTTATCCACCAGAGCGCGCCGCAAAGCAGCACCCCAAGCAGCAGTTGCAGGGCGATGGAGCGTTGGGTGCGCTCACCCTGGTGTGCCGACAGAGCGGCCTGACCGGCTTCAAAGCGCTGTTGATACTGGTTAATCAGGGTGTCCAGATTGTCAGCCAAGGTGGAACCAGCGGCATCGATATCATCATCGAGCTGGGCCATTTGTGCTTCATCGGCGCGCTGTTCAATCAGTTTTGGCAAGGTTTGGGTGATGGTTTGGCTCAGGCGTTCAAATTTGGGCCGCAACGATTGCTGCTCAGCCTGGGGCAGGCTGGCCAGCTGGCGCTGAATATTGCTCACCAGTTGATCGGCCTCCTGCTTGCGCTCCGGTTGTACCTGGCCTTCGTCTTTATCGACCAGGTTGTCCATGGCAACCAGCACCAATTGAGTTACCCACAGCTGAATTTGGTTGAGGGTCTGATTCTGACGCACCAGCTCGTCGCTTTGATGGATACGCTGCAGCGTGTCCTTGTGGCTGAGCCAGGCATCCAGCCCCAGCGCCGCCAGGGTCAGAATGACGGCACTGGCGAGCAACATCAGCCACTGTTTGATTTTCACCGTTTGCACGTCCATCTGCGTCGTTTTCCTGAATGGCATGGAGGGGAGATCTCAAGTGTAGTCAGCGAATTGCTGCTGCGCATTTTGGCTATCTGAGGTACATTGGCCTCTTCGGGAAGTGGCGACTGCGCCGCGCGGTCACTGTTGTCTGCCCCTGCAGCGCAGGTGCTAAACCTGTTTGCCCCTTCCCTAGTGCCGGACGTAGTAGCCTTCTGGCGTGTTCGAACTGTAATTGAGTTAATTAAACAGCATGCAAATTTGGGTCGATGCCGATGCCTGCCCATCGGTAATTAAAGAAGTACTGTTTCGCGCCGCCGAGCGGCGACAAATCCCGCTGACTTTGGTAGCCAACCAGAGCGTACGGGTGCCCCCTTCTCCTTTTATCAAATCGGTTCGGGTCGAGTCGGGTTTCGATGTCGCCGACAACGAAATCGTTCGCCGGGTCAGTCAAGGCGAGCTGGTGATCACCGCCGATATTCCGCTGGCCGCCGAAGTGATTGCCAAGGGCGCGCTGGCGCTCAATCCCCGTGGCGAGCTTTACACCGCCGAGAACGTGAAGGCGCGGCTGAATATGCGCGACTTTATGGAGACCCTGCGTGCCAGCGGGATCCAGAGCGGTGGCCCTGCGCCTTTGTCGCAGGCCGATCGCCAGGCCTTTGCCAATCAGTTGGACCGCTGGCTCGCCAAGCTGCCCAAGTAGTTTCTGTCGCCCGGGAGCGGGCGTGTTGTAACCACAGACCATCAGGGAGTCAGATGGCCACTCCAGACTTTGATATTCCATACGAACACCGCAAGCCTTTTGCCAAACACTATCAGCAATCTATCTGGCCGATGTGTAAAAAGCTGGAGGCGCGCCGCGGCCCCATTGTCGCCCGTCAGCAGGCGCGAATGGCTCAAATCCGCCCATTTACCCGGCTGATGTGGCCGATGATTTATCTGTCGTTCGGCAGCAGTGCTCTGGGCTTTTTTGGCGTACTGCCAAACCAATGGATTTTCATCGGCTTTGGTTTGGCCTTTGTCAGTATGCTTGGCATGGGCGCGCTGGCCTGGTGGGCAGGCCATGAGCTGTCCAACTTTATGGATGAAGGCATCGACAAGCTTTATCCCCGGGTGCTGGCGTATTTTGGCAAGGACTTTGTCATCAAGTGGGGGAGTGAGGCGACCGGCCAGCACCGAGCCTACGAAGACTTTGGCATCTTCCCCAAACACGATAAATCGAGCTGCTTTAGCCACTTGAAGGGCAGCCACCACGGGGTGCCGTTCGCGTTTTTCAATGTGGTTTTTTACGAAAAGAAAAACAACGATGAGTACGAGCTGGCATTCAAAGGTGTATTACTGGCTTTTACCCTGAAAAAGGCCTTCAAGGGCACCACCCGGGTAGTGCGCGATGGAGGCTTCTGGCTTAGTTTGGGGCAGCGGGGGCTCGACAGAGTGAAGCTGGAAGATCCCCGCTTCGAAGCAAGATTTGAAGTGTTTTCCTCGGATCAGGTCGAGGCCCGCTATCTGCTGAACCCCGGTATGATGGAGCGCTTAATCGAGCTCGACAACCACTTTGGCAATGGGCTTGAAGCCTGCTTCAAAGACAATAAATTGCTGATCCGCGTGCCCAGCTCGCGGGACTTCTTTTCCCACCATCAGGACCATGAAAAGCCCATCGATTTTAAAGAGCCCATCGGGGAAATCTTTGCCGATCTTGGCTTTATTTTTGGGATTGCCGACGAGTTGGCACTGGCGCGTCATACCGGGCTTTGATGCTGTAATCGCTCTGATTTCAGCGGCTTAAATCCACCACAAAAACCGCATAAGATACTGTTTGTGGTGGATATTCCTGTTCTGCATGAGTTATGCGCAATTTCCTGCCGTTTTTGCTCGACATTTAAGCGGGTGCGCTGTATTTTGCCTGCGCCCGGCGGGTCGCCAACAGCGCCGAATGCCGCACCATGCCTGCGATGGCAGCGCAAGCAGGTGTTTTCGGCAACGCCAGATCCCCAGAGCAGAACAAGAATAAATTGATTAATTTCTAAGGACACCCATGAAATACGCTATTGCAGCGATCCTGGTTATTTTTGCCAGCGGCTGTGCCAGCACCGGCAGTCAGCAGGTAGTCAACCCACAAGCCAAACAGGCAGATGCCTTTATCGGTCACAAGAACCGCACCGTGATGCCCGGCAAAGCCGCTAACCCCAGAAAGGCCGTGTCAGCCATCTGAGCCGACCCCGCCAAAACCCCGCCCGGTGCGGGGTTTATTTTTTAATCCATTCGGCAGTGACTGGCGTATCCATTCTGGTAACCCAAGCCAAGGAGTCATGCCATGACCATTCGCTATTCAAGCCTCAAAGTCATGCCCCGCATCGACAAAGCCTGCATTCATTCGCTGGATATGTCGCTGTATCAGCTGTCGGTGGTGATTGATGGCGCCGAGCTGTATGTGACCGATGATGATGACCGTATGCTGCGAAGTTTAAATCTGTGCCAGATGCAGGCACTGCTTGAAGACTTGCCGGTGCGTGAGACAGTGCTGCGTCAGGAAAGCGCCTACGATGAAATGGTCGGTCAGTCGGTGCGGGAGTGCAGCAATGCCATGGAAATTCCCCTGCGCGTTGCCTGAATACGGCTTTGTGCAAACGCTCCCAAATAAAAAGCCCCGCAGTGCGGGGCTTCTCGTTTCGCGCAGTTTTACGTGCTGACAGGCTTAATGCTTGTCGGCCGGTTTGTCGGTGTTGTGCTCTTTGCCTTCTTTCTCGCGCTTGCTGAAGATACGCTCAACAATCACGAAGAACAGCGGCACGAAGAAGATGCCGAGGAAGGTCGAGCTCATCATACCGCCGAGTACCCCGGTACCGATGGCGTTCTGCGCGCCTGAGCCCACGCCGGTAGAGATAGCGAGCGGCACCACACCCAGACCGAAGGCCAGCGAGGTCATCAGAATGGGGCGCAGACGCACCCGCACCGCGTGCAGGGTGGCTTCGATAAGTCCGGCGCCCTTCTCATAGAATTCCTTGGCGAATTCCACGATAAGGATGGCGTTCTTGGTCGCCAGACCCACTGTGGTGAGCAGACCCACCTGGAAGAATACGTCGTTGGACAGACCGCGACCGTTCATTGCCAGCAGGGCACCGATAATACCGAGCGGTACCACCAGGATAACTGCAAAGGGCACCGACCAGCTCTCATAGAGGGCCGCCAATACCAGGAATACCACCAGAATCGACAGCGCATACAGTGCCGGCGCCTGGTTGCCTGACAGACGTTCTTCGTACGACAGACCGTTCCATTCGATACCGAAGCCCGGTGGCAGCTGCTCAACGATTTTCTCGATATCCAGCATGGCATCACCGGTGCTGTAACCCGGGGCGGTGGCGCCCTGGATGTTCATCGCAGGCAAGCCGTTAAAGCGTTCCAGACGTGGCGAGCCATATTCCCAGCGACCGGTGGCGAAGGCCGAGAAGGGCACCATTTCGCCTTTGGCGTTACGCACATACCAGGTGTTGAGGTCTTCTGGCTGCATCCGGTACTGGGCATCGGACTGCACAAATACCTTCTTCACCCGGCCACGGTCGATAAAGTCGTTCACGTAGCTGCCGCCCCAGGCGGTGGCAATGGCGCTGTTGACCGAGCCGATATCCACGCCGAGCGCGCGCAGCTTGGCATGGTCGATATCCAGCTGGTACATGGGCGCATCTTCCTGACCATTGGGGCGCACGCCCACCAGGTTGGGGTTTTGCGCGGCCAGGCCCAGCAATTGGTTACGGGCTGCCAGCAACTTGTCGTGGCCCTGACCGTTTTTGTCCTGCAGATAGAAATCGAAACCGTTGGCGGTGCCGAGTTCAATTACCGACGGCGGCGCAAAGGCAAACACGAAGGCTTCTTTAATCTGCGAGAAGGCACCCATGGCGCGGCCGGTGAGGGAGAATACGTCCTGACCAGGACCTTCACGCTCGGCCCAGTCCTGCATACCCACGAAGGCGATACCCATGTTCTGACCCATACCGGCAAAGGAGAAGCCAGCCACGGAGAACACGGATTTCACGTTCTCTTTCTCGTCTTCGAGGAAGTATTTGTCCATCTTCTCCAGCACCTTCACCGTGGACTCCTGAGTGGAGTTGGTGGGCAGGATCACCTGGGCAAACAGAATACCCTGATCTTCATCGGGCAAGAAGGCGGTAGGCATGCGCATAAAGATCCAGCCGGTGGCAACCACCAACGCCAGATAAATCGCCATCACCCGCAGGGTGCGCTTGAGGATACCGGCCACACTGGCTTCGTAGCGCGATGTCAGGCGCTCAAAGCTGCGGTTGAACCAGCCAAAGAAGCCGTGCTGACCATGGGCATGGCCGGGCTTGAGCGGCTTGAGCATGGTGGCACACAGCGCTGGAGTCAGAATAAGTGCCACCAGTACCGACAGCGCCATTGCCGATACGATAGTGATGGAGAACTGACGGTAAATCACCCCGGTTGAGCCGGACATAAAGGCCATGGGCACGAATACCGCCGACAGGGTCAAACCGATACCCACCAGGGCGCCGGTGATCTGATCCATCGACTTACGGGTGGCTTCCAGCGGGCTTAAGCCCTCTTCCTGCATTACCCGCTCGACGTTTTCCACCACCACAATGGCATCGTCCACCAGAAGACCAATGGCCAGTACCATGGCGAACATGGTCAGGGTGTTGATGGAGAAGCCAAAGGCCGACAGCACCGCGAAGGTACCCAGCAGCACCACGGGTACCGCAATGGTTGGGATAAGAGTGGCGCGGAAGTTTTGCAGGAACAGGTACATGATCACGAATACCAGTACCACGGCTTCCAGCAGGGTGTGCACCACGCCTTCTATGGATTTTTCCACGAAGGGGGTGGTGTCGTAGGGGTAAACTACTTCCATACCGGCAGGGAAGAAGGGCTTCATCTCTTCGATTTTTGCCCGTACCCGCTTGGCGGTATCCAGCGCGTTGGCACCTGTGGCCAGGCTGATTGCCAGACCCGCTGCCGGACGGCCGTTGTAGTAGGATTCAACCACATAGCTTTCGGCGCCCAGTTCCACCCGGGCCACGTCGTTCAGATAAACCTTGGCGCCGTTAGTGTCGGACTTGAGGATAATCTTACGAAACTGCTCCGGGGTTTCCAGGCGGCTTTGGGCCGACACAGTCGCGTTCAGCTCCTGACCTTTTACCGAGGGCGCGCCGCCCAGCTGACCGGCCGACACCTGGGCGTTCTGCTCACGAATCGCGGCAACCACGTCCTGGGTAGTCAGGCTGTACTGGGTCAGTTTGAGTGGGTCGAGCCATATCCGCATCGCATAGGGCGCGCCGAACAGGGTGATATCACCCACACCGGCAACCCGGCTTAAGGGGTCCTGAATGTTGGAGCCCACATAGTCGGCGATGTCGTTCTTGGTCAGGCTGCCGTCACCGGACACAAAGCCCAGCACCATCAGGAAGCCTGAGGTGGACTTATTCACCCGCACGCCCTGGGCCTGCACTTCCTGCGGCAGCAGCGGCATGGCCGATTGCAGCTTGTTCTGCACCTGCACCTGAGCGATATCCGCGTCGGCTTCGGCGTTGAAGGTCAGGGTGATTTCGGCATTACCGAAACCATCACTGGTGGAGTTGATGTAACGCAGGTTGTCCAGACCTGTCATCCGCTGTTCGATAACCTGGGTTACCGAGTCTTCCAGGGTCTTGGCGGATGCGCCGGGATAACTTGCCGAGATCACCACCTTGGGCGGTGCAATGTTCGGATACTGGGATACGGGCAAGCCCCTGATGGCGAGCACACCCGCCAACATCACCAGAATCGCGATCACCCAGGCAAAGATGGGTCGATCGATAAAGAAACGTGCCATAGCTTATTCCTGAAACTCGCTTGGTCTGAATTACTGTGCCTGAGTAGAACCGGCAGGCTTGGCCACCACAGGGGCGCCGGGACGAATTTTCTGCAGCCCTTCGATGATGAGCTTGTCACCGGCCTGAAGACCTGAAGTGACGCGCCACTGGTGATCGATCACCTCGGCTGTGGTCACGTTACGGGCCTCAACCTGGCTTTCGGCGTTCACCACCATGGCCACGGCTTCACCGCGGGTGTTGCGGGTAATGGCCTTTTGCGGCACCAGAATGGCACTCGGGTCCACGCCTGTGTTCAGCACGGCGCGCACATACATGCCGGGCAGCAACACGTTGTCAGGGTTAGGGAATTCGGCGCGCAGAATAACTGAGCCTGTGTTCTCATCCACGCTCACTTCGGCAAATTGCAGCTTGCCTTTGTGCTCGTAGGTGGTGCCATCTTCGAGTACCAGTTGCACCTCGGCGTTATCGGCCGCCTGCAACTTACCGGCACGCAACTTGGCCTTGAGGGCCAGCAGCTGAACGCTGGACTGGGTGATGTCAACGTTGATGGGGTCAAGCTGCTGGATGGTGGCCAGCACCTGTCCCTGGTTGGCGGTCACCAGTGCACCCGGGGTCACGGCAGATTTGCCGATGCGGCCGGAAATAGGCGCCTGCACCTGGGTGTACTTGAGGTTAATCTCGGCGGTGTGCAGCTGGGCTTCGGCCACTTTCACCCGGGCGAGGGCTTCTTTGTAGCTGGCGTCGGCTTCGTCGAAGTCCTGTTTGGAGATAGCATTGGTTTTCACCAGCTTCTCGTAACGGGCGGCGCGGGCCTTGGCACTGGCAAGGGATGCCTGGGCGCTGGCCAGATCGGCCTTGGCGCTTTCCAGAGTGGCCTTGTAGGTGGCGTCGTCAATCTTGTACAGCGACTGGCCTTCCTTCACTTCGCGACCTTCAACGAAGTTGCGCTCCATGATGATGCCGGACACCTGAGGGCGCACTTCGGCTTCGAGGTAAGCACGACTGCGGCCGGGCAGTTCCACCAGAATGTTCTGGGCGGATGCCTTCACCTCAACCACGCCCACTTCCATGGGGGGACGCGCTTGCTGGGCGCCCTGCTGCGCTTCTTCCTGACCACAGGCACTGACCCACAGCACCAGGCCAACGGCGGAGGCAATTTTTAACATTTGCCGCATTGAAATCTCCTTTTTGTGTCTGGGCTAACGGGGTGGTGTAGATAAAAACACCTGGATACCCAGACAAATCGCCCATTTTTAATACTGAATTTATGATCCGCAAGTTATCTCACACAGGGGACGACAGCTCAAGTCAGCAAATAGCTGAAAAGTGTAAAGGAGTGCAAAAATTTCTTTTATTTGCACGTATTTAGCTATTTTTTAACATTTCATGGCAGCAAATTGTCTCCCGATAACCTGCCACATCAGTTGTTCATATTTCTTCATAATCTGTCGCGAGCTATTCACGACCCCCGCCAAGGCCATTCATAACCCCTGCTTATTATTCGTTGCAGCGGGAGAACCCATTTCAATGAGGCAGTGATGATGAAATTGAACAAAACCCTGTTGGCGCTGGCCGCCATCGCGTGTTCCAGCGGCGTTATGGCCGAAGAAGCCAAGGTATTTGGCGGCACCCTGGGCGGCAAGCTGACTATCGCCAGCGACTATGTATTCCGTGGCGAATCCGAAACCATGGATGGCGATGTGCCAGCCATTCAGGGCACCCTGAGCTGGAGCAATGATGCCGGTTGGTATGCCGGTGTATTCGGCTCCAACATCAAGTTTGCCGACCCCAATCTGGAAGTGGTAACCGGCCCCTTTATCGGTAAGGCCGGTGAGTTTGGTGATTCAGGTTTCACCTACGATGTGATGGTGTTTTCTTACCTGTATCCCGGCGCTTCCTACAGCAATTACACCGAGCTGTGGCTGAAGGTGGGTAAGCAATTTGGCAAGCTGAACATGCAGTTAGAGGTGACTCCAACGCTGGATGACTGGTTCGGCGTGGATGGCTGGCAAGGGGTGAACTATGCGGTGCACCCAAGCTACAGCTTCGACAATGGCATTCAGCTGTCCGGCTCTGTGGGTTATCAGGATCTCGACGGCGAAGGCGCCGAAGGCTGGGGCCACTGGAACCTGGGTGTGTCCAAGACCTGGGCCGGTTACACCCTGGATCTGCGTTACCACGGCAGCACAGTGGACACAGATCACAAGGTGTACGGCACCCAAACCGAGATTTTTGACGATCGCTTCGTCGTCGGCATCAGCAAGGCGTTTTAAATCCGGTTGTCACCCACGCCGCAGGCAATAATGCGGCTGACTTGAGCCAGCGTCCGGCCCGATTCAGCCTGCCAGTGGTTAAAGGCGGCCTGCGCCTGAGCCAGGCCCTTTTGGGTGGCAAGCCCTGCATCCACCAGACCGGTTGCCCTCAGATAGCCCTCCACATCTGAGGTCAGCAGGAAGGTGTCTTTCCCGGTGGCGCGCAGGAAGTAAGGGCCGGTATTGCCCCCAAGCCTGGCGCCGCGCTTTTTGAGTACCTGCCACAAGGCGGTGATCTCTTCCCCGGGCCAGAGGCCGATATAACGTGCCAGACTGCCATGTTCAGCAGCAATTTCTTTCACCATCAAGGCATTGTCGTAGATGGCCCGGGTCTTTTTTTCATGGCGGATAAGCGCAGGATCGCTGGCGCGGGCATCCAGTTGCTCCGGTGACATCAGCAAAATCTTCAGCGGATCGAAGCCAAAAAACGCCTCTTCATAGGCGGCCCATTTGGCGTCCACCACCTTCCACACAAAACCACTCTGAAAAATCTGC
The DNA here is from genome assembly GCF_003957745.1 of Shewanella khirikhana. Lineage (NCBI taxonomy): Bacteria > Pseudomonadati > Pseudomonadota > Gammaproteobacteria > Alteromonadales > Shewanellaceae > Shewanella > Shewanella khirikhana. Next base: position 3,974,275 of record NZ_CP020373.1, on the reverse strand, counting down.
TTGCTCATGGCCGACAGTAACCGGTCATCAGAATATTCCTGATATTCGTCGGCCGACAAAGACTGTGGCAGCAGTGCCTCAAGCGCATCGACGCCGCCTTTTCGCTCGGCGGCGCGCTGATAAATACTGGCAAAGGATTCGATTTTCATGAACTTCCCTGAAACGAAGAATGGCTTTGCCAGTGTACTTGCATGGGTGCCGTCAATCCAAGTGGTTGCGGTGAGCCGGGTTATCAGCCAAGGGCGGCTGCAATCACCTCGCGAAGACTGCGGGGCTCGCGGCCGAGGATACGCGCCAAATCATCGCTGCGCGTATCGTATTCCCCTGCGGCAATGGCACGGCTGGCACCGCCCAGCGCCTTGGCCAAGAAGCCGGGCAAACCCATTTGGCTCAGCGCCGCAATTTGCGCTTCCGGGCTGATTTCGTTGGTTTCAATTCGCTTACCTGTGAGTTCGCTGATGAGTTTGGCGATGTCGGCATAGGACAGCAGCTCAGGGCCGGTGAACTCGTAAGTGCTGCCGATATGCTTGTCTGCATCGGGTGTTGTCATCAGCAATCTGGCCAGCGCCTCGGCAATATCTGCCTTGCTCACAGGTGCAAAGCGGCCGTCGGCGGCAGCGTGGGTCAGGGTGCCGCTTTCCAGGGTATGGCCAAGGCTCATCAGTTGCAGCTCAGCATAAAAGGCGTTGCGCACCACGGTGGCAGGCACGCCCGAGGCGCGGATGGCGGCCTCAGTGGCGGCGTGGCTGGCACCAAAATCAAAGGCGCTGTCGAGGCTGGGTGACTGGAAGCTGGTGTACAGCAGTTGGCTCACGCCGGCCTTTTTCGCGGCGGCGATAACGTTCAGATGCTGGGCCAGACGGGCATCGTTGGCGATGTTGCCCGAAATAAACAAGACTTTGGACACGCCCGCCATGGCGGCTTCGAGTGAGTCTTGTTGGTCGTAGTCGGCAAACAGGGTTTGGATGCCTTCGGCCGCCAGTTTGGCAGGGGAGCGGCTGCCCAGGCGTACAGTTTCAGTGTTGCCGAGGGTTTGCAGGGCTGCTGTGGTCAGGCTGGCCAGTTCGCCACTTGCACCGAGGATCAGGATCATAATGTGTACCTCAAGGGTTGGGATTGATGAGGTGCTCAGTGTATTCCCGTGGCAAAAATTGATAATGAGTGATTTACTTATATCTTTGGTAATTAAAACTAAACAAAAGGACGGGCCATGGACGCTTCCCAACTCTATCGCATGCTGGTGTTTGCCTCGGTTGTCGAGCAGGGTTCGCTGACCTTGGCCGCCGAGGTGCTGGGGATAAGCCGCTCCATGGTGAGCCAGCATCTGAAAAAGCTGGAAGAGCGTTTGGGCTGCGAGCTGTTGCATCGCACCACCCGCCGTATCAGCCTGACCGAGGACGGCCGTGAGTTTTTCCATTACTGCGGCGAACTGCTGCAATTGGCGCGTCAGGCCGAGGCGGTGACCCGTCCGGCGGATGAACATCTGCACGGCAGTTTGAGGATCACCGCCCCTGTGGGCCTTGGCGAGCACGATCTGTTGCCGCTTATCGGCGAGTTTCACCAGCGTTATCCCAACATCCGCATGACCCTGCTGCTGGAAGACAACAAGCTGAATTTGCTTGAGCATCAAATCGATGTGGCCATTCAGGGCGGCTGGCCGGAAGACTCAGAATTCAGAGCCATCAAGCTTGGCAGTTTCGATGAGCAGCTGGTGGCCAGCCCAGCCTATGTGGCCGCCCACGGCAGGCCATTGCACCCTGATAATCTCCAACATCATCAGTGGCTTGCCCATGCCTCAAGCCATCTTCCCAAGAGCTGGACCCTACACAATGGTCAGGGCGAGGAATACCGGGTTCGGGTGACTCCCTTTATCAGCTGTAACAGCACCAATGGCCTGCTGGCGCTGACCTTGCAGGGCCTGGGGGTGGCGATTCTGCCGGACAATCTGATAGGCCAGCATCTGGCCTCCGGCGAGCTTGAGCTCTTACTGCCCGACTACCATTTGCGCGAAGGCGGCATCTACGCATTGCACCCCTACAAGGAGAACACTCCGCCACGGGTGCGGGTGTTTATCGATTTTCTGAAACAGAAGCTGTTCAAATCTACCTGAACGGGGCTAAATTTAAGGAAGGCGTAAATTTGCCTGTGCGGCAGCCGCCTTCTTGAAAGGGCGTATGAAATGGGGGCCAGATTCCATGGAGCTCTTCTACCATCCGCTTTCCCGTTACTCCCAAAAGGTACTTCTTGGGCTGTACGAGAAACAGGCGAACTTCTATCCCAGGGTCACTGAACTCAGAGACCCCTTGCAGCGTCAGGCCTTCAGTAGCCTCTATCCCCTGTGCAAGCTGCCGCTGCTCAAATGCGTTGATGGCAGTCTGCTGCCGGAATCCACCATCATTATTGAATACCTCGACCACCATATTCACGGCGGCACCAGGCTGCTGCCGGTGGATGACAATGACCGTCTGCGGGTCAGGCTGTGGGACAGGATCCTCGATAACGATGTCAGCAATCAGTTGTTTTTGCTGGAACAGCAACTGAGCATGGCGCCTGAACATCGCAACGAGTTGGCCATGGCGCAAGTGCGCCAAAAGCTGCTGCAGGTGTTTGCGGGCATAGATGAGGAGCTTGCCAACAGCCACTGGCTGGTGGGCGATGGCTTTACCCTGGCCGACTGCGCGCTGCTGCCTTGTCTGGAGCCGGCGTTTGAGCTGATGGGTTTGCTGGATTTGGAAAATCTCTGCCGCTACCGCCAGCAGGCCAAGCTAAGAGGCGCCTGGGAGCTGGTGGCAGAGGAGGCGGCACTGGCCGCCGCCGCGGAAGTCACAGGGCTGAAACTTATCCCTTAACCTCAGGTATTGCGCTCTTTTTTGAGCTGCAGGAAGGCCTTCCACTTTTGCACTTCGGGTGACAGGGCTGGCGCCTCGCCCTCATAACCTGCTTCCCGTACCAGCTCGCTGATGGGCACCTGCTTGCGATTACACACAAACACCCCGCGTACATGCACTATGCAATGCAGGCCACGCTCGCTGACAAAGCGCTGATCAATATAAAAATACTTTTCATCCCAACCCACTACGCGGCTCTCGATGGTGAACTTTTGCAGCGGCTTAATATCGCGGATGTAGGTGAATTCGGCGGCATTGACTATGGGCATCCACTTCAGTTTCAAAAAGCGTTTCAGCAGACCCATTTCCGCCAGCATGTAGGTGCGGGCCAGATCCATAAAGGCCGGATAGCGGCTGTTGGTCAGGTGCATGTTGATATCGCAGTCTGACGGCAGTGCCCGGTATTCGATGCGGCTGACATCGAGGAATCCAATGCGATTGCAGTGGCGAACACGCCATAAAAACAACCAGATAAGTCGAAAGTACAGGTTCATGGATCTATGTATTAGAGTAATTGCGTAAAGCTGAAGGCTATCAGAGGTCGTACCTGCAAGCAATCGAGCCGGGCAAAGGGGGCGCGGCGTATGCAGTCAGTTGACCAACAAAAAGGGCGCCGCAGCGCCCTTTGAAGTTTCTAAACCTCAGCTTCAGTGACTGATACCGCTGTGACGCAGCAGCGCGTCTGTGTTGGGTTCACGGCCCATAAAGCGGCGGAACAGCTCCATCGGCTCTTCGCTGCCACCCATCTCGAGGATGTTGGTGAGGAAGGCTCGGCCGGTTTGTGGGTTGAAAATCCCTTCATCTTCAAAGCGCGAGAAGGCGTCTGCCGACAGCACTTCGGCCCATTTGTAGCTGTAGTAACCGGCAGCATAACCGCCGGCAAAAATGTGCGAGAAGCTGTGCTGGAAGCGGTTGATACTGGGGGGGATCACCACAGCAACCTGCTGACGCACTTCATCCAGGGTTTCCTGAATACGGGCGCCGTCTTCGCTGTTGTATTCCAGGTGCAGGCGGAAATCGAACAGCGAGAACTCCAGCTGACGCACCATCATCATCGCCGACTGGAAGTTTTTCGCCGCCAGCATCTTGTCCAGCATGCTCTTGGGCAGTGGCTCACCGGTTTCAAAGTGGCCGGAGATTTCCTGCAAGGCTTCTTCTTCCCAGCACCAGTTTTCCATGAACTGACTTGGCAGTTCTACCGCATCCCAGGGCACACCATTGATGCCGGACACGCCCGCCACATCGACCTTGGTCAGCATATGGTGAATGCCGTGGCCAAATTCGTGGAACAGGGTTACCACTTCGTCGTGGGTGAACAGCGCTGGTTTGCCGCCCACCGGACCGTTGAAGTTACAGGTGAGATAGGCCACCGGGCGTTGCAGTTCACCGCCGCTTAAGCGCCGTACCCGACACTCGTCCATCCAGGCGCCTCCGCGTTTGCCGCTGCGGGCGTATAAATCGAGGTAGAAGCTGCCTCTGTGCTCACCTTCGGCATCAAAAATATGGAAGAAACGCACGTCTTTATGCCAGCGGTCGAACTCGGTTTGCTCTTCGATTTTCAGGCCAAACAGGCGCTCAACCGTGTGGAACAGGCCACTCAGCACCTTGTTTTCTGGGAAGTACGGGCGCAGTTCTTCCTGGGAGATTTCGTATCTGTGCTGTTTGAGCTTTTCGCCATAGAAGCTCAAGTCCCATGCCTTGAGGTCGGTAGCGCCATATTCGCTGGCGGCAAAGGCCTTGAGTTCATCCAACTCTTTTTTGGCCTGTGGGCGGGAGTGCAGCGCCAGTTCGTTCAAGAAGCTGATGACCTGGGCCGGAGTCTCGGCCATTTTGGTGGCCAGCGACTTGTGGGCAAAGCTGTCAAAGCCGAGCAGGGTTGCCAGTTCATGGCGCAGTGCCAGCAGCTCTTCCATCAGCGGGCCATTGTCGAACTTGCCTGCATTGGGGCCCTGATCTGATGCGCGGGTAACGAAGGCGGTGTAACACTCTTCACGCAGCTCACGGTTTTCGCAGTACATCATCACCGGCAGGTACGACGGGAAGTCGAGGGTGAACAGATAGCCCTGCAATTCTTTGTCTTCGGCCATGGCTTTGGCGGCGGCCAGGGCTGACTCGGGCAGCCCCTTAAGCTCGGATTCGTCGGTGATGAGTTTGGTCCAGGCGTGGGTGGCATCCAGCACCTGATTGGAGAAATTGCTGGAAAGCTCCGACAGACGCTTGACGATGTCGCCGTAGCGAGCCTTTTTGGCATCGTCCAGGCCAATGCCCGACAGTTCAAAATCACGCAGCGCGTGTTCAATCAGAGTTTGTTTGGCCCGTGGCAGGGTTTTGAATTCGTCTGAGCCGTGCAGGGTTTTGTAGGCCTGATACAGGCCCTCGTGCTGACCAACGAAGGTGCCGTATTCAGACAACAGCGGCAAACAGGCATCGTGGGCGGCGCGCCATTCTTCGGTGCTCAGCACAGAATTCATGTGGGATACCGGTGACCAGAGCTTGCTCAGGCGGTCGTCGGCCTCTTCGAGCGGCGCCACCAGTCCCTGCCAGCTGAAGTCGCCGGCCGCCAGTACGCGTTCTATCTCGGCGCGGCAGTGGCCTATGGCCTGCTCAACAGCGCTTTGGATGTGCTCGGGTTTAATGGCCGAAAACGGCGGCAGCTTGGAAGGCTCAAGCAGTGGATTGGTCATTGGGTATCCTTTTCTCTGTAAGGAAAGGGCGAGTCCTGTGATGGCTGAGCCATGGCAGAAGCGGCTTGCACCTTTCTGAGTATCGATAGGGGATAAATAGGGGCTGGCAGGCAATTTATCAAGGCCGCCGGGCACTCGTTACGCATTCCTAACAACTCATCCCGCCAAAAACCGTGAGCAAAATCCCGAAATGGATTTACGCTTAATTTACAATGTCATCTTTGCTAACGGCGCCGCAAATGCAAGCTATTCGCATTTACTCTCGCATTGGCGGGCATAAGATCGCAGCAGATCAAGCGTAGTTTCAGGATGGGTGAAATGAACGGGGCAAAATCGATGTTGGCACTGGCCTTGGGGTTGGTGACCTTACCTGCCGTGGCGTTGGAGCCAAGTTTTGTGGTGGATGTTGGCTGGGATAGCCGTTATATCACCGAAGGGCGCGACAATCTCAACAAAGGCGGCATTGGCTGGGGCGCTTTGGCGGCCAGTTTTGGTGATTTGACCACCTATGCCCTGGTTGGCCGTGCCGACAGTGAACATTACACCGAATGGAATCTTGGTTTCGAATATGCCCTGCACCTGCATGAGGATATCGAAGCCTTTGTCGGCCTGCAGCGCATTGAAAGCTACGGCGACGAGCGTTGCAGCGACAATGAGCTGTTTGCCGAAATGGCTTATGTGCGCTGGGACTATCTGGTGCCCTCGGTGGCCTACACCTACAGCACCGAGGCCGGTGGCTATTTTGTGGAACTGAGTCTGCACAGTAACTGGCATGTGAGTGAACGCCTGACCCTGAGCCCTTACATCACTCAAGGGTTGGATTACCAATACGTGACCGAAGCGCACAATGGCCGCAACCACCTGCAATTTGGGCTTGAGGCCGAGTATATGCTTACCGAAGGGCTTGCCATTACGGGGCATGTCAGTCGCAGCCATGCCGGACACGATATCACCCTGGAGCTGGGGGACGACGCGCTGGATGAAACCTTCGCCGGTGTCCATCTCAATTGGGCGTTTTAACCGCCGTTGACTAAACTTGGTTTCTGACGCCCCGTTTGGGGCTGTGCTGCCAAGGCCGCAGGATGTGGCCTCATCGGAGGACAAGGAATGTCAACTATCCCGCTGGCGCCATCTGCCGCGCCCAATCAGCTCAAGTTTGCCCTTTTACTGTGTTTCTCGCTGCTGGCGCCCTGGGCTGCTGCGGGGGAATACCAATCCCTCATTGAGCCTGGGCAAAACGCCAAGAGTACAGAGCCTGAAGACCCCGCCCGCTTGGATGCGTCAAAGGGGCAGGGTTCCGTTACCAAGCAAAGCGCTCTTTCCAATCAAAGTCTTTTGCCGGAGAAGCCCGCTGCCATCGACAGTCAGGGGCGCCAGCTAAGTATTCCCCATACCCCTCAACCTGGGATGGAATTCAGCGGCCGCGATTATGTTGACCATGCCAAAAAGCAGGGGCGTCGCAGCGACAACAACCGGCCTAAGCGACAGGTAAGCAGCAAAACGGCGGCCGCCAGATCCTATGTGGCCGACGACCCCAACTGCCGCTGGCTGGATAACCGTATGGGGCAACTGGAGAAGCTGCTGACCTCCCGCGGGGCGGGCGAGCATCACGGTGATGAGCTCAAAGCCAGACAACAGGAATGGCGTTGTCTTAAGTGTGGCAGCAATGGCCCGCGTCAGGGGGACCATGACCGCTGCATGTATCGGCGTTGAGTTTTGTTGGCGCCGATGTAAACCGCGCTGAGTGCAACAAAGCTGGCCTGGGGCCGGTCTTTGGTTGCTGCGGGAGCAAACCGGATGGCGCCTCGCTTCCCTCCGGACAAAAAGCTCCCTACAATTGAGCCCTTACCTCGTCGTTCACAACGGAGATTTCCATGGCCCAACACTACGATTATATCTGTCTGGGAGCAGGCAGCGGCGGCATTGCATCCGCCAACCGCGCTGCTATCCGGGGCGCCAAGGTCCTTTTGATTGAAGCCAAACACGTGGGCGGAACCTGCGTGAACGTGGGCTGTGTGCCTAAAAAGGTGATGTGGTATGGCGCCCAGGTGGCGGAAGCCATGCACCTGTATGCCAAAGACTATGGTTTTGATGTTGAAGTAAAAAACTTTGACTGGAACACCCTGGTTGCCAGTCGTGAAGCCTATATCGAGCGTATTCACGCCGCCTATGGCCGTGGTTTTACCGGCAATGGCGTGACTTTGGTAGAGGGCTACGGCCGCTTCAAAGATAACCGTACCATCGAGGTGAACGGCGAAGAATACACCGCCGATCATATTCTTATCGCCACCGGCGGTCGCCCAAGCATCCCCAATATCCCTGGTGCCGAGCATGGTATCGACTCCAACGGCTTCTTTGCCCTCGACGCCCAGCCCAAGCGGGTTGCTGTGGTTGGCGCGGGTTACATTGCCGTCGAAATCGCCGGTGTGTTGCATGCCCTCGGCAGCGAAACCCATTTGCTGGTGCGTAAGCACTCGCCACTGCGCAGCTTCGACCCCATGCTGAGCCAGGCGCTGGTTGACGCCATGGCCGAAAACGGCCCGACTCTGCACACACAGGCCGTACCCAAGGCTGTGGAAAAACACGCCGACGGCAGCCTGACCCTGCAACTGGAAAACGGCGAGTCCATCACTGTGGATTGCCTGATCTGGGCCATTGGCCGAGAACCTGCCACCGACAAGATTGGCCTTGAAAACACCGACGTTAAGTTGGACGAGCGTGGCTACGTGCTGGTGGATGAGTGGCAAAACACCAGCGCCGAAGGCATCTACTGTGTGGGCGATATCATTGCCGGTGGCATTGAACTCACCCCGGTGGCGGTGAAAGCCGGTCGCTTCCTGTCTGAGCGCCTGTTCGGCGGTCAGCCCAATGCCAAGATGGACTACAGCCTGGTACCGACAGTGGTATTCAGCCATCCGCCTATTGGCACCATGGGCCTGAGTGAGCCAGACGCCAAGGCGCAATACGGCGAAGATCAGGTGAAGGTATACACCTCAACCTTCACTTCCATGTACACCGCCGTCACTGCCCATCGTCAGGCCTGCAAAATGAAGCTGGTATGTGCCGGTCCGGATGAAAAAGTCGTGGGTATCCACGGCATTGGCTTTGGTATGGACGAAATCCTCCAGGGCTTCGGTGTGGCCATCAAGATGGGCGCCACCAAGGCCGACTTCGATGCCGTGGTGGCCATTCACCCCACAGGCGCCGAAGAGTTCGTGACCATGCGCTGATCGCAGGGCCAGTTTTAAACCAAAGCCGCTCATGGAGCGGCTTTTTGCTGTCTGAAACTTTGTTAACTGGTCAGCCTTTAGCGAGTGTGGCACCTTGGATAGACGCTCGGAAAAAGAGCGGACATTAAGCCCGGATTAACTGCGAAAGGACTGCGCCGTGATAGATCATCTGAGTACCTACGCCAGCGACTATATTGCCAGCCGCGACTTTTATATTGCCGCCTTCAGGCCACTGGCTTACCCCATGTTGTTTGAAGAGGTGACCAGCTGGGATGCCGACTGGCCGACCCGGCGCATGTGTGCCTTTGGCCCCGAGGGTAAACCCGTGTTCTGGGTAATAGAAACCCGTGATGCAGCCTCGCCGCGCCATACCGCATTTGTGGCACCAAACCACGCTGCCGTCGCTGCCTTTCATCAGGCGGGTCTGGCGGCCGGAGGTCAAGACAACGGCGCTCCGGGCCTCCGGCCCATCTACCATGAGCACTACTTCGGCGCCTTCCTGCTGGACCCTGACGGGAATAACGTGGAAGCCGTCTGCCATGCGCCCGAATAAGAATTCGCGCTCGCGTTTTGGCAACATTGCTGCCGTGACGCTGCTTATCCCGCTAATGTTCTGGGGTTTCTGGCCCGAGTCGCCTAAGTTGCCGGTAACAGGCGCAGCCAGTAAAGACTGGCACCCGGATACCTTCTGGTATGAGCCCTGGGGCAGTTCTGGGGTACACAAGGGCATGGATATCTTCGCCCCCAAGGGCCAGACGCTTGTGGCCCCTGTACCTTTGCTCAGGTTATGGCGCGGCGAGCTCAGTAAGGGGGGTAAGGTGATATTGGCACTGGGGCCGGGCTTTAAGCTGCACTATTTTGCCCATCTGGACAGTTTCGAAGGCAATGGCTGGTGGCTGGCTGCAGGCAGCCCTATTGGCACGGTGGGCGACAGCGGCAATGCCAAAGGTAAACCGCCGCACCTGCACTACAGTCTGGTGAGTCTGCTCCCCAGACCCTGGCGGCTGGATTTCACCACCCAGGGCTATAAAAAGGTGTTCTACCTCGACCCGGTCGAGTACTTTTCCCGCTCCGGTATCTGACCCTGGCACTGCGGATCAGGCGTTCAGCCACAGCGTAAGTTACAGCCTGATGCTTTGGTATTCCCCGGGTTTCCTATGTTTTCATTGCTCGCGATAATCACTTCAATGTGATGATTTTATTGGCAATAGATTTAAATTCCTGTTGCCAATTCTAAAGCGCAATCAAGCGGTTTTGGGATCTGCCCCTTAAGTCACAGAAATACCTGTTCGCCCATGACAGGGATCGCGTTTTGGCGCCAACACCATGGCTAGACTGCGACGGTTTGTCTGTACCCGGAAACCTGCCATGGAAATTTTAATCAGTCTTATCGGCATGCTGTCGCTTATTGCGCTGGCTGTGCTGCTTTCAGAAAATCGCCGCGCCATTCGCCTTCGTACCGTGCTCGGTGCACTTGCTTTTCAAATCGCCTTTGGCGCCTTCGTGATGTATGTGCCCGCCGGCCAGGTGGTGCTGGATGCGGCCTCCAAGGGCGTGATGCATGTGATCAACTACGGCAACGAGGGGCTTGGGTTCCTCTTTGGCGATCTGGCCCGCTTTGGCCTGGGCTTTATCTTTGTGATTAACGTGCTGTGCGTGGTGGTGTTTATCAGCTCGCTGATTGCCGTGCTCTATTACCTCGGCATCATGCAGTGGGTGATTGGCATCATTGGCGGCGCCTTGTCGCGCCTGCTCGGTACCAGCCGCGCCGAGTCACTGTCGGCCACCGCCAACATTTTCGTTGGTCCTATTGAAGCACCGTCCATGGTGCGCCCCTTCGTGCGCCGCATGACCCGCTCAGAGCTGTTTGCGGTGATGACCGGTGGCCTCGCCTCTGTGGCTGGCGGCACCATGATTGGTTACATCCAGATGGGGGTGGACGTGAAGTATGTACTCACCGCTGCCTTTATGACGGCACCGGCCGGACTGCTGTTTGCCAAGCTGATGTGGCCGGAAACCGAGACGCCTATCAACGATATCAACAAGGTGCTGGACGAGCAGGACGACAAGCCTGCCAACGTGCTGGACGCTGCCGCAGGCGGCGCGGCCATGGGTATGCAACAGGTGCTGGCGGTATCGGCGCTGCTGCTGGCTTTTGTGGCGCTGGTGGCGCTGCTCAACGGCATGATTGGCGGCATAGGTAACTGGTTTGGCATCGATAATCTGTCGCTGCAGATGATGCTTGGGTATGTATTGGCGCCGCTTGCCTGGCTGATGGGTGTGCCCTGGAGCGAAGCGACTCAGGCGGCAAGCTTTATCGGCCAGAAGATGGTGATCAATGAGTTTGTTGCCTACATGGACTTCCTTAAGGTGGCCGATGGGCTGTCGCCCAAGACCCAGGTGATCATCAGCTTTGCCCTGTGCGGCTTTGCCAATATCGGCTCGCTGGCCATGGTGATTGGCGGCCTGTCGGCCCTGTGCCCCGAGCGGCGCCACGACCTTGGTCAAATCGGCATGAAGGCACTTATCGCAGCGGCGCTGGCCAACCTGATGAGCGGCACCATCGCAGGCTTACTTTTCAGTATCGGAGGTTAACCATGACACCCCATATCAATGCGCCCCAAGGGGCTTTTGCAGACACAGTTCTGATGCCCGGCGATCCGCTGCGGGCCAAGTTTATTGCCGAGCAGTTTCTCGATAACGCGGTGCAGGTCACCGATGTGCGCAATATGCTCGGCTTCACCGGCGAGTATCGCGGCAAGCGGATTTCGGTGATGGGCTCTGGCATGGGTATTCCGTCCATTTCCATTTATGCCCGCGAGCTGATTGTCGATTATGGCGTAAAAAATATCATCCGTATCGGTTCCTGCGGCGCCGTGAGCAACGATATCAAGCTGATGGATGTGGTAATGGCCATGGGTGCCAGCACCGACTCAGGAGTTAACCGCTCAAGGTTCCCAGGCACTGACTTCGCTATGCTGGCGGATTTTAACCTGCTGCGTCACGCAGTAACCGCGGCCGAAAATCAGGGCGTGTCTTTCAGGGTGGGTAACATTTATTCATCTGACCTGTTTTATTGCGCCGATGAAAGCCGTTATGACCTGATGGAAAAGTACGGCATTCTTGGGGTCGAGATGGAGGCCGCCGGGCTCTATGGCGTGGCCGCCGAAACCGGTGCCCGGGCGCTGGCGATGATGACGGTGACGGATCATCTGCGTCAGGGACTGCACCTGAGCGCCGAGGAGCGGCAACAGACTCTGTGCGACATGATTAGGCTCACTCTGGAAGCCGCCTGTCAGCTCGACTGATTGCCCCATTCCAATTTTAAGCCGCTCTGTGAGCGGCTTTTTTTTGTGCGCGCAAAAGGCCGCTTCAGCGCTGATGAGCAACACCGGCGGGCATGGCAACAGCAACCGGAAGCAGCAACTGTGTATCGTGGGCTGCATTGTAAATTTCGTTGAGACTGATTCCTATTTACAAATAGAATGCTGGCTGCCAATGGCGGGCCTGTTTCGATATTCACTGAAAAATTCCTGTAGAAAATTCACTTTATATCAGTGTGATATGCGAAATTCTTACTTGCGTCCGTACACGTTGGCCTGTGTCTTTTTGGTTTCTGGTGTCCGTGATGGAGAATGTTATGCCCAAGCCTCTGGCTCGCGTTAGCCTGATTGCTGCTGTTGTTATTGCCCAATTCAGCCCGTTGGCACTGGCCAACGCAGCCGACAAGGATATGGAGCGGATGGTGGTGACCGCCAATCGCACTCCCACCCAGATTAGCGAGCTTTCCAGCACCGTTTGGCTGATTGATGAAGACAGTATTCGCGAGCAAATCAACAGCGGCAAAGGTGTAAAAGAAATGCTGGCGGCGCTGGTGCCGTCGATGGACGTTTCCAGCCAGGGGCGAAGCAACTTTGGCCAGAACATGCGTGGCCGCGCCATGGTGGTGCTGATTGATGGGGTGTCGATGAATACCTCTCGCGGCATCAGTCGTCAGCTCGACAGCATCGACCCCTTCAATATTGCCCGCATCGAAGTACTGGCGGGCGCCTCGGCCCTCTACGGCGGCGGCGCGCTGGGCGGTGCCATCAATATTGTCACCAAAAAGGCCAGCCAGAGCACGGATACCTTCGAAGCCGAAGCCGGGTTTAAGTCAGGTTTTGGCGGTGGCGACGACTTGGATTACCGCGCTGCCTTCGCCGCAGCCGGTGGCAGCGATACCCTTCAGGGGCGATTCAGTGCTGCCTGGCAGGAAAACGGCCAATGGTTCGATGGCAGTGGCAACGAGGTGATGCCGGATATTACCCAAACCGGTATGCAGTACACCCAAGGCTATGATCTGATGGCAAATCTGGACTGGCGCTTGCCCAATAACGCCAGCCTCGGCGCTCTGGTGCAGCACTACCGCAATGGCTCCGATAGCGATCATGGTTTGTATATGGGCGAGAACTTTGCCGGTGTCACCGGTGATGCCTCATTACTTGAAAGCCGCAGCGGGCTGAATGCCGACCGCAGCCCCCGCACCGAACGCACCCTGCTGAACCTTAGCTACACTCAGGCAGAATGGCTCGGCCAGACCCTCTATTTACAGGGCTTTTATCGAAAGGAAGACCTCGATTTTCATCCGTTTCCCTACGTCAGTGAGGCGAGGGGCGTTTACAACTTTTCCGCCTCGGCACAAAACACCGGCATCTATGGCCTGAAGGCGGTGCTCGAATCCCGGCCAGCTGATCCAGTTAAGCTCACCTGGGGCATCGACTGGGACAAAGAGAGCTTCGATTCGAGCCAAATGAGCTTTGACCTGACTGCCGCCAATCAAAGCGGTGGCTTGGTTATGCAGGAGCTGTTTACCACCGGCCGCTATGTGGATTTCACGGTGGAGTCGGTGGCCGCTTTTGTGCAGGGCAGCTGGGATATCAACAGCTTTCTGGTGCTCAATGGCGGCTATCGCTACCAGCAGATGGAAAACAGCGTCGATGACTTTATCGGCTTCAACCAGCAGGTGGCGATTGCCTCCGGCAAGGCCCCGGGCGCCGATGCCATTCAAGGTGGCAGTACCGACTACAGCGTGGGGCTGGTGAATCTGGGGCTGGTGGCCAAACTGAGCGCGGATCAGCAGTTATGGCTGTCGTATTCTCAGGGTTTTGAACTGCCGGATCTGTCCAAATACTATGGCCGTGGCAGCTATAAGGCCGATGCCGATGGCTACCTGCGGCTGCAAAACAGCATCAACATCAATGACACCCGTCTCGATGGCATTAAAACCGACTCGATGGAGCTGGGTTGGCGTTATCTGGCGGACAGTTGGCAGGCTCAGGCGAGTATTTACTACGCGGTGTCGGATAAGGTGATTGAGGTGAATCGTGCCGACCTCACCATCAATGTGAACGATCAGGATAAGCGTACCCTGGGGCTGGAGGCACAGCTGAATGTGGATCTCAGCCGCAACTGGCAGGCGGGCAGCAATCTGCATTTGGTACGCAGTGAAGTGAAGCAGGAAGGCGGCTGGGTTGATGAGACTGTGACTTATGCTTCCCCCTCCAAGGCCACCGCTTTTATTGCCTGGCAAGGTGAAGGGCAGCAAATTCGCCTGCAGGCCGAGCACAGCTTCAGCGCCGATTCTGACTATAGATTCAAAGCCGGAGATGGGCTGCAAAGCGAGCTTGAAAGCTATACAACCCTGGATTTGCTTGGCTCGGTCGAGTTACCCGTTGGCACCCTGAGCTACGGCATCGAAAACCTGCTGGATAAAGACTACAGCACCCTGTGGGGCCAGCGGGCGGTGTATTTCTACAGTCCGACCTACGGCCCTGAGGCGATGTTTGACTACCATGGCCGTGGCCGCACCTTTGCCGTGAGTTACCAGCTGGGCTGGTAAGTGAAAAAAAGCGCCGATTGTTCGGCGCTTTTTGTTGGTATCCCCTGTGTTTATCTCGGCTCTGGCTTATTTTGGCAACAGCTTGAGGCTATGGCGGATGTCCCCCGGCAACAAAGGTGTGGGGGTATGGCTGGCATAGTCGCCAAAGCCGCTGCGGTAGAAGGCTGATAACGGGTGACCTGACTGACCGCCAGGCACCATCAGGATTGCGCTGGCCTCATCGCCCGGTTGCACCACCATCCGCTGGGAAGCGCCAAAGCCGGGGCTTTGCACCGCAGGTTCAAAATGGCCGCCAAAACCAGGCACTTCCGGCATATCAAGCAGCGGCGCCAGCAGCGGAATTTGCTTGCTGAAAGGGTGCTGGATTTTGAGCGCATTCACCTTGCCCCAATTCAGCTCTGCCAGTGTGCCGCCGGGCGCATGGCGCCTGAGCAGTTCGGCACGATTGGTGCGGTAAATATCCAGCAGGAAGTCGTTCCAGTCAGTCATTTTCTCTGGCAGCCAGGAGTCAGGTTTTTGCTGCAGCAGCTGCCAGACCGATACTTCCAGATTGCCCTTAATCTTGCTCAAACTCAGCCCTTCTTTGGCAAGCCGGGTTTGCAGCGGCGCAAACAGGGTGTCCATTACCCGAATGCGGAAGCTGCTTACCAGGGTGTAGCCCACAGACTCGCTGCAGGCGCAGGCACCCCAGTCGGCGAGCGCTTTGATATCGTCTGCAAATTCATCCGGTTGCAGCTTTAACGTCTCGCTCAGCAGTTGCTGCCATGGGGTGAGAAACAGCGCCCTGTTGTCCAGTTGCATGGCAAGAAAGTCTGACTCATCAAACGTGGATTTGGCATTTAAGTTGTCGCGGATCTGCGCTGCCCGACTGGCGATGGCATAACCGCCGTCACCGAATCTTGAGGTATCGGCAGCCGACAGCACCCGGCTGTTGGCGCTCCACAGCCGCTGATTGTCCGGATTGGCGACCAGGGGCACATTGGCTGCCGGAGCAGCCCAGCCCTCGGCTTGCCAGTCATTGGCCGATTGCGCCACTTGAACCGGATTGTCCCGCGCCGAAATGGCGCCTGTCAGTCGCCAGGCGGCGTTGCCGGCGTTATCCACAATCAGCATATTCTGCACCGGGATCCCTGTGTGCTCGGTAACGGCAAGCCCTTGCTCCACGCCGGTGGCGGTTTCCAGACGCATCAGATCCAGGTTAATGGCGAAGTCGCCATGGGCCACCCAGGACAGGGCATAGTCTTTATCACCGAGGCGCTTAACCGGCCCGAAACGGGACAATGTCAGCGGCATCTCTTTGCCGGCACCTGTGCTGGCGAGCTGCTCGGTAACGGTTTCGGTGATTTCATCTTTTGGCAGTTCAATCCAGTCGGCGGTGTCGATATAGCCGTTGGTAAAGCCCCAGGCCACATGACCATTGCTGCCGACCACAATCACGGGGGCGCCGGGCAGGCTGACGCCAGTGACCTGAATGTCGCTGTCGTGGTGACGGTAATTGAGCTGAGCCCGATACCAGATAATGGGCACGGCCAGACCCAGATGCATATCGTCGGACAACATGGCGCGGCCGCTGTGGGTGAGCTGACCCGTGACCGCCCAGTTGTTACTGCCTTTCACGAAGGCGTCCAGCTCGCTGCCGATGGTGCTCAGTTCCGCCTTATCCAGCGCCCTGGCAGAAAGCGGCGGCACCACCATCGCCTGGGTTGGCAAGGTGCTGCCATCAAGAGCCGCCTGAATGGGATCGTTCTGGCTCACAAAGGCGAGCATCTCATCGCCATAGAGCTGCCTGATGCGCTCCAGCACCAGCTCACGCTCAAGGGTATTCCCCTGTAAATCCAGATACATACTGAAGATGGTCAGCAGGCTGTCTTCGGGGCGCCAGGGCTGAATGGCAGCGCCACTGAGCAGGTATTCAAAGCTTGGCAGTGTTTGCTGTGCCAGCGCCTGATTCACGCCGCGGCTGTAGGCTTCAAGCACGGCCATGTCGTCGGAAGGCAGCTGTTTCAGCAGAGCCTGGGCGCGCTTTCTGAACTGATGGAACCTGTGGCGTTCATCGAGCTTCAGCGCTGCGTCGCCAAAAAGCTCGGCCAGTTCACCGGCGGAGTTTCGCCGCAGCAAGTCCATCTGGAAAAATCGATCCTGACCGTGGGCAAAGCCCAGACCAAAGGCCGCATCGGCGCGGGAGTCTGCGGTGATCACTGCGCTGCCCAGATGATCCCGGCCGAGGGTGACCGGCTTGCTAAGGCCGGGGCTGTCGATATTGCCATCGAGCGTGGGCAGGCTGGCCCGCAGGCCGAAGTAGACAGCCAACACCAGCAGTATCAGCAGCAACCCCAGCCACTTGGCGGCAGAAACGAGTTTGTTCATCCTTGATTGGCCTCCGGGGCGCAAATTAGCTTGATGTTGGCGTCATGCCAGCCTGCTCGGCCAGCCAATCGAGAAACAGCTTCACCTGGCGCTTGGCATCGGCCGCCTGGGTGGTTGCAACCAAATAGCCCGGGCCGCTCAGCACCTTTTCCGGCAGACAGGGCTTAAGCCAGCCCTTTTCAACCTGAGCCGAGACCAGCAGCGAGCTGGTAAGCGCCAATCCCTGTCCGGCAAGACCGGCTTGCAGCAGCTGGTCTTCACGGTCAAATTCAAGCAGTTCAGCGTCCCGGAACTTGCCGTGTTCTTTTTGCCAGCAATCCCAATTCACTTCACCCGGACTGCCGGGACGGCGCACGTGCATCAGGGTTTGGTGCGGGTGCTTGCGGCCAAGGTATGCGGGGCTGGCGTAGATGCCAAACTGCTCTGGCAGGGTCAGGTTGCCGGGCTGGCTGCCATCTTCTCTGGCAATCAGAATATCGGCGTCCTGTGACGCTGGTGTTTCCGACTGACTCACCGCCACCCGAATATCCGGATAGCGACGTTGGAAATAAGGCAGTCGCTGAGCGAGCCACAGGGCGGCAAAGCCATGCACGGCGCTGATGGTTAAATCCTGATTACCAACGCCAAGCCCCGTCAGTGTCTGATCTATCTGGCGCAGCACCTGCCGGCTGGTTTCATACAGGGTTTGGCCTGCAGCCGTAAGTTCCACGGCGCGGGTATGGCGGATAAACAGCGGAATATCCAGATGTGCTTCGAGGTTACGGATCTGATGGGAGACAGCAGTCGGCGTCAGTTCCAGCTCCTTGGCGGCGAGCTTGAAGCTCAGATGCCGCGCGGCGGCTTCAAATACCCTGAGTCCATTTAAAGAAGGCAGATGAGAGAACATGGCTATAGATGAATTAAAAGACGTTATGGTGGTGATTTTGCGACCTAAGTTGATGAATGTCTATTGTTACGCCATGATTTTTTTCACTCATAAAAAAGCCCCGTCGAAACGGGGCCATCTGTGCTCTAACCGGATCAGCTTTTGGTCACAACCCAGAGGGCGTGCAGCAGGCCGGGGATAAAGAAAAACAGGCACAGAATGATGTTGATCAGCAGGTGCTTGCCAGCGCCTTCTTTCAAAAACACTGCCACAGGTGGCAGCAGAATGGCGATGATCACGAGCAGCAGCTTATTGGTATCCATAGCGTCTCCTTAGATTTGTTATCAGGGTTAACTTCGCAAGCCCCGACCCAAATGGCAAGCCCGGTCACGAAAAAACTGTGCGCTCGCAGGTGCCCGAGCTATAGTGAAGTCACTCTTGTAAGCCCTTTCTGCTATGGATATTCAGGCAAAGCTTCTTATTCAGGTCATTATCTTGCTTACCGGCGCCTGCGCGGCGGCGTGGGCGCTGTTGGCCGGTCCGCTGCGGATTGCTCCCAAGGCCTGTTGGCGTTATGCCGGTGCCAATGCCCTGATGATGCTGGGGCTGATGCTCAACACCCTGCGAACCGATGAGCCCAGTTATCTTGCCTGGTTTGCCGCGGATCTGTGCCTCTTGTCCGGTATCGTGATGCTGCGGCTGGGTACTGTATTCCTTTTCAGGCAACCAATTGATTATCGGTTGGATTTACTGGTTTGGCTTGCTGCGGCCGGTGCCATGTTTGCGGTGAGCCCCGAAATCGACTCGCAGCAGTATCTGGGGGTAGTGTTTTCACTGGCGGCGGCGATACTGTTTGCCAGACTGGCTCTTGCTACCTATCAGGGCTTGCTGCCCAGCGCCGGACCGCGATTGTCGGTGCTGCTGATATCGCCCATGATGGTGGCGGCACTGTCGTTTTTCGCGCGGCTGGTGGTAATCCTGGTGGTGGACCGTCCGGAAGAGCAGTTCATCTCGATTCAAACCGCCAAGGCGGTGCCCATGCTGTGGTTTTATCTGGTGCTGACTATTGCCATCAATGCCCTCGCCATTGGTAATGCCCTGACCCGACTGGTGCAAAAAATCCGCCTGCTGGCCGACAAGGATGTGCTCACCGGGCTTTGGAATCGCCGCAGCGCCGAAGATACCCTCAGCCAGCTGCATCACAAGTGGCAACGGGGCGGTGAGGGGTACGCACTGGTGCTGCTGGATTTGGACTACTTTAAGCAAATCAATGATAAACATGGGCATCAGGCGGGGGATGCGGCCCTGCGGCAGGCAGCATTGCTGATGACCAATGCCCTGCGGGAATCCGACGTGCTGTGCCGTTTCGGAGGCGAAGAGTTTTTGGTGATTTTACCGGGGGCGGGAATGAAACAGGCCCATCAGGTAGCTGAGAAGCTGAGAACGTGCCTTGAGGCCAGGGCGCTGCGCTGGGAAGATCAGGATGTGCCCCTCAGTGCCAGTTTTGGCTGCGCTGCCGTGGTGCCGGGGCTCAGTGTGTCACAGCTGATTTCTGCCGCCGACCATGCCATGTATCAGGCCAAGGCCGCAGGTCGCAACCGGGTGATGGACTCCTCGGTGGGTGCGGCCTCGATTTAACATCCTGAATGCAAACCTCAGAACAAAAATCACAGAAAAACTCGTAACAAACATCAGGGTTTGGGCCACTCTAGGCTATCCGGATTTCCCCATTCTTCGTCCAGCAACTTGCCGAAGCCTGGCAGAGCAAACTGCGCCCCGGGTGGATGGCCACTTAGAATATGAAAGTGCTGACCGCGAAAGCAAAAATACAGCTGCCATGCGTGCAAATAGCCGCGGTCGGCTGCCTCTCCACCATAGAGCTCATCCCCCAATATGGGCGTGCCAAGGCTGGCCAGCGCCACCCGCAGTTGGTGAGTCTTGCCGGTGAGGGGTTTGAGCAGATAAGCGCGCAGCCCTTCATCCACCGAAGCGGAAAAAAACTGGGTTACCGCCGGGTTTTCCATGGTGCGCAGCAGTTTATGTTGGCTGCGACGGGCCTTGGCCATGTCGCCGGCAACCTTGCCCTGTTTCTTTTTTGGCTTTCCTTTGGCGAGTGCCAGATAGTATTTTTGCACCCCGTGGCGGGAAAAAAGCTCGGTAAAATCGGCGGCGGCCTCGCTGGATTTGGCAAGGATGATGAGCCCGGATGTGAGGGTGTCGAGCCTGTGCACCGGGTACAGCTTGAGCCCAAGTCTGGCCTCGGCAGTGGCGACAACGCCCGCGCTGCCATCCTGACTGTGGAAATGCACTCCGGGCGCTTTATCAATCACGATAAAGTCGGCCTCATCCTGGATTAGTTGAAACATATGGATTACTGAAACTCGATAATGACCCGCAGGCCCGGCTGGTTGTCTTCGAGGCGGATTTGCGCCTGATGGCGCGATAATATCGCTTTCACCATCGACAGGCCAAGTCCGGTGCCTTGATGATGGCGGCTTGGGTCTAGTCTCACCAGGCGCTCAAACACCCGTTCACGGCTGTCTTCGGGGATCCCGGGTCCGTTATCGCTTATCACCACTTCGCGGCCATTCTGGCTGATGTGGATAGCCGCGCCTTCACCGGCATACTTGATGGCGTTATCCACCAGATTGAACAGCGCCTGGAACAGTAAATACTTATCCCCCTGCAGCTGGCAGGGCTGGCCCAAATCCAGAGTAAGGCTCTGACCGCGTTCTTCGGCCATCAGTTCGGCCATTTCCACCAAATCGCTGCACAGCTGCGACAGCTCAACGTCCTGCAAATCCAGCTGTTGCTGACCTTCTTCGATGCGGGTCAACGACAACATGGCGTCGAAGGTGGCAAGGCAAAAGTCCAGTTCTTCAATCAGTTGCTCGGCTTTCTCGGCTTGCTCTTCGGTGGGTTTATCCCGCAGTTGTTCAAGGCCGATCCGCAGGTGCGACAGCGGTGTACGCAGGTCATGGGCAATGTTGTCGGTCACGCCGCGCACTGCCTGCAGGTTGGCTTCCAGTGTATCCAGCACCCGGTTGAACTGCCTGGCCAGCATATCGAACTCGTCCTGGCGCCAACTGATGGGCAGACGGGTGTCGTAGTGACCGCGCTCGATTCGCTGCGCCAGTCGGTTGTATTGCACCAAACGGCGCAAAATCGCCTTGGAAAACAAGTACCCCAGCGCCATTGTCAGCACTATGGTCAGGGTCATGGCGGTCACGGCGGCGCGCAGGAACTTCTTAATCAGGGTCGCCAACTGGTCGGTACGGGTGGCAATCAGCACAGGGCCATAGCGGGTGATCACCAGGCCTCCGGTGAGGATGTGCAGCTTGTCCGGCCCGCCGGTCAGGATGGGGAACTCTACGGTTTCAGGCAGCAGCGGAATGTCTTCCGGCATCAAACTCAGCGAGCCGACGATATCGTAGCTGTTGCGCCAGGCAACCAGCACGCTTTTGGGGTCGGCGGCGCGGATCTGCGCGGCAAAGCTGCGTCTGTCCACGGTTTGAGCCAACTGGATATAACGCTGCTTTTCGGTTTCAAGGTGTTGTTCTATCTGGTGTTCCTGCTCTGTCACCAACTGGCGGTACAGGGTGAACAGCAGGGCGCCGGTGATCAGCGTCACCAACGCGGTAAAGATAAGGGTAATTCCCCAGATGGAACTCTGGTGAGGCTTAATGCCTTTGACGAAGGCGATAACCAGCCCCCCGCACGGTTTCAATCAGCTCGCCGTGGCCCAGCTCTTCAAATTTGCGTCTGAGTTTGGCGATATGCACGTCAATCACATTGGTGCGCGGGTCGAAGTGATAATCCCACACAGCTTCAAACAGCAGAGTACGGCTGATGACCTG
The DNA here is from genome assembly GCF_003957745.1 of Shewanella khirikhana. Taxonomy (NCBI): domain Bacteria; kingdom Pseudomonadati; phylum Pseudomonadota; class Gammaproteobacteria; order Alteromonadales; family Shewanellaceae; genus Shewanella; species Shewanella khirikhana. Next base: position 3,952,506 of record NZ_CP020373.1, on the reverse strand, counting down.
ATTGGGGTGTTCCATCAGGTACTTGAGCAGTTGAAACTCCTTGGGTTGCAGCATCAGCTCATGGCCGTCGAGGGTGACATTGCGGGTGAGCAGCTCCATTTCCAGCGGTCCTGCCTGCAGGTGGGTTTGCACCGGCGCCGATTGGCCGCGTGACACCAGAATTTCGGCGCGCACCAGCAGCTCTGAGAAGGCAAACGGCTTCGTCATGTAGTCGTCGCCGCCGCTGCGAAGCCCTTTGACACGCTCGTCCACGTGGGACAGGGCGGAGAGGATCAGCACCGGGGTTTGATTGGCATTGGCGCGCAGCGCGGCCAGCAGAGCCAGGCCGTCGAGGCCCGGCAACATGCGGTCAAGAATGATGAGGTCGTACTGGTTGCTGGTGGCGAGCAACAGCCCCTGATGGCCATCGGCGGCAGCCTCGATGTTGTGGCCCTGCTCAGAAAAGCCTTTGACTATGTAGTCGGATGTGGTGGCGTCGTCTTCGACCAAGAGGACCTTCATGGTTGCTCCTTAACCGCGGGTATTACTGCCACTGCAGCATCGGCAGTGGCTTGAGTTTTTGGATATCGAAGGCGTGCTTGCGCTTGCCGTTCTCATCCACCATTTTGAATTCCAGATAGCTGATGCCCAGGTCGTGCTCCAGCTGTGCTTCCAGCAGCTTACCCTGATGCTTTTGGCTGGCAAGACGTACCAGCTCAGAAAATGCCATTTGCTTGCGCTCGAGCAATTTTACCGCTTCGAGTTCGTCGTGATCGTCCGCCTCTAGTTTGCTGTTGCGCTGCACCACCAGGGCGCCGTCGGTGGCGCGGTAAGTCAATTCGGTGAGGGTATTTTCCTCCGGATTGATAACATCGAACTCGTACAGCAGTTCGCCTTCTTCCACGTCCAGCTCGAACTCGGAAATGTAACCCGGATGTTCCGCTTCAACCTTCTCCATCATGGCCAGGGGATCGACCCGCTCGCCGGTGCTGAGCAAATTAAATAAACTGGTGTTGGCAGATGCAGCGCCCACCACCATCATTGCTCCAAGCAGCCAATATCTCATTGATGCCTCCGAAAAAAGCCAGTGCGAGTATCCTAAAAGACTAACCCTGAGAAGTCACCACACGGATGCTGTCGATTTCGACTTCACGGCCGTGCCATTCTTTGTCGACTTCACCTTTGAGTTCCACCACTGTGGCATCGGTCACATCCAGATTACGGAACAGGGCGTTATCGATTTCGACCTTGATTTCGCCGCTGCTGTCTTCAAACAGGTAGTGCTCGTCACCCAAACTCTTGGTCAGGCGACCTGTGAGTAAAACCTGGGTATCGTCGGGGGCATTGGCGGCGGCCTTGGCGTTGCTGACCTGATTGGCTGCAGGGCCCTGATAGGCGGCGTAAGTAAGTGCGGTGCTGGTGGCGGTTATCAGGCCTAGGGCCAGCACCAGAGGGGTAATGATACGCATAGGGGATCCTTGTTTTCGAACTATGGATCCAGTCTAGCGGCGGTGCCCTGAATTCTCTGTGGCGCCAAGATTAAGCTTTGATCATCTCCAGCAGATGCAGCTGATCCGACTTAAGTGCCACTTCGGTTTCAACCCCGGCGGTAATGGCGAGTTTCCTGGCCAGATGCAGCGGAATTTCGGTGTTGAGCCGCTCCCCCGAGCCCAGCACTGTGGCTTCGAGCCGCACCGACTCACCCAGGGTCAGCAGGGTTTCGATGCGGATATGGAGGATATTGAAACTGCGGCACAAACGGCCGCTGGCGATGGAATTGAAGCGAATCCCCTGATTGGGGATAACCCAGCGCACCTTCTGGCCTATGATCACATCCGGCAGGCTGTCGGAGGCAATCAGCCGCTCGCCGAACTTAAGCCAGGTCACGCCTTTTTGCTCATCCTGCGCCACCACATGGGCATCGAAAATATTGCGAAGCCCCATCTGACGGGCAACTGCCTCGGTACGCGGCCGGGCAAACACCTCCTGCGGCGCCCCGTGCTGCAGCATTTGTCCCTGACTAATCAAAAGCATACTGTCGGCCAGCAGCAGTGCCTCATTTAGATCGTGAGTCACCATGATCACCGGAATATTGAGCTCGGCCTTGAGCCGCGCCAGTTCCAGATACAGTCGCTCGCGGGTTTCTCTGTCGACCGCCGAAAAGGGCTCGTCCAGCAGCAGTACCCTGGGCTCGCGGGCCAGCGCCCTGGCCAGTGCCACCCGCTGTTTTTGGCCACCGGACAGCTCGCCTGGCAACCGGTCGGTAAGGCCGTGCAGGTTCACTTTTTCAAGCGCCGCCAGCGCTCTGGGAAGCCGCTCGGCCTTGGGCAGATGATCGAGCCCGGCGATAATATTGCCAAGGGCCGAGAGTTTGGGAAACAGGCCAAAGTGCTGCGGCACAAACCCGATATGCCGCGCCTGGGGCGAGGCATGGATATGTTGCTGGTCATCAAACCACACATCCTCGCCGCAGCGGATTTCACCGGACTCGGGTTTGGCAAGGCCGGCAATCATCCTAAGCAAGGTGGTCTTGCCGCCGCCGGACGGGCCGACCACTGCCAGAAACTCCCCTGCACGGCAGGAAAACGCCGCCTCGATACGGATGCCGCGCTCTTGATGAATGCGTACGTGCAGATCAGTGGCCGCGGGCATGGTTTCCTCCCATTCGGCGCGACAAGCTGGTGGTCAGCGCCAGGGCGCTGATGGCAAACAGCAGCAAAATGAGCGACATGGCGCCGGCCGAGTCAAAATCAAACGCCTGCACGCTGTCGTAAATGGCAATGGAGATGGTTTTGGTTTCGCCGCTGATATTGCCGCCCATCATCAGCACCACGCCAAATTCACCCAGTACATGGGAGAAGGTCAGTACCAGCGCTGTTACCAGTCCGGGCCAGATCATCGGCAGTTCGATGCGGGTGAGAATTTTAAAGCGGCTCATGCCGCAGCAGGCGGCGGCGTCGCGCACATCCATGGGAATGGCTTCAAAGGCGCGCTGAATAGGCTGAATCGCAAAGGGAATATTCACCAGCACCGAGGCCAGCACCAGGCCGGAGAAATGAAACACCAGCTCGATACCGAAGGTTTCCCGCAGCCACACCCCCAGCACACTCTGGCTGCCAAAGCTCACCAGCAGGTAATAACCCACGACTGTGGGCGGCAGCACCAGCGGCACCATGATAAGCGCCTCAATCAGGCTTTTGCCGCGAAACTGGCGATAGGCAAGCACCCTTGCCGCCAGAATCGATAACGGCAGCAGAATCAGCACTGTCACCAGTGCCAGCTTGCCTGAGAGCCACAGCGCCTGCCAATCCATCAGTGGCTGGCCTCCAGCCTGGCATCCTTGGTCGGCAGCGAGAAGCCGTAGTCAGCAAAGATAGCGCGGGCCTTGTCGCCCTGAAGGAAGGCATACAGCTCCTGGGCGGCAGCGGACGCCTTGGGCAGCAGCACCATGCGCTGGGCCAGTGGTGCGTGTTTGTGTTCGGGAATGGCCACATAGTTGGCTCGGGCGACAAACTGTGGCGCCTTGGCCAGCGACAGCGCCACCAAACCGCCCTGAGCCGACCCTGATATGGCAAACTGCGCCGCCTGGGACACGTTTTCGCCCAGCACCAGCTTGTCTTTGATGCCATCCCACAGGTTTGCGGCCTTTAGCAGCTCGCGGCCGCGCTCGCCGTAGGGGGCAAGTTCAGGGTTAGCCAGCGCAAAGCGGCGCAGCTCTCCGGACGCCACCAACGCCTTGAGGCCGGTGAGGTTTTCATCGAGCGTCAGCGGTGAGCCCTTGGCCGCCACCAGCGCCAGTCTGCCGTAGGCATAGATATCACCGTCGCTTGCTGTCACCCCGCTTTGATGCAGGTGAGTTACATAGCGCTCGTCCGCCGACAAAAACAGCTCGAATGGGGCGCCATGGCGGATTTGCGAGGCAAAGTTGCCCGACGAGCCGTAGCTGACCCTGAGCTTGTGGCCGCTGTCTGCTTCAAACTGGCGGGCAATGTCTTCCATGGCGAATTTGATATTGGCCGCTGCCGCCACTGTGATGGTATCGGCCATGGTGGCAAGTGGAGCCAGCAGACTTGTCAGCAATAGCAGCAGGCGCGGCAACATGGATTACTTCTCCCAGGCTTTGGCGGCCTGCTCGTCGGCATCGCGCGCTTCGACCCAGCCCTGACCCTTGTCGCTGCTCTCAAGTTTCCAGAAGGGCGCTTTGGTCTTTAAAAAATCAATCAGAAACTCGCAGGCGGCGAAGGCGGCCTTGCGGTGGGCACTGCTGACACCGATAAACACGATTTGCTCGCCCAGGTGCATGGTGCCGACCCTGTGGATAATGGTCAGGTGATTGAGCGGCCAGCGGCCACGGGCCTCAGCGGCGATTTGCTCCAGCACCTTTTCGGTCATGCCGGGGTAATGCTCCAGGGTCAGGTCACTGATTTGATTGCCTTCATTGAAGTCGCGGACCTTACCAACGAAGGTGACCACGGCGCCATCCTGATGATCGGCAGCAATACGCTGATACTCTTCGGGCACGTTGAAGTCGGCGGTTTGCACCAAAATACGACTGGTTTGCATATCAGCCTCCGGTCACGGGCGGGAAGAAGGCCACTTCGTCGCCGTCGTTGATTTCGGTATCCCAGTGGCACAGGGTCTGATTCACCGCGACCAGCAGCTTGTCCGAGGCCAGCACCTTGCTCCATTTGTCGCTGCGCGCGGCCAGGGTCTGGCGCAGAGCATCGGCGGTGGCTGTATTGCTGCCGGCTTCGATGCTTAAGGAGGATTCACCAAGAAGTTCGCGCACCTGCGCAAAGAAAAGTACGTTAATCATAAACTTATGCCTTTAACTGCTTGCAGCCAATACTAAACCTTGAAGTGGCCGGACTTGCCGCCACGCTTCTCGAGCAGGCGCACCTGGCCAATCACCATGTCTTTCTGCACCGCTTTGCACATATCGTAAATGGTCAACGCGGCCACAGAGGCGGCGGTGAGGGCTTCCATTTCGACCCCAGTTTTGCCCGAGAGTTTACACAGACTGGTGATCCGCACCCGATTGTGTTCCACCTCGGGTTCCAGCTCCACTTCCACCTTGGTCAGCGCCAGCGGGTGGCAAAGCGGAATTAAATCAGAGGTTTTCTTGGCAGCCATAATGCCTGCGATGCGGGCGGTGGCGAACACGTCACCCTTGTGATGCTTGCCTGAGAGGATCATCTCCAGGGTTTCGGGCGCCATCTCGATATAAGCCTCGGCACGGGCCTCGCGCTCGGTCACCGACTTGTCGGTCACATCCACCATATGGGCGTTGCCCGCGTCATTGATATGGGTAAAAGAACTCATGGACTGGCTTACTCCTGGGAAGGGGCTTTTAAGTGAGCGACAAAGTTACAGGGGCGGTGGCGGGCATCGAGCTGCTCTTTGATGATGCCGTTCCAGCCGGTGCGACAGGCGCCGGTGGAGCCCGGCAGGCAGAAGATGGCGGTGCCGTTGGCCACGCCGCCGATGGCGCGGGACTGCACCGTGGAGGTGCCAAGCTCCACATAGCTTAAATGGCGGAACAGCTCGCCGAAGCCTTCGATGGGCTTGTCGAACAGGGGCGCGACCGCATCCGGGGTGTTGTCGCGGCCAGAGAAACCTGTGCCGCCGGTGCTGATGATCACCTGTACTTCGGGGTCGGCAATCCAGGCGGAAATCACCGCACGGATTTGATATTTATCGTCTTTGATGATGCGTCTGTCTGCCAGAATATGGCCGCTGGTTGTGACCGCATCCACCAAAAAGGCACCTGAGGTGTCGGTGGTTTCATCGCGGGTGTCTGACAGGGTCAGTACGGCAATTTTGAGGGGTTTAAACTCGCTTTCGCGGCAGTGTCCCATGTTGTCTCCTTCAAAAGCGCCTTCGTTTGGCCTTGCCCGGCAAAGAGAGCGGCGCACAGAAAATGGCTGGTCACAGTATTGGCATGTCAGAGCGTGTGCGGCGCGGACTTGTGCCGCGCGCAGTGATCAGCCGCCGATGGAGGCCAGGTGCTGAGTGACGCCTGTGATGCCCTGATGCAGGTAGTGGGTTTCTTTTTTGAGATTCAGCTGACCTTCGAGGCGCGCCAGCAGCTCTGGGCGCTGGTCGGGGCTTTGCAGCAAGTCACGCAGATCCAATCCCTGCTCGGTAAAGAGGCACAGGTGCAGCTTGCCCTTGGCGGAGACCCGCAACCGGTTGCAGCTGGCACAGAAATTCTTTTCATAGGGCATGATAAGCCCGATGCGGCCCTGATAGTCGCTGTGGCTGAAGTTTTGCGCCGGGCCATCCTCGGCGCCGCGCGCATCCAGCTGCCAGCCTTCGGCGAGCAGTTTGTCGCGAATGTCGCTGCCGGGCAGGTGATGGGCCTGGAAATAGTCGCGGCCAAGGCCGGTTTCCATCAACTCGATAAAGCGCAGGTCGATGGGGGTGTGCTTTATCCAGTGCAAAAAGCGCGGCAGGTCTTTATCGTTCAGGCCCTTGAGCAGTACGGCATTGATTTTCACCCGCTCAAACCCGGCTGCCAGCGCCGCATCGATGCCACGCATTACGGTGTCGAACTTGTTCTCGCCGGTGATTTGATAAAACATCCGTGGGTCGAGGCTATCCACCGACACATTGATGCGCCGCAGACCCGCATCGAACCATTCTTTGGCGTGCTTTTCGAGCCGGTAGCCGTTGGTGGTGGTGGCTATGGTGCTGATGGCCGGATTGTCAGCAATCACCCGAATGATATCGGTAAAGTCTTTGCGCAGCGTGGGCTCGCCGCCGGTAATGCGTACCTTGCGGGTGCCGGCCTCGGCAAAGGCGCCGATGAGATTTTCCATCTCGCTCAGGGTCAAAAAGCTGGGCTTGCCATTGGGATGATAGCCATCGGGCAGGCAATAGCTGCATTTGAAGTTGCAAACGTCGGTTACCGACATCCGCAGATAGTGAAATTTTCGACCAAAATTGTCTTGAAGTTGAGACATGATCACCTTTCCAAGTATCGGGAGGTGAAGTCATTTCTGAATCCACCCCGGTGGCACCGCGCCACGGCTCAAACACCATATCTGTATGACTTAGGTGCAGGAGCTCGGAGAACCGTCGTTGAAGGGATTATAGGCACAAAGCCTTACCCAACCATACCTCTAAACGTGTATTTATTGGTTTGGATCAATTTGCCGTGAACAATTTGTGACGCCGCTCACTCAGAATATGGCAATGTATTACACTGCCGTTGGCGGCGATCCTCTGTGCCTGAAGCAGGTTTTCGGGTAAGGTGGAGAACTTACATAAAATAAAACACCCGTTTACATCGGGGGAACAAGCTTAGGAATGAGGTGAAAGATGGAACGCGAATTCATGGAGTTCGATGTTGTTATCGTAGGTGCCGGCCCTGCGGGTCTGGCCACGGCGTGCCGTTTAATGCAGATCAGCCGCGATGCCAACAAGGAACTGACCGTTTGTGTGGTCGAGAAGGGCTCCGAAGTGGGGGCTCACATTTTGTCGGGCGCCGTGTTTGAGCCCAAGGTGCTCGATGAGCTGTTTCAGGACTGGCGTGAAGCCGGTGCGCCGCTCAACACTGCCGTTACCCACGATGAAATCCATCTGCTCAAGTCTGCTACCGATGCCAAGTTGATGCCCAATGGCCTCATCCCCAAAACCATGCACAACGAAGGCAATTACATCATCAGCGTGGGCAATCTGGTGCGCTGGCTCGGTGGTCGTGCCGAAGAGCTGGGCGTTGAGATTTTCCCCGGTTTTGCCGCCAGCGAACTGCTGTTTAACGACGATGGCAGCGTGAAAGGTATTCTGATTGGCGACATGGGCGTTGGCGCCGATGGCGAGCCCAAAGACAGCTTTATGCCCGGCATGGAGTTGCACGCCAAGTACACGGTATTTGCCGAAGGTTGCCGTGGCCACCTCGGCAAGCAACTGATTGAAAAATTCCATCTCGATAATGGCAAGACCGCCCAGCACTACGGTATCGGCTTTAAAGAGCTGTGGAAGGTGCCGGGCGACAAGCATACACCTGGCCTTGTGGTACACACCGGCGGCTGGCCGCTGACTGAGTCCGGCTCCTCCGGCGGTGGTTTCCTGTATCACATGGAAGACAACCAGGTGGTTGTCGGGCTGATTATCGACCTGAACTACCAAAACCCACACTTAAGCCCCTTCGATGAGTTTCAGCGCTACAAAATGCACCCGCTGGTGGCTCAGTATCTGCAAGGCGGTGAGCGCATTTCTTACGGCGCCCGCGCCATCACCAAGGGCGGTTTGAATTCACTGCCGAAAATGAGCTTCCCAGGCGGTCTGGTGCTGGGCTGTGATGCCGGTACCCTCAACTTTGCCAAGATTAAAGGCACTCATACTGCGATGAAGAGCGGCATGCTGGCGGCCGAGACCCTGGCAGAAGCCCTGTTTGCCGGTGTGGAAGGTGGCAAGGATCTCGATTGCTACCAGACCCGTTTCGAGCAAAGCTGGCTGGGTGACGAGCTGCACCGCTCGCGCAACTTCGGTCCGGCGATGCACAAGTTTGGCACCTTCCTCGGCGGCGCCTTCAACTTCATCGACCAGAACCTGTTTGGCGGCAAGTTGCCTTTCACCCTGCGTGATGACAAGCCGGACTATGCCCAGATGGGGCTGGCAAGTGAGCACAACAAAATCGACTATCCCAAGCCCGATGGCAAGCTGAGCTTTGACAAGCTGTCGTCCGTGTATCTGTCGAACACCTACCATGAAGAAGATCAGCCCTGCCATTTGCGTCTCAAAGACGAGCGCATTCCGCTGGCGGTGAATTTGGTGAAGTTCGATGAACCGGCCCAGCGCTATTGCCCGGCCGGGGTGTATGAAGTGGTCGAAGATGCCGGTGAGCAGAAATTTGTGATCAACAGTCAGAACTGTATTCACTGCAAAACCTGTGACATCAAGGATCCGAGCCAGAACATCACCTGGGTGACCCCGGAAGGTGCGGGCGGCCCCAACTATCCGAATATGTAAGTTACTGTAATAGTTGATGCAAAAGCCGGTACTCCTGTGCCGGCTTTTTTCATGGCTGTTGAGATTTTGTGATTGCGCCCTGAATGCAATTTCGCCATAATCCGCCGCCTACAAAAACAAGTACACATCTCTGCCCCTGCCTGTACCGCGTCGCCTGCGCGGCCCCTTGCGTTATCGCACCGACAGCACATTTTTGCCCCGATATTCCGGCAAAACACGCCATTTGGGTCAATACTGCTAACGAGTGTCTGATAACGGATTTTCCGACAACCAGGAAGAGTAAGACCATGAAATTGAACATGCTTACCATTAAACAAAAGATTTTGCTGACCGTAGCGCTGGCGGTGATTTTATCCACCGTCGCTGTGGGGGTGCTCAGTCAGCAAAGTGCCCGGGAAGTGGTGGAACAGCGGATGCTGGGCTCAGAAATGCCCAGCCAGATGCTGAGTATCCGCAATCGCCTGGAAAAAGACATTGTCACCCTGATGAATGCCGCCGAGCAGCTCGCCAGCAGCCGTATGCTGCTCAAGTGGCTGGAAGACGGCAGACCTGATGCCGATGAGCCAAGGGTGGTGGCGCAGCTGAAAGACGTGACCAGGCAGTATTCGCTGGTGCAGGCTTCCTATGCCGATCGTCAAAGCGCCGCTTACTACACCCAGGACGGCTTTTTGCGGGTGCTCACGCCGGAGCAGGATGGCTGGTTCTTTGGCTATCGCGACAGCGGCCAGGAACGGATGCTGAACGTGTTCACCGAGGCCAACGGCGAGGTGAAGCTATTCATCAACTACCAACAGCCCAATGGCCGCGGTCTCGTGGGGCTGGCCAAGTCGCTGGACGACATGGTGCGCCTGCTGGGCTCCTTCACCATTGAAGAAACCGGTTTCGTGTATCTGGTGGACGCCAGCGGCAAGGTGCAGCTGCATCAGGACAAGGGCAAAATCGGCCGCGCGACCCTGTCATCCCTTTATGGCGGCGACAGTGGCCGTTTGCTGAATCAGTCCGATTTCAGCTTGCTGCGCACCGAAGTGGACGGCGAGTCCAAGCTGGTGGCCAGCAGTTATATTCCGTCGATGAACTGGTATCTGGTGGCCGAAGTTCCTGAAGCCGAAATGTTTGCGCTGCTGGATGAGGCGGCGCTGAAGATCCTGATTTCCACACTGATTATCGCGCTGGCGTTTGTGGTGTTGGCCGGTTATGTGGCGTCCAGTGTCAGCAAGCCGATTGCTGCCGTGGCACGCATGTTCCGTGATATTGGCGAAGGTGAAGGCGATTTGCGTCAGCGTCTGCCGGTGGAAGGCGACGATGAGCTGGCCGAGCTTGCCGGTGGCTTCAACAGCTTTATCAGCAAAATTCAGGACTCGGTACTGGAAGTGGCCCGCACCTCTGAGGCGCTGGGTAAGTCGGCGCTGGATGTGTCCCGTCAGGCCCAGCAGACTCTGGAAGACAGCCAGGATCAGAAAGACAGAACCATGCAGGTGGTTACCGCCATCAACGAAATGGGCGCCACGGTGAATGAAATTGCCGCCAACGCCGCCAACGCCGCTGAGGCCGCCAAGGATGCCGACCGCGCCTCTGACAATGGCCAGAACGTGGTGACTCAGGCGAGGGATACCATCAACCAGCTGTCGCGGGATGTAGGCCAGGTGGGCGAGGTGATTGAATCGCTGGCGACCCACACCAAGTCTATTGGCAGCATTCTGGATGTTATTCGCGCTATTTCCGAGCAGACCAATTTGCTGGCGCTGAACGCCGCCATTGAAGCGGCTCGCGCCGGTGAAGCCGGTCGTGGCTTTGCTGTGGTGGCTGACGAAGTGCGCAGTCTGGCGTCCCGCACCGCGGCTTCCACCGACGAAGTGCAGGTGATGATTGATAAGTTGCAATCGGAATCGGCCCGCGCCGTGAGCGCCATGTCCCAAAGCCGCAGCCGCTCTCAGGAAGGGGTGACTGCGGTCGATGAGGCCAGCAATACCTTAAGCGGTATTTCCGATCAGATTGGCCTTATCAGCGACATGAACATTCAGGTAGCCGCAGCGACCGAAGAGCAGTCCACCGTGGTGGAAGATATCAATCGCAATGTTACCGAGATTAATGACATCACCCAGCGCACCGCCGACACGGCGCAGGCGGCGGCAAGGGCGAGTCAGGATCTGAATGCATTGGCCACCCGTTTGGATCAGCTGGTAGCGCGCTTTAAGGTGTAACGGCTGCCGTGCAGCTGCGCTGCGTAAACTGTGGAATGCGCCCCTTGCGGGGCGCGCCTTAGTGGCGTAACCTGCCCGGGTCTGTCGAAAAGCCCGGCGCCAACATGGCGTCTGGCGCTTGCGCTAAATAAGAGGAAACACCATGACAGTGATCGCCGTCCCTGAGCTGGAAAGGCCACAAATCAAGTCCCACCACAAAGCACGTCACCTGAAAAAGCTGGCGCTCGGCCCCTGGGCTGAAACCTGCATTGAATTCCGCTTTGCTGCTGACGAAGCCAAATTCGAGCAGCTCGATGAAGTGCTGGGTAACCAGGAGCTGGAAAACGGCTGGGATCTGCTGATTGCCTACTACAACGACCGCTACCATGTGTCCGTGAGCTTCTTCTCCGGCCAGGGCAGTGTAGAAGAAGTGGCCAATGCCGTGGCCGAGAGCATTCGTGGTGTATTTGGCGATCTGCCGCTGACTATCTACGCCGGCGATGCCAACTATGGCGACTGGGATACCACCTACGTGGATTGATCTCGTCGTTAGTTACTTAACGCCCGGTCCTGCCGGGCGTTTTGTTATTTGTTACCCCCCTTTCTCCCCGGGCGCCCGCCCGCTGGTACAAATTCGATCGACTACACTCAGAGCTGAGCCACTGTTCGGTGAGCTAACGCAATATTCTGATATCAATTTTCAAATACAATATCCAATATCCCACGGAGTGGCGTGTCAGTACTTTTTGGGCGGGAGTGAACGGCATCGGGAATGAGGCCGAGTCTCCTGCAATTGGAGTCTTATGAATATGGTGTCGTCAGTTATGCGGGGCAGTGTTTGTACCCGGTCGGGCTTATTGCTGCTGAGCGCGGCATTGCTTCTGTCCGCCTGCGGTGGCGACGATAATGGCTTTCCTACTGCAGAAACCTTTGTTCCTCCCGAGGCATCGGATCTTGGTCTCAGTCCCGGACCTGTGGTTGCCACCCTGCTGACGGCGGCTTATAGGTACAGCGATCAGCAATCGCGGCCAGAAGGGGACTCCCTGATTGAATGGTTTGTCGATGGCGCCCTGGTCGGGGAAGGTCATGAATACACTTCAAAAGTGAGCCATGAAGGCTTGCCGCTATTTTTCTGCGTAACCCCAAAGGCGGCCTATGGCAGTAATGACACCGGGGTGAGGGTATGCAGCGTCGAGCACACGCTACAACCTAAGCCGGGGCAGGCACCGGTTGCCTCTGAAGTGGCCATAGCGCTGCCGTTGCAGCCAGGTTCCAACGCCAGGGCCAGCTATCAATATGCGGATGCCGATGGCGATCTCGAAGGTGCCAGCCAAACTCAGTGGCGCATTGACGGTGACGCTGTGGGTACTGGCTTAACCTTGCTCCTGCCCGCGGACGCAGAAGGTAAGAACCTGCAATTTTGCGTGACTCCTGTAGCCAAAACAGGTGAGCCCAAACAAGGTCTGACGGTGTGTGACACCCAGGTTATTCTCGGCAGTTACTTACCGCCGGTGGCAAACGATGTCCGTATCAGCCCGACTCCTATGGTGGGCGGTGCCCTTATAGGCAGCTACAGCTATGCTGATATGGCGCTGCGTCCAGAAGGCGCAAGCCTGCAGCGCTGGGTGCTGGATGGAGCAGACGTTGCTTTCGGTCAGGTCTATACCCCCACGACGGATGCCGAAGGGAAGCTGTTGCGTTTCTGTGTTACCCCTGTGGCTGCCTGGGGCGTTAACAGTGTTGGCGCAGAGGTGTGCTCTGCACCGCAGGCCATAGCGTCCAAGCCCGGCAGTGCGCCCACAGCAACATCGGTGGCCATCGCTACCCCACTGCAGCCGGGGCAGGCGACCTTTGGCTCTTATGTTTATGGCGATGTCGATGGTGATGCCGAAGGCGCCAGCCAAACCCTGTGGCGTATCGATGGGGTGGATGCAGGCGTTGGTCTTAGCCTTACCCTACCGGCAGACAGCGAGGGTAAGAGCCTGCAGTTCTGTGTCACGCCGCTGGCATTGACCGGTGAACCCAAGCGAGGGAGCGAGGTGTGCGCAACCGAAAACATCATCGGCAGCTACCTGCCGCCCCAAGCCAGTAATCTGGCCTTTTCTCCCTCGGCAGTCGTTGGGGCCAGCCTCAATGGCAGTTACGACTACAGCGACAGTCAGTCGCGGCCCGAGGGCAACAGCATGCTGGTGTGGCAAATCGATGGTGCCGACTTTGCCTCCGGCAGCAGTGTATTGCTGCCGGTAGCGAAGGAGGGCAATGATCTACGTTTTTGTGTTACCCCGGTTGCGGCCTGGGGAGAGAATGATACAGGAGTCCAGGTGTGCTCTGCGCCCGAGACCATAGCGCCCAAACCCGGCAGCGCACCCACGGCAGCCAACCTCAGCTGGGATACCTTGCCCAAGGCTAATGTGCTGCTGGGTGTGAATTACGACTATGCCGATGCTGATGGCGATCTGGAGGCCATCAGCCTGTTTAGCTGGAAGCTGGGTGGCACTGAGGTGAGCCAGAACATCAGCTATACCCCTCCAGTCGGCAGCGAAGGCCAGACACTGAGTTTCTGTGTTACTCCAGTCGCGGCGACCGGGACACCCAAGGTCGGCAGTGAAGCCTGTATCACCACTCAGCTGGTGGCTATCCTGCTCTCGGGTGAACTGAGGCTGTACGAGACCCTGACTCTGGATGTTCGCGGCTACTCAGTCACAGGCGTAAGCTGGAAGTCGACCAAGCCAGGAGGCGGCTTTATCCGCTCCACGGATGTAAATGGCTTCAACATTCAGAGGTCTACGGATACGGAATCGGCGTTTAATCTGGTGGGTTATGATATCGAGGTGTGTGTGACCACGGTGGAAGAGGGTGAGCTGTGCCGTTTGGCCTCAGAATACCCCACTGATGAGGTGACCGGCGGTCTGCCGATGGCACTGGATGGTTCAAACAATGTGATTGAGCGGGCCGTGGCGCCGATTGACTATGTGGATTTGACCATAGGCGGCGTGACCAAAAGGCTGCACCGGCCTTTGACTGTGCCGGAATCGACCCTGTTACAACTGAGTCTGCCGGGTGTCCCAAATCACGATAATTTTCGCAGCGAGAGCGGCAGCCTGGTGCAAAACACCCGTTATACCTGGACCAATGCCGATGCCCTGTGCACTGCCAGGGGCATGACACTGGCAGTTGAGGGAGAAAACGATACCTCAGACCCCTTCGGCTTACGGCAATACTATGATGAGCTGGCGAGCCGCTATCCGGCGATTCCGGTCGCCCATGCCGCCAGGGCACTCGGTTGGGGTGTGGATGTGGACTATTACTGGAGCAGCTCCGATGCCGGCGGTGGCTCCCATATGGACTTTTATATGGCGGCTGGGGATGCAGGTTCCATCGATGATACGACTCCCGAGTACGCGGCCTGTCAGGAGACCCTGCCTTAAACTGAAAAGCCCGGCATCGCCGGGCTTTTATCGTAAGCTCTCGTTATTACCTGGTCAGTATTACTTGATGAATTTTATCGAGAAGGGGTACTGATAGTGACTGCCCTCACTGGCTCTGACCATAGCGAGTATGGTGACAACAATGTCGAGGATCGCCAGTGCGAACACCAACACGAAACCAACCAGAACAAACATCAACAGGAAGCTCACCATAAAGTAGATCAGCATGCTGATTTTAAAGTTGAGGCAGTTGATGCCCGCCTGATTGACGAAGGCTGACTCGTCCCGTTTCATCAGCCACACGATTAGCGGGCCAAGGACACTGCCAAAGGGGATGAGATAACCGGCAAAGCTGGCGGCATGCACCAGCAGCGCCATCTCTTTTTCTTGTTTTTCAGGTTGGTGGAGTTCTGTCATTTGCTCTTCAGCCATGGTCCGTCCTTAGTGTTGTTGGCCCAATCAAACGTGGGCGCCAATCCTCAATTTTGCCGCTGGCCAGGCGGCGCTCCAAACTGCCGCGCCAGCTTTGGGCCAGCCCGGTGCAATTCAATAGCCGTGTGTAAGCTGCTTCATCGAAGCTTGGGCTGAAGTAAATACCCATAGCTCCGGCAACGCTGATATCCGACACCCGCTCGGTCAGTATCAGCTGGTCGTGTTCGTGAATGCTGCCGCCTTCCAGTACCCGGTAAAACCAGCCACTGAACCCCAGAGTCTGCATTGCCAGGGCAAAGCCCGGGTAGTCAAACTGTAAATCCAGTTTGAAACAGGGCGAGCGTGGCTGAGTCAGTTGCAATACTGCGCTGCCGTATCTGAGGATATCGCCGATGTGCAGGTCCTGTTCGAGCAAGCCCACCGAGCTGATGTTTTCTCCCATCGATGGTGCATCGACAAAGCCCTTGAACATGTCCCGCCGGCGGTACTCGCCGTAGTGCTCGCGGGGGAAGTGGTGAATGGCCCGGTCTGGTCCGCCGTGGTGGCGCGTGTCAACCTGGGCATCGCCATCAATTCCCTGTGGTGACACCTGCAGTTCGGTTGCCCGGTGTTTGTGTGCCATGCCGCTGTCTACCGGACCAAGGGATGAGTGAGCGTTGCCGCGATACATCGATGCTTTGGAAATCAGAATGTCAGTCACTTACTGTCCTTGGGTTGTAACCTGGGGAAGGTTGGCAGAGATCCTATCTCTGTGGCTTGTCAGGGCAACAGGTTAACAGTGGTGCGCCACGCTGCCAAGTTTGCCGCTGTCGGGGCTGAATTAAGTTCAAGTTCAAAGCCTTGCCAGGGAGGTGCATCGAGGGAAGGACGGTGGCTGAATCCAAGTTTACCAAGCAGATGACAGGAGGCGAGGTTGTCGGTCATGGCGCGGCTGATAAGCTTTGACAGGCCAAACTTGTCGTGGCCAAGCACCAAGGATGCCTGTGCCGCTTCCGAAGCGAGCCCTTTGCCCCAGTGACGCCGCATCAACCTGAACCCCAAGTCGACTTCGCCGCTGAGATGCTGCTTCAGGCCACAAAAGCCGATAAATTCGTGCTCAAAATACAAGGCCCAGCGGCCGAAGCCATAGAGCTGGTACTGATCGTATTGACGGATAAAGTCGCTGGCGGCGTCCACATCGGCAAAGGGGTCGTCACCCGTGTATTTAACAACTTCAGGGTCTTGATTCAGTTCGAAAAAGCCAGCGGCGTCTGATTCGCAAAACTCGCGCAGACTCAGCCTTGGGGTGGTGGCTACAATCTTCATGGGTGACTCAGAACCACCCGGTTGCGGCCCCCTTCCTTGGCCTGATACAGCGCCATATCGGCGCGTTTGATCAGCTGATCGGCCGATTCATGGTATTGGAACTGCGCCACCCCCAAGCTGATGCTGACCTGGATATCATGGCCATTCACCCTCAGCTGACGTTCGGCCACCCGGGTTCTGAGCTGTTCGGCGCGCTCGCTGGCGTGCACCATGTCCAGTGGTGACATCAGCAAAAACTCCTCACCGCCCCAGCGGCAGAGCAGCTCGCCTTCCATCAGATCCCGGCCAAGCATGTTGGATACTGTCTTTAGCACCAGGTCGCCCATGCTGTGACCATGGGTGTCGTTGATGTGTTTGAAATGATCTATGTCCATCAACACCACGCTGATGGGCGTTGAACCGGCCTTGGCCTTTTGCAGCGCAGCTTCAAAGACATCTTCAAATACCTGACGATTGGCCGCGCCAGTGAGTTTATCGACCGAGGCCATATGTTCCAGGCGGCGCTGGTAGCGGCCGAGGGTCATATTGGCGATGAACAGCACGCCGCACACGACCAGCAGGCTCAGCGCCATATTGATCCAGAAGGTGCCAAGCAGGGTGCGCTCGGCCGGGGCTTCTTCCTGTTCGACCAGCAGGTACCATTTGAATTCGGGCACCAGGCGGCTGTTGAGGTACACGGTTTTACCGGCGCGCTCGTAGGTAAAGGCGCCACTGGGCGCAGTAAGGATGCGGGTGGTGAGTTTGTCGAGTCCCGGAGTGTGCTGCAGGCTGTCGCCACCATAGTAGCCGCTGCCACTCAGGGTGATGCGTCCTTCGCGATCGGCGAAATAGACCACCCGGTTATAGCGCTTCTGGTACAGCTCAATCAGCGCTTTGACTTTTTCAACCGCCAGCCCAACGCCGGTAATACCAATAAAATTACCCTCAAAATCAAATACCTTGTAGTTAACGAACACAGTGGTTTTGCTGCGATCGGCGGTGTCGGCATCAATATTGATTTCATACTGTTCTTTTTCGGGCAGCGAGCGAACCCGGAAGTACCAGCTGTCGGACGGTTCTGTGTCCTTGATTTGCTTCAGTACGCCGCTGGAATGGTAGTAGTTACGGCTGTGTTCAGACACAAAAAAGCTGGTGACAGTGCCGTATCTTTCCTGAATTTCCCGCAGGTAACGTATCAGACGCTCGGGATCTTTCTCGTTATTGAGGGTCCATTCACGGACAAAGGTGTCCTGCGCCATCAGCGAGGAAATAAAGATGGGAGTAAGCAGATCCTGTTGAATTTCTGAGTAAATATTGTCACTGGTCAGAGGCAGGGTGTTTTCTTCTACCTGTTGGATCAGGGAGTCGTGGGCCACCTTGTAGCTGATGCCACTGGTTGCGAGAAAGGCACTGATCAGCAGAAGTGTCAGTACCCAAATAAATCGTTTCTTGTCGCTCCAGGCGTGACTGCCCATGGCCTGTACTCCAACTTGTTATTGTTTTGTTTAAAATCCTAATTCAATGGAGACTGTTCGGCCAGCGATTGCCCATAAAAAAAGCCCCGCTCGGGGGGCGGGGCGACATAACGAGCAAACAACTGACAAATGGGGAAAGTCAGGAAGGGCAAACCCTATTCATGCATCTCACTGTGGCCAGATTAGCCCCCGACGATTGCAGTTGTATGACATTCTGATTCTTTTTCATCCAAATAGTTTTTCAGCGCCGTGCCCGGGGTCGAGCTTTCGCTTTGCACCGCAAAGGCGCCCCAAATCGCCGCTTCTCTCATGGCCAGTTCCAGTGGCATACCGGTTAAGAGTCCGTGTATTAAGCCAGCCGCATACACATCTCCGGCTCCGGTGGTATCGATTACTTCGGCCGGTTCGGCGGCAACCCTGATGACGCCATCACTGCTGTAGGCGCGGGCGCCCTTGGCGCCGTCGGTCACGATAAAGTGGCGCAGGCAGTCGCCGGCAATGCCCTGGGCATATTCCCACAACTCGCCTTCGGCGCGACCTGCGAGGTCAGAGCTTGAGGTAATCAGCACGTGGCAGGGGCGCTTTCGTTCGTCCTTGGCAAGCTGCCCCACCACCAGACAATGCTCCAGTGCGGTTTTGGCCCAGCTGACAGCGCCTTCGGCCGAGGAGTTGATATAGAGGGCGTCCCAGCGGCGCCAGCGCGGTGGTGCCGGCAACTCAAAGATGGGGCGCTGTGGCCGGATAATGGTGCGGTCGCCGTTGGGGGTCATCATCAGCAGCATCTCGCAGGTGTTGCCGGGACGACGCTGAATAAGGTGACAATCTATGCCTGCGGTGCTGGTTTCGGCGAGCAGCCAGTCGCCGACATCATCGCGGCCCACCTGGCTGACCAGGGCGACTCTGTGCCCGGCCCACACCAGGCCCAGGCCGGTATTGGCACCGCCGCCGCCGAGGCGCTGACCGCCGTCGCGATAATGAAAACGGCCGCCGCTGGCGAGGGGTTTGTCCAGCAATAAAATACGATCACAGTTGAGGTTGGCTACCAGAAGAATGTTGGCCATGGGCAGGATCCCGAAACAACGATATACCGGATGTTACCCGGCCTTGGCGTTGCAGAAAAGCGGGTCGCTCAATCGTCGCGGAATTTGTTGGCGATTGCGAAGAAATCCGCCTCGATGGCAAAAAAGGCGTCCACCAATACAGGGTCGAAGTGGTTGCCACTGCCATTACGGATGATTTGCAGCGCGGCTTCGTGGGTCATGGCGCTCTTGTACACCCGTTTGCTGATGAGGGCATCATACACATCGGCGATGGCCATCAGTCGGGCGCTCAAGGGAATGTCTTCC
This sequence comes from Shewanella khirikhana, assembly GCF_003957745.1. NCBI lineage: Bacteria > Pseudomonadati > Pseudomonadota > Gammaproteobacteria > Alteromonadales > Shewanellaceae > Shewanella > Shewanella khirikhana. The sequence continues at coordinate 3,933,406 of NZ_CP020373.1, read as the reverse complement.
CCTGCCAGCCCTTCGGGGTAGCCGCTGCCATCCCATTTTTCATGATGAAAGTGAGCGATTTCCTTGGCAACTTCAAGAAATGACTCTTTACTGCCGATGGTTTTTTCAGCCTCTTCAATGGCATGCCAACCCAGATCGGCGTGGGTCTTCATTACCGTAAATTCGTCGTTATCCAGCTTGCCGGGTTTGAGCAGTATATGGTCGGGAATACCGACCTTGCCGATATCGTGCAGCGGCGCCGACTTAAACAGGGTTTCTATGTATTCGTCGGTCATCAGCTTGGCAAATTTGTCCTGCTCGCGGATTTTCTGTGCAAGCAGTTTGACGTACCACTGGGTGCGGCGGATATGAAAGCCGGTTTCCTGATCGCGGGTTTCGGCAAGGCTGGCCAAGGCAGAGATGGTTACGTCCTGAATTTCGCTGATTTGGCGGGTACGGCGCTGCACTTCCTGCTCAAGGAATTGATTCTGATCCCGCAGGAAATCCTGGGAGGCCTTCACTTGCAGCAGATTTTTAATGCGGGCCATCACTATTGGCGGGCTGATGGGCTTGCTGATGTAGTCGCTGGCGCCAAGGTCAAAGCCGTGGTGCTCGTCTTCCACTGAGTCGCGGGCGGTGAGGAAGACCACCGGGATGTGCTTGAGTTCGGGGTCAGACTTGAGTTCGCGGCAGACGTCGTAGCCGGTCATGCCCGGCATAACCACATCCAAAAGGACTATATCTATCGGGACCTTGCGGGCTATCTCCAATGCCAGGGCACCGTTATTGGCGGCTCTGACACGGTATTTGTCTTTCAGCAGGCCGTTGAGCAACGTCAGGTTCTCTGCAGCATCGTCCACAATAAGTACACAAGCCGGTTGTTCGGATAGCACTTTGTCACCTTATGGATTGGAATTTCACCACCCCTTTGAAATTCATAGCCTAAACTGAAGCTTGAGGCGGACTTTAGTAAATGTAGACGCCATTTTTCAGTTCATCCAGCCGGGGAAGGGCAAGGTGTAATGACATCGATTCGCAGCGTCTTCTGGATCCTCAGCAGCCTGATGTCGCTGCTGTTGCTGCTGTTGGCGGCCGTGGTTTTTCAGCTCAACGGCGCCATTGACCAAACCAAACTACTGAGCGAGCAACGCCAGCTGCAACTGATACTGGCCGACCGGCTGCGCAGCCACACGGATGCCCTGTCTGATCTGGCGCGAGCCTACGTGACCACAGGCAATGGTCGCTGGAAAGCCTCCTATGAACACCTTATCAACTCCCCCGAACAGGGCATGTTTGGCGCCAGGGTGTGGGAAGAGTTATCGGCGCGGCAGCTCAAGGCGGTTGAAGCCAGTTCCAGTTCGCTGATTGCCGGGCTCGATAACAACCAGCAGATGCATCTGGATACCATCATGCAGCAGGCCGGACGCATTCATCACACCGAGCAGCAGGCCATGGCCCGTTTCGATGGTCACCTCGAAGACTCAAGTGGTCAGTTACAGGGGCGGCCAGATCCCCAGGGCGCAATAGACCAGCTATACGGCGCCAATTACCTGCAGGAGCGGGCGCAGTTTTTCGATGGTTTTCATAACTTTTTCGATGAAGTCGACCAGCAGAGCCGACTTGCCATGGCCGATGCTTTACGCCACGAAGATGGTCTCAGTCGCAGCCTGAGTGCCCTGCTGGCGCTGCTGTTTATTACCACAGTCTGTATTTTGATGCTGCTGTGGCGCTGGTACCTCAAACCTGTCGACTGGATGCAGAAAAATCTTACTGTTCAGGTTCTTAAAGGCGATTACCAGGTGCAGATGGAGCAGAGTCGTGCCGGGGCGCTGCACTCGCTGGCCGAGGCGCAGAGTGCGCTGCTGAACGAAGTGCGTGAACTGCTGCAGGCGAATGAAACCACCAAGGCACTGATCGATGTGCTCAGGGAAGCACGGGAGGTCAGTGACTTTGGCGACCGGCTGGTGAACTTCTTTGCCCGGGAACTCAACCTGCCGATGGTGGCGCTCTATAAGTCCAGCAGCGGTGGATTGGAGCGGATTGCAGGGTTTGGCTATCTGAAAAATAACGACTTTCGAATTCAGGAACAAAATGCCATCCAGATGTGCATCGCCAAGGGGCAAAAGCACCATGTGCTGAAAAACCTTGGCGGCCGCTACCATCTTTCCGTGGTGGAAGGGCAGATCACCCTCGAAGAGCTGCACTTTTTCCCCCTGCGGGTGAACGACATTCTGGTGGGCTTTCTCGAATTTGGCTGCCATATCCCATTCGATGAACAGCAGCTGGAATGGATGCTGGAGATTAAGCGCGACCTTGCGGTGAGCTTCCAGCTGGTGCGAAATCTTGAGCAGCAGAGTCAGGCAGAGCGGCAAATCACCGAGCAACTCGAGTTCATCCGTCAGGTGTTGGATGCCATTCCAAGCCCCATGTACTACCAGGACAGCACCGGCCGCTATCTGGGGGTCAACAATGCCTTTATGGATTTTGTCGGCGCCTTTGAAATGGACATTATCGGCAATAATAACAAGGGGTTGTTTGATGAAGTCGCCGAGGGCATTTTCAATGATGCCCGCCAGAACCTGATGTCGCGTCCGGGAAAGACCCAATACGATTTACAGCTCAGCAATGCCGATGGCGAACTCAGGCACATCAACATTGTGGAGGCGACTTACTTTTCCGCCAAGGGCGAGCCCAAGGGCATTGTGGGTCTGTTCATGGATGTGACTGAACAAAAAGTGCTTGAGAATCAATTGAGAACGGCCAAGGATGCCGCCGACGATGCCAGCCGCGCCAAGGGTGAATTCCTCGCCAATATGAGTCACGAAATCCGCACTCCCATGAACGCCATTATCGGTATGGCGCATCTGGCGCTGCATTCCGGTCTGGATGACACCCAGCAGCACTATGTCAGCAAGATTGATTCGGCCGCCCGGGCACTGCTTGGCATCATCAATGACATTCTCGATTTCTCCAAAGTCGAGTCCGGCAAGATGACCATTGAGCATATCGATTTTCAGCTCGATGAAGTGTTGGATAACCTGAGCAATGTCATCAGCTTCAAGGCCGAAGAGAAGGGCCTGGAGCTGCTGTTCGATATGGACCATGCATTGCCGATGGCGCTGGTGGGGGATCCGCTGCGACTGTCGCAAATCCTGATTAACCTCTGCGGCAATGCAGTGAAGTTTACCGAGAAAGGCGAAATCATAGTACGGGTGCGCTTTGAGCGGGTGGAGGCGCCTGCTGGCAACGTGATGCTGCGCATTCAGGTGCAGGACACCGGCATCGGCATGACCAAAGATCAGATGAACCGCCTGTTCCAGTCGTTTTCCCAGGCCGACAGCTCCATCACCCGCAAATATGGCGGCACAGGTCTGGGACTGACAATTTCCAAAAAGCTGGTGGAACTGATGGGTGGCCGGATGGAAGTCTCCAGCGTGCCCGGCGAGGGCTCGGTGTTCAGTTTCAATGTGCTGGTGGGCACCCAGGACAGCAAGGCGCTGGAGTACTATCAGCCCGACATCAGTCTGCATGGCAAGCGGGTGTTGGTGGTGGACGACAACGATGCCGCCCGGGAAATTATGCTGGGGCTGCTCAAGGCCATGAGCTTCAGGGTGATGGCGGTCAGCAATGGCTTTGAGGCGGTGGCGGCAGTGCGCCAGAGCGCCATTGAAGAAGATCCCTTCGAGATAGTGTTTATGGACTGGATGATGCCGGGGATGGACGGCATGGAAACCATCAAAAAGATGGAGCAGGACCTGATGGGCATTCAGGCCAAAACCATCATGGTCACCGCATACGGCCGCGAGGTGCAGGTGTCACCGCAGGTGGAACATCTGGTGCATGGTCTGGTGATTAAGCCGGTGAACCCCTCGCTGCTGTTCGATGCCATTGCCAATGCCTTTGGCAGGTCGGCCGACTTCCTGCCTGCCAAGACCCAACCCCAGAAAACCGACCTGTACCAGGAAGAAGGTCTCAAAGGGGTGCGGGTGTTGCTGGTTGAAGATAACGAAACCAACCGCGAGGTGGCCAAGGGCATGCTGGCGCCCTTTGGCGTGCAGATCACTGAGGCTATTAACGGCCTAGTTGCGTTGGAAGCGCTGGAAAACGAGCAATTTGATCTGGTGCTGATGGACATGCAAATGCCGGTGATGGATGGCCTTACTGCCACCCGTAAGATCCGTGATAACCCCAAATTTGATGCCTTGCCCATAGTTGCCATGACCGCCAATGCCATGCAGGAAGATGTGGAAAACTGCAAGGCTGCGGGTATGAACGATCATGTGGGCAAGCCGATTATGCTGGCGGAGCTGGTGCAAAAAATGAAAACCTGCCTTGCCATGGATGCCAGCGTGCGCCCCGCTCAACAAGCCTTGCCCGCGGCTGATGCACCTGAGTTTGAGCTGGACGACGATGTCGAACTCAATGCTGCGCAAAACGCCGATCCTCAGGTGCTGGATATGAAAAAGGGGATTGAGCGCCTTGGCGGCAACGAGCAGCTCTACTGGCAGATTGTGGGCACCTTTGTCCTTAGCCGCGAAAAGGAAATGGCACTGCTGGAGGCGGCCTTTGCCGATGCCAATTTGCCGCAACTGGGCGATATCGGCCATACCATCAAGGGCGCGGCCTCCAACATCGCCGCCACTACCTTAAGTGAACTTGGGCGCTCGCTGGAGCAGGATGCCAAGGCCGGCACCATGCCTTCGGCTGAGCTGCTAGCACAAATCAAAACCGCGGTGGTAGAACTTGCCGCTGTGTTTACCCAATATGGCGGCAGCGCCGAGCCCGTTGCCGACGACCAGCCCAAAACGGTGCGCAGTTACGATTCCCGTGAGTTTGTGATGGAGCTGGAGCAGTTGGGGATGCTGCTGGATAACTTTGATACCCAGGCATTGGATTTTGTGGCGCCGCTTAAAGAAAACGCCGCAAATCTTCGCGGCGTGAGTATCAGTTTCGCCACGCTGGAGGCGGCGCTGCAGTCGTTTGATTTTGAAACGGCCCGCAACTCCCTCGATGAAATGATTGCTCTGGTGAAGGCGTCCTGAGCCGGGCGCCAGTTTCCAAGCCAAGTCAGTTATGTCAGTCAGTCAAGTCAGTTGCCCTGTAACGCCTGCCATTCCCTTGCCAGCAGAGCATATTGATACTCAGACCCCCAGGCACCCTTAAAAAACACATTGTCTATCCAGTGTGCTTCACGGCGAAATCCCAGCCGCTCCAACAGCCGGTAGCTGGCATGGTTTTCCACATCGCAGATGGCGGTAACCCTGTGCCCCTGGCAATGGCTGAAGAACCAGGTCAACAGGGTGGAAACTGCTTCGCCGGCCAACCCTTTTCCCTGATGCTCAGGCGCCAGGGTGAAGCCAATTTCCAGTTGATTGTCATACAAAAAATGCAATGCCAGATCGCCAAGCAGATTGCCATGGTTATCGCACACCGCCATTTGGAACCAACTGTCCTCCTCGCCAAAGCGCTGTCCTTGCTGGCTATCCAGCAAGGCCTGGCCGCGGGCGTCATCGTAGTCGCTCCAGCTTTGGTAGCGGGCCACATCCGGATGGCGTCGGTAGCGGACGAAGGTGGGCAGGTCCTGCTGCGCCAGGGCTCTGATGTGCAGGCGCTGGCTGGTGAGTTGGGGTGGCGAACAGTCCATATCCGATCCTTTTGGCTGAGTTTAACGGCGATCGTTCGGTAATAAGTTTTAATTCAAATGGTTATCTTACAGCCGCAGAGAGAGTAAATGTAAGTCGGCACCCTTATTCTTGTAGGAAATCAGCCATAGTCCTGGAAAAATAATAGCTATCTAAATAATAAAGCTATGATTTAAAAGAAGTTGATGGATTACTGGCGGATGTTGTTTGGTATATGCCTTGCCCCGCAGCCAGCTTTCTTTGCTCTAGACTAAAGGCTCCAACCCATTCCGAGTGAACACATGGATGTGAAAGCGAAAATGGATTTTCTTTTTTCCCCGACACTGACCCCCGAACGCAAGCTGGAAATGTACCAGGCTTGCTTGGACGAGTTTGAGCGCCTGCAATACGACGACCCCTATGTGGCGGAGATCCGCCGCGAGGCTGAAAAGCTCAAACACAAGCAGCAGAAACCCAGCTGATTCCGGGTGAGTGCAGCTCACGCCTGATATACGTCGGGGCGGTGCAGCTCCATCATAATTTCGGGACGCGCCAGGTCGGTAAAACCAAACTGGCGATAGAGGCTGTGGGCATCGCGGGTGGCCAGCAGCATGCGTCTCAGCCCCTGCAAATCGGCATGATCCATAATGGCTGTCATCAGGGTTTTGGCGCCACCATGGCCGCGATGGCTCTCAAGCACAAACACATCCGCAAGATAAGCAAAGGTGGCTTTGTCGGTGACCATACGCGCAAATCCCACTTGCTGCTCACCATCAAACAAACCAAAACAGAGGCTGTTTTCCAGCGCCTTTTGTAAGGTCGCCTGCGGGATCCCTTTAGCCCAGTAGCTTTGGCTCAAAAAGCCGTGGATTACCGCCATATCCATGTCGTCGAAATTCGTTATCACCCGGAAGCGGTTCATCACCAGTCTCCCCCCTGGATCCTGTCGGCGCCAAAGCTCCACATGGTTTGGATAAGCCCATCGCGGATTTCGTACACCACCGCCACTTCAAACGGCGCATCACCAATGCCGCTGATCCTTTCGTGATCCACCACCTTGTTGCCCAGCACCATGCGGCTTTTCACCTCGGCGTGCAGCGTGGGCAGGCAAAAGCGCTCGCGGCGGTAGAATTCGGCAAAGTCGGCTTTGCCAAGCAGCACAGGGCGGGTTTCTGGTGGGCGGATTACCGCAATGGTGTCGCTGAAAAACGGCAGAAAGGCGTCGAGATCGTGGGCGTTATAGGCATCGAGCTGTCCCTGCGCCAATTGTTCCGGGGTCATGGGAGTTCCTTGTAAGTCTCGCAGAGTTGCCTTAACCGGCAGCCAAAGCCAGCAGCAGCCCGGATAACGGCAATTGAGGGAATAACAACCAGATGGAATAGCATGCCAGAAAAAAAGTATAAAAAAATTTATTCCTGGCCTTGCCGTACCCTGTTTTGTAACTCGTTGTTACATAAGCGTTTAATAAATTGTGCGCAATTTATTTCGTCACTTTTTTGACTGGTCAAAAAAACTACTATTGAAACTACTGATTTTTTTGAACAAAATTCGCGGTGAGTGGAGAAAAGTCCCATTCGCCCTGAGTAACACTACAGATAAATTTGAAGGATATTGTCATGAAACGGCAGATATTTTATGCCATTCTCGCGTATGCAGCCTGGCTTACCTACCAGGACATCAATGGCACACTGCAAGACACTAACCTTAACGGCGTGCAGCCAATGCTGCGCGAGGCGGTTGCCGAGCAGGTAGGTGATGCCAAGAGCATTTCCGCCTATCGCGCCGAGCCAAAGGCCGACGATGCCTGTATCGACCCTTATGCCTGTAATGATGGTCGAACGGAGCACAGCCGCGGCGAGTAAGGTCTTGCGGTTACAGGCTCAGATTGCCAAATTTGACGACGGCACCTAAGGGTGCCGTCGGTCTTTTGTGTTTGTGAATGCGTTAGTACCCCCGGGGATGTGACTTAAAAGCCTGGCCTACGCAATTTCATTCCTCTGATGCCACTTGTCCCTGCTTTTTCTCTGTGTTTGCCCCCGCCAAAAAGGCGTAGCATGGTGGCTCAAACCACTCCGGAGAGAATCATGATTACCCAAGGACAAACCCTTCCTGCTGGCCAACTGGCCGAGCTGACCGCCGATGGTATGGTCACCCACGATATTGAAACCCTGTTTGCCGGTAAAAAGGCGGTGGTCTTCGCAGTGCCCGGCGCTTTTACCCCAACCTGTTCGGCGGCGCACCTGCCGGGTTACGTGGTGCTGGCCGATGAACTCAAGGCCAAGGGCGTAGACTTCATTGCCTGTGTATCGGTAAACGATGCCTTTGTGATGAAGGCCTGGGGTGATGCCCAGAACGCCGCCGAAATCCGTATGCTGGCCGACGGTGATGGCAGCTTTGCCAAGGCACTGGGACTGGAAATGGAAACCGGCGCCTTTGGTGGTCTGCGTTCACAGCGCTATGCCATGGTGGTGGAAAACGGCGTGGTTACCCTGCTGAATGTCGAGCAGCCAAAGAGCTTTGAAGTCAGCAAAGCGGAAGTGATCCTCGCAGCCCTGTAAGCAGGCCGCTGGGCGGGCACCGGTTTAAGGCTGGCGCCCGCCCAGCGAGGTTTCTATGGTGTTTATCTGGGCCGCGACTTCGGCCGCAATGGCCTGGCTTTGACTGACCCCATGGGCCGACTGCTCCATCAGCCGCGCCATGGCATGGCTGAAGGCATCGAGACACAGCTGCTGCTCATTGGCGTTGCTGGCGCCTTCACCGGCAGTCGCCGCCATGGTCGCTGCCTGGGTCTGCACCGCTTCGGCGGCGGCCAATAGTTCGCCTGCACGCGCTTTTTGGGTATGGGTCGCTGCATCAATCCCGTCTACCCGCCCGGATAACTGCTCGCTGGCGTCTTTCAGTTCACCAAGAATATTCTGCACTTCCTGCAGCGAACTCTGGGTACGCTGTGACAGGCTGCGAACCTCGTCGGCCACTACCGCAAAGCCGCGGCCTTGCTCACCGGCCCGCGCCGCTTCGATGGCGGCATTGAGCGCCAGCAGATTGGTTTGTTCGGCGATATTGCCAATCACATCTATGATACCCGACACCTTGATAACCGAACTGCTGAGGCTGCCAAGTGCCTGATGGCAATGGCCTACGGCCTCGCGGGTTTCGTCGGTGGCGCGGATCATTGCTTCGGCGCCTGCCTGACTCTGGGCCATTTGCTCTACAGTGGCATTGGCATCGCCCGCAACCCGATTGGAACTGTTGCTGACCTCGGTCGCCAGCATTTTCAGCTCCTCGGTACGGGACTGCGCCTGACGCACAATCTCGCCCGTGGCCTCAGCGCTGCCCGCCATGTCGGCGATGCGGCCTCTGAGCTGCTCAAGGGTGGCTGATACGCCGCTGAATTGTTGCCGCTGTGCCTCGTCTTCTTCTTCGAATCGTTTCAGCAGGCGGTTGAAGTGACCGGCGATTTGTCCGGTTTCGCAGCGGCTTCGCACCTCAAGTTGTTGGCGCTCGCCCGCCTCTGTCAGCTTCAAAAAGGCATGGTTGAGCCGCTTCAACGGCGCCACCACCTTGCGCTGCTGCACCACCAGATAACAACAGGCGTACAGGGCCAGCAAACCCGCCATCGCATACAGCATCAGCTGCATATCCTGCTTGAGGCTATTGCTCTGTGCCTGCTGTTTTTCGCCAAGCGCCAGCAGGTTTTGCTCGGTGGTGGCTATGGCACCGAGCAGCGACTCCTGGGTCGCCTGGTTATCGACCAGCAACTGGTGAGTGTTGTCTATTTCGCGGCGGTATCGGCTGCTGAGGCTGCTGAGTTCCGCCACCAGTGTGGCCCCTTTCTCGCTCGCCTCAGGCACATCCTGCCCGGGTAACAGGTCTTCATCATCTGCCGCTTCATAGAGACCCAGCAGCGGCATGGCAGCCAGCTGTTGCTGCCAGTGCTCAAGGCTGTCGAGACTCGATTCCAACACCTTCTTAAGGCGGCTGTCGCGGCCAATCAGATAAGCGTCGGTCTGCTGCGACAACCCATATACCAGCGGTGGCAGTTCCTGGGTGAGCTGTAACAGGGCGGTGGCTTTGTCCGGGGCGCTGCTCAGCCCCTCTGTGGCGTAGCTTGCCAGCATGCGGTTGTAGTCGAGCAGTTCAGATTCGGCGTGGGCCAGCAACTGGCGCGGGTTGCCCGCCAGTTTACCGGCGGCACGGTACTTACTGTCGAGATCGGCTTCAAATTGGCTGAGGGTTGCGGCCAGCTGAGTGGCCTCGGCGGCGGGCAGGGCGGCAAGAGATGCATTCATATCGCGCAGTTTGCTGCGGGCGGCTTCCAATTGGCTGGCATCACCGCTTTTGAGGTACAGCTCCAGCAGGCGGCGCACATCAATCACAAAGTCCTGTTGCAGTGTGGCAATCCGATTGCTGTGATCTTCAAGCTGAGCACGTTGCTTGCTGGTCCAAAGCAAGGTGGCCGTCATCAAGCTGGCCAACACCAAAAGCAGCGCCGAAGCGCCCAACGACAGGGTGGAAATTTTCATAACGGCAGACGACAAGCACTGGATATCAGCAGCTTATGACAGCCCGGTTACACTTTTATGAAGCCGCTTATTCCAGCGGTAAAAAGACGTCGGCTTTCAGGCCGCCTTCGCTGCGATTGCTGAGTTTTACCTTGCCCTGATGGCGGTCGATGATGCGCTTGATAATGGCAAGCCCCAGGCCAGAGCCCACGCTGCCACGGGCGGTATCGCCCTGAGTAAAGGGTTGAAACAGCTTAGGGATCTGATCAACAGGAATGCCGGGACCATTGTCTTCCACCGTCAGTACCAGCTGGTTTTTCTCCATCCGGGTCGAGACCTTAAGCCAGCCGCGGCCGTAGCGGAAAGCATTTTCCAGCAGGTTGCCCAGTACCCGTTTGATGGCGATTACCTGCATGGGGATCTCACGGCACTCGCCCAGCGCCAGCTCGATAGTGGCATCACGTTTGGATTCGGCCTGTGCCAGTTCGGTAACCAGCTGATTGATATCGGACTTTTCCCACACGGCTTCCTGATCCTGGCGGATATAGGCAATAAACTGGTTGATGATGGCGTTCATGTCGTCGATGTCGGCCACTATGCCATCGCGCAGGTACGCGTCCTCTTCGACCATCATTTCGGATGCCAGCCGGATCCGGGTGAGCGGGGTGCGCAAATCGTGGGAAATGCCCGCCATCATCAGGGCACGGTCCTGCTCCAGCATCCGCATGCTGTGGGCCATCTGGTTGAAAGCATGGGTTACTTCAACAATTTCACTGGAGCCCGCGGGCGGGATCGCCTCGGGGTATTCGCCGCGCGAAACGCTCATTGCCGCTTTTTGAAGTTCTTTCAATGGTTTGCTTTGGCGTCTGGCAAACAGCCAACCGCCCGCCACACTAAGGGCACCAATCACCATCAGATACAGGGTCAGCAGCGACATTTCCAATTCGTTGAAGCTGGACAGTGGCACCCTGATCCACACGCTGGGAGCCTGAGGCGGGCGGATCCAGATTTGAACGGTTTCGCCCTGAGCAATACGTACTTCTGCCTTGCCGCCCAGGTATTCGGACATCTGTTCCGACAACAGGTTGTAGTAGGTAGCGTTGTCTATGCCGGCTTCTCTGGCCTGCTTTTGGTTGTACACCTGCATGCTGTCGTCATGGACTTTGGCATTGAGGGCATCCACCAGGCTCAGGTATTCGCGGCCAATCACCACATCGTCGGCAAACATAAAGTTTATCTGCCGGGCAATGAGTTGGTTAATCTGCTGGTAGCTGGGTTTTATCACGTAGAGCGCAACAGACACATAAGAAAACAGCTGATTGATTAGCAAAAGACAACCAATCAGCATCACGGTCTGGCTGAAGGCGCTGCGGGGCAGCAACCGCTGCCACCAGCGAAGTTTCATTCAATCACCCGGGGATCAGCGACGGGCACTGCCGTCGGGAACAAACACATAGCCCAGGCCCCACACGGTTTGAATGTATCTGGGGTTGGCGGGGTCTTTCTCAATCAGGCGACGCAGGCGGGACACCTGCACATCGATGGAACGCTCCAGCGCCGAGTAGTCACGGCCACGGGCGAGGTTCATCAGCTTATCCCGCGACAGCGGCTCGCGCGGGTGAGTGACCAGCACCTTGAGTACCGCAAATTCGCCGCTGGTGAGCGAAATAGATTCGCTGCCCTGATACATCTCGCGGGTGGCCAGGTTGAGGGTGAACTCGCCAAAACTCACTTCTTCTTCCTGCTGCGCCGGGGCGCCGGGCACTTCCTGAGTTTGACGGCGCATTACCGCCTTGATGCGGGCCAGCAGTTCGCGGGGATTAAAAGGTTTGGGCAGGTAATCGTCGGCGCCGAGTTCGAGGCCGATAATGCGGTCTACTTCGTCGCCCTTGGCGGTCAGCATGATGATGGGCAGTGGGTTGCCACTCTGGCGCAGGCGGCGGCAAATCGACAGGCCGTCTTCGCCGGGCAGCATTAAATCCAGCACCATCATGTGGAAGTTTTCACGCTCGAGCAGCCGGTCCATTTGTTCGGCATTGGCGGCCGCGCGCACCTGGTAGCCCTGTTCAACCAGATAGCGCTCAAGCAGCGCACGAAGACGCATATCATCGTCGACAACCAGAATCTTGGAAGTTTCCTGTCCCATGTATCCTTCCCCTCAAAGTGGCCGCAGCAGCCACAACATACTAACCGAAAAAATGACGGAATATCCTAAATTTAGCCAGTTTAGGGCCAAAAAGCACCTGTGACTTTGTAACATTCGTTAAACGCAGTTTTCGGCGGTTTTGCGCTATCATTCTGCCATGTATATTAAAAAGTCTGATTTAAACTGTGTATTATGCCTCATTAGAATAAAAGGACGCGTTTACGAAACAATAGGGATGCCAGTGCGTACTATCAGCAGTGACAAGGAATACTTTGCAGAATTTCATGCCGACAGGCAGCTAATAGCTGCCTACTTCAAGGCCAATCCGGCGGTGTTTATCAGCGGGCTCTACTTCCTGTGCAGTATTGCTGGCCTGATTTATCTGGCCGTGCTGCATCAGGGCTTCGATATTCCGGTGCTTGCTTATTTAGAACTAACAGACTTTTTAATGGCCTTTATCGCAAATCCGAGCATCTATATTGCCATGGCCGGGTTTACCAGTTTCATTTTGTTTTTATACGTCCTATCGAGGTGGTTTCCTCACTGGTTTGAGGCGAAAGCAGAGGCTAAGTGGTACAACAGCTGGAAGCCTTTTTATGGCATCCGTATGTATAAACTGGTGCTGTTGTTGGTGGTAATCCCTTTGTTTTTATACGCATTCACAGTGGCCAGCCATGATGTGGAATACCTCCAGTCAGATTCAGCCAGCAAACATCGCTTGGACCTGAATTACCCCATTACCCTGACAAACGCCGCTAAGGTGCAGCAAGTCACGGTCACTCTGATAAGTCTCACCAGCCGCTTCGCCTTTGCGCTGCCCGAAGGCCAAAGCAAACCGATAACCGTGCCTGTGCACAACATTGCGGCTCTGCAGCCGCTGCCGACGTCCGAGGCCTCGTCATCAATTACGCCGAGTACCGAGCCCAAAGTTAACAATCAATCGAATCTGAGTTCATTGTTAACCGATGAACCGAGTGAGCCCGCTGGCTTGGCCGTCCCGCAACGGGTCGCCAAGCCAAAAGCCTTCGGTGAGAATGCCGTCGAAGCCAATATCTCAACAGAGACAAAAATAAATTAGTCGGCGACCATTCACTGCCATAGCGACTAAAATCAATGCGTTCACTGACTTTGGATTGTCTTGGCGCTTGCAAGCGGCGCGGGCTTCTGGAAACCTGTGGGCAGTTGCTGCATTTATCACAGGCCGTTTACTACCCATGACTGAAAAAGCCCACCTCATCACCCGCAAAGGCTGGGAAGCGCTCGATAAGGAGCTCAAATACCTCTGGAAGGAATACCGCCCCGAAATCACCCTCAAGGTGCAGGAAGCCGCGGCCCAGGGCGATCGCTCAGAAAACGCCGATTACACCTACAATAAGCGGCTGCTCAGGCAAATCGACAGCCGGGTGCGCTACCTTATCAAGCGTCTCGAAGTGCTGAAAATCGTCGACTACTCCCCCCAGCAGGAGGGCAAGGTGTTCTTCGGCGCCTGGGTCGAGCTGGAAAACGATGAAGGCAAAATCGTGCGTTATCGTATTGTGGGTAAAGATGAAATCGACACCCAAAAAGGCTACATCACCATAGACTCGCCCATGGCCCGCGCCCTGATTGGCAAGCAGGTGGATGACGAAGTCTCGGTACAAACCCCCTCCGGCCGCAAAGAGTGGTACATCAACGTCATCCGCTACCAGCCCTTCGAGGCAGAAGACTAGCCAGACAGGCAAAAAATCAAGCGGCTTCGGCCGCTTTTTTTAGCTGTGCATTTTGAATCTTAGCGCGGTGGCATGCTGGCCGTTCCAGTGGCTTCTATACTCAAAATCAGGGGTGATTTTGCCTTTGTTTACCGGGGTGAAGCTATGAAGCCATCCAAGTTGGCTCTGTGTTGCGTTGCGGCCATGGTGCCCGCTGCCACATGGGCCGAACAGTCGATTTTTGAGCTGTCGATAGAGCAGCTGGCCGACATTCAGGTGTCGGTATCCTCCAAGGTGTCTTTACCGCTGAGCCTGTCTCCCGCCAATATCAGCGTATTTAATCAGGAACAATTACAAACCCTTGGGGTGAGTCAGCTGGCCGAATTGGCGGATGTGACGTCGGGTTACAGCAGCTACAGCATTTACGGCGAATGGGTGCTGGAAACCCGTGGTCAGCGGGCTGGCAGTTTTGAGAACAACAAACACCTGGTGCTGCTGGATGGGATACGGCTGAACCATGCCCGCGCCAACAAGGCGCCGATTGAAAACGAGTTGCCATTACTGCCGATGAAACAGGTGGAAGTGCTGCGGGGGCCTGCCTCGGCGATTTATGGTCAGAGTGCATTTTTTGGAGTGATTAGCCTGACCTCCGACAATGAAGGCGCTGATGGTTTGCAGCTGGATGGCACCTATGGCGGTGATGAGACAGGGCGGCGTGCCATGGTCAGCGGCAGGCTATCGAGCCGCTTGGGTAACAGTTTTGGGGTGTATCAGGCCTTCGATAAGGGCAGTGAGCAGGCCTTGGTGGGGCCAGACTTTTCGCCTCTGCAGCGTTACTATGATGATCAGCAGGCACACTTTGGTTATGTGCGCCACGCCTTTGCCCCCGGCAACTTGGGCCAGTTTGTGGTGGGTTATATCGATATGCAGCGCCAGTCGGGCCTTGGCGAGCACTGGGTGGGTGATTTGTCGGTGCCACAAAACCAAATCCAGTGGGATACCCGCATCGCCTATCTCAGCTGGCAGAACACCTTTTTTGATGACTGGCAGGCCAGTGTACGGCTGGTGAATAACGACTCGGACGAGGCGGGCACGGCCATTAACAACACCCGGGCGCAAATTGAGGCTGGAGATCAGCCGCTGTTCAGCCAGTATCTGGTGGAGGCCAACGCCCGCTTGCTGGAAGCCGAACTGCAATGGCGGCTGGGGCCGCAGCGCTCGTTACTGATGGGCGCATCGTTGGAGCGGCGCCGGGATAAGGGCGGCTTTTTTGTGCCTGACTCGCCCTTTGAGGAGCTGGCTCAAACCGATACCTCAGCGCCGGAGTGGCAAAGGCAGGCGTCTGACAGCGTGGAATATCGTGGGGCATTTTTTCAGTATCACGATGTTTTCCCGTCGCTTTTTGATGTTCATCTTACCGCTGGGCTGCGTTACGACAGCGGCGCTTATCTGCAAGACAGTTTCAGTCACTGGTCACCAAGGGTGGCGCTGGTGAAGGCGCTCAACGAGCGCTGGACGCTGAAGGCGTTGTACAGTTCGGCCTTTCGCTCGCCGGGGTTGAAGGAATACCTGCTGAACGATGAGACCCGCAATTATGTCGGCACCCATGCCGCCGATCCGGCAGCGGCCCTGGCGGGCCTGAGCGACAGTCTGGCGCCCGAGACATTCAGCTCAACCGAGCTGGATGTGTTGTACCGTCAGTCGCCCTGGATGCTGAAACTGAGCGGCTTTTACAATCAAACCGACAGTGCCCTCGATGGTCGGCCATTGAGATTCATCGATAACAAGGGGGATGAGCTGAGCAAAAACAGCTTTGCCAACTCAGCGCAGCGGTTTGAAGTCTATGGCGTGGAGGCCGAGTTTGAGTGGCGGTTTGCAGCCGATTGGCAACTTGGTGGTGCCGTCAATCAAGTGTGGCCTGCCAGTGGTTCTGAAGCGGCCACCAAAGACATGCCCAAGGCTAAGCTGCTGGCCTTTGTGGCCCACGACCTCAGCTTTGCCAGGGCGCAGCTGGGCTACCGCTGGCATGGTGATATCGAAGGCGACGCCAGTGCCATTGCCAGCCTGGACGCCAGTTTACATGGGCAGTGGCGCACACTTGGCTGGCATCTGCGGTTTAAAAATCTGCTCGGCAGAGACAATTTTTACGCTTTCGATGGTGAGCCGGGCAACCCGCTGCCGGGGCGCACCGTGGAACTTGGACTCAGCTATCGCTTTGACTAAAAAACAATTTAATTAAGAGCTGGTTTGATTGAGAGTCGGCTTGATCACGCGGGCGGTTGCAGCGGCAAACTCAGCCGGAAGTGTGCGCCATGGGCGCAGGGCAGGCACTGAATGTCGCCGCCGAATTTTTGGGTGACTATGTTGAAAGACACGTGCATCCCAAGGCCTGAGCTGCCTTCGCCGCGACGGGTGGTAAAGAAGGGGTCGAACACCTTGGAGATGGCATCGTCGTCTATCCCTTTGCCGCTGTCCTGATAGTCGATGATGATGCCATCGCCGCTGCGATAGCATTCGAAACGGATTTGGCCGTCACTCATGTCCCTGAATCCATGCACCAGCGAGTTCATCACCAGATTGGTAAGCACCTGCGCCATGGCACCGGCTTCGCAGCTGAAGCTGAGGCTCGGGTCGGCTTCAATGTGCACCTGATGTTTGCCGCGCTTGAGCTCGTGGTGCAGGCTGTCGCACACCTCGCGGATATATTCCTTCAGTTGCAGGGTGCGCACTTCTTCGTGGCTTTGGTCCACCGACACCTGTTTGAAGCTGCGCACCAGTCTGGCGGCGCGATCCAGATTGCGCACCAGCAGGTCGAGGGATTGGGTCAGGTCGTCCAGTAGCAGATCCAAATCTTCTTCGTTGACATCGTCGGCCCGGTATCGGCTGATAAAGCGCGCCAGTTGCTCCTGCATGTGGGTCGATGAGGTGATGCCGACCCCAACCGGGGTGTTGATTTCGTGGGCAACCCCGGCAACCAGACCACCAAGAGCCGCCATTTTCTCGCTTTTGATCAGCTGGTCACGGGTATTCAAAATCTCGGTATTGGCTTTTTCAAGCTCAGTGTTTTTGTGGGCCAGCTTGAGAAACAGGCCGTTTTTAATCCGCACGCCGCGGTAAATCAGCATGATGGACACGCTGATGGAGATAATGAGCGCGATGGAGATATACAACAGGTACTTTTGAGTTTGGATGATGGAGCTTTGAGCTTCGAGGGTTTCGCTCTGGCTGGCGAGGTTTTGCTCCTTCTGCGCCAGCTCGGTTTCATAGCTTGCCAGTATCTGTTTTTGCTCGCGAATGCGCGCTTCGTTGACATTGATGGAGGCCGAGAGCGCGGCAATGTCTTCGGTCTTGTTTTTCAGCTCCTGCTGCTTGGCATCCAGCTGTGACTGATGGCGGCTGAAGGTGGCCTGGGTGTCGGCCATACGCTTTTCCATGTCCTGCTGCTGGGCTTGCAGGCTGGCCTGCAGTTGGCGCTGCTCTGTGATGGTGGCATCCAGCTCGGCAATCTTGGCTTGTTGCTGACGCTGCTGTTGCTGCTGAGCCTCCAGCTGACGCTGCTTCTCGGCCACCTGAGCCTGCAACTTGGCGTATTGCTCGCGGTTGGCCTGCAGGGTGGATTCCATATCCTTGACCATGGCGGCGATGTCCAGCTCGGTGCCGCCGAGGATAACTATGTCTTTTGAAACAGCAAGCTTTTGATAAATAAGGCTGTATCTGTTGATTTCAAATCCGATTTTACCGCCGCTTTTGGCAATGAAATTCAGCCCGAACAGCTGCTTTTCACGGGCGTTGTCGGCAATTACCAAAATTGGTTTGTCTTTGATAAGGGCATTAATGGCCCCAAGCCTCGGCTCGCCAGCCTTATCCACCAGCACCACATCGGCCGCGGTGATGGCGCTGTTACTGCTGCCCTGGGTCACTTTCAATCTCAGCCCGCGGACTTGCTGCTGCTCTAACGATTTGAGCACATTCAAATACTTGCCATCATCCCCTGTGTACAACAGCCTGAGTTCACTGCGTTTGGTTTCGTCCGGCCAGGTGATGTACTTGAGGAAGTTAAACACATAGGCGGTCTTGACCTGTTCGGGGGTGAGGTCCGCCGCCTGCGTCAGCACGGCTGCAAGCAACAGGGCGATGGGATACAGGAGTTTGCCGACTCGGGTCATTCTTGCTCCGAATGCTGGAATAAAAGCGTGGGGAAGTGATAAAAGCATAGGTCGAGAGGCTGTTTTTTTCCTGTAACAGCGCTTGATTATCGCCGGGCATGAAACTCTGCCAAGGGCTGTGGTACTCTTGAGGGCATTGTGATTTTTTCCCGTGTTTTTCTACACCACAGACGTACGAGAATCCTTGATGACATCAAATATTGCGCGGATCATCGCCGAAGAATTGAATGTCCGTGAGGCACAGGTGACTGCCACCATCGCCTTGCTGGACGATGGCGCAACCGTGCCCTTTGTGGCCCGTTATCGAAAAGAAGTGACCGGTGGTCTGGATGACACCCAGCTGAGAACCCTGCACAGCCGTTTGGGCTACCTGCGTGAACTTGGCGATCGCCGTGACGTTATCCTGTCGTCCATTGAGGCCCAGGGTAAGCTGACCCCCGAACTCAAGGCCGCCATTCTGGGTGCTGACAGCAAGACCCGCCTTGAAGATTTGTACCTGCCTTACAAGCCCAAGCGCCGCACCAAGGGCCAGATTGCCATTGAAGCAGGTATCGAGCCTTTGGCCGAACTGCTGCTGGCCAACCGCAGCGCCGATATCGATGCCGAAGCGAGCGCCTTTATCAATGCCGAAGCCGGATTTGCCGATGTGCGTGCCGTGCTCGATGGCGCCCGCTACATCCTGATGGAGCGCTTTGCCGAAGACGCCGAGCTTATCCGCAAGGTGCGTGAACATCTCTCGGGCGTGGCGGTGCTGCAAAGCAAAGTGATTGCCGGCAAAGAGAAGGAAGGCGCCAAGTTTCGCGACTATTTTGAACACAGTGAACTGCTGGGCAAGGTGCCATCGCACCGGGCGCTGGCCATGCTGCGTGGCCGCAACGAAGGTATTTTAAGCCTGGAGATGGTTGCCGATCCTGAAGCCGAACCCGGCAGCGG
Organism: Shewanella khirikhana; assembly: GCF_003957745.1. Lineage (NCBI taxonomy): Bacteria > Pseudomonadati > Pseudomonadota > Gammaproteobacteria > Alteromonadales > Shewanellaceae > Shewanella > Shewanella khirikhana. The sequence goes on along the minus strand of NZ_CP020373.1, from coordinate 3,914,371 downwards.
CAGTTACTGCGAAGTGATTATTGCCGAACATCTGGGGCTGAAACTGGGTGACACTGCTGTGGATCAGTGGCTGAAAACCGTGGTCACAGGCACCTGGCGCATCAAGGTGGCGCTGCAGATGGAAACCGAGTTTATTTCCCGTCTGCGTGAACAGGCCGAAGAGGATGCCATCAAGGTATTTGCCCGAAACCTCAACGACTTGCTGATGGCTGCCCCTGCGGGCTCCAAGGCCACCATGGGGCTGGACCCCGGATTGCGTACCGGGGTGAAAGTGGCGGTGGTAAACGACACCGGCAAGCTGGTGGCTCATACGACTATTTTCCCGCATGAGCCGCAAAATCAGTGGGATAAGTCGCTGCGTACCCTCACCACATTGGTGAACATGCACAAGGTGGAGCTGATTGCTGTGGGTAACGGCACTGCGTCCCGCGAGACCGACAAGTTGGCCGGTGAAGTGATTGCCGCCGTGAAAGAAAGCCATCCAGGCCTGACCAAGGTGATGGTGAGCGAGGCGGGCGCTTCTGTGTACTCGGCCTCTGAACTGGCGGCGCAGGAGTTTCCGGATCTGGATGTATCCATCCGCGGCGCCGTGTCTATTGCCCGTCGTTTGCAGGACCCACTGGCAGAGCTGGTGAAAATCGAGCCCAAGTCCATCGGTGTTGGTCAGTATCAGCACGATGTGAGCCAGAGCCAGCTGTCGTCCAGCCTCGAAGCCGTGGTGGAAGACTGCGTAAACAGCGTGGGTGTGGATCTGAACATGGCCTCGGTGGCGCTGCTAAGTCAGGTGTCTGGTCTGAACAAGACTCTGGCGAAAAACGTGGTGGAATACCGCGACGAAAACGGCCAGTTCAAGAACCGCAAAGAGCTGTTAAAAGTGCCACGTCTCGGCCCCAAGGCTTTCGAGCAGGCAGCCGGCTTTTTGCGTATTCGCGAAGGCGACAATCCGCTGGATGCCTCGGCAGTGCACCCCGAAGCCTATTCGCTGGTGGAGCGCATTGCCCAGACCCGCGAGTTGCCGCTTGGCAACCTGATTGGCAATACCGAGCTTATCCGTACCCTCAAGGCCGAGGAGTTCGTGACCGAGTCCTTTGGTTTGCCAACGGTGACCGACATCCTCAAAGAGCTGGATAAGCCGGGCCGCGACCCCCGTGGTGAATTCAAGACTGCGCACTTCAAAGAAGGCGTGACTGAAATCCGTGACCTCAAGTTGGAAATGATCCTCGAAGGTGTGGTCACCAACGTCACCAATTTCGGCGCCTTTGTCGACATTGGGGTGCATCAGGATGGTCTGGTACACATCTCGTCGCTGTCGGACAAGTTTGTCAGTGACCCGCATACTGTGGTGAAGGCCGGTGATGTGGTGAAGGTGAAGGTGATGGAAGTGGATGTGGAGCGCAAGCGTATTGGCCTGACCATGCGTTTGGATGAAAAGCCGCAGCCAAGCGGCCAGCCGCGTGCCCGTCAGGGGCAGGGTGGCAAGCCGGGCGCTAAGCCTCAGGGTAAGCCGCAGGCCGGTGGTCAGGGCAAGGCGTCCAAGCCGCAACCCATCAATGCCGCCATGGGCAACGCTTTTGCCGATGCCTTTGCCAAAATGAAAAAATAATTCTGCCCAAGCAGACCGAAAAACGCGGCCCTTGCCGCGTTTTTTTATGCAAATCAGACAGTCACAATCCCGCCTCCCGGCAATCTTGCCGATGCTTTTGTTGAATTCTGCAGTCGACTTGTGCCCAGGTATGAATTTTCTGTGATATTCAGGTGAACTTTTGGTGGCTGTGAGTATCATACCACTCACGTATGAGAGACCGCCGACAAGAGCGGACGCCGGAGTAACGCAATGAGATTCAGAGAACCACCCCAAAGCCCGTGGCGGGCATTGGGGATTTTTGCCTTGTTGGCATTGGCAGCCCTAATGATAAGCCGGATTGGCCTGGGGCTGTGGCAGGCCGAGCGGGTTGATGCCGCCGGTGGCTGGCAGCACTTACTGGTGCAGGGGCTGCGGGTGGATATTGCCACCCTGTGTTGGCTGTGGGGCGGCGCTGCCCTCGGCACAGTGATATTTGGTGGCAAGCATGTGCTTGGCTATGTGTGGCGCCCCATATTGCGACTGTGGCTGACTCTGGGCCTGTGGCTGATGCTGTTTCTGGAGCTCTCTACCCCATCCTTTATCGAAGAGTATGGCATTCGCCCCAATCGACTCTATATCGAATATCTGATTTACCCCAAAGAAGTGTTGTCCATGCTGTGGAGCGGCAGACCGCTTGAGCTGCTGTTTGGCCTGGTGGCGTCAACGCTTATTCTGTGGGGCGGCTGGAAGTTATCGGGCCGTCTGACCCAGAATCTGACCTATCCCCGTTGGTACCTGCGGCCGGTATTGCTGGTACTGGTGGCTGTGGTGATCCTGGCCGGTGGCCGTTCGACTCTGGGCCACAGACCGCTCAACCCGGCCATGGTGGCTTTTTGTGACGATCCTCTGGTGAATTCACTGACGGTGAACTCCTCTTATTCGCTGGTGTTTGCCATCAGCCAGATGGGCAAAGAGGCCAACGCCGCAAAGATGTATGGCGAGTTGCCAAAAGATGAAATTATTGCCGCAGTGCGGGCCGACAGCGGCCGCAGTCCAGAGCGCTTTGTGTCGGATAAGCTGCCGAGCCTGTCGGACAACCAGGCCAGTTTTCAAGGCAAACCCCGCAATCTGGTGATCATTCTGCAGGAAAGTCTGGGGGCACGTTTTGTCGGCAGCCTTGGCGGCTTACCGCTGACGCCGAATCTGGATGCCTTGTCGGCCGAAGGCTGGTATTTCGATAATCTCTATGCCACCGGCACCCGCTCGGTGCGTGGCATCGAAGCGGTCACCACCGGCTTCACGCCGACGCCAGCGCGCTCGGTGGTGAAACTTGGCAAGAGCCAGAACGGTTTCTTCACTATTGCTGAAATGCTGCGACGCCAGGGCTACGACACCTCCTTTATTTACGGCGGTGAAAGCCACTTCGACAATATGCGCAGCTTCTTCCTCGGCAATGGATTTGGCCGTATTGTGGATCAGGACGACTACGACAACCCGGCCTTTGTAGGCAGTTGGGGGGTGTCGGATGAAGACCTGGTGCGCCGCGCCGACAGTGAGTTCAAGCGTCTGCATCAGCAAGGTAAGCCCTTCTTCAGCCTGGTGTTCAGCTCCAGCAACCACGACCCGTTCGAATTCCCCGATGGCCGCATTGAGCTGTTCGAGCAGCCCAAGCAGACCCGTAATAACGCCGCCAAGTACGCCGATTTCGCCATTGGCGAGTTCTTCAAGCTGGCCAAAGATTCAGACTATTGGAAGGATACGGTATTTCTGGTGGTGGCCGACCACGATAGCCGCGTGGGTGGTGCCAGCCTGGTGCCGGTGAACCGGTTCCGCATCCCTGGACTCATTATTGCCGATGGGGTTGCGCCTAAGCGCGATCAGCGGGTGGTGAGTCAAATCGACCTGGCGCCAACCCTGTTGTCGCTGATGGGCATTTCGGGCCGCTACCCTATGCTGGGGCAGGATCTGACTCAGGTTGCCGATGATTGGCCCGGACGGGCCCTGATGCAGTACGACAAGAACTTTGCCTATATGCGTGGTCGCGATCTGGTGATCCTGCAGCCTGAGCGGGCACCTGAGGGTTTCCGTTATCAGCGCGAAGATGGCAGCCTGAGCCCCTTCCCGCAGCCGGAAACCATGCAAAAAACCGCGCTGGCGTGGGCGCTGTGGGGCAGTCTGGCGTATCAGCAGGGCTTGTTTGCGCTGGAATAGAACGTCACTGAATATGGTCGCGGCAGCTTGGGTTGCCGCGACTCAATTAAATCCAGGCTTCGATGCCAGCCTCGGCAGCAGGCTCGCTGGTGTGGCGATAGAAACTGCCTACATGTGAGGCTATGGTGCGGTACAGGGAGGCTTCCTGGCCTGTTGCCGGTGTGGCGGTTTTGGCGCCTATGGGCTGTTTGGGTGCCTTATCTTCTACCCTGACTCTGATGTCTTTACGGCTCAACGCCCCCGGCGTGCGGGCTGGCAGCTTAAGCGCCTTGAGCGGCAATGGCTGGCTGGCCTGCTTTTCACCTTCCCTTTGCTGCTGTTGTTGCTGCTGGTTCTGTTGTTGCTGGCGCTCGTCAACCCGCTGCTGCAGTTTGGCCTGTACCTGTGGCTCGTCGGCCGTACGTTCATTCTGTGAATTGAAGGCCCGTTCTTCATGGCCCTTGGTCAACTCGGGCGCGGGCACTATGGGTGGGCGCTGCTGGCTTTCTACCCGCAACGCATCGGTCGCGGCGTTGGTCGTCGCGATCGGTACCTGAGGATAGTTGGTGACAACCAGCATGGTGCATCCTTAATTGATGGCAGAGCTGTTTAAATAATAACCGCTCATCCGCCGGGATTAAAGCTTTGCCAGCCAACTTGTCATGCCACTGACAAATTCATCGGGATGGGAAAAGAACGGCGCATGGGACGCCTTGGCCAGCATCAAATCTTCCGCAGTGTCGCTGCTGGGCATAGCGGGCATCACCCGCTTGGGAACCAGCCCATCAAGACGCCCCCAAATTCGCAGCCAGGGCTGGCTGAGCCCGGCAAGTTCAGGCCGTAAATCCACCTGCTCCAGCATCTCAAGCCCCTGCTTTAGTGCGGCGGCGTCCGGCAACGGGCGCGACAGCACCAGATCGCGCAGGCGGCGAATGTCTTCCCGGGCGGTATCGCTGCCCATGGCCTGAATCGCCAGGAATCGCTCAATAGTTTTGGGCAGATTTTTCCCCAGCTCATTGCCAAACTGAGCCAGCACCTGCGGCGGAATACCAGGCCATTTCTCGGTTTCCCGCGCCATAAAGCAGGGCGATGAAGCAATGCTCACCAGCGCCCTTACTCTGTTTGGGTAGCGCAGTGCTGCGCGGGTCGCCACCAGGCCGCCCAGAGACCAGCCCGCCAGAATCATCTGCGGCGGCAATACCGCCATCAGTGCATCGACCCAGGCATCCAGGTTTCCGGCAACGGGGCTGCTCAGGCCAAAGCCCGGCAGGTCGGCAAAATGCAACCTATACTCGGGAAACGCACCTTGCAGCGGCGCAAAGACGGCGCCATTCATGCCCCAGCCGTGGAGTATGACCAAATCCGGCCCCTGGCCGTGGCTGTCGATATGGATTGTTTGCTGCAGGTGCTTTGTCACTTGTGCCTCTTATCAGGGATGATGCTATGGCCAATCTGTTACGCTGGCGCCACCTTTGGCTACGGGCCATTGAATGTCTGGCGCAAAGTTTACCCAACCGATGTCTGCTCTGTCATCAGCACCTGACCGATGGCAGCGGTATTTGCTGTCATTGCATGGCCTCTTGTCTGTATCAGGGCCCTTCCTGTTTGGGATGTGGCCGCGGCTTGACGGCGGAATTTGGCCTGTGCGGCAGTTGTCGGGTGCTCGACGCCTTGCCGGTGGTGGCTCCCGCCAGTTATCACCAGGGACTGGGGCAGGCGATTGCCGGCATCAAGTATCAGGGGCAGTTTGCGCCGCTGCAAAGCCTGTGTGAGGCGCTGCATTTCAGGGTGTGCAGGCTTGAGCGGGCCGGATTGGTGCGTCCGGTCTCCTTGCTGTTGCCCGTGCCCTTGCATCCCAAACGGCTGCGACAGCGGGGGTTTAATCAGGCCCATGAGATAGCCCTCAGTCTGTCTCGCCTATCGGGGATCCCGGTTAACAGCAACTTACTTGCCCGCAGTCGTAATACGCCTCAGCAGGCGGGTTTGAGCGGCAAGGTGAGGCGGCAGAATCTGAAAAATGCCTTTGTGATAAATGGCGTCTGTGAGGCGGGCTCGGTGGCGTTGGTGGATGATGTGGTGACCACCGGCAGCACGGTAAATGAAATTGCGCGGCTATTGGAGGCGCAGGGCGTTGCGGTGCAGGTTTGGTGTCTGGCCCGGGCAGAGGCGCCCGGGCTTCTCGACAGCTGAGACTTATCGCGCCATGGCTGCCGGCAGCATATAGAGGGCGTTGGCGTAAATTTTTTCGCTGCCAAGCCAGATATTGCGAAACAGCAGGTTATCGCTGAACGCCACGACCACGCCTTTACCCCTGGGTTCGGCCACCATGCTGTTACCTAGGCCAAATGCGCGTTGATATTCATCCGATAAATACCCCGAGATCAGCGGCTTGTCTGGATATCTGGCGCCAACCACAAAAGGCTCGTTGGTATCGCCAAGCCCCAGCACCTTGTTCTTCATCACGGGCACCATGGGGTCTGGCAGACCGAAGGCCAGCGGGTGGGCCGGATCCAGTTGCCAGGCGAGCACAGCCCCACCAATGGCCTGACGGGCCTTGAAGGCGGCCTTATCCTCATAGCTTAGCCCGGTAGTGGCAAACTGTTGTTGGAAGAAGCGCGCCTCATGTACCCCGGTGCGCAGCAGGTTGTTGTCACCAAGCCAACCAAGCGCACCTTTTTGCGCTACCAACACGCCTCCTTCACTGACAAAACTGCCCAGCTTGCGAGCCAGCGAGTCGTCGAGATGCTTGTAGTTGCCATCCGCCAGCAACACGTGGGTGTACTTATCCAGCGAAATCCGCCCCAGCCTATCGCTGTCGACCAAGGTCACGCCCTGCTTCAGTTTGCTGTCGAGGAATTGCCAGATTTCACCGACCTCGGTGGGGTCTGAGCCCTGGCCGGACACCAACAGGGCCCGCACACCTTGCAGTGCTACCATGTCGCCGCTGCCAAGATCGATCCCCGAGCTGGCGGCAAAGGAGCTGAACGGATGCCAGCGAATATCCATCTCGGTTGCCAGTTGGCTCAGGAATGTCTTAAGCGCCGCAGGCTCCATGGCGTCCTGCTTCAGTTGCAACATCAGGGTTCCGGCCGGAAACGGGTTGTCGCTACCAGCCGGGGTAAAGGCCTTGGTCGCCGCGCGCACCCGCAGCCCTTTACGCTGCAGCTGGGCAAGTGCAGGCGCAGCTGCGCCATCGCGCCAGTCCAGCAGCACTGCCACGGTATCGTCCGGGATAGCCTCGGTTGTTAACTTGGGTTGGCTGTCGCTCAATTGGCCTGAGCCGGGGCGGAAGCTCTCGGCCACGATGAGATTAAAGGCAGAAGGCAAATCCCAGGCACTGACATCATAGAAAGTTGGGTCGGCAAAGCGGGTGCGGCGCTCAAACAGCGCCTCAACCAACACCGACTGAGATTGTTCGCCAGGAATAAACAAACTATCTTCTGCGCGATAGATTTGTTTGCCAGTCTTCAGATCCTGACTCAGATAGCTGAACTCAATACCGTGCTGGCTCAGCAGCTTTGCCAGTTCATTGAGGCGTTGATGGTCGCCGCGGGTAGACACCAGTCGCCCTTGACCCCGACCCTGTTTGCCGCTTTTTCCGCTGTAAAAACTACGTTGAAACTCAATCAGCTCCTGTCTCAGGGCGTGGGTGCCCTTAAGTGCCGCCAATGAGGTGGCCAACTGATTGTCAATGGCCTCAGCCAGGCTGACACCGCCGTAGTCGGAGTCCTGTACCTGACCGCGGGCACTGGCCTGTTCGAACAGCACGCCCACGGCACCGTTGATGTCGGGGTAAGTTGAGCCTTTACCGTAAAAGAAGTCATCGAACCCCTGGCGACTGTAATAAGGCTGGCCCTTGGCATCGAGCGCATCGCGATAATATTGCGCCAGTCGCTCGGTCAGCTGTTGATTGCGGCCATCGGTCAGTGGATGAGTGCGGTCCGGGACGCCGGGCTGGAAGAAGTAACTCTGGTTATGGCCCATTTCGTGAAAGTCACCCACGTAATGGGGCTGCCATTTATGCAGCAAGGCCACCCTGCCGCGACTTTCGGGGTGCCTTAAAAACAGCCAGTCACGGTTGAGGTCAGCCAGATAGTGGTTGAAGCGACCCGCAGGCCAGTTCTGATTGTGTTCTTTGTGGTTTTCATCGCTGACCGGTGTACCTATACCACGGTAACTGTTTGACCAGTTTGAAAATCTGTCCAATCCATCAGGATTCTGGCTGGGGGTAATCAACACCACAGTGTTGTCGAGCAACTCCTTTACCCAAGCCTCCTGACTGGTGGCGAGTTCCTGTACCAGCGCCATGGCGGCATGGGCGCCGCTGGCTTCATCACCGTGAATCGAGTACGCGAGCCATACCACCAACAAGGGGCTTTTGGCTTTACCCTGTTTAACCAGTTGCCGGTCTTTGAGGATGTCATCCAGCCGACTTTGATTGGCGGGTGAGGTTACCACTGCAGTGAGTTGATGACGGCGTTCGTGACTGTAGCCGGTGCTTTCCAGTGAGACTCTGTCGCTTTGCTTGGCGAGTTGGCTGAGAAAACCATTCACCTGATCGTGGCGAATATGCCACTCGCCCAGGGGGTAGCCAAGGTAGTCATCCAGAGGGGTTGCCGGGGCGGCGAAGGGCTGGCTCAAACAAATGCTCAGGCACAGGCCGTTTAACACAGAGGCGCGGGACATGGGTTGCTCGTTATTATCTTTTTGTATTACTGAACAAATTAGCAGGTTGGTTTTAAATTGACTACTTACAGCGTTGTTTAAGCTTTCGGGGGAGTGAGATCCAGTCGACATTTTTCCCGATGGTGGTTGTGGCCGGGACTACTATCCGGCGGTGAGACGGAGTATCATAGCCGCAATTCTTAGTAATTTACTCAGGTTTACCTGACGGAGCGCTCTACATGATTACCATTTCCGAAGCGGCCCAGGCTCACTTTGTGAAACTGCTTGCCGATCAGCCTGAAGGCACCAATATCCGCGTGTTTGTTATCAGTCCGGGCACTGCCCAGGCCGAGTGCGGCGTGTCTTACTGCCCGCCGGATGCCGTGGAAGATGATGATATCGAGCTTGAGTTCAATGGCTTCAATGCCATGGTGGACGAAAAGAGCGCCCCATTCCTTGAAGACGCCAGCATAGATTTGGTGAACGATCAGTTGGGCTCACAGCTGACCCTGAAGGCACCCAACGCCAAGATGCGTAAAGTATCTGCCGACGCACCGCTGGTTGAGCGTATTGAGTACGTGATCCAGGCCGAGATCAACCCTCAGCTGGCCAGCCACGGCGGTAACATCCTGCTGGTGGAAGTGACCGAAGACGGTATTGCCGTTATCCAATTTGGCGGTGGTTGTAACGGTTGCTCTATGGTCGACGTGACCCTGAAAGATGGTATCGAAAAGCAACTGCTGGATATGTTCCCTGGCGAGCTGACCGCCGTGCGTGATGCCACTGAGCACCAGCACGGTTCACACTCTTACCAGTAAGAGTGACTGATAAAAAAAGCGGCTGAGGCCGCTTTTTTTATGCCCGGATGAAACCGGGATGATAGCGGTAAAAATGCCAGCCGAGGCTTAAGCTGCGACAGGCCATAAAGGCGCTCATCGCAAGCCAAAGGCCATGATTGCCGCTGTGGGAAAATAAATACCACACCGGGAAAAACACCCCGAGGGTGGCCAGCATCATGCTGTTGCGCATGATCCGTCCCTGGGTTGCGCCAATATACACTCCATCAAACAGATAGGAGCCAAACGCCAGCAGCGGCAAGGCAACCAGCCAGGGCAGGAATTGCTGTGCGCCAAGACGTACCGCGTCGATATCCGTCATCAGCGATATCAACTCAGGCCCCAACAGCCAGAAGGTTATTGAAAAGCCTGTGGCAAACAGTGCCGACCAGCCAAAGGCGAGCGCAACCGAGTGAGTCAGGCCCTGTGCATCCTGCTTGCCAACTGCCGCACCTGTTTCGGCCTCGGCGTAGTAGGCTATGCCATCGAGCGCATAGGAAATCAGCATTAAGAAATTCAGCAGCACCGCATTGGCCGCCACCGTGGTATCGCCAAGTCCGGCGCCTTTAAAAGTCATAAAGGCAAAGGTGGCCTGCAGACACAGGCTGCGGATGAAAATATCCCGATTGAGTTTCAGCAACCGGCCCGTGCCCTGGAGGATATCGGTAAGGCGAATGACGGATTCCGGCAGGCCGTGCCAGGCGCGCAGGCAAAAATAACCGGCAATGGCAAAGGCGGTCAGATCGGCCAGCACCGACGCCCAGGCGGCACCTTTAACTCCCATATCCAGCCCGATAACAAACAGCACATCCAGCGCGATATTCACCAGATTGGCCACAATCAATTGCCACATGGCAACTTTGGGAGCCTGCCTGCCAAGCAGCCATCCCAGCATCACCAGATTAGCCAGTGCCAATGGCAGCGACAGCACCCGCACGCCAAAATAGTCGCGGCAGTAGCTCAGCACCTCACTGCTTGCCGATGAAAAGGACAATACAATATTGAGCAGCAGCGGATAGCTGGCCAGCAGCGCAAGCCCCATGGCAAAGGCCATCACCAGTCCCTGAAGCAGTAACCGCTTTTGCCCATGGCCATCGGCGCGGCCCCAGGCCTGAGCGGTCAGCCCCGTTGTGGCCATGCGTAAAAAGCCCAGCAGCCATACGATCAGGGTAAACAGAGTTGACCCCAGAGCTACCGCGCCCAAATAATAGGCCTCGCTCAAATGGCCGATGATGGCCGTGTCGACCAGACCGAGCAGCGGCACAGTGATGTTGGACAGCATCATCGGCAACGCCAAGGCCCACAGGCATCGGTGTGTCTGCCAGTTGCGCCAGTTGTTGTCCGTTGTGATCAGAGGAATTTCCCCGCAATGTTGAAGTTTTTGGCGAGTATCTTCGCCCTGTTGATTGGTAGCGCTCAGGCGGCGGTGGTTTTGCAATATCACCATGTGTCCGATACGACCCCCAGGGTGACCAGCGTGACCCCGGCAGAATTCAGAAGTCATATGCAGTTTCTGGCTGACAACGGCTTTGAGGTGGTGCCACTGTCGAGCCTGGTTGCCGCTGTGCAACGGGGCGAAGCGCCGCCACTGAGGGCAGTGGCCATCAGCTTTGATGATGGTTATCAAAACATTGCCGATGAAGCCGTTCCTATCTTAAAGGAATACGGTTTTCCCTACACCCTGTTTGTGGCCGCTGAGCCGCTGGCGGCGCCGCACAAAGGCATGATGAGCATGGCCACGCTGACGCAGTTGGCCTCAGAAGGGGCTGAGCTTGCCAATCACAGTTTTGCCCACGAGCATCTGGTGCGTCGACTACCGGGGGAAGACCTGGCGGCTTGGAAGGCGCGGGTTCGGAACAATCTGTTGCGGACCGAAGCTGTACTCGAGCAACTGCGTGGTAAAGCAGATACCCCCATGCTGGCATATCCTTATGGCGAATATAACGCTGAGCTGCAGGCGCTGGTCGGCGAGCTTGGTATGGTGGCTTTTGGGCAGCAGTCGGGGGCGCTTGGACAACACAGCAATCTGACGGCCTTGCCCAGGTTTCCGCTTGGTGGCAAGTATGCGTCGCTGCAAACACTCAAAGATAAACTCTACAGCCTGCCGATGCCCGTGGTTGGCCTGACTCCGGCTGACCCGCTGCTGCGTGATGATTTTCGTCCAAAGATGCAACTGACACTGGCTGATAGCAAAGATATCCATAAAGCGCAGCTCAGGTGCTATCTGCCAAATGAAGGTGCGGTTACCCCGGCGTGGATTGATGAGAACCGCTTTGAGGTACAGGCGAGTCGTGAGTTGCCTGCGGGGCGTTCGCGTTACAACTGCACTGCGCCATCCAAAACCCAGCGCGGCTTTTATTGGTTTTCTCAGGCATGGCTGAGGCCAAACAAAGACGGTAGCTGGCCCGCTGAGCCCTGAGCCCTGAGCCCTGAGTCATACGCCCGAAGCCAGGGGCTCGCTAATCTGATTTCAACATGCCAAGCAGCTTGCCGGCGATTTTATCCAGATGCAGCTGCTCGCAGGCGGCGCCGATTTCCACCGAGCTGCCTGGCATACCCCAGACCACGCTGCTGGCTTCGTCCTGAGCGATGGTGTAAGCGCCTTGTTCACGCATGTTCAGCAGGCCTTTGGCACCGTCGCGGCCCATGCCGGTGAGGATAACGCCAATGGCAGCTTTACCGGCCACGTCGGCCACGCTGTCAAACAGCACATCCACCGAGGGTTTGTGACGGTTCACTGGCTCAGTGTCCAGCAGAGCCGTATGCAGGTGTGCACCGACCCGTTTGATAATCATGTGGCAGTGCCCGGGCGCTATGTACACATTTCCCGGTTTGAGCTGCTCGTTGCCTATCGCTTCGACAACGGTCATTTGTGAATTCAGGTCGAGCCGCTTGGCAAACGAAGCGCTGAAGGCCGCGGGGATGTGCTGCGCTATGACCACAGGTGGGAAGTTGGCGGGCAGCCTCGATACCAGTCGCTGAATGGCTTCGGTGCCGCCGGTTGAAGCGCCAATGGCGATGACCCGGTTTTTCAGTTTGGAAGGGCACTCTGGCTCCGGTGGCGGCGGGCTCAACGCCCTGACCCGGCTTACTGCCGCCTGACGAACTTTTTCCAGCAGCTCGTCCTGATAATCCAGCAAGCGGTTGGCAAGGTCATTCTTGGGCTTGCTGATAAAGTCCACTGCGCCCAATGACAGAGCTTCCAGCGTGATAGCGGCGCCTTTTTCGGTGAGGGTCGAGATCATGATCACCGGCATGGGCCTGAGTTTCATCAGGTTGCGTAAAAAGGCGATGCCATCCATTCTGGGCATCTCAATATCGAGTGTGATCACCTGGGGATTGAGCTCTTTGATCATGTCCCGGGCCTGATAAGGATCTTCGGCGCAACCCACCACCTTAATGTCCTCGGCCTGAGACAGCATATGGCTCAGAAGCTGGCGTACCAATGCTGAATCGTCAACGATGAGCACTCTTATCATAGCTTCCCCCTCTGAAGATTAGCGCCCATGGCGTCTGGGACGGTATATGGTCTGGCCTATCAGGTCGAAGTCGTCTGAAATCTGATGCAAGGTTTCAGAGTGGCCAATAAAAAGAAATCCGTCGTCGCTGAGCAGCTGTCTGAATTTGTGAATGATTTTTTGTTTTGTTGGATTATCGAAATAAATAAGAACGTTACGGCAAAAAATGGCATCAAAAGGCCCTTGCATGGGCCAGCTGTCGAGTAAGTTGAGCTGCTTGAAAAATACCATCTCTTTTATGCTGTCTTTCACCCTTGCCATATCACCCTGACGCTGAAAATACTGCTCAACCAGGCTGGTTGGCAGACTTTCGAGATTCTCCGGTGGGTAAATGCCGTTTTCGGCTTTAGTGAGCACATTGGTATCCAAATCTGTCGCCAGAATTTTCAGATCCCATTGGTTTTTTGGGAAAAATGGCGCCAGTGTCATGGCAATGGAGTAGGGCTCTTCACCGGTTGAACAGGCAGAAGACCAAACGCGCAGGCGTTTCCCCCCCCTTTTTTGCCACTTGGGCACCACATCATCACGCAGATAGTGGAAGTGATGTTTTTCACGGAAGAACGAGGTGAGGTTGGTGGTCAGGGCGTTGATAAAATGGCCCAGCTCTTCCTCTTCCCGTTGCAGGTACTGGCAGTAATCTTTGAAGTCGTTGATTTTAAGCGCCCTGAGCCGCCGACACAGGCGTGAGTACACCATGTGTTTTTTACGGTCGGGTAAAACGATGCCGGTCTGGTTGTAGGCAAGATCGCGGATAAACTCGAAATCTGCCCGAGTCATCGTAAATTCTCGCTCGGATTTGAATTCCAAGGCGGCTTCTCCTGTACATGCCATCACTGATGACAAGGGGCTCACTGGATGAGCCCCTGTGCGCTTTCATCGCTTAGTCATCAGAACTCGTGCCACTCTTCTTTACTCGCCTTGAACTTACCTGAAGGGCGCTTATCGCCACCGGAAACCAGTGCCAATGGTGCTGCGCTGGTGGTCTGCTCGTCAGTACGGAAGAAGCCAAGTTGACGCCGCATATTGCGTGCCTGTTCGGCCATGGCGTCACCCGCGGCAGAAACCTGTTCTACCAACGCCGCGTTTTGCTGAGTCATTTCATCCATTTGCGACACAGCCTTGTTCACTTCCTGGATACCGGAGGCTTGCTGTTCTGCGGCGACGCTGATTTGGTTAATCATCTCGGCCACCTTGGATACCGCATGGACGATTTCCTGCAGGGTGTTACCCGATTGATTGACCAGCGAAGTGCCATCGTTGACCTTGTTCACGCTGTCGCGAATGAGCTCTTTGATTTCCTTGGCGGCACCGGCCGAGCGTTGGGCCAGATTGCGAACTTCACCGGCAACCACCGCAAAGCCCCGGCCCTGTTCACCGGCGCGGGCCGCTTCAACGGCAGCGTTCAGTGCCAGCAGATTGGTCTGGAAGGCGATTTCATCGATAACACCAATGATGTCGGCAATCCGCTTACTGGACTCATTAATGGCTTCCATGGCGGTAACGGCTTGTTTCACCACCTTGCCGCCATGGTCGGCCTTGCTTGAGGCTTCTTTGGCGAGGGTGTTGGCCAGGGTGGCGTTTTCGGCGCTTTGCTTCACGGTCGCGGTCATTTCTTCCATGCTGGAGGCGGTTTCCTCCAACGAGGCGGCTTGCTCTTCGGTGCGCTGGCTCAAATCGGCGTTACCCTGGGCTATCTCTTCGGCGCCTGAGGTGACGGTATTGGCCGATTCGCTGATGCCGTTGAGCACTTCGGTCAGGCGGCTGACCGTGGCATTGGCATCGGTTTGCAGTTTGCCAAACTGGCCCTCGTATTCGCCGTTTATCTTACGGGTCAGGTCGCCCTTGGCCAGACCATCGAACATTTCCACCACATCGGCCATGACCTTGTCGGCAATGCCAACCAGGCTGTTTAGGCCATTGGACAAGTTGAGGAAGAAGCCATCTTTGTCGTGGGTGGTGATGCGCTGCGACAGGTCACCGGCATTGGCGGCGTTGATGATGGCATCAATCTCATGCTCAATGGCGACTTCTGCGGTGCGGTCGGCCCATTCCACCACTGTGCCTATGCGGGTGCCGTCGGTATCGGTAATTGGATTGGCGATGATCCTGAAGGTGCGGCCACCCACTCTGAGCTGGTTGCTGTAAGTGGATTTGAGATTGGCCAGCAAGTTGCGTTGATGCGCCGGGTTCTTGTGGAACACATCGATATTTTCACCAATAAGCTTATTGATGTTGAAGTTGGGCAGCTCTTTGACAATGTCGGCCTGAGCGGCACCGAACATCTTCAGTACGGCCTCGTTCAAATAAATGATGTTGCAGTCGGCATCGGCCACCATGGTGTTGGACGACACATTATCGAGTGCTTTGCGAATGCGGGCATTTTCTGCCGACAGTTTGCGGTCTGCTTCTTCACGGGCGAGCATGGCGGTTACGTCGCGCCATTCCACAACTGTGGCGGTGCGCTTGCCGTTATCAAATACGGGCGTTGCGATCAGATTGAATGTCAGCCCGGCGACCTTGATGCGGGTTTCATAGGCCGAGGTGAGCTTATCGAGCATGTTGCGCTGATGGGCTGGGTTTTGGTGGAAGATATCGATATTGGCACCCATCAGCTGGTTCATATCGAAGCGGCTTAACGACTCTTTCAGCTTTTGCTCGTTACCGCTCAGCATCTCTTTCAATGAGTTGTTGAAGTAGATGATGTTGTAGTTTTCGTCAGCCATCATCACGTTGGCTCGGCATACATCCAGAGCCTGCTTGATGCGGTTGGTTTCACGGATGAGTTTTTCTTCAGCATGCTGGCGGGCAAGGGACTCGGTCAGGTCTTGCCATTCCACCACAGTAGCTATGCGTTGGTGACTGTCGTCAAACACCGGAGAGGCAATCAAGCTGAAGGTGCGGCCACCCACCTTGATTTGCGCCGAGTAGACAGATTTCAGTGCACCAATCAGGCGCCGCTGATGGGAAGGATCTTTATGGAAGCTGTCCATGTTCACGCCAATCAAACGGCTGGCATCGAAGTTGGGCAGATCTTTGCGAATATCACTTTCAGCCTCGGACAGCGTCGCCCTCAGAGACTCGTTGAAGTAGAGGATATCGCCGTTGGGGTCTGCCACCATCACGTTGGCCTGGCAGATATCCAGTGCCTTCAACGTGGCTTTACCCTGCTGCTGGGCATCCCAGAAGTTACAGAAGTCGTCTGAAAACGCCTGCCAACCCGGAATATCATATTGATTGAACACCGGGCGGGTGTTGCTTCGCAACGCCTTGGAAATCTCGTCCAGTGCCTCGCCGATACGGCTTTTGCCTTGGCCAGCGCCCTGGCTCAGACCAATGCCCATCAGCACCAGAGTCAGCGCCAGCGCGCCGCTAACCAGGTTGCCGGACTGCCCTGCCAGGCTCAGCACCAGGGTCACGGCGCCTATCACCATGCCACCCAGCGTGAATGGGCTATGGCCCATCAGGTTGTTGTTGCCTGCGTCCATGTTGATTCCTCTCAATCAAATACCTGTCTCAAGCGTTGACGGCCTGAGGTTGCTGTTCAATATTGCCGATAATCCGGCTCAGGGTGTCAGGGTCCGGTAGCACTGCAGAACCGAGTAATTTATTGATTTCAAGTAAAATAACCATCTTGTCCTGCACGTTGGCCAGCCCCTTGATGAAACGCAAATCTGTTTCATGGCCGAAGTCTGGTGCACGGCGGATTTCTTCTTCTTCAATGCTGAAAACATCGGATACCGCATCAACCACAATGCCGATGATTTTCTGGCTGTCTTCCATGGTGACCTTCACCACAATCACTACCGTGGTGGCGCCATATTCCAGGGTCTTGATGCCGAATTTTTGCCTGAGGTCGATAATGGGCACTATGGTGCCGCGCAGGTTAATCACGCCTTTGACATAATCCGGTGCGTTGGGCAGCACTGTGGTGGCTTCCCAGCCACGGATTTCCTGCACCGAGAGGATATCGACCCCATATTCTTCGTTGGCCATAATAAAGCTGAGAAACTGCTGATTTCCGTGTTCAGCCTGTTCAATGGAAATGTCTGCCATAATCAGCCTTCCTTTTACGCTGCGTGTTCGTTGCTGCTGCCTATGCCGGCCAGATTCACCAGACCGGACACATCAATGATCAGGGCCACAGTGCCGTCACCGAGAATGGTGGCCCCTGAAATACCGGGGATACGGGTGTAGTTGTCTTCCAGGCTTTTGATCACCACCTGCTGCTGGGCCAATAATTCATCGACCAGCAGGCCAGTTTTTTCGTTGTTGTTATCCACCACCATCACCAAACCATCTTTGATTTCTTTGGCGTCGGCATCGTGATTGAACTCGCGGTAAACCTTAATTACCGGCAGGTATTCATCACGCAGGCGAATAAGCTCATGGCCGTCAGAAAGCTGATTGATACGGTGGGGGGGCACCTGCAGCGACTCGTAAATAGACACTAGAGGCACCACGTAAACATGCTTGCCAATCCGGATTAGCTGGCCATCCAGAATCGCCAGGGTCAGCGGCAGTCGAATGGTGAAGCGGCTGCCTTTGCCGGCTTCAGAATGCAGCTCGATAGTGCCGTTAAGCTCGTGAATATTGCGCTTAACCACATCCATACCCACACCGCGGCCGGACAAATCCGACACCGCATCGGCGGTGGAAAACCCGGGCTTGAAGATAAGCTGGTGGATTGCTTCGTCCGATAATTCTTCATCGGCGCTGACCAGGCCTTTTTGCCGCGCTTTATCAAGGATTTTGGCGGTGTTGAGCCCGGCGCCGTCGTCGATAATTTCAATCACAATGCAGCCGCCCTGATGGAAGGCGTTCAGCATGATGGTGCCGGTTTCTGGCTTGCCGCGGGCAAGGCGAGCTTCAGGAAGCTCCAACCCGTGATCGAGTGAGTTGCGCACCAGATGCACCATGGGGTCGACAATTTTTTCGAGCACGGTTTTATCCAGCTCTGTGTCTTCCCCTTTCAATACCAGTTCGACCTTTTTACCCAGCTGCTGGCCAATATCCCGCACCAGTCTGGGGAATCGATTAAAGGCGAAGCTGATGGGCAACATACGGATTTGCATAACACTTTCCTGCAAATCCCGGGTGTGGGAGGCCAGTTGCTCAAGCCCCTGCTGGAGCAGAAGCAGCGACTCCTGATTAATTTCTTCCTGCTGACCAATCTGACCGAGCATGGCCTGAGTGATCACAAGCTCGCCCACCATATTGATAAGCATGTCGATTTTTTCAGTGCTGACCCGAATCGAGCTGCTTTCGCTGCTCTTGGCTACCGCTGTCGGTTTAGCCGCAGGCGCTTTCTCTGTTGGGGCTGAGATGGGAGTCACTTCTGCGCTGACGGCCTCTGCAGGCGTTGACTCATCAGCCAGTGCCGGTGGGGAGATTGCGTCGGCCGACGGTATTTCGGCCGCAGCGGCGGCTTCGGTTGCCGGCGTGGTTTGAGCGTCAGTGGCGCCGAGGGGCTCATAGCTGATTTCGCACTCGTCTTCTACCCATTCGAACACTTCTTTGAGTTTGTCGACACCCACGTCGGTAACCAGGCGCAGCTGCCAGTGCAGGTAGCAACCCTCAGGGTCAAAGTCATCCCACGCAGGAAATTCAGCAGGTTGCAGCAGTACCTGCAACTCGCCTTTTTCAGCGAGTTCGGCAAACATCAGCTGAGGATCGTTGCCGCAGCGCATGATGTCGAAACCGGCTTTAAAATCGATTATCCAGCCCTGGCCGATATCGTCGCAGGCTGCTGTCGCTGGTGCTTGCTGAGGAGCCTCAGCTGCCGGTGCGTTCTCGTCGGCCAGTGCCGCCGCCAGGCGCTGTTCCAGCTGTTGCAGCTTAGGATCGCTGAACTCGGTTTGATTCATCAGCGAATCAATCATGCCCCGCAGCAGATCAACCGAATGCAGCAGCATATCGACGTGATCCGGCGTCATCTGCCGTCTGCCGTCACGGATTTCATCCAGCAGGGTTTCCAGCAAATGGGTGTAGTTGGCAACAGCGGTAAAACCAAAGGTGGCGCTGCCGCCTTTGATGGAGTGAGCGGCGCGGAAGATAGTGTTGATGGTTTCAGGATCCGGCGCTTCAACATCCAGCTTCAGCAGTTCAGATTCCATGATGGCCAGGCCTTCAATACTTTCTTCAAAAAAGACCTGACTGAATTGGCTGAGATCTATATCCATGCTCTCGTCTCTTTGCGGATCATCCCAATACCTTGCGTACCGTGGCCAACAACTGCTCTGGATTGAATGGTTTTACAATCCAACCAGTGGCGCCCGCCGCCCGTCCTTCCTGCTTTTTGTCGCCGCCGGATTCGGTGGTGAGCATCAGCAGAGGGGTAAATTTGTAGGCGGGCAAGGTTCGCAGATTGCGGATAAGGGTAATCCCATCCATCACCGGCATATTCACATCGGAGATCACCAAGTCGAATTGTCCGGTCTGCGCCACTTTCAGGGCCTCATCACCGTTGCAGGCCTCGGTAACATCAAAGCCAGCGGTCTTGAGGGTAAAGCCCACCATCTGGCGCATGGAGGCGGAGTCATCAACGGCAAGAATCTTCTTCATATGCTGTCATCCTTTTACAGTTCGTCGGTTATTCCCGGGAGCTGCATACCCATTTGCAGGAATTGCTTTTTAAGTTCTGGGGTTATTCCTATCCAGTTGAGCGGAATGGACCTTTGAACACAGGTGGATTGCAGGCAAAAAAGCAATTGGAGGCCTGCCGTGTCCGCCTTGATAAGCTCAGATGCTTCCAGCCTGACGGCGCTGCCCTGATGCAGCAATTCCGCCAGCTGGCTATAGAGCGGCTGGATATTACGTATGGTCAGTTCACTGCCCAATTCCACGGTATTTTCAGACATCGAGGCGTCCTTCGTGCTTTTGCGTTGCGTCCCTTTACTTTCAAAAGATAGACGCCATTCAAGACTGTCGCCTCATTTGCAAGGATTTTTTTTCGTATGGGAGCCTGTAACTGAAATAAAAGAGCGGCCAATGTCGGCCGCAAGTTGGAGAGAAAGAATGTTTGGCAGGATTAAAACTGATTGCGGATAATCTGCATGTCGGCGATCAGCGCCTGATTGAGGATTTGCGGAACGGTTTTACCGTCAGACTTTGGTTTGAAAACGGCGTATTTCTCTCCTTTGGGAGAAATCACCACAATGGAAGCACTGTGGTCGACCTGATAATCGGCGCCTTCCCCCACCATGGTGTACACCATGCCAAGCTCGCGGGTAAACGGCAGTAGCGCCTTGTGCTCGCCTGTTGCTGCAATAAATTCGGGATGATAAAACGCAGAATATTGCTTTAGCCGCTCCAGAGTATCCCTGGCGGGGTCGACCGACAGGAAAATCACCTGCACATTGCCTGCTTCATTCAGGCTAGGGTAAGCCGCTGACAGCTTTGCCATGGTGGTGGGGCATACATCAGGGCAGGAAGTGTAACCGAGGAAAATTAAACTCCACTTGCCAGCCAAACGGCTGTTATCAAACGGTTGGCCGAATTGGTCGGTGAGGCTGAAGGGCGACAGCG
Organism: Shewanella khirikhana; assembly: GCF_003957745.1. NCBI lineage: Bacteria > Pseudomonadati > Pseudomonadota > Gammaproteobacteria > Alteromonadales > Shewanellaceae > Shewanella > Shewanella khirikhana. The sequence goes on along the minus strand of NZ_CP020373.1, from coordinate 3,894,074 downwards.
GCTTGGCATTGGAGAACACAAAACCTGTGTCGAGCGGCGGCGGAACATGCTTCACCCCCGCAAACTTAATCAACAGCAGGCCGCCAAGGCCTATCACCAAAATCAGGGCAATGATCCACTTTTTATTCATGGTGACTCCTTTCGCAGGTCGCAGTTAAACGTAGTGATCGACCAGCAACACAATAAACAGCAGCATCAGGTGATAGATAGAAAAGCGAAACACATCCATGGCCATGCCGGGTGTTTCGTGAAATTTAAGCTGCCAGGCTTTGTAGATAAACATCAGGCTCAGCACGGTCGACCCCACCAGATACACAGCGCCGCTCATACCCACCAGCACCGGCAGCAGGCAGGCAAGTGCCAGCAACAGGGTATAGAGGAAGATGCAGGTCTTGGTGAAATCCACGCCGTGGGTAACCGGCAGCATGGGAATGTCTACCTTGGCGTAATCGGCGCGGCGATGGATGGCCAGGGCCCAGAAGTGGGGCGGGGTCCAGGTGAAGATAATGATCACTAGCAGCAGCCCGTGGCCGTGGAACTCGTTGGTTACCGCGGTCCAGCCCAGCAGAGGTGGCATAGCGCCTGCCAGGCCGCCAATCACAATATTCTGCGGGGTGGCGCGCTTAAGGTACGCGGTATAGACGACGGCATAGCCGAGCAAACTTGCCAGTGTCAGCCAGGCGGTGAGTGGATTAACCAGCAGATACAGCAGTACAAACCCGGCAACGGCGAGCACGGCGGCAAAGACTACGGCATTGGCAACAGGTACTTTACCTTTGGGCAGTGGCCGATTATAGGTGCGTGCCATCAGGCCATCGATGCGTCTGTCGATTAGATGGTTCATGGCAGCGGCGGCGCCCGCCATCATGCCAATGCCCAGCATACCGGCAAGCAAGGGTTGCAGTGGTACTGCGCCTGGCAATGCCAAACACATGCCCACCAACACAGTCAGTAGCATCAGCGCCACGACCTTGGGCTTAGTCATTTCCAGATAAGCACGCCAGTGGCTGCGGGTCTGGCTGGAGATATCGGCGATTGAGAGCGACTTGGCCATAGGAAACTCCTTGTCTTGTCAGACTTTGCGCCACAGGGCGTAGTTAATGAACACCAGGGTGACCAGCAGGAGTGCCGCCCCCAGATTGTGGGCAACGGCCACCGCCAGTGGCAGCCCCAGAACCACATTGGAAATCCCCAGCGCCACTTGCAGCGCCAGAAGTAAAAGCAAGACGCCGCCGGCAGAACGTAGCGCACTGCTGTGGGCACGGCGCAGCAGTCGGATCGCCAATAAGCCCACCAAACCTGCGGTGATCATGGCACCAAAGCGGTGGGCAACATGGATGGTCATGCGGGCATGGTAATCGAGCACGCCAAACTCGAAGCTGGGGTGGGTACCCTGAAACGGTGAAAATGCATCCGCAAGGCGGAGGTTCTGACTCCAATCCCCTTCACAGAAAGGCAGCTCGGTGCAGGCCAGCGCCGCATAGTTGGAGGAGGTCCAGCCTCCCAGCAGAATTTGCGCGACCAGCACCGCCAGACAAGTCAGCGCCAAAGTACGGTATGCCCGCATGGGGCTGTCGCCGCCGGGGATGCGAAAGCCGCTGGTTCTGAGATACAGCAGCGTCAGTAGTGACAGCAAGGTAAAGCCCCCCAGCAGGTGCGACATCACCACTACCGGCATGAGTTTCATGGTCACGGTCCAGGCGCCGAGCGCGCCCTGAAACAGGATCAGCAGGAAGATAAACACCGGCAGTTTGCGCGGCGCTTCGCGGCTTTTCAGACAACTGACCAAAATGATGATGACCAGCACCCCAAGCCCGCTGGCGATATAGCGGTGGATCATCTCCAGCCAGGCTTTTTCCGGCTCCACCGTGTGGCCGGGGAAGTGAGTCTCCACCCTGGCAAGTTCGTGGTCGGCTGTGGGCACCTTGATATGGCCGTAGCAGCCTGGCCAGTCAGGACAGCCAAGTCCCGCATCAGACAGCCGGGTATAGGCACCCATGATGATTACCATCAGGGTAAAGACCAGAGTGAGTTTAAGCAGTGTTTTCAATGCCATCAGCCAACCCTCGACAGTTTGAGCAGCTTACGCAGGTCGGCCAGCATCGCCTTGCCCTGGGTGATATTGGCTTCGCGGCCGTCCACTCTGGGATAGCTCATTACCAGGGTGCCCATGGGGTCAACCAAGATCAGAGCCTGGTCGCTTAAAAGTGGTTCAAGCTCGCTGGGCAGGGTGGCGGTAACAAAGAAATCGTCGTTCAGCACCGCTTTGTCGGCACTGCCGCTGAGGAGTATCACGGGAGCGACCCGGCCCCGCTCGGCACCAAGGGCGGTGTAGCTTTGTTTGATCAGGTACAGACGGTCTTCGCAGCTGGCGTCGCAGTGTTCGGGCAGGCGATAAAGGATTTGCCAGCGTTCCGGCAGTGGGTTGTCGGCACCAAGGCTTTGATAGCTGGTGGGGCTTGCAAACAGCTGACCCTTATTGGTCACGCCCTCGGTGTACCAGTGTTGGCTCAGCACCAGCTTTGCCAGCACCACCGGAAGGGCAAAGGCCGCTACCAGCAGTAGTAGGGGACGCGCACCTGAGGTTGGGGAGTTCATGCTTCTCTCCTCTTTACATTATTGAGTTTCAATCCCTGAAGATGTGTTGCTCTTCTTCCGTGTTCTTATCCAATACAGCAGTGTCAGTACCAATAAGGCGCCGGCCAGAGAGAACCACTGAGCGGCATAGCCAAGGTGCTTTTCAACCGGCATGCTGACCGGCATCCAGCGCCGTGGCAGCGGCAGTCCGGGCATGGTGTCCGGTTGCAGGCAGATGTTCAGCAGGGGCTTACCCAGCTGTACCGACAGCGCATTGATATCCAGCGCCTGTATCCGCATTGGCTCTCCAGCCTCGGCGCCCAGCCCTTGACTCATGGGATTGGCCTGACGCTGATACAACCTGCCGCGCAGTGTCAGCTGCATGGCTTCAGCGGAAAGCTGCGGTAATATCCGCCTGTCGTTGCCTGCAGCGATAAATCCAAGCTCCACCGGCAGCAAGGCCTTGTAGCCCGGCACCTGCAGCAGCCGATAGGCCAGATAGCCCACTTTGCCGTCCATCACCTGGTTATCCAGTAACAGGGTAGGCGTTGCCAACAAGGTACCTGTGACTTCCATTCGGGCACCTTGCACTTGCTGCAGTGGCGTTTGCACAAGGTTATCCATGGTCAGCGGCGTTGCCTGAAAGCGTGCTTCCTGTGCCGCCAACAGCTGCTGTTTTTCCTCTGCCCGCGACAGTTGCCAGAATCCCAACTTGACGAGCACTACAAAGAGTCCCAGAGTGAAAAGTATCAGCAACTTGCCGGCCAGCGCCGGTCGCCTCACCGGAGAATCCATGGTCACGCTCTTCAAGTCTGTGCTGGTTTTGCTGCTGCTTTTCATTATTTTCAATCTCGGCAGAGCGCTTTACATCATGGTCAAGGGCGACAACTCTGTGCCCATGAGCCGCTTTCTCGGCCGCCGGGTGGCACTTTCCGGCCTGGTGGTACTGTTATTACTGATTGCGCTGGCCATGGGGTGGATAGCGCCCCACCCCCGGCCTTACTGAGTTACAGCACGTACACGAATACAAACAAACACAGCCACACCACGTCGACGAAGTGCCAGTACCAGCTCCCCGCCTGGAAGGCGAAGTGGTTGTCGGCACTGAAATGCCCTTTGAGAACCCTGAAAAACAGCACCAACAGGAAGATGGTGCCCAGGGTTACGTGCATGCCGTGAAAACCTGTGAGCAAAAAGAAGGTGTTGCCATAAACCCCGGAGGCCAGTGTCAGCCCCATTTCGGTGTAGGCATGGATGTACTCTTCTGCCTGCAATGTCAGGAAGCTCAGACCCAGCAGAATGGTGAGCCCCAGCCACAGTGTCAGTGCGGTGCGCTTACCTTTCTCCAGCGACACATGGGCAAAGTGCAGAGTAAAAGAGGATGTGAGCAGCAGTATGGTGTTGATGAGTGGCAGCCCGGTCCAACCCATGGCCTGGGTTTGGGTGCCGCCGGGGGTGGTTTCCAGCGGCCACACGGCCTCAAAGGTAGGCCACAGCACTTCGTGGGTCATGGCGTTGTTGGAGGCGCCGCCAAGCCAGGGTACCGCTACCATACGGGCGTAAAAGAGTGCGCCAAAGAAGGCGGCGAAAAACATCACTTCAGAGAAGATGAACCAGCTCATCCCTTGACGGAAAGAGCGATCCATTTGCCCCGAATAGAGTCCGGACATGGACTCGTCAATCACGTTTCTGAACCAGCCCACCATCATAAACAGGATCACGGCAATCCCCAGTAGCAGGATATATCCGCCGCCGCTGCCGCCCGATTTAAGTTGATGGACATAATTGCCGGCACCAAAGGCAATCAGGAATAGGCCGATGGCTCCGACGATGGGCCAGCCGCTTTGGCTGGGCACATAATAGTTTTGAGGCTTGCTTGTCATTTTGCTGCTCCTGCCTGTATGGCACCGGCCAGACTTTTGTCGGTGATGTCATACAGGGTGTAAGAGAGGGTCAATGTCCCTATGGACTCAGGCAGGTCGGGATCTACAAAGAAGATCAGCGGCAGCGATGCGCTGTCCTGGCCTGCCAATACCTGTTGGTTAAAGCAAAAGCATTCGGTCTTGTTGAAGTAAGCGGCGCCCTGGCCCGGCGACACCGAGGGGATGGCTTGCCCCACGATGCGATTGCCTGAGTTATTGGTGGCATGAAATTCGGTGCGCACCAGCTCCCCCGGATGCACCTGCATGCGCTTAACTGCCGGACCAAATTCCCAGGGCATGCCGGGCTGCACCTGCGCCATAAACTCCACTTCAACGGTACGGGTCTCATCCACGCGGATTTCACTGTAGCTGGCGGCTTCTGAGCTGGTTTTGCCATTGATGCCGAGCTTCTCGCACAGCACGTCGTAAAGCGGCACCAGAGCAAAACCAAAGCCGAACATCGCCACGCATCCAAGGGCGAGCCCCAGAATGAGTTTGCGGTTTGATACCCGACCGGTAGTCATTTACTTCACCTCGGGAGGTGTGCTGAAGGAGTGATAAGGCGCTGGGCTTGGCAGCGTCCACTCAAGGCCTTCGGCACCTTCCCATGGCTTGGCAGGTGCTTTCTCACCACCGCGAATACACTTGATTACCACCGCGAGGAAAATCAGCTGCGACAGACCAAAGGCAAACCCGCCGATGGAAACTATCTGGTTCACATCGGCGAACTGGATGGCGTAATCGGGGATGCGTCGTGGCATACCCGCCAATCCCAGGAAGTGCATGGGGAAGAAGAGCACGTTCACCGAAATCACCGAGCACCAAAAGTGCAGTCTGCCCAGCTTCTCGTCGTACATATTGCCGGTCCATTTCGGCAGCCAGTAGTAGGCGGCGGCCATAATCGAGAAGATGGCGCCGGACACCAGCACGTAGTGGAAGTGGGCCACCACGAAGTAGGTGTCGTGGTACTGGAAGTCCACCGGAGTAATCGCCAGCATCAACCCCGAGAAGCCACCGATGGTGAACAGGATGATAAAGGCGATGGCAAACAGCATTGGGGTTTCGAAGGTGATAGAGCCGCGCCACATGGTGGCCACCCAGTTGAACACCTTCACGCCTGTGGGTACCGCAATCATCATGGTGCAGTACATAAAGAAGAGTTCGGCGAATACCGGCATGCCGGTGGTAAACATGTGGTGCGCCCACACCAGGAACGACAGAATCGCGATGCTGGCGGTGGCGTACACCATGGAGGCATAGCCGAACAGGGGTTTGCGGCTGAACGCGGGCACTATGGCCGAAATGATCCCGAACGATGGCAGGATCATGATGTACACCTCGGGGTGACCGAAGAACCAGAAGATATGCTGGAACATGACAGGGTCGCCACCACCGGCTGCGTTAAAGAAGCTGGTGCCAAAGTACTTATCGGTGAGTACCATAGTCACAGTGCCAGCCAGTACCGGCATCACAGCAATCAGAAGGAAGGCGGTGATAAGCCAGGTCCAGACGAACAACGGCAGTTTCATCCAGGTCATGCCGGGGGCCCGCAGGTTCACAATGGTCACAATCACGTTGATGGCACCCATGATGGAGCTTATCCCCATGATGTGTACCGAGAACACAAACAGCGCAGTACTGTCAGGACTGTAAGTGGTTGAAAGTGGGGCGTAGAAGGTCCAGCCGAAGTTGGGGGCACCGCCTTCCATAAACAATGAACTGAGCAGGATCAGGAACGCGAATGGCAGGATCCAGAAGCTCCAGTTATTCATTCGGGGCAGAGCCATATCCGGTGCGCCAATCATCATGGGGATCAGCCAGTTAGCCAAGCCGGTAAAGGCGGGCATTACCGCACCGAACACCATGATAAGACCGTGGACCGTGGTCATCTGGTTAAAAAAGTTGGGTTCAACCAGTTGCAGGCCGGGCTGAAACAATTCTGCCCGGATCACCATGGCCATGGCGCCGCCGGTAAGGAACATGATGAAACTGAACCAGAGGTAAAGGGTGCCTATGTCCTTGTGGTTGGTGGTTAAAATCCAACGCATTATGCCCTTGGCAGGGCCATGATGGTGTTCGTCATGGACGCCCTGATGGGTATCGTGGGTCGTGGTAGTCATTAGCGTTCCCCTACTTTCCATGATTGTTGACGTCGGTGGCCTGAACCGCATCGCCGGTGCTGTTGCCCCAGGCGTTGCGTTCATAAGTCACCACGGCGGCTATGTCCTGTGCCGACAGCTGGGCGCCGAAGGCTTGCATTGCGGTACCTGCCTTACCCTTGATAACGATATCCAGGTGGTCGGCAACGGGACCTGTGGCAATGGGACTGCCCTTCAGGGCGGGGAAGGCACCAGGTAAACCGGCACCATTGGGCTGGTGGCAGGCGACGCAGGCGGTCATATACACCTTTTCACCTCGGGCCATCAGCTCATCCATCGACAGTGGCTCATTGGACGCGGGTTCATCTGCAACCGCTGCTGTAGGTGAGGTTTCGCTGCCGGCAGATGGCTTGGTGGCCGCAGGCACCGTATTAACGGCAGGCTCAGAGCTTGAGGGGACTGCACTGGCAGCGCTATCAGGGCTGTGGCCATTTACGTCGGCCGCTTGCACTGTGTCACCGGTATTGTTACCCCAGGCATTGCGCTCATAGGTCACCACGGCTGCAATATCGGTGGCTGAAAGCTGCTTACCAAAGGCTTGCATGGCGGTGCCGGATTTGCCGTTAATCACTATCTCAAGGTGATTGGCTATCGCGCCTGTGGCGATTGCGCTGCCTTTCAAGGCCGGGAAGACCCCGGGCAAGCCTGCGCCATTGGGCTGGTGACAGGCGGCGCATGAAGCCAGATAGACTTTTTCGCCCTGGGCCATTAACTCCTCCATGGACAGGGTTTGATTGAGTGCAGCGGCAGCTTCTGCAGCCTGTGCGCTGGCTTTCTGCTTCTGGGTTTCTACCCAGGCATCAAACTCATCTTCAGCCAGTACCTGCACCACAATGGGCATAAAGCCATGGTCTTTGCCGCAAAGCTCGGCGCACTGGCCACGGTAAATGCCGGGTTTGTCTACCCGGGTCCAGGCTTCATTGATAAAGCCTGGATTGGCATCCTTTTTCACGGCGAAGGCGGGAACCCACCACGAGTGGATAACGTCGTCGGAAGTCATCAGGAAACGGACTTTACGATTGGTGGGCAGTACCAGCGGATTGTCGACTTCCAGCAGGTAATGCTCGCCCTTGGCTTCAGCACCTTCAATTTGCGCGCGGGGAGTAGCAAGAATGCTGTAGAAACCGAAGTCATGGTCGAAGTAATCGTAGCGCCATTTCCATTGGGAACCAGTGACCTTGATGGTCAGCTCAGCATTGGAAGGATCTTCCATGGCAATCAAGGTTTTGGTGGCCGGAATGGCCATGCCAACCAGGATCAGAAAGGGTACCAGGGTCCAGGCTATTTCTACTTTGGTACTTTCATGGAATTGGGCGGCGACGGCGCCTTTGGATTTGCGGTGGTTGATCATGGCGTAAATCATGGCGCCAAAAACCACCACACCTATGGCGCAGCAGATGTACAGGATGGTCATGTGCAGGCCATAAACCTTGCCACTGATCTCCGTTACGCCCTGCGTCATGTTTAGCGGCATGTCAGCCGCAAGGATTGGCGGGGCCAATAAAGCCGCCGCGATACAATACAACCAATGCTTCACAAGACATCTCCTCTGTCAATTGCATCAAGCAACTACAAAGAAAAGTCACACAGTAAGTCTCTGCTCTATGCAAACTCTTCAGTTCCCACAAAAAGCAACGATGACTTCAAAGTGCATTGGCGGTTTGATTGTTGATTAGGTATTTACAGCTCTCTTAACCACACTTGCACCTACAGCTGAATATATCGGTCTGATCCGCATTACCCATGGCGCAAGCCTCAGATACTGCGACGACATAATCGCCAGATATAACAAACGAATCGTTGTTCGCCTGAACTACATTACTTGCAGTTTAAATATTGATCAAGATCACTTTCTTTTCTAATTATCTGAAAAAATTATCGAAAAAAAGCCCCGAAAACGGGGCTGAAGGGGATGAAGCTGTGATTAGTGGAATTGGGCCGAGTGCCTGAGTATGGTGTTTGGCTCGGTTCTTCCTGGCAGGTTGTTGGCATGAGAGTGAGTATTTACATTTTCAAAAATCACTCCGAGGGCAACGGCATTTCGGGCGACCAGTTCAAGGCGGCGTTTGTCTCTGGCTTCCAGTGCATTGGTCCAGCACAGTACCGCGCTTGAGGTGCCATTGGTCAGGGCCTTTTCCATTGCCCAAAGAGTTTCAACTTCGTCCTTGGCATGCACCAGCAATACTCTATCCATACGAACACCAGCCTGAGCCAGCATGGCTTTAAGGCCAATGTTCGGCGGGCTGATAAGCACAATCCAGCGGCCTTCCAGGCTCAGGCGAGCCAGTTCCGGTGCCAGGTTGGCTAATTCATCACGACCCATGGAACAGGTTGAGCGGGTGAGCACCTGAGCCGGACCCATTGCGCTGCTTGCTGGAACATCTGTCCACAGGCCTGGATGGCGCGGTGCGTTGCCAAGGAGTTTGTTCATAGCCAGTCTCCGTTGCGGATAACCCCAACTGCCAGCCCTTCAATGGCGAGGCTTTGATGGGTCAGATCCACTTCAATGGGGGCAAAATCTTCGTTTTCGGCATGCAGATAAACCACATTGCCTTTCTTCTCGAACCGCTTCACGGTGACATCATCTTCAACCCGTGCTACGACAACCTGGCCATTACGGGCCTGATCCATTTTGTGCACGGCCAGCAGGTCGCCATCGAGAATACCTATGTCTTTCATACTGTCGCCGCGAACCCGCAGCAGAAAATCGGCCTGTGGGCGGAACATATTGGGGTCGACCTGGTAATACTGTTCGACATGTTCCTGCGCCAGAATAGGTTCACCCGCAGCCACCTGACCGATAAGTGGCAGACCGGGATCGGGCTGATCTTCCAGCTCGTCACCGGCGAGACGAATACCGCGGGAAGTGCCGGGCATAATCTCAATGCAGCCTTTTTTGGCTAACGCTTTGAGGTGTTCTTCGGCGGCATTGGCACTTTTAAAGCCAAGCCGGGTGGCAATTTCGGCCCGGGTTGGGGGCATGCCGGTTTCGGCGATATTGCGTTTGATCAGGTCCAGGATCTCGGCCTGGCGCGGCGTCAGCGGTCTCATGGGTGTTCCTGTTTTTCTATACAGTTACTGTTAGTATATACAGTATTTTTATCAGTGCAAGTATTAACCATTTTTCAGATTATTGGCGAAGGGATATGGCTGTCTGATATTCTATGCCGCTATTGATAGAAGCCAGGTCCCAAGAAAACAGCATGTCAGCACACGACTCTATTTGGTTTAAGTCTCTGCGTTGGATCCAGAAGCATCTGGTGCACACCATTGTGGTGCCGCAGGACCCCTTTGCCGATTTGAATCTGGATCCCGCCAGACCTTTGGTTTATGTGATGAAAACTGAGTCGGTGAGCGATATTGCCGCCCTCAATGAAATCACCGGCAAAATGGGGCTGCCCAGCCCTTACGAGCCCCTGAAACTCGACGGCGTGGAAACTCCCAGAATCGTTTGTCTCGAAGGCAGTAAGCCGCTGTTTGGCAAGCGTGAAAGCAACGAGCCTTTCCTGCAGACCTTCCTGCAATTGCTGGCTCTGCATCGTCAGCAAAAGGATCTCGATATCCAACTGGTGCCGGTAAGCCTGTATTGGGGCCGCACGCCAGGCAAAGAAGACGACAGTATGCGCGCCGCCGTGCTGGAGCGTGAAGATCCAACCTGGCTGCGTAAGTGCCTGATGATCCTGTTTTTAGGGCGTCATAACTTTGTGCAGTTCTCCCGCGCAGTGTCGCTGCGCAGCATGGCCGATGAACACGGCACCGATAAGCGTATTGCCCACAAATTGGCGCGGGTGGCGCGGGTGCATTTCCGCCGTCAGCGTAAAGTGATGACAGGCCCGGTGCTGCCGAATCGTCAGGCGATGTTCCACGCCCTGCTCAAGTCCGATAACCTCAAAAAGGCCATTGCCGAAGAGGCGGCCAGCAAAAAGATTTCCGAAGAAAAAGCCCGCGAGACTGCCATTGAGTATCTGGATGAAATCGCTGCAGATTACTCCGACAGCCTGGTGCGTATTGCCGAGCGTTTCCTTACCTGGCTTTGGAACAAGCTCTATAAAGGCATCAGCATCAAGGGTGCCGAGCAAATTCGTCAGCTGCACCACGATGGACATGAAATTGTCTACGTGCCCTGTCACCGCTCGCACATGGACTATTTGCTGTTGTCTTACATCCTGTATTACGAAGGCATGGTGCCGCCCCATATTGCCGCGGGTATCAACCTGAACTTCTGGCCTGCCGGTCCCATGTTCCGTCGTGGTGGCGCCTTCTTCATCCGCCGCAGTTTCAACGGTAACAAGCTCTATACCGCAGTGTTCCGAGAGTATCTGGATCAGCTGTTTGCCAAAGGCTATTCGGTGGAATACTTCACCGAAGGTGGCCGCTCCCGAACCGGTCGTCTGTTGGCACCCAAGACGGGCATGCTGGCGATGACGCTTTCCTCTGTGATTCGCGGTATCGAACGCCCGGTGACCCTGGTGCCCGTGTACCTTGGCTACGACCATGTGATGGAAGTGGCGACTTATCACAAGGAACTGTCGGGTAAGAAGAAAGAGAAAGAATCAGTGTGGCAGGTGTTTGGTGCCATCCGTAAGCTTGGCAACTTCGGCCGTGGTTATGTGAACTTCGGCGAGCCTATTACCCTGCAAAACTTTCTCACCGAGAAGGTGCCCGATTGGCGCGAGCAGGTGAGCGAAGATCCCGACCAGAAGCCAAGCTGGCTGACCCCTGTGGTGAACTCCTTGGCCAATCGGGTGATGACCCGTATCAACAACGCCGCCGCCGCGAGCTCGGTTACTTTGTCGAGCATGGTGCTGCTGGCCTCAGAGCAAAATGCGCTGGAGCGCGGTCAGCTTGAGCGTCAGATTGACCTCTACCTGAACCTCCTGAAAACCGTGCCTTACACCGGCTATGCCTCTGTAACCGAGGGCAGTGGTAAAGATTTGGTTGAGCGCGGCCTTGAGCTGAATAAGCTGGTGGAAACCCGTGATGATTTAGGCTCCATCATTTCCATTGAAGATGGTCAGGCCATTTCAATGACTTATTATCGCAACAATATCATCCACTTATTTGTGATCCCGTCGCTGCTTGCCACCATCATGGTGCGCCATGAGCGGATATCCCGTGCAGACCTGCATGAAATGGTGGCCGAATGTTATCCACTGCTCAAGGCTGAGCTGTTTATGGGCATTCAGGATTTGCCTGCCTATGTAGATGCGCTGGTAGATGCCTTTGTTGCCGAGGGGCTGATCCAGGGTGACAGCGAGCTTGCACTGGTAGACGATCGCATTGCGCAGCTGTTGCTGCTTGCCGGCGTGGTCTCAGAGACCCTCAAGCGCTATGCGGTGATCTTCAACCTGCTGGCCGAATCGCCGGATATGGAGCGTTCTGACCTTGAGCATCACAGCCATCGCCTTGCCAGCCGTCTTGGCTCCATCCATGGTGTGACTGCGCCTGAGTTTTACGACAAGAAGCTGTATGCGTTGCTATCGAGTAAACTGAAGGACCTTGGCTATCTGTCTGATAAAGCCGATGGCAACAAGGCCCGTAAGATCCGCGATCACGTCAATGGGCTGCTGCGTGGCTCGGTACGTCAAACCATTATCGATACCGTCACCCAGGAGCGCGACTGATGGCAAACCACATGAATGCGGCCCGTCATAAGGCCAAGGCGCCGTCCTTACTTGGCGGCGCCATGATCATCGCCGGTACCACTGTCGGTGCCGGGATGTTTTCGCTGCCGGTAGTGGGCACAGGCATGTGGTTTGGATGGTCTCTGGTGTTGATGGGCGGCATTTGGCTGTGTATGTTGCTGTCTGGCTTGTTGCTGCTGGAAACCAACTTAAGATACGAGCCCGGCGCCAGCTTCGATACCCTGACCCGCGATACCCTCGGGCGCTTTGGCCGGATTGTGAATGGCCTGTCCATCGCCTTTGTTCTCTACATTCTCACCTACGCCTATATCAGTGGTGGCGGCTCGATTGTCAACCACAGCCTGGAAGGCTTAGGGATCAGCTTGCCCCAAAGCATTGCCGGACTGGTATTTGCGCTGGTGCTGGCTGCGGTGGTGATGATTAGTACCCGCGCGGTGGACCGTATTACCACCATTATGCTGGGCGGTATGGTGATCACCTTCTTCCTTGCCGTGGGTAATCTGCTGATTGAGGTCGATACCCTCAAGCTGTTTTCACCCGACGGTGAGCAGCGTTTTGCGCCCTTCCTGTGGGCGGCCATCCCCTTTGGTCTGGCCAGCTTTGGCTATCACGGTAATGTGCCTTCGCTGGTGAAATACTACGGTAAGCAGCCGTCAGTCATCATCAAAGCCATTGTGATTGGTACCTTTATCGCATTGGTGATTTACGTGTGCTGGCTGCTGGCCGCCATGGGCAATCTGCCGCGCAGCCAATTCAGCGAGATCATCGCCCAGGGTGGCAATATGGGGGTATTGGTGTCGGCGCTCTCTGGCGTGATGGCCAGCGAATGGCTTGGCAAAATGCTGACCCTGTTTGCCAATCTGGCTGTGGCGTCTTCATTCCTTGGGGTGACGCTGGGGCTGTTTGACTACCTGGCCGACCTGTTTGGCTTTGCCGATACCCGTACCGGCAGACTGAAAACCGCGGCCGTGACCTTCCTGCCTCCGACCCTGCTTGGCATTCTGTTCCCCAATGGTTTCTTGATTGCCATTGGTTTTGCGGCGCTGGCGGCCACTGTGTGGACCTTGTTGGTACCCGGGATGATGGCCTTTAAGCTGCGTAGCCGTGAGCCTGACTATCAGGGCTTTGTGTTGCCTGGCGGCAATCTGGTGATTTATCTGGTGATCGCGTTTGGGGTGCTAACTGCGGCGTGCCATTTGTTGGCGATGGCCGAGCTGCTGCCTATTTACAGATAATCGAAAACGGCAGTGCATCATGCGTCCAGGCGGCGCGTGGTGCGTGCTGACTCTCTTGACAAAGGCATGGAATTCAGTAATTTGTATCCATGTTCGGCGGGTGTAGTTCAATGGTAGAACGGCAGCTTCCCAAGCTGCATACGAGGGTTCGATTCCCTTCACCCGCTCCATTTTCCCATCTATTTCGCCTCAGTGGCTTGCCTCTCGATTCATCTCGGCTTTCATCACATCCGACACCAGATGCAGCACCGCAATCCAGGCCGCCTTGGTATCTGGGGTAAACTTGTCGCCCAGCCCTTCGGCGAGTGTGTAAAGCAGCGCGTTGCCCACTGGGGAGAAGTGCGTGGTTTTTACACCGTATTTGATATGGCGTCTGGCGAGATCTTCAAGCACCGGTACCAGGGTATCCGGTCGTTCCAGCCCTTTCACCGCGGCATCCAACATGGCCATCAGTTTGCGTCCCTGACTGCGAATATCGTCTTTGAACAGGGGCCGCAGAGTGGGGTCAATTTCAAACAGGTTGCGGTAAAACAGCGCCGCAGCATCATCAGAAATGGGCCTGACCAAGTCGAATGATTGGCGGATTAACTTTATTTGCTGTTCAGTCAAAGACATCGTGAGTCCTTCCGTGAAAATGTCCCCTTAAGCATAGACAAAATTTCAGCTGACGACTTAACTTGAATTCCACCCACCAGTTAGGAGGCTGTCGTCATCATGAGGGTCACTGAATATATTCCCGGTCAGCCCTGTTGGAGCGAGTTGGCCACCCACGACTGGCAGGGTGCCAAACGCTTTTATCACGCCCTGTTTGGCTGGGATATGGCCGACATGGCCTTGCCCGGCAGCGCTTTTTCCATGTTTACCCTCGATGGTGACGATCTGGGCGCCATCTATCAGGTGCCCGATGTAGCCGTCGATAATCTCAAAACCCAGTGGGGCATCTACTTTGCCACCGATAACGTCGACACCACCATTGCCAGAGTGCTGGAGGCCGGTGGTACTTTGGTGATGGGCCCCCATGACATAGGCCATGCCGGTCGTATGGCGCAGCTGGCCGACCCCGAGGGTGCCAGGTTTGCCGTATGGGAGTGCAAGCGGCACATAGGGGCTAAACGCCGCCACGAGCCCGGCGCCCTGTGCTGGGTTGAACTGGCCAGTCGCAGCCCTGCCAGAGCCCATCAATTTTATTGTGAAGTCTTTGGCTGGGATTGCCGCGAAAGCAGCAACAGCGAGATGCGTTACTGTGAATGGCTGGTGTCGGGGGAAGCCCACGGTGGTATGTTGGAAATGACAGCAGAATGGGGCGAGATGCCACCCCACTGGATGCTGTATTTTCAGGTGTTGGACTGCGATGAGCATGCGGCCCGGGTCGAAGCCCTTGGCGGCAGGGTATGTGTGCCGCCAACGGATATTCCCGGGGTGGGGCGTTTTGCAGTGCTTAACGACCCTGACGGTGGGATATTCTCAGTGATTGCCCTGAGAGGCTCCTGATCAGCCTGGCTTGTCCACCAGAAAACTGGCCGGGCAGCTGTCTCTGAGGTCGGGGCCGCTGCGGGCCATCAGGTGTTTGATTTCAATCGAACTGTCGAGCCTGTCCGGCAGACTCAGACGCACTTCGGTCAGCAGGCCACGGCTGCAATGAAAGCTCACTCGCTTGCCGCTGTGCTTACCAAACTCCTCGGTAAACAACTTGCGTAAATTGGCGGTGGTTTGCATCTTGCCACTGCTCTGGGCCAGTGCCTTGACCATGCGGCTCTCGTTCACCAATCGGGTCAGCCTGGCGGCCTCGATAAAGTAATCGCTGGCATCCATGGTCTGACAGCTGCCATGCTTCCACCATTGGTGACGATCCAGACAGGTGGAAAACTCAGCCGACGGCATCACGCCCGCCAGGGCAGTTTCCGCCTCTTTGTTCAAAGTAATGGCCGGATAATTACAAAAGCCGCGTGCCTTTTGGTGTACCGAGCCGCAGAAACCATAGTCGGTACCGCAACTGGCTTTGTTGGGCCACAGACCGTGCAGGGTAAGTGCCTGCCAGCGAGCATCGTCGGGGTTGCCTTCCAGCGCATGACACTCACGTTTGCCCTTACCGTAAAGTTCGCAAAATGCACCTTGCCAGCTCAAGGCCAGAATATGGCTGTCCTGCTCGCCTGCCAGATCACAGCGGCCGCTGTCGGCGCTTGCTCCCTGCTGCTCTATTTTACCGCAGCGTCCATTCACCCAACGTGCCGACGAGGTGAGAGCTGCCGTTTCCAGACGCACCCAATCAGGGCGATTGGGGTTACCCAATACTTCCAATACGGAATAACGCTGTCCGGGGACTGTCATCACCTCACCTGGATTGGTGAGTTTGTTTTTGGACTGATACAGGGGGCAGTTTTGGTCAGCAACAAAGGTATCGGCCTTTGCCGACGCAACAAGACTTAAGGCAATGAGCGGGATAAGGCGCCGCAACAGGGACATGTTTGATAAACCCATAACCACAAAATGTCACCAGTTTATCAGGCTTCCTCCGAAGAGGAAGCCTTACAGATCAATAACTAGACTTTAGGAGGGTATGGCCATGCCCTTGGTGCTGACCATCCCATGCTTAAGTGTTATCGCCACCTTTTTTGCCGAACGGCATGCGCCGATATACCAGCAAATAAAGGGCGGGCAAAACAAACAGCGACAGCAGTGGCGCCGTGACCATGCCGCCGACCATGGGGGCAGCGATCTTCTGCATCACATCATTGCCGGAACCTGCGCCCCACATGATGGGCAAGAGACCAAAGAAGATGGTCGCCACCGTCATTGCCTTGGGGCGAATACGCATCACGGCACCTTCAATCAGGGCGGCCCGCAGGTCGGCTTCCTGCTGCAGTTGGCCAAGGGTTTGCTTTTGTTTGATGGCGTTATTGAGGTACACCAGCATCACCACCCCAAATTCCGCGGCCACACCGGCCAGTGCAATCATGCCCACGGCCACCGCCACCGACATGTTGTAGTCCAGCAGGTACAGCAGCCAGGTGCTGCCCACCAGCGCAAAGGGCAGACTCAACATGATCATGCTCGCCTGTTTGCCCGAGCCAAAGGTGAGCATCAGCAGAATGAAGATAATGCCAATGGCCAGCGGAACCACCTGCTTGAGCTTGGCATCGACCCGCTGCATGTACTCATACTGACCGGCGAAGCTGTAGCTGTACCTTGGCGGCAGATTCAGCTCCTGTTCCAGCGCGGTTTTGGCCACATCGATGTACTGCCCGATGGACGTGCCCTGAATGTCGACAAACACCCAGGAGATCAGTCGGCCGTTCTCACTCTTGAGCATAGGCGGGCCATCGCTGATTTGGATGTCGGCAAGGTTCCCCAGCGGCAGATAATGGCCCGACTTGGTGATCACCGGCAGATCGCGCAGTTTTTCAATGTTATCCCGCAGCTCCCGTGGGTAGCGCAGGTTTATCGGGTAGCGCTCGGCGCCCTGAACCGATTCACCTATGTTCATGCCGCCCACGGCGTAGCGCACTACGTCCTGAATATCGTTCAGGGTCATGCCATAACGCGATGCCACGTCCAGCTTGGGGCTGATATCTATGTAACGGCCGCCACCCACACGTTCGGCATAGGCCGAGCGTGTATTGGGCAGTTTGGCCAGAATGGCTTCGACATTGGCACCAATACTTTGCAGCTCATCCACATCGGCGCCGGTGATCTTGATGCCCACCGGGGTTTTGATGCCGGTGGAGAGCATGTCGATACGGGTCTTGATGGGTTGCACCCAGGCATTGGTAAGGCCGGGCACCCGCACCGTTTGTTGCAGCTGCTCGACTATGCCATCCAACGTCATGCCCTGGCGCCACTCATCCCGGGGTTTGAGCATGATGGTGGTTTCCAGCATGGTCAGCGGCGCCGGGTCGGTGGCGGTTTCGGCGCGGCCGATTTTGCCAAATACCCGCGCCACTTCGGGGACGGTTTTTATCAGCCGATCAGTCTGTTGCAGCACCTCTGCTGCTTTGCCTGCGCTGATACCGGGTAGGGCGGTTGGCATATACAGCAGGTCACCTTCTTCAAGCTCTGGCATAAACTCGCTGCCCATGCGGCTCATGGGATACCAGACACTGAGCAGTGCAATCAGCGCCACTGCCAGGGTGAGCTTGGGAAAATCCAGTACCTTGTTCAGTGCAGGTTTATACAGGGCAATCAAAAAGCGGCTGATGGGGTTGGCTTCTTCCGAGGGGATTTTGCCGCGAATAAAGTAGCCCATCAGTACCGGCACCAGGGTGATAGCCAGCACGGATGCAGCCGCCATGGCGAAGGTTTTGGTGTAGGCCAGTGGCGCGAACAATCGGCCTTCCTGGGCTTCCAGCGCAAACACCGGAATAAAGCTCAAGGTAATGATAAGCAGCGAGAAAAACAGCGCCGGACCCACTTCGAGCGAGGCCTCGGTAACCACCTCCCAGTGCTCGCGGGTGGTGGGGGCTCGGTCGTGTTTGGCGCGGAAATGCTCCAGATGCTTGTGCAGGTTTTCAATCATCACAATGGCGCCGTCCACCACGGCACCGATGGCGATGGCGATACCGCCCAGACTCATGATGTTGGCGTTAATGCCCATGTGATTCATCACGATAAAGGCGATAAGAATCGACAGCGGCAGGGTGAACACCGCCACCAGAGTTGAGCGGGCGTGCAGCAGAAATACCAGACACACCAGACCCACCACCAGCATCTCTTCCACCACCTTGGAGAAGAGGTTATCGACTGAGTTTTCAATCAGCTGTGAGCGGTCGTAGGTGGGCACTATCTCCACCCCTTTGGGCAGGCCGCCCTTGAGCTCTTCCAGCTTGGCCTTGACTGCATCTATGGTGGCCAGGGCGTTTTCGCCGTAGCGCATGACGATAATGCCGCCCACCACTTCGCCTTCACCGTCGAGTTCGGCAATGCCGCGGCGGGACGCAGGCCCCTTGCGGATGGTGGCCACGTCTTTGAGCAGCAGCGGCGTACCGGCACTGGTGGTCACCCCAAGCGGAATTTCGCGAAAGTCATCCAGCGTCTGGCGGTAGCCCTTGGCCCGCACCATGTATTCGGCTTCGGCCATTTCCACCACGCTGCCGCCAGCCTCGCCGTTGGCGCGGGTGATGGCATTTTTGATGGTGGCAATATCCAGCTTATAGATGACGAGCTTGTCCGGCTCCAGCACGATTTGATAGGTCTGCTCCATGCCGCCCACAGTGGCGACTTCGGACACCCCGGCCACGCTTTGCAGCTCCAGCTTGAGGTACCAGTCCTGCAGACTCTTGAGCTGCGACAAATCCAGGCTGCCGCTCCTGTCGACCAGGGCGTACTCGTAGACCCAGCCCACGCCGGAGGCATCCGGCCCCAGTGACGGTTCAACCCCGGTTGGCAGGCGGGTACGCACCTGGCTTAAGTACTCAAGTACCCGTGAACGGGCCCAGTAGATGTCGGTCCCATCTTCAAAAATCACATAAACATAGGAGTCGCCGAACATGGAAAAGCCACGTACGGTTTTGGCACCGGGCACCGCCAGCATGGCGGTGGACAGCGGATAGGTGACCTGTTCTTCCACCAGCTTGGGCGCTTGCCCCGGGTAGCTGGTTTTGATGATCACCTGCACGTCCGATAAGTCAGGCAAGGCATCCAGCGGCGTCTTTTTCAGCTCATTTACCCCCCAGAGGGTGACCATGAGCGCCACTATCAACACCATGAATCGCTGGCGGATAGAGGACTTGATGATGTAATCCAACATGGCCTGTCTCCTAGTGCTGATGGCCGCTGCCAAGGCGCATCAAACTGCCCTTGAGGCTGGCTTCGGAGTCGAGCAGGAACTGACCTGAGGTCACCACCAGATCGCCATCGTCAAGGCCCGACAGAATTTCGGCCTTGCCCTGTGACAACATGCCCACGCCCACTTCTTTGGCCACGAAGCTGTTGTCTGAGTTACGCACTATCACCCGGTTTTGGCTGCCGGTTTGGATCAGGGCTTCCTGGGGAATGGACAACACATTGCGCTTGGGGCCGCCGTACAGCTTCACTTTGGCGAGGGTGTTGGGTCTGAGTTCCTTGTCGTTGTTGGTCAGCACCACCCGCACCCGCAGACTGCGGGTCACGGGGTCGAGTTCGGGGTAGATGTAATCGATGCTGCCCTGAATAGCGCTGATGCCCATGGCTGGCACGGCCACTTCGGCGCCCTGACCGACTCGAAGCCAGCTCTGTTCGTTCTCAAACACGTCGGCAATCACCCACACCTTGCTGATGTCGGCCAGCGCCATCACTTCGGTCATTGGCTGGATGTACATGCCGTCCCGTACGTTCAACGTGGTGATGACCCCGGACTCTCGGGCGTAGAAGGGCACCCGGTACTGGGTCTTGCGCGATTTTGCCAACGCCTTGACCTGAGCTTCGTTCATGCCGAGCAGTTCGAGACGCAGTCCCGCCTTGCGCACCAGTTCCTGATAGCGCTCGGCATCGCCGGATTTCTTTAAGGTGTCCAGCGCCAGCAGATAGTCGTCCTGGGCGTTAACCAGATCCGGGGAGTAGATTTCATATAACAGCTGCCCCTTGGTGACCTTGTCGCCCACGGCGCTGACCTGCAGCTTCTCTATCCAGCCGTTGACCCGGGCGTGGATATGCAGGATTTGGCTCTCATCGTAACCAATCTGCCCCACGGTGGAGACAAAGCGCCACAGGGTGCCGCGTTCGGCCTTGGCAACCCGCAATGCCAGCGCCTGCTGCATGCTGCCGGACACATCCACCTGCACTTCCTGGCTGGTGCCCATCTCGACTTTCTCGAGATCCATGCCGCAGATGGGGCAAGTGCCGGGCTCATCGCTGATGATGTGGGCGTGCATGGGGCACACATATTTAACCTTGCCGCCTTCCATTGGGCTGGCGACCGGTTTGGCGAAAATGTCTTTTTGTACGGCCTGATGGGCGCTGTGATCTTCTGCCGCTTTGGGTTCTGCCTGAGGTTCGGCTTCTTCTTCCTCTTCTTTTTCTACAAGGAACATGTTGCATTTGGGGCAACGGCCGGGCTCATGGCTTTCCACCTCGGGATGCATGGGGCAGGTATAGGTTTTTTGTACCGCGGCCTGTTGCTCGCCGGATAAGGACGATGCGCCGGCGCCCGGCACCAGAAACATCTTGCATTTGGGGCAACGGCCGGGCTCGTGGCTTTCCACTTCGGGATGCATGGGGCAGTGGTAAATTGCCGCCTCATTGGTTTGAGCCGCTTGGTGCTGCTGATGATCTTTAGCCAGCACCATGGCCGGCATGCCAGGGCCGAAGGCCAGGCTGGCGCCAAGGAGCAGCAAGGCGCTTTTTTGCTTTTTCGTGTTCATAGTCAACCTCATTTCCACCCTTGGCCTGTCAGTGATGCTTGTGGTTCATGGTTTTTTTCGGGCAGTTGGCGCAATGCTCACCCTGGGCTGCACCATCGGGCTCAAGATCCATACCACAGTCGGGGCAGGAGTCACCGGCAACCCCGGTTACCTGAGGATGCATGGGGCACTTATGGGTGTGTTTGGCCTCAAGATCCATGCCGCACTTGGGGCAGCTGTCGCCGGCTTTGCCGGTCACTTCAGGATGCATGGGGCAGGCATGGCTGGCTTCGGCTGCCACAGCCTGATGGCTATGGTGCTCGTGGGCTGGCGTAGCCTGAGCGCTGACTGACACAGAGACAGACAGAAGGGCGGCCATAAACAGGCCTATCAGTGTTTTCATACAGATACTCCACTCGGGTCAGCAGCAAAACGAGGATAGCTGCAACGACCTTATATTCAAATAAGCTGAATTAATTGCGTAAGCTGAGGGTGTGCGTTCAGGCCTTGGGCGGCTTGAAAGCGACAGTGGGCGCAATAGAGTGGAAATGAGGCAAGGGTAGCGCCTGGGCTTCTTCCGGACCAAAAGACATTGGCCAGGAATTGGCGATAGGCAGGCTCAGGCTGATGGAGATGGTCAGACAGTGGTTGCAATCACCACTGCAGAAACCGTCGCCGTCGCAACAGGAGGACATGCTGTGGTCGGGAAGCATGGTCATGTCCTGATTGTCACAACAGGCGTGTTGCTGCTCTGCCATCTCCGGGTGTCCGGCCATCGCGGCGCTATCCATGGTCTCGGTCATGTCCATGTCGGCTGACATCACCATAGCGTGGCCATTACCCACCAGTGCCTGTCCCACAAGGGCAAGCAGGGTAACTATCACCAGCAATGGTTTACGCAGCATCGGCGACATAAAGACCTCAGACCATGAACAGCGTCGATATTAGCACAGAGTACTTAATTGGATATTGATTTTACTCACAAAGCTGCAGTCGCTCAGTGCGCTGCAGCCATCCTGGCCATCATGGCCGCGTGGTCGAGCAGAATGACTTGCCCGTCCGACTTGCCGTCGCGGCTCAGCGTAGCTTTTGGCGCCTTGAGAAAACGTCTGGCTTCATCATAGCTGTAGAGCTTGGGCAGCGTGAGTGTCAGCAGTTGCTCATCGCCTACGCGCAGCGGCAAATACAGCGGACCTGAGCGCAGCCACTGACCGGAGTCGTCGGCGCTGCTGGCGTACATCTCGGCAAAGCGCAGCTCCAGCAAGTGGTCGCCTTTGGGCAGCATCAGAGGCTTGGTGATGTCGCGTTCGCCATTCACAGCCTGCAATCCCAGCTGTTCCGGCAGGTTGATAGTGGCGGCACTGGCGAGGGAAGAAAGCAGCAGACCAGCGGTGATAACAAAAGATTTGATAAAGGTTTTCATGCAATTACTCCTGGGCCGCTAAAGGCGTGCCCTAAAAATTCAACGTTAATTTTGCGTGGGTGTAGAAACACTCAGGCCAAATCAGGAGGCGGAGTTTGCAATGAACCTATAAAGGCAATCAGGCTCCAGGACGCAGTGGCAACGGCATCCTGGGGGTGATGATGGGTGCTGTGAAGCGGCAATATCGGCAACGCCATTGCCGAGGCGCAGTGACGGGCGCAGTCGGATTCGCTGTGGCTGGCACAGTGGGTCTGGCAGTCGGTGTCGTGCTCACCTGTCACCATCATGGTGCTCATGTGGCTGACCTTGGGCATCAGTGTTGTTGCATCGCTGACCTCATGGGAAACCTCTCCCATGGTCATGGGCGCATTCACAACCGACACAAGAGCCTGCACCGGGGTCAGTATTTGCCCCAGCAGCATGGTAATCAGCAAGAGTTTTAATGCCAGTTGCGGCAATCTCAGGCTCATGGTTGGCTCCGTTTATGTGTCGATTAATCAGACCGGCATGGCTGAGTAAAAGTTCCCAGGGCAACAAAAAACTGAAACTTTTAATTGATAATCAAATGGATTTAATCAATTAAGGGTCGCTGTACGGCTTGCAAGCACCTAAGCTTTACTTTAGGTTTTGATGTTGGAACATCAGGGAAGACGTGATTTGACGGCCAAAGTTTGCGCTGGATCTCAAACCCGCACAAAACTTGGGGATTCGCTCAAAAACTCCGCTTGCGGTCAAATTTCCGAAACCCGAATTACCCTACTATGGGCACACTAAAACAATAACCCGATTTTGGAGATAGAGTGATGAACTGGCGTGCACTATTCAAACCCAGCGCGAAATACTCAATATTTGCCCTGTTGTTGGTGGGTATCATCATTGGTGTAGTGGGCTACTTCGCGACTCAGACCACCTTGCATATGACCAGTACAGACGAGTTCTGTATGAGCTGTCACAGCAATCATTCCCTTAAAGATGAAGTGCTTGCTTCTGCACACGGCAACAACAAAAACGGTATTGTTGTTCAGTGTCAGCAGTGTCACATCGCTCAGGAGCCGTTCGCTTACCTGAAGAAGAAAATCATTGTGTCCAAGGACGTTATCGGCTTCCTGACCATCGATGGTTTCAACACTCAGGAATGGCTCGAAGCCAACCGCAAAGAGCAGGCCGACCTGGCCCGTGACTACCTGCGTGCCATCGATTCTTCTACCTGTCAGAACTGCCACAATCGTATTTACGAGAACCAGTCTGAAAACATGAGCAAGATGGCCGTGCGTATGCACAGCAACAACTTCAAGAAAGAGCCTGAAAAGCGCAAGACCTGTATCGATTGCCACAAGGGCGTTGCCCACCCCTATCCAAAGAGCTGATAGCGGTCGCAAGATATAGCGATAGCAAAAAGCCCCGCAATGCGGGGCTTTTTTGTGGCTGCGTTTCAAGGAGTCATCAGCGTTGACGCGCCTCGGCCTCAAATTTAGCCAGTGCCCGTGCCCGGTATTCCAGCAGCGCAAACACGCCAAAGGCAAATACCTGCAAATAGTCGCTGCCCTTCAGTGGCAACAGCTTCTTAAACAGCAGGTGAAACACGCCCAACTGGAAGCTGTGCATTACCACAGTCACCCCCAGCAGGATCTTCAGCAGAGTACCTATATTGCCATCGAAGGGTACAAACAGGTTGTAACCCATCATCACCCAGGCGCCCATTGTCGCCAGTTTGCCAAGCATGGTCAGCCATTTCATGGGGTTTGCTCTCCTGCGTTAAATTGCAGCAATCGGTAACACACCTGGCCGGCGAGCTTGTGTTTAAGCTCATCAAAGCCTTCTGGCAGCGCCATGCCTGCCAGTTCACTTTCGGTTTCCAGATATACCAGAGCCCCCTGTTTCAGCCAGTCGTGGGCCTTAAGGGCGTTGAGGGTCGCTTCCGCCAGCCCCTTTCTGAATGGCGGGTCGATAAACACGATATCGAAGCCTTCGGCAGTGCCTGAGGCCAGCAGCGCCAGGGTGTCACCATTGACAACCTCGGCGCTGTCGCACTTTAAGGTTTGCAGGTTGGTCTTAAGCTGATTGGCCGCTTCACGCTGCAGCTCAAATACCTTGGCGAAGCTGGCATAACGGGACAGGGCTTCCAGTGCCAGCGCACCGCTGCCGCCGAAGCAATCCAGCACCCGCGCGTGGGGCAAATGCGGTGCTATCCAGTTAAACAGGGTTTCACGTACCCGGTCGGTGGTAGGACGCAGCCCTTCCAGATCCTTGATTGGCAGCTTGCGCGAGCGCCATTGGCCGCCGATGATCCGCACCTGACCCGTGCCCGAACCGCCGCTGGTCTTGGGCTTGGAGCCCTGACCGCGTCCGGCAGATGAACGATTTCTGCTCATTGGTTCCCCGTCATTTTGCCCGAAGAAAGAAAGTGGTAGACTAGGCCACCCCGTAAAAGGCCGTCATTTTAACGTAAAGCGTATCCCCAGGGATACCTTCCCAGACGGCACGGAATGACCGATGAAGCCGCCGGCTTCGCAAACGGCCCCGCGCCAACACAGACCGGTACAACAGATGTCAAAGAAAGGTTTTTTCTCCTGGTTCCGCCGGGACAAGGATGATGCGGCCGCAAAACAGGCCGAAGCAGAACGCGCCAGTGCCCAGCAGGAACACATTGCCGCCGAGCAAGCCGCAGCTGAACAGGCTGCCGCCGAACAAGCAGAACAGGCTGAGCGCCAAGCCGCAGAGCAAGCGGAAGCTGCTCGTCTTGAGGCTGAACGTGTTGAAGCAGAACGTGTTGAAGCAGAACGTATTGCCGCCGAGCAGGCTGAAGCCGGCCGCGCCGAAGCCGCCCGTCTTGAGGCTGAACGTGTTGAAGCCGAACGTCTTGCTGCCGAGCACGCTGAGGCCGCACGCTTCGCGGCTGAACAAGCCGAAGCTGCGCGTGTAGAGGCTGAGCGCGTTGAAGCAGAACGTATTGCCGCTGAGCAGGCTGAATCTGCCCGTCTCGAAGCCGAACGTATCGAAGCTGAACGTATTGCTGCCGAGCAAGCTGAGGCCGCCCGTCTTGAGGCCGAACGTATCGAAGCCGAGCGCCTTGCTGCTGAGCAGGCTGAATCTGCCCGTCTCGAAGCCGAACGTATCGAAGCTGAACGTATTGCTGCCGAGCAAGCTGAGGCCGCATGCCTCGCGGCAGAGCAAGCGGAAGCAGCCCGTCTTGAAGCTGAGCGCGTTGAAGCCGAACGTATTGCCGCCGAACAAGCGGTTGCAGCCGATGTTGAGGTGCAGCCAGAGCCCCAGGCCAAGCCGGTGAAAGAAGGCTTCTTCGCCCGTTTGAAGCGTGGCTTGATGCGCACCAGCGAGAACATCGGCAGTGGCTTTATTGGCCTGTTCCGCGGTAAGAAAATTGATGATGAGCTGTTTGAAGAGCTGGAAGAGCAACTGCTGATCGCCGACGTGGGGGTTGAAACCACCTCCAAGCTGATCAACAGCCTGACCGAGCACGCCAGTCGCAAGCAACTGAAAGACGCCGAGGCCCTGTATGAGCTGCTGCGTGAAGAAATGCAGCGCACTTTGGAGCCTGTGAGCGTGCCTCTGGTGCCTGAAAATGCCGAAGGCCCTTATGTGATCCTGATGGTGGGCGTAAACGGTGTGGGTAAAACCACCACTATCGGTAAGCTCGCCAAGCAGTATCAGAGCCAGGGCAAGAGCGTGATGCTGGCTGCCGGTGATACCTTCCGCGCCGCTGCGGTTGAACAGCTGCAGGTGTGGGGCCAACGCAACAATATCCCCGTGGTGGCGCAGCATACCGGCGCCGACAGTGCATCTGTGCTGTTCGATGCCCTGCAATCGGCCAAGGCCAAGGGTGTGGATGTGCTGATTTGTGACACCGCCGGTCGCTTACAGAACAAGAGCCACCTGATGGAAGAGCTGAAAAAAGTGGTGCGGGTGATGAAGAAGCTCGACCAGAGCGCCCCCCATGAAGTGATGCTGACCCTGGATGCCAGCACCGGCCAGAATGCCATCAGCCAGGCCAAGTTGTTTGAAGAGGCCGTGGGCGTGACCGGTATCTCCATTACCAAGCTCGATGGTACCGCAAAAGGCGGAGTTATCTTTGCCATTGCCGATAAATTTGGTATTCCTATCCGATACATAGGTGTTGGCGAGCAGATCGACGATCTGCGGGTGTTCAACGCTCACGACTTTATCGATGCCCTGTTCAGTCAGGAGAAAACGGATAACCCATGATTCGATTTGAGCAGGTCAGCAAGGTCTACCCCGGCGGGCAAAAGGCCCTGTCCGATGTGAATTTCCATCTGCGCCGCGGCGAGATGGCCTTCCTCACCGGACACTCGGGGGCGGGCAAGAGTACCCTGCTCAAACTCATCACGGTTATCGAGCGCGCCAGTGCCGGCAAGGTGTATATCAACGGCCACGATATTGCCGATATCAGCCGTCGCCACGTGCCTTATCTGCGCCGCGAAATCGGCATGATTTTTCAGAATCACCACCTGCTGATGGACCGAAGCGTGTTCGACAACGTGGCGCTGCCACTGGTTATCGAAGGCTTTACCCACGGCGAAATCAAAAAGCGGGTGGCCGCAGCGCTGGACATGGTGGGCCTGTATGGCAAAGAGCGTCATAACCCCATCATGCTCTCCGGCGGTGAACAGCAGCGGGTGGGTATTGCCCGCGCCATCGTCAACAAGCCCGCACTGCTGCTGGCGGATGAGCCTACGGGTAACCTCGACCCCAAGTTGTCGATGGACATTCTGCGCTTGTTTGAGACCTTCAACGATGCCGGCACCACGGTACTCATCGCCACCCACGATCTGGGGCTTATCGCCCGGATGAAATACCGCACCCTGACCCTGCGCCAGGGCCGTATGCTGGGGGCGCGCGAAATTGGCGAGCCGCTGCGCCGCGGCGAATAAAGGAGCTGACCATGCGCGAACACGGAGAGCTGACCCGCAGCAAATTGCCCTTTACCGGCCAGATTGTGATGTTCTTTATCCGCCATATTCAGCAGGGCATGGCCAGTATCGGCGAGCTGTGGCGCAATCCGGTATCGTCACTGATGACCATGGCCGTGCTGGGGGTGAGCCTGAGTCTGCCCGCCGCCTTGCAGGTGCTGGTGAAAAATGCCGATACCATCACCCAGTCCTGGAACAGCGCCGCTGAAATTTCCCTGTTTATCGATGAAGGCCGCAACGAGCAGGCCATTCAAAGCCTGATTTCCCGTATTAAGGTGTACCCGGAAATCGCCGAGGTGCAGTATATCAACCGCGATCAGGCGCTGGCGGAGTTCCAGCAGTTGTCGGGCTTTGGCGAAGCCCTGTCTTATCTGGACGCTAACCCGCTGCCAGCGGTGGTAACAGTGACGCCAACCGCCAAATATTCCACCCCGGTGGGCGCCCGCGAGCTGCTTGGCAAGCTGGAGCGCGAACAGGAAGTGAGCTTCGGTCGCCTCGATATCGAGTGGCTGGAACGCTTGCAGGCGGTGATCCGTTTGCTGGAGCGCACCGTAATGGCGATTGCAGCCCTGTTGGTGCTGGCGGTGGTGCTGGTGATTGGTAACACCATTCGTTTGGCGATTATGAACCGCCGCAACGAAATCGAGGTGATGAAACTGGTGGGCGCTACCGAAGCCTTTATTCAGCGGCCGTTTCTGTACACCGGCATCTGGTATGGCGTGATTGGCGGCATTCTGGCCTGGATCATCATCAACCTGCTGGTGTGGTATCTGGATGGCGCCATTGCCGAGCTTTTGGGGCTGTACGGCAGCGATATCGAAATGGCGTCCTTAAGCTTTACCGAGCTGATCCAACTGGTGTTTCTGGCCTCCTTCCTTGGCTGGCTTGGCTCATATCTGTCGGTACGCCAACACCTGCGGGCGATTGAGCCCTCTTAAGCCCCGCTCAGACGCGCAAAAAATGAACTTTTGTTCACTTGAGAAGTCCTGTTTGCGGGGCCAAAATAGCTTTCCGGAATAGGTGGCTTGGAGCCAGCCTTGACATGACATGTCAGATGGCCGATAGTTCATCAGCCCTCCCCGAACCTCGGGTAAAGGCTCAAGTGAGAAGTAATCAGGAGAACCAATGACTGGACAAACGCAATCAATGGCACTGATGGTCCCCCAGGGAGCAGGTAGCCTTGAAGCTTATATTCACTCGGTCAACAGCATGCCCATGCTGGAGGCGGAGCAGGAGTATCAGCTCGCCAAGCGTTTGCAGGAAACCGGTGACCTGCAGGCGGCTAAGCAGCTGATTATGTCCCACCTGCGCTTTGTAGTGCACGTTGCCAAAAGTTACTCTGGCTACGGTCTGCCTCAGGCTGACCTTATTCAGGAAGGCAACATAGGTCTGATGAAGGCCGTTAAGCGATTCGATCCCGATGTAGGCGTGCGTCTGGTATCCTTTGCTGTGCATTGGATTAAAGCCGAGATCCACGAATACGTCCTCAAAAACTGGCGCATCGTCAAGGTGGCCACCACCAAGGCACAGCGCAAGCTGTTCTTTAATCTGCGCAAGGCTAAACAGCGTCTGGGCTGGTTCTCAGATGATGAAGTGGCCATGGTAGCGGAAAACCTTGGGGTATCGAAGGAAGACGTAACTGAGATGGAGTCGCGCATGGCGGCCCAGGATCAGGCCTTCGATCTGGTGAACGACCACGACGATGACGAGAGCTTCGCGCCTGTGCATTATCTGGAAGACCACTCTTCCGATTTGGCGGCCAACATCGAAAACGACAACTGGGAATCTGCTGCCCAGAATCGTTTGCTGTCGGCCATCAAGACTCTGGACGAGCGCAGCCAACACATTCTGCGTGCCCGCTGGTTGGATGACGACAAAGTCACCCTGCAGGAGCTGGCTGAGCAGTATCAGGTATCTGCCGAGCGTATTCGCCAGCTTGAAAAGAATGCCATGAACAAACTTAAGGCCTGCATGGAAGTCTAACTTCCGGCGAGTCTGAAAAAACCGGCCTGAGCGCCGGTTTTTTTATGCCTGTTTAGCGTTCGAGTTAGCCTTTGTTAACCGCTCAGGCCTTCTCGCGTCAGCAGCGCCTGTACCAGCGCCTTCCGATTGGGCTTAAGGCCGGTG
Organism: Shewanella khirikhana; assembly: GCF_003957745.1. NCBI lineage: Bacteria > Pseudomonadati > Pseudomonadota > Gammaproteobacteria > Alteromonadales > Shewanellaceae > Shewanella > Shewanella khirikhana. The sequence goes on along the minus strand of NZ_CP020373.1, from coordinate 3,864,727 downwards.
CTGCCTATATCGGGCCAGGAAAAGTAGCGTCGGGGCCGCTTGAAGCGGGCAATCTGGCTGGCAAGAAACGCATCCAGCTCAGCTTGGCTTGGCATGGTGCCGCCATCCTGCCTTAAGCGCAGCATGGCGTGGGGCAAGTTACCAAAGCGTGCGTCAGCCAACGCAAATACCAGCGCCTTGGCGATGGCTGGATGACGACACAGCGCCGCCTCCACTTCCTCCGGTTGCAGGTTTTCGCCGCCGCAAACAAACATGTTATCCAGCCGACCTGCCACAAACAGCCGACCGTCAGCATCGAGGTGGCCTTTGTCTCTGGTGGCAAACCAGCCGTCTATGGTCAGTGGCCTTTCTATGCCGTTTGGCGTCAGATAGCCCAGAAACAGGGTATCGCCGCGCACCTGAATTTCTCCCTCCTCAGTGCGCAGTTGCCGCCCGGGCAGCAGAGTACCGCTGGCGCCTTCACTGTTGGCTGGCCCGGTGGTGATTTGTGAGCTCATTTCCGTCATGCCGTAGCTGCCAAACGCAGCAATCCCGAGGCCTTTCATGCTCTCCAGCAAGGATGCAGGCATGGCGCCGCCGCCAAGCAGCAAGGCTTTCACCGATGACAGCCGCTCGGGCGCAGAGCACAGCAGTTCGCTTAGCTGAGCTGCCACCAGTGACACATGGGTTGGCTTGAGCTGGGCGAGGCTGTCGCTGAGTGAGGGTTCGGTAGGAATGGCCACGCAGGCGCCCGCGAGTACGCAGCGGTGCAAAATCGCCAGTCCACCGATATGAAACAGCGGCAGTGATAACAGCCAGCTGTCGCCTGGCTCAAGGGGGATGAGTGACGCCGACCCAGTGGCGCTGGCCATGTGGTTGGCCAGGCTGTGCAGCGCGGCTTTGGGCTCGCCGCTGGAGCCCGAGGTCAGTACCAGATTAACCGGTGCCTGCCAGTCGATAAGGCCGGGCTCGGGCGTGTCCGTTTCAGCATGGGTGTTTGGGCATGCAGTGATTGAAAACCCGTCGATGGCGCCAAGCCTGGGTATTTGAGGATCGCCATAATAGATGGCATCCAGTTCCAGCCGCCTGGCGAGCTTTTCAAGCTGCGCCTCTGGGAAGCGCCAGGACAGCGGGCAATACAGGCTGCCAGCCTCCACACAGCCCCAGTAAAGCAGCACCTGCTCGGGGCTGTTGCGGCCAATGACTCCCAGCCGTTTAATGCCTGCCTGTTTAAGCACGGCGCCAATGTGTCGTGCTTTGATTGCCAGCTCGCGGTAGCTGAGGCGGGTATCGTCCCAGTGCAGGGCGCAGGCATCGGGCCAGCGCTTTGCGGCCTGTTGCAGCGGCGACAGTGCGGTTGATGCCGTCAAAGCAGTGAAGCCCCAATTTCAGAACCCTGAATCGAGCCCGGGGCACTGGGTGTAAGCAGTCGGCTCTTGCCGCTTGGCAGCACACAGTCGGCATCGAAGGCGGCCAGAGTATCCAGCCCCGGCGCTTCATCCGGGGTCGTTATGGCAGCAAATTGCCTGAGCGCATCTATGCCGAGGGAAGACTCGAGGCTTGAGCTGATAACGCAGCGCACCCCGAGGGTATGGGCCTGGTCGATAAGTCGTTGCACTCTGGCGGGTGAGCCCAGCAGCATGGGTTTGAGCACCAATGCTTTAAGGCCCTGAGCCTGTGGGTCTTGGGGTAAATGCTGCGCGTCTGTCCCTGAGGCAATGGATTCGTCCAGCGCGAAGCCGATGCCGGTGGCACGGTTCAGGGCCGGGTTGTCCTGCGGGTTGCGGCAGGGCTCTTCGATATAGTCGATGCTCTGCAGCGGCAGGCAGGCGCAAAAGTCGATGGCGGTGTCGAGCTCAAAGCCCTGATTGGCATCGAGGCGCAGCTTAAGTGTGGGCCTGGCCGCCAAAATGGTATGGATAAGCCGAAGTTCCTCCTCCATGGAGGTTTGCGCCACCTTGACCTTGGCAAAGCGGGTCGCATCCGGCAGTGCTTTGACTCTTAATGTCAGAGCATCGAGACTTTCGCCCGGGTTTAGATACAGCAAGGGCACCGCCGGGACGCATGGGGTGCGGGCGGTATCATCAATGCTGTGGCCGAAATGGCCCCTGAGTTTGGCCACAGCCACACCAAGGCCCCAGCCGATAGCGGGCAGGCTGGCGTCATCGGCGGCCAGCTCCAGCTCATCCAGGGTGGTAAGCTGTTTCAGGCTGGTCTTAAGCGCGGCAATACAATCATCCAAAGACTCCCTGCTGAAGCCCTGCAGCGTTTCGCCATCGATATCGATCCCCGACAGCGGGGCTATCTCGGCAAAAGCGGATATACCATCCAAACGCGCTTCGAGCACCAGGCCCTGTCTGTGGTCGATGCGCTGCTTGCCCACCGGTAAGGGGCGGGAGAGGGCGATACGGTAGGGGTAGAGGGCGAATTCCATAGAAGAAGTCATGATTGGGTTCCATCGATAAGGCTAAGCAGCAAGGCTGCCAGTACCTCAGGCTGCTCGGCATGGCAATTGTGGCCTGCGCCGCGAATACAGTGGCTGTGGACAGGCGCCAGCTGCTGCCAGTTCCGGGCAATGGCGGCAAACTTGACGTCGTGCTCGCCATAAATAAAGTTGACCGGGCAACTGAGCATGGCGGGCAATTGCCACAGGTCTTGTTGCCTGCCAAGGGAGGTGGCTCGGTAAAGGGCAACCAATTGATTGCGCAGGGTATCCGGATGGTCTTGCAGCCGCTTTTCGATAAGCCGGGCGCGGCTGACATCGTCCAGATGGGCAAACACTCCCTGTCGATACCAGTCATCCAGAAATTGGCCGAGTGGCTCGTTGGCCAGCCGCTCGGCCCAAAGTCCATCAGAGCCAAGCCGCTCGTTGCGGGCAGATTCATCAGCGAGTCCCGGGTGGCAGGACTCCAGTGTGAGCGATAACAGCCGCACCGATTGATGCCCGTCCTGCCCCTGCTTGGCCTGTAAGCGTTTGGCCAGATGCAGCGCCAATCTGCCGCCAAGGGAATAGCCCAGCAAGTGAAACTGACTCACTTCATGCTCGGCCAAATAGTGCTCCAGCGCGTCGCAGACTCTGTCGAAATCGAACTCGCAGCAGGACAAAGGATTCAGGCCGTGGCCGGGCAGATCCGGGGTCAACACCCGCAGGCGACTGCCGAGCGTTTGCCTGAGTTCATCCCAATCGCGGCCGCTGCCCAGAAAACCGTGCAGCAGCACCAGTGTTGGCATCAGCGGCTTCGCATCCACTCTGCCATCCTTTTGATTTGATTGCTGGCCTGGTCGTGGGCGACTGTCACTTCAATCAGGCTGGCGCCGGGATGTTCCAGTGCGCTCTGATAGGCTTCCATAAAGCTGTCCATGTCTTCGGCTCTGTCGTAGGGCAGGCCGAACATGGCCGCGCCATAGCCAAATTCGAGTCCGTGGCTCAGACGGTAAAAATCGCTTCTCAGATTCTCGGAAGGCACCGGCAGCAGATTGAAAATATTACCGCCATCGTTGTTCAGCACCACTATGACCAGCGGCGACTGGCAGCTTCTGGCCAGCGCCAGCGAATTGAGATCATGCAGCGCCGAGAGGTCGCCGATAATCAGGGTTGTGGGTCTGCCCTGATGACGGGCCACCCCGCAGGCCGTGGCCAGCAAGCCATCGATGCCGGAGGCGCCTCGATTGGTAAAGGTGCTGGCGGCGCAGCAGCCGATGGGGGCGAACATGTCGTACAGGCGCACCGGCAGGCTGTTGCCGATAAAGAGCTGCTGCTCGGCGGTGTGGCTCGCGGCAATGGCGCGTACTACCTGGGCCTCGCCAAACTCGCTGCCATCGATATGGTGGATAAAGTCCTGCTCCACGGCCTGATTCAGCGCCGTCAGCTCATTGGCCCAATTGGCCTCGCTGGAGCGTGGCCAGTCCAGCGCCGCCATCTCACCCGCACGGCCAAGCCACAATTGCTTGCAGCTGTGGCTGGGATCGAGCCGCTCCTGTGCGGGCAATACCTGCCAGTGGCTGTGCCAGTCTTTTTCGGCCAAAAAGGCGATAAGCCGTTTTGACAGCAGACGAGCGCCGAACACCAGCACCCGATCGGCCTGTTCCAGCAAGCCTTTGGCTCTGGGGCTCAGCAGCAGTTGGTCGATATGGCCAATGGCCCCCGGATGTTGCCGCAGTTGGCACTGGGCATCGGTCAGCAGCGGCCAGCCAAGCTTTTGCGCGAGCGTGATGAGTTCCAGTGGCGCCTCGTCTTCGGTGAGTGTGCCTGCCACTATCACGCCCTTGCCGTGGACGAAGCGCATCATGGCGTCCCTCGGCGGTGGGCTGAAGGGGCGCGATGGCGCTATGTCGAGGTAGGGCGTTTGGGTGGCCTGCCAGTGGCTGAGGCGGCCAAGATAGCCGTCGAAACCGCTTAGTTCAGACGCTTCGCTGGGATACAGGGGCTCGCGGTACATGCAGTTGATGTGCAGTGGCCGGCTGAGGTTGGCAAGCTTTTCGTCGATGCTGCTGAGCAGCGCTTCTGGTGCTATCTGGCGGCTTGGCGCCGGCAGGTTCAGCGGCTCAGCATACTGGCCGAAAATCCCGGGCTGGGGAATGGCCTGATTGGCTCCGCAGCCAATCAGCTCCCAGGGACGGTCGCCGGAGAGCACTATCAGCGGCACCCGGGTCAGCCAGGCTTCGACAATGGCGGGGTAGAGATTGGCCACCGCGGTGCCTGAAGTGGTGATGATGGCTACCGGTGTGCCACTGGCCTTGGCCAGTCCCAGCGCCAGAAAGCCCAGTCCGCGTTCATCGAAATGCAGATGGCGACTGAGCTTGTTTTGGGCGGCAGCCGCCAGAGTGAGTGGCGTGGAGCGCGAGCCCGGCGCCATGCACAGATGCTGCACGCCATAGCGCGACAGCTCTTCGAGAATAAGTGAGCCCCAAAGCAGATTGAGTTCGGCAGTGCCTGGATGAGTATGGTCCATGGGTCAAAATATCGGGGAACTGATGACCATAGTTTACCGCTAACTCCAGCGCATAAAAGGCAATTTTTTCGCTTGGTGCCAGCGGTGTTGCCAATTGCCGACCGGCTCACTCAATTCGGGCGCCATTTGGCAGTTTGGTGATCGGGCTGTGGCGCAATTGAGATCAGCTGGCGAGGTTATTGATCCACTCGCTCATTACCACGTGGGTTTTGATTTTAACTATGTCGGTGTGGGTATCTATATATTCGCGGATTTCGTGCAGGCGCCGCATCGACGGGGTATGAACGTACACCAGCAGATCCATATCACCTGAGATGCCGTGGCAGGTAAGCACTTCGGGAATGGCCTGAAACACATGCACCACGTCGGCGCAGCGGGGGCATTTGTGCTGAATTTCGAAGTAGGCCGACACCCCTTCTTTTTGTGACTCGGACAAGAGCACCTGATAGCCACGGATAACGCCTGTGCTCTCGAGCTTCTTGATCCGGTCCGACACTGCGCTTCGCGACAAATTCACCCGCTCGGCAATGGCCGATACGCTCTGGCGCGCGTCTTCCCTCAGTGCCTGCACTATGGCCTTGTCGAATTTATCCACCTTGAAGCAGCTCCCCATGACTGTTGCCGACGAAATGACGGCAAACTGATTAATGTCCGGCAAAATGACGGCTTGATGCCCTGGTATGGCGGAAAAGCACGACAGAATGTTATTCGGTGCCCGACTATACTTTGGCTCATTCCCCGCTGCAATAATTTAACAGATGGAACATATCAAAGGAACGATCGGACGTTGGCAAGGCGCCGGACTCATGGCCACCACTTTATTGGGTACCGGGGTGTTTATCTTACCGCAGATGACGCTGGCAAAGGCCGGTACCAGCGCGCTCTGGGCCTGGGCGCTGCTTACCCTGGCCATTATCCCTGTGACCCTGGTGTTTGGTCGTTTGGCGAGCCGGTTTCCCCATGCCGCCGGGCCAGCCTTCTTCGTGGAAAAGGCCTTTGGCCGCACCCTTGGTCGCAGCATAGGGCTTATCTTTTTGCTGGTGATCCCCATGGGCGCCCCGGCCGCCATTTTGATGACATTTCAGTTTGTCACCGCCTTGCTGCCATTGGCGGGCGCTGAGCTGTTGGTGGCGCAGCTGCTGGTGATAGGTCTGTTGTGGCTCGCCAATTTAAAGGGCTTACAGGTATCGGCCAAGGCGCAGTTTGCACTGACGCTGGGGATTGTGTCTGTGGTACTGGCGCTGTTTATGGCGCTGGGTGTGCAGCATCACGCCGTCGAATTGCCGGATTTTGAATCAGCCTGGCAGACCGGCCCCATGATGCTGGCTGCGGGTATCGCCTTTTGGAGCTTTCTCGGTGTGGAAGCCATGACTCATCTGGCCCACGATTTTCGTGAGCCGGAAAAAGACATGATCCCGGCGATGATGATTGGCACTGTGCTGGTGGGGCTGATTTATCTTGGCTGTACCAGCCTGCTGTGGCTGGTGCCATCCAGCACAGGCGTGGCCATGATGGGGGTATTCGATGCGCTGCTTGGCGGCGCCGGTGCTCAGCTGATTGGGGTGCTGGGGATTGCCGCCGGCCTGGCTACCGTGAATGTGTATGCCGGCAGTGCTGCCAGACTGCTGTGGAGTTTTAGCCGCGAAGGCATTATGCCGCGCTATTTCCAGCGTCTTAACGACCACGGTGTGCCGGTGCGCGCCCAAACGGCGATTCTGGGCACCATGGCGTTGGTGCTGACCCTGGTGTTTGTGTTCAAGCAGGATCTGGAGCAGTTGATCGCCTGGAGCAACGGGGTGTTTGTGATTATCTATGCCATGTCGATGCTGGCGGCCTGGCGCTTGCTTGGCGCATCGTCCCGCCCGTGGATTTTATTGGGGTTGGGGTTCTGCATTGCGCTTGGGATATCGCTTGGCGAACGTATGGCTTATGCGGTGCTTTTGCTGATGCTGGTGTTGCCCCTGCTGTGGTGGCAGAAGGGGCATTTGCAGCGTAAAGCGGATAGTGCCTGTTAAATCCGCTGATCCAGGCTGAAGTCGAGGCGGATCTGCTGGTTACTCACAGCAACCGGTTTGCCATCGACCATCCTGGGTTTGTACTTCCAGCGCTTAACCGCGTCGCGGGCGGCGGCATCGAAGGTGCGTTTGGGGTTGGCATCCAGCACCCGGATATTGGTGGTGCTGCCATCGGCGGCAATATCGAAGCCCAACACCACAAAGCCTTCTTTGCCGTTTTGGGCGGCGCTGATGGGATAGTTGGGCTGGATTTGTACCACTGGCACTGCGTCAAAGTTGTTGTTGCCAAAATCCTGACCTGTCGGTTGCACAGGTGGCAGCTCAATGGTGGGTGTCTCGATTAATGTGCCGTTTGGATCGCCGCCGCCAGTGGCGATAGCTATGGGCTTGATTGGCTCAGGGATCGGTGGTGGCGTGCGCTGCCTATCTGGCCTGGGATCTACTCTGTCCGGCATGGTGACCTGGAGTGCAGGTGTCGGTGTCGGCTGCTGATATTCCGCCGGCGGCTGTTTCACCAGATAGGCCATAAAGACAAACAAGCCCAGAGTGACCAAGGCGCCCAGCATTCCCAGCGTACCTTTTCGCATCAGTGATTTACCCATATCCACCTTCCTGTGTTGTATTGGCATTCACTGATATAGCTAGCAGCTTGCTTTTTAACCGGCAAACATTTTCTTACACTTTTCCCTAATAAAAGCAAATATTTACAAAATATAAACGGCAATTTTACCTGCGGTTTACCAAAATGGTGTGGCGCAACTATATCGGGAGCTTGCAGATGAACACACTCACTCGCGTTTTGGGAACCACAATGCTGCTGTCCTTATTGGGCGTCAGTGCAACCACCGCCCTGGCGGCGGATCAACCGGCCATTCAGGCTGCCATTAACGACGCAGCACGGCCCGCAGCCGACAGACTGAAAGATGCCAATCGACACCCTGATGCCATTCTTAATTTCTTCGAGGTAGCGCCGGGTCAGCAGGTGCTGGATATCTTTTCCGGAGGCGGTTACTACACCGAGCTGCTGGCCCGCACCGTGGGCAAACAAGGCACAGTCGTGGCGCACAACAACAAGGCGTATCTGCCCTTCGCCGGTGATGAGCTGAAGCTGCGTGACTACAACACCCGCTTGCCCAACGTGCAGACCCTGCTGGCGGAGGCCGATGATCTGCATTTTGCCGAAGCAAGTTTCGATCGCATCTTTTTCGTACTTGGCTTTCATGACGCCTTTTTCAGTGAAAAAGATTGGCCTGCCATCGATGTCGATAAGCTCACTGCGCTGATGTATCGCTCCCTCAAGCCGGGCGGCAAGGTGGCTATTATCGACCATCGCGCCAGTGCCGGAGTGGGGATAGCCGTGACCCACAGTCTGCACCGCATTGAACCTGCGGTGGTGGTTGCAAAAATGACCGCCGCCGGATTTGTGCTGGAAGGCGAGAGCGCGGCGCTGGCCAATCCCGACGATAATCTGGAAAAGTCGGCGTTTGACAAGGATATACGCGGAAAGACTGATAGATTCGTACTCAAATTTACCCGGCTGTAACCAAAGGGCGTGGCAGTAAAAATCTGGTCTATATTTGAATTAGCAGACAAAGGAGACCGGAATATGAATTCAGCTGCGCTTTTATCCAAGGTCGATGAATTGCCAAGGTTGCCCAAGGCCATCGCCGAGTTGTTGGATGCGGTAAATAACGAAGACACCTCCATAAAAGAGGTTTGCGAAAAGCTTTCCCACGACCCTGTGCTCAGCGCCCGGGTGCTCAGACTGGCCAACTCGGCGCGCTTTGGCAGCTCGCGGGAAGTGGGCTCCATCGACGATGCCGTGGTGCGTTTGGGTATGCAAACCCTGCGCACCCTGGTGATTGCCTCAGCGGTGGTGGGTGCGGTGCCCAAGGTGGAAGGCATTGATTTAGGGGATTTTTGGGGTAATACCTTTGAAGTGGCCACCATTTGTCAGGAGCTGGCCAAGCGGCTTGGCACCCTGCCGGAAGAAGCCTTTACCTGCGGTATTTTGCATTCCATTGGCGAACTCTTAATTGCCAGTGGTGAGCCCGAAAAATCCGCTGCTATCCGCGCAGCTGTGGCTGAGGGTGCCGACCGGCATTTGATGGAAAAAGAAATGCTTGGCTACGATTCTGCCGATATCGGCGCCATGCTGGCGCAAAACTGGAAGTTCACGCCGGCGCTTGTGAAGGGGATCCGCTTTCAGGATGCGCCCAAGACCTGCGAGCCTTACTCAAAGCTTGCCGGCATGATTGCCATGTCCAAGCGGGTGGTCAGTGACTGGGAGAAAATCGGCGACGATGAGCGCACCAGTTGGCTGGCTCAGGTAAGTGAAATGGCCGGGGTGAAGGTGGATTTGGGCGGTCTGGCGGAGAAGCTGGGCAAGCTTCACGGTCAGGGCATGGAAATGGGCAAGCAGCTGGCTTAGGTAATTGATTTTAAGTAAAACGCCGCTCGGTGCGAGCGGCTCCTGTCCTGCGAGTTTTCCCTGCTGGCCTGACTGGGTGCTTGGCTGGGTGCTTGAGTAGCCGACTGGCTGCTTAGTCGCTTACCTGGTTGCGCAGCTGGATCAATTCACTGTGTTTTAAGTAGAGCAGATCGGCCGTTTTACGGATGATCTGCTCTTCGTATTGGCATAATTCCCCATCGGCAAAGGCCAGTTGCCACATCGCCAGAATCAGCGCCTGTTTGTCCTGCAGGCTGAATTCCCGGTTGATTAAATCCGTATATTCAAACAGCGAGACCGCTTCTTCGTGGCGCGCCATGGCGCTTTGGATAAGCTCACTCGCCTCAGTGGCAGAGGCGCCGGTGAGATTGGCGATAATGCCGGGCAACAGTGTTTGCTCCTGCCCGGAGAGGCTTTCATCGGCCAGTACCACTTCAATCAGGAGTGCCGCAGCGGCTTCCTGCCGGGAAAGCGACTTGCCGGGTTCCCCCAGTTGCTGTTTCAGCAGTTTTTTCAGCGCCGCTATCATGCTTTCCTCCCAAGAATGGCTGTTTGAGCTGTGAAGTTTACAGCAGGCTGCCAAGACCTTTCATCAGCAGACCTACGGTATCTTCACTGGCATTGGCCTGCAGGTAGTTTTTGGCAACATCCACCATAGGCGCAGCAAGCTCACGTGAAATCCCCAGTTTTTCAAAGGCATCATACACAAGGGCGCTGCCCTGAAGCGAGTTGCCCAGGCTGCCGCCCACGCCGGAAAGCAGGCCAGACATACCGCTGCCGGAGTCCAGCGCCGGCACGGCGCTGAGCATCTTATCGGCGCCGGGGATGGCGTTGCTGAGGCTGGAGAATTCACTGCCACTGAGGCTGCCCTGAGCCATTTTCAGCAGGGCGCCCATGCCACCTTCGGCCTGATTCTGATCCAGACCAAGGGCCATTAAGTTACCCAGCAGATCGCCGCTTTGGGCTTGGTTGGATGCGGCCTGGGCGGTGTTGCTGGCCGACTGAGTGGTAGTGCTTACTTGCTTGAGCGTGTCTGCCGCCAGGGCGCCAAAATCGGCTGCGCTGGCCACAGGCGCCAGCAGAGACAGGGAGGCAAGCAGAGAAAGAGTGGTGATTCGTTTCATTTTGAGACGTCCTGTTGGTGTTTTCCTTCAAAGGTTGGGGGATATTCTAGGCCGCCCAAGGTAAAAAATGCACGGAATTTGCGTCATATCAACCCTTGGTCACCGATAAGCCCTGTGCATCCATGGGGGTTTTTCGGTATTCTAGGCGCACAAAATAAAGGGTCAGTTTCTGCCGGTCACAAATCGCTTTTGGGCGGCGGAATGTAATTAACTTTTAACGGTTGGATAGACACATGTCATTGTCGGTAGTTCTGAGCGAAGCGTTTAATTTCTTTCGCAATCATCTGAGCCAATTGGCGGCTCTGACCATTCCACTGTTGCTGGCCCAGGTTGGGATCCAGCTGTGGCTGGGCAGCGAGTTTGCCAAGGCCGATATTGAAAACCCACAATTTGGGGCACCGCACTTCTTCGCCATGATGGTGCTGCTGATCATTTTCTCGATTCTGATTGCCGCGCTGACCCTGTACTTACAGCTGCGCAGCGAAGGCCATCAGCTGGCCACCGGCCAATTACTGAAAGCCAGCATGCCTTTTGTGCCACCGCTGCTGCTGGCCGGGGTGTTCTCGGGCATGGCCATTCTGGCGCCTGTGGTGTTTCTGGCCGTGTTTGGTCCGCTGTGGATTGTGGGCCTCGGGATCAGCCTGTATCTGTTCGCCCGTCTCGCTTACGTGAATTTTATGGTGGTGGCCGAGCGCTTAACGCCCTTTGAGGCTATCAAGGCCAGCTTCCAGTTTTCGGCGCCCATTGCCTTTAAAACTATGGCATTGCTGATGCTTTATGTGCCGCTGTCGCTGATTGGTGGTACCTTGTCGCAGGTGGCTGGCAACGTGGGTTTGCCGCTGCAACTGCTGACCGATACCGCCTTTGCCTTTATCGGCCTGTTCGTTAACGTGGCGCTGTTTCGCCTCTACATGGTGACCCGCTCACAGGCTTGATGGGAGACCTATGGCACATACCCGGCTAACCGATACTGGGCTTGTCAGCGCCTTCAACAGCGATTTGGGCGCTGATTATCAACAGGCCCGCCGTCATGCCCGTGATGTGCCTTCCCAGGCACTTTTGACCCTCAGAAGTGCCCTGTTCAAACTAACCGGCCTGCTTGCCGATGGCCGCTTGTCATTCGACAGCCCCAATCTCTACAACCGTATCGAAGCCCTGTCACAGGCTCGCCTATTGGGGGTGCGTCAGGTGCGGGCCATGCATCGGCTGCGTGCCGATGGCAACCGCGGTGCCCACCCGGAAAAATACCATCTAAGTCAGGAGCAGTTGCTGGCGCTGGCGGAAAAGTCGCTGCAAAACTTCTGCGCCCTGGTGGCTGAACTTGGCAATCTGGGCGAATGGGAATTTGAGCCGCTGGATGCCCTTGGCAATCGCGAGCTGTGTTTTCGCGCCGTGATGCAGGACGATGCCGAGGCTCAGTATCTGCTGGGGATGGCATTCAAGGTGGAAGGCCTGATGGAGCGCGATAAGGCTGAAGCCTTTGATGATCACCAACAAGCCTCATCTCTCGAACCAAAGAGGCTGCTGACCAAGGCCAAGCATTGGTTCAGGGAGGCGGCTAATCATTTGCCCAAGGCCAGATACGAGCTGGCTGTGGCCTGGCTGCACGGCTATGACGGCGAAACCGATGCCAAAAAAGGTCTTGAACTGCTCGTTCAGGCGGCAGATGAAGGCATAGACGACGCCCGTGCCCTGCTGGGCTTTTGTGCGCTGACCGGTCAGTTTGGTCAGCTCCAGGACTTAAGCCTTGCCAAAGCACTGCTGACCCAGGCGGCGGAGGCAGGCCACACAGAGGCCGAAGCCAATCTCGGGGTGCTCTATTATCAGGCTGGTGAGCTTGAGCGCGCCTTTGGCCATATCGAATCGGCTGCCCGTGGAGGCTTCCCGGCGGCGCAGTACCATGTGTCGCTGATGCTGAGTCGCGGTGAGGGTTGCCCGGCAGATACGCTTGCCAGCGAGCGCTGGCTTGCCGAAGCAGCCCAGCAAGGGCAGCTGGATGCCATGTTCCTGCGAGCCCGCCACATGTTGCACGATGAAGCCACGCTGGGCGGCGATTTGGCGCTGGCAGAAGACTATTTACGCCAGGTGATCCGCTATGGCCGCAGCGTGCCGGCGATGATTGAATTATCGATGGCGCTCGCCGATGGCATTCTTGGCCGTATCGATGTGGTGGGGGCGGCTGCGTTGCTGCGCCACGGCGCCATGCTGGGGAATGCACAGGAGCGGGAAATTATTGCGCCCCTGTGGCAGTCGCTGGCCGAGCAGGTGGAAAAGGTTCTGCCGCTTTCGACCCATACAGACGAAAAAAAGGCCCTGGAGAGAGCCAAAGATTTGCTGGTGGAAATGCCGGGGCCGGGTGATGAGCGCTAGCCCCGGGGCAGTGGATTACTCGGTTGGATCGTGATCGAAGGTGCGGCCCTGATGGGGACGTGGACGGAATGCATCGCGATCGCGAAAACGGATAAAGGCGTCACTGGTTTCGGCTTCAAACTGAGTCTCGGCGCGCTTGGCCTGAGCCTGCTGGGCGCGGCGAACCAGCTTACCCAACCAGATGCGGCCAAATACGCTCAGCAGCCCGAAGGCGACCGCACCGGCCAGCAGAATAAAGGGTAAGGCCACCAGGCTGAGTCCCATTACCACCAAACCGGCCACAAACATGGCCAGACCTTTAAGGCCGCTGAAACGTTGGTGCAGGGGCGGGGTGTGGAATTGACTGTAAATCATATTGCCTCCTCGGCGGGTGTCATGGTCACAGTCTGCGAAAAATCGTCCCGCGAAGCACGTGAAATATGGTTAATCTTGCGGCTGCCTTCCGTTAATTCCAGCTGCCGCTGTCGCGGGCACTGTGCCTTGCACTCTGAGTAATCAGTTCCCTGAGCCACTTGTGGCCCGGGTCGCCATCGTTGCGCTGATGCCACAGCAGCACGTACGCCAGCGGCATAAAATCAAACGGCAGCGGCAGCATTACCAGCGGATACAGATTGATGGCATGGCGGGCAAAACTTTCCGGCAGGGTAAACACCAGGTCGGTGTGGGCACAGACACTGGCGGCGCCGTAAAAGTCTGGCACCGTGGTGCACAAATCCCGCTGCTGCCCCTTGGCTGCCAGGTGGTAATCCAGCGCCCACCAGTCGTTACCTTCGCAGCGCACCTGCACATGCTGCATGCTGAGGTAAGCCTCCACATCCCAGTTGCCCGCCTGATGCAGCGCCAGCGCCGGGTGCCCAACCCGCACCAGACACAGCTGATGGTCGTGATACAGAGTCTGATGGCTGATGCCTTCGGGCAGGCTGTCGATACTGAAATTCGATTGGGGCTGCAGGTCGATACCGTCGATGCCAAAGTCAATCTGGCCCAGCTGTAAGTCACTGATGGACTTTTCATTCCACATGTAGGAGTTGATACGCAGGTTCGGCGCCTGGGCCAGCAAGGGGCCGATGAACCCGGGGATCAGGGTTTCGTAGGCGCTTTCCACCATGGCAAAGCTGAAGCTGCGGTTGCTGCTGCCCGGGTCGAAACTGGGGGGCAGGGTGAGTTGATACAGCTCCTGCAGGATTTTCGGAAGCCGCTCGCCGAGTGCCAGTGCATGTGCCGTGGGCTTCAGTCCGTGGGCGGTTCGGGAAAACAGCGGGTCGCCCAGGGTTTCCCGCAGGCGGCTCAGGCTTTTCGACAGCGCCGATTGACTCAGATTCAGCCGCACGGCCGCGCGGGTCACGCTCTGTTCTTCAATCAAAACCTGCAGCACCACCAATAAATTCAGGTCGATACGGGCCAGCTTATCCAGTTGCATAGATATTCCTTGAGGGAATTTGTAAAAGGAATATATACCATTTCTGTTCATACCACAGCAGGGGTAAGATGCTCGCATCGTTAAACCAGTCTGAAAATACCTAACGCCATGTCCCGTAATCTGTTGCCTATTTTGATGTCTCTGGTGCTGTTAAGCCCGCTGGCCATCGACATCTACTTGCCTTCCATGCCCGCGATGGCGGTGGATTATGGCGTTGACGAGCGGCAGGTGCAGTCCACCCTGGTGCTGTTTTTGTTTGCCATGGGTGTGGGTCAGGTATTGATTGGTCCGCTGGCCGACCGTTATGGCCGTCGCCCGGTCGCGCTGTTCGGTACTGTGCTCTATGTGGTCAGCAGCTTGCTTGCCATGGCAGCGATGGAGTTTGAGTGGCTGCAATTGGCGCGTCTGCTGCAAGGCCTGGCGGCCTGTTCTACGTCCATCGTGGCCTTCAGTGCCGTGCGTGACAGCTACAGCCAGTCCGAAGGCGCCCGTATTTACAGTTATCTTAACGGTGCCATTTGCGTGATCCCGGCGCTGGCCCCGACCCTCGGCGGCCTGCTGGCACTGCAATTTGGCTGGCGCTCTACCTTTGCCTTTATGGCGCTGTACGGCCTGTTGATGCTGGTGGTGGTGGGCTATCGCCTGCCGGAAACCCGTCCGGCCAATACCCATTCTGCCGGGCCATTGTACCGCTGGGAACGTTATGGCCCCGTGCTGAAAAACAGCCACTTTATGTTTTATGCCATCACCTGTATGGCGGCCATGGCGGCTATCCTGTGTTATGTGTCTTACTCGTCCATCTGGCTGATTGGCCGCCTTGGGCTCAGTGAACTGACCTTCTCCGGTCTGTTTGGCCTCAATGCTTTGGTCAACGTAGTGGCGTGTTTTGCGGCGCCGCTGGTCATCAAACGTCTTGGCAACCGCCCCACTGTGATTGTGGCCCTGTGGCTGATGGCACTGGCGTCACTGCTGGAGCTTGGCCTGCAACTGGTTGACTGGCAAACCCCGCTGGCAGGTGCCTTCGCCTTTATGCTGCCGATGATGCTGCTGTGTATTGGTTTTGCACTGCTGCTTGGCCCGGCCACCAGTATGGCGCTGGCACCCTTCGGTGAGCGTGCAGGTACGGCAACCGCCATGCTTGGATTTATTCAAATGAGTGGTGCGTCTGTGATTACTGCGGTGGTGCAGCTGACGCCTCTGGAAGCCCCGCTGGCCATAGGTTTGACCATGGGCATTCTGGCACTGCTACTCTTGTTTGTGATGATGTTGCCAGGGCTTGGCCATTGGCACCGGGAACCAGAGCACGGCTAAGCGTGCCCCGTCCGGCGATAAAGAATCACCCTTTGGCCCACGACGAGATACTCGGAGTGGGCCTCTTTTTATCAGAAGCGACCGTTCAGACCCACATTGAAGTTGAAACCGTCATCGCTATTTGAGTCGCCGCTATCAAACTGCTTTGCAAGCACAAAATTGGCCGACAGGCTGTCGGTCATTCGAAGGTAATAGCCGGTATTGAGGGCAAAGGTATCGTCGTCCTCGGAGATGGCATAGTTGGCGCCGACGTGCCAGGCACGATTGATAAACCAACTGGCGCCAATCTGGCCGCTGGTCATTGAGCTTGAACCAAACTGATTGCCATCAACACTGTTGTGCTGAATGCTGGCATCAAATTTAATGCCTTCAGTGCTTTGCAAACGCAGGTAGCTGCTGACACCGGCAGTCCAGGTATCGAGGTCGCTGTCAAAGCCAAAGTATTCGGCATTGGCGCGAGCGTAGCTCAGATAGGCTCTGGAAACATCATTGAAATACCAGCCGGCAGTGATTGAGTAGGTATCTGAATCGGCAGCATTGCCCATTGAGCTCTTGCCCAGGGCGGCACCGATAAACCACTTGGATGCAAACACATACTCGCCGCCGACATTGTAGGTATCATAGTCGCTGTCGTTTACGCCGGTGGCATACAGGGCACTGAACACAGATGATTGCGCCAGGTAACCGGCCAATACATAAGGGTCTTTACTCTGATCGACAGGGGAGAGGTAGTAGTTATAGCCAACTGCTGCGACACCGGAATCACTGTATTCAGAGTTGGCGCCATAGCTGGCAGAAACTTCGTGTTGGAACGGCGTGTCCTGGGCCTGAACCTGGGTGCAAAGAAGGGCTAATCCGAGTGATAACGCACCTGATACTTTTTTCATTTTACTATCCTTGTTTTCTAATGAGATGAATGACTTCCAATGTCCTGAATGTTACTCAGGGACTGAATATTGAAATGTCGGTTGCGATTTTGTCGGAAGCTTGTATCTGTGCACAAGGGTTAATTTGTAAGCATTTTGGAGCGCAAACTTGAGTCGAAAAATTTGTCAGCGCTGTCATTTTCCCTGCAACGTGTGTCTGTGCGATGTCCTCAAACCTGTGACATCCCGCAGCGCTGTCTGGGTGTTGCAGCACCCATCTGAAACCGACCATGGCAAAAACAGTGCCCGTTTACTGCCGCTGATGTTGGATAAGGCGCAGATTGTGGTTGGCGAAACCGCTGCGGATTTTGCCGGGCCGCAGGCACAAATTCAGGCTCAGGGATTGGCGCCTGTGCTGGTGTATCCCGCCGAAGCCGGGGAGGCGGTGTTTACGCCTGCGGCAAACGCGCCTGAGCCGGAAAACCGGCTGCTTATTCTGCTCGATGGCACCTGGCGCAAGGCGCTGAAGATGTATCACCTCAACCCCTGGCTGCACACGCTGCCCAAACTCGCCTTGTCGCCTGAAAAGCCCTCGGCCTACCGGATCCGCAAGGCACGCAGGGCCGATAGCCTCTCGACGCTGGAGGCCGCCGCCGAGGCGCTGACGCAGCTGGAGCCGCAGCTCGATGTGTCTGCCCTGTACGAGGCCTTTGATGCCATGGTATCCCGGCGCCTGGCGGCCATGCCTGAGGCGGTGCGGCAACGATATTTACGTGATGAGAGCAACACTTAGCCGATTTGACCGATAGGGCGTGGCCGCAGTTGGTGCTACTCTGGCACATGAACAGGATTGTTTGATTTCGGTGGTACAGGATGACGGTAGTTGAAATGGATGTGGCTAACGACCGCAGCAGCAAACGGGGCCGGGTAAAGGCCCTTGGCGAGCGAAGTATGCGCTTGCTCTGGCTGCTTATTCTGTGTGGTCTCACCACCCTGGTGTTGTCGGTGGGCTATGCCTTTTGGCAGCTGGAACGCGAGATTAAAGACGACCTCGACCAGCTGATAGGCTTCCTCGACACCCGACTGCAAACCGCCGAGCGGGCGCTGCTGGAACTGGATGCTCAGGACGTATCCCGCTGCGATGATGCCGCCGTGCGGCGGATGACCGAATTTACCTTTGAACACCCAGCCGCCGGCATCTTTCTTACCCGCCCAGTGGGCGATACCTCCAGGGTGTTTTGCACCATCCACGGTCAGGTGGCCCCCACCCAGCACAGCACAGTGCTGGCAAGGGCACAAGTGCCTGACAAGCCCGGCTTCGAGTTGATTATTGTTGAGCACCTCTGGTCCGGAAAGCCGCGCCGCAATCTGTTTCTCGACTACCATGGCGAGCGCCAATACAACTCGGTGCAAATCCCCCTCTCCGACAGCTATGCCTTCCTCGAGGCCGATAAAGAATCCCAGCGCCGCCTCACGATATTGCTCAACAACCAATACCAAATCACCCAGCTTGGCAGTCTCAGGGACAAGGATGATTGGGGCAGCATGAAGGCGGGCAGCGCCATTTGGCCGCTGTCGATGGAGGCTGCCATCAGTGGCCGCCGGGTGCTGGCCGAGGCGCGGCTGCTTATTCCGTTGCTGCTGCCCTTTGCGGCCCTGGGGGTCTTTCTGCTGGTGTACATTTCACGGATGCGGGCGCGGGTAGATGAAACCCTGTTTCGGTTCCACCGCGCCTTGGAGCGTGACGAGTTTGTCGGCTATTTTCAGCCGATTGTGGATGCCAGTGCCGGGCGTATCACCGGCTGTGAAGTCTTGCTGCGCTGGGTCAGGGCCGATGGCTCAGTGATCCCGCCGGGGCGCTTTATTCCGCAGCTGGAACAGAGTGAGCTTATACAGGAAGTGACCCAACGGCTGCTGTTGTCGCTGCCAAAGCAAATCGGCGAGGTGCTTGAGGCCGACAAGGCATTTCGCTGCGGCGTGAATCTGGTACCGGCGCAGCTCGAATCTCCGGAGCTGGCCGACTGGCTCAGCGCCAATTGCGATGCCATTGGCTGTAACCATCTGGCGCTGGAGATCACCGAGCGTCTGCCAGTGACCGATATGCCAGCCGCCCGCGCCGAACTGAAGCGATTCAAGGCGCTGGGTATCGAAATCAAGCTCGATGATGCCGGTACAGGTTACGGCGGCGCCGCGTATTTGCAGGAACTCAGTATTGATGTGCTGAAAATCGATAAGCTGTTTGTAGATACCCTGCTGATTTCACCGGACAACACGCCTGTGCTGGATGCCTATATCCGTCTGGGGCAGAGCCTGGGGCTCAAGATCATTGCCGAAGGGGTGGAAACCCAGGCGCAGTCGCAGGCGCTGATCGCCAGAGGCGTGCATTTGCAGCAGGGATTCCTGTTTGCCAAACCCTTACCGGCGGCAGATTTTGTTGCGCTGTACCGCAACTGGCAGCCACAATATGGGGAGATGCGGCCCAGGCAGTTACAGCCGCAATAGTGTTTTTGTCCCAAGCGCCGCGCTTGAAGGAACCAAGCCATGAAAAAATTGCCCCTGTTCGTTGCCATGCTGAGCGCAGCCCTGAGCTTTGCGGTTATGTCTGCCGACGACACTAAGCCCCGGCTGGTGATGAAAGCCGACAAGGCCCGGGAACAGGCCCAGAAAACCGAGGCCGAGCAGCTCGAGAAAGCCCGTGCTGCCGCGGCCGATACCGCCACCCGTGAAGCCGATGTGCTTAAGCGACAGCAGCACGATGGCTGGGAAGATGCCCAGCGTGACAAGGCTGCCGCCCAGTTCAACGACCGCGAAAGCCGCGAGCAAAAGTATCTGCGGGAAGCCAAGGAAGCGGCCAGGAAAGAGCGCAAGATCCCCAAACCATGAGTTTTCCCTGTTGCCTGTGCGGCGAAACCGCCCTGTATTTGTTCGCCGAAGACCGTCGTCGCCCTTATTACCGTTGCCGCAACTGTGCCCTGGTACAGGTGCCGGCGCCGTTCCACTTAAGCGCCGCCGACGAAAAGGCCGAATACGACAAGCATGACAATGGCGAAGACAGCCCAGGCTATCGCAGCTTTCTGAGCCGGACCCTGACGCCTTTGTTGCCGCGGCTGCAGCCTGGCGATAGGGGCCTTGACTTTGGCTGCGGTGCCGGTGCTTTGCTGGCCAAAATGGCCGCCGAGCAAGGCTATGAGTTTGCACCATACGATCTCAATTACTTTCCCGACCGCAGCGTGCTGACGCGCCAATACCAGTGTGTAACCCTCACCGAAGTGATTGAGCACGTGGCCGATGCCCGTGGCCTGCTGGATGAGCTGGCGGGTTTGTTGGCACCCGGTGGTCTGCTCGCCATCATGACCAAGCGGGTGCTGTCGGCCGATGCCTTCAGCCGTTGGCACTACAAAAACGACCCCACCCACATCAACTTCTACAGCGACGACACCTTCGCCTGGATAGCGGCCGAACGCGGCTGGCAGCTGGAGCTGGTGGACAAAGACGTGGTGTTTTTCCGGGTTCCCGAATAATTGGTTAACAATTAATCCATTCGCATGTAGTTTGGTTATTCGGATAATAAAATCAGAATAACGGAATCCCTATGCGCTCCTTTCCTGTTGCCAAACTTTCCCTGGCCCTTGCGGCTCTGTGTACCTTGCCCGCCCAGGCTCAAACCCCGGCTCAGCTCGCCGCGGCTGTGGAGCAAAAAGTCATTGAATGGCGCCGCGATCTGCATCAGCATCCCGAGCTTTCCAACCGCGAATTTCGCACCGCCGAGGTAGTGGCCAAACACCTTAAGTCTCTGGGGCTTGAGGTTCAGACCGGCATAGCCCACACCGGGGTGGTGGCCAGGCTCAAGGGGGCCAAACCCGGGCCGCTGATTGCCCTGCGTGCCGATATGGATGCGCTGCCGGTGACCGAGCGAGTAGATATTCCCTTTGCCTCCAAAGCCACAGATACCTACCGTGGCCAGACGGTTGGGGTGATGCACGCCTGTGGTCACGACACCCATGTGGCCATGTTGATGGGGGTGGCCGAAAGCCTGGCGAAAATGAAAGATAGCCTCGCCGGGGAAGTGATGTTTGTGTTTCAGCCCGCCGAAGAAGGTGCGCCGGACGGTGAAGAAGGTGGTGCCGAGTTGATGCTCAAGCAGGGGCTGTTTGGCAAACATAAGCCCGATGCTGTGTTTGGATTGCATGTGACCTCCAATCTGCCAGTGGGCATGATTGGTGTGCGTCCGGGCCCGGCTATGGCCAGTGAAGATTCTTTCAGTATCAAGGTGAGCGGCCGCCAGACCCACGGCTCCCGTCCCTGGAATGGCATTGACCCCATAGTCGCCTCGGCTCAGGTGGTCAGCGCGGTGCAAACCATAGTGTCGCGCCGGGTGGATGTGACCAAGGCGCCTGCCGTGGTCAGTTTTGGTGCCATCAATGGCGGCATTCGCTCCAATATTATTCCTGATGAGGTGGAGCTGATTGGCACTATCCGTACCTTCGATCAGGCAATGCGTGCCGACATCAAAAAGCTGCTGTCGCAAACCGCCGCCGATGCGGCCGCGGCAGTGGGCGCCAGCGCTGAGACCCAGATTAAGCAGGGTTACCCTGTGACGGTGAACAGCCCGCAGCTGGTGGCCCAGATGCGCCCGGTGCTCGAGGCCGTGGTGGGCAGTGCCAAGGTGCTGGAGCCGGGGCTGATCACCGGTGCTGAGGATTTCTCCTTTTATGCCCAAGAGGTGCCGGGGATGTTCTTCTTCCTTGGGGTCACACCTGCGGGAAAAGATCCGGCCACCGTGGCCAGTAACCACTCGCCTGAATTCTATGTGGATGAAAAAGCACTGAAAATTGGCGTTGAAGCCATGACGGCGGTGGCGCTGGCAGCCCTGAAGCCGCAGTAAGCGGCGGTCAGCCGGTATCACTTTCATTTACACTTTTTTCCGCATATTCGCCTTCGCCGCACTTGCTGGCGGCGAAGGGATTGCTTTAAATGGCGGATTGGTATTTACACAAATTTTAATTCAGAAGCAGGAAGCGAAATGAAACGTACGCTGTCAGCCCTGACTCTGGCAATGGGCCTGGCTTTGGCCCCCTTTGCCAGTCAGGCCACCACTGCCGCCGATATCAAGAGCTTTACCTTGGATAACGGTATGAAAATCATGGTGCTGGAAGATGCCTCCATCCCCAACGCCAACATGTATCTGTTCTGGAAAGTGGGCTCGCGCAACGAGGCCCCGGGCATTACCGGTATTTCCCATTTCTTTGAGCACATGATGTTCAACGGCTCCAAAAAGTACGGCCCGAAGATGTTTGACCGCACCATGGAAGCGGCCGGTGGCGCCAACAACGCCTACACCACCGAAAACCTGACCGTGTACACCGACTGGTTCCCGGCCACTGCGCTGGAAACTATTTTCGACCTCGAAGCCGACCGTATCGCCAATCTGGATATCAACGCCAAGATGGTGGAAAGCGAGCGCGGCGTGGTGACCTCAGAGCGCAGCACTGGCCTTGAAAACTCCAACATCCGCGCCCTGATGGAAGAGCTTAAAGGGGTTGCCTTCCGTGCTCACCCCTACAGCTGGCCTGTGATTGGCCATGAGTCGGACATTGCCGCCTGGACGCTGGAAGATCTGGTGCAGTACCACAAGACCTATTACGCCCCCAACAATGCGGTGGTGGTGATTGCCGGTGATGTGAAACTGGACGAAGTAAAGTCGCTGGCGGGCAAGTATTTCGCGCCTATTCCTGCGCAGGAGCCGCCGAGGGAAGTGAAGACTGTTGAGCCGCTGCAAAAGGGCGAACGCCGCACCTTTATCCACAAGGCTTCGGCCAGCACGCCTAACGTAATGATGGCCTATCACGTGCCTGCCACCTCACACGAAGACTATTATGCGCTGGAATTGCTGGCGGGCATTTTGAGTGCCGGTAACAGCTCACGCCTGTATCAGTCGATGGTCGACAGCCAGCTGGCACTGGAAGCCGATACCTACTTCCCCATGTCCTTCGATCCCAACCTGTTCTACGTTTATGCCGTGGGCGCTCCCGGCGTGACTGCCGCCGCGCTGGAGCAGGAACTGATTGCCCAAACCAACCGCATCGCCGCCGAAGGTGTGACCGAGCAAGAGCTTGAGAAAATCAAAAATATCAAGCTGATGGAATTCTATCGCAGCATGGAAACCATCAATGGCAAGGCCAACACCCTGGGCACCTACGAACTCTTCTTTGGCAGCTTCGATAAGCTGTTCAACGCCCCTGAGGCATACAACAAGGTCAGCACCGCCGACATTCAGCGCGTGGCCCAGACCTACCTGAAACGTGCCAACCGCAGTGTGGCCGTGCTTGCTGCCGAAGAGGAGATGGATAAATGATCAAGTGTAAACCCCTGATGATAGCGGCAGCACTGGCACTGGCCGGTTGTGCCGCCACCGAGGGCAACAAGGGTGTCGAGGCGCCGGCAAATGCCGCATTCCAGCTGCCCGCCTACGAGCGCGTAACGCTGGACAATGGCTTGACCCTGTTCCTGATGCAGCAAAAAGAAGTGCCACTTATTACCCTAAGCGCCGTGGTGCGTGCCGGTGCGGTGAATGACAGCGTTTCAGGCGTTTCTGCCATTACCGCCGAGAGCCTGATGTTGGGCGCCGGTGGTAAGTCCAAGCGCGATATTGAGAATCAGGTCGATTTTCTCGGCGCCAGCCTCAATGCCAGTGCCGGTAAAGAAGGCAGCTATGTCAGCGCCAAGTTTATGGCCAAGGATCTGGATACCATGCTGCCACTGTTTGCCGACGTGCTGCGCCGTCCTGACTTTGATGCCGCCGAGTTCGATAAACTCAAGCAGCGTGAAGTGGGCGGCCTTATTCAGGCCAAGGAAAGCCCGAGAGCCGTGATTGGCAACTACTTCGGTAAGCTGGTGTATGGCGAGCATCCCTATGGCAACGCCAGCAGCGGCAACAGTGAATCGGTAGACAGCCTGACACTGGCGCAGGTGCGTGCCTTCTACAGCGGTTTCTATCAGCCAATCAACACCGCCATTTCTGTGGTGGGTGACTTTGATGTGGCCGAGATGAAAGCCAAGCTCAATGCCCGCTTCGGCGATTGGCACAATGGCTCTGTGACCAAGATGCGCTCCCTCGAAGAAGGCCTGCCGGTGCTTGGCAAGAGCCGGGTGCTGCTGGTGGACAAGCCCGATGCCATGGAAACCACCTTTGTGATTGGTGGCATGGGCATTTCCGAGGATAACCCCGATGCTGTGGGTCTGACCGTGGTCAACACCATTCTGGGTGGCCGTTTCACCTCCTGGCTCAACGATGAGCTGCGGGTGAATGCCGGTCTGACCTATGGCGCCCGCTCAGGCTTTACCTCCTACGCCGACAGCGGTCTGTTCCAGATAAGCACCTTCACCAAAACCGATACCACCGAAGCGGCCATCGATTTGGCGCTCAAAACCTACGATCGTCTGTGGCAACAGGGGATCGACCAGGCCACGCTGGATTCGGCCAAGGCCTACGTGAAGGGCCAGTTCCCGCCCAAGTTCGAAACCAGCGGTCAGCTGGCCGGTCTGTTGTCTGACATGTACCTCTACGGCTTTGATAACAGCTATATCAATGACTTCGAGCGTAAAGTCGACAGCCTGACCCTGGAAGAAACCCAGCGTTTGATCAACACCTACTTCCCCAGAGACAAACTGCAATTTGTGCTGATTGGCAATGCCGCCAAGGTGGCACCTGTGGCAGCCAAATATGGTGAAGTGACTCAGGTGAACATCAAGGACGTGGGTTTCGGTAACTAAGCCCACACCTTCTTCAACGGGGTCTGCATTGTCAGACCCCGTTTCATTTTTACGCCCGGCGGCGCACATTTTCCTATTTGTTCTACACTTATTTCCATGGCGGCAGTCTGGGACAGGAGTCCGCGCCTGCCACACCGCCGCCCGATCTCGGGCGAATCGAAGGGAAAGAGCCATGACGAACGACAAGCACACACAGGAAGAAGGGGACTCCCTGTCTATGGACATGCTGGAGGAGGCCTTTCTGAATAAAGTCGACTGGCTGCACGTGCAGGAGACAGTAAAGCTCCTGCTGCTGTCGATGGCGCAAATTGAACTCACCCTCACCGACGGCGACTACAATGTGACCGGCCTTGGGCAGCAGTTTACCGAGATGGCATCGCACCTGCGGCAGGTGAATCTGCACCTGGCCAATCAACCCGATACCCCCAAAGACATCATTAAACACGGCATCATGCTCGAAACTGAAATCGATAAGGGCGTGGTGGCATTTCAGTTTTACGACCGTCTGAGCCAGCGACTGCAACACGTGGTCACAGGGCTGGCCCTGACCGAAGATTTGCTGTGCAACGAAGAAAAACGCCTGCAGGGTGAAGAGTGGTCAAAAATCCAAAAGCAGATAAAATCTACTTACTCCCTTGATTGTGAACGTAAAATGTTCGATCTTGTGCTCCAGGGTATGCCACTTCATGAAGCCTTGGCGCTGTATCGGGATGAACATCTTTACCGCAAAGACGATATCGAACTCTTTTAACTCTGCCCTTTGTGCATTGTCTCTGTTGCTGCCACTGGCGGCAGCGGAGATGCCGTTTGCCCAGTGGTGCACCAGCCTCGCCGGGCAATGGCAGGGCACCGGCGCCCGCCCCGGTGAAGTGCCCAAATCCCTCTCCATCGATGTAATCTGCAGTGCCGACCGCCATCAGTTGATCATCAGCGTCAGTCGCGGCGTGCGCTATGCCAGCAGCGAAACCTGGTGGTTTCGCCGTCAGGGCGACAAAGCCATGTTGACCTATTTTGATGGCGTGACCGAAGACAAGGGGCAGCTATTCAGCCTTTATCGGCGCGGCGACAGCTATTCGCTGCTGGGGGAAGGTGTGGTGGCCGACAGGCCTGCGCTGATCCAGTTGCTTTTTGAGCCCCAGGAGCAGGGCTGGCAATGGCTGCAGCAGTCGCAGTTTCTCGATGACGACATCGCCCAATACCGCTTATTCCGGGGCCTGTCGATGCGTCCACGGCAAGCAGGCGCCACGCAGCCCCAGTGAGGGCAGCTTAGCGGGCGCCGCCAAAGCCCTGCTGACGCCAGGCTTCGTAACTGATAATGGCTACGGCGTTGGACAGGTTCAGGCTGCGGCTCGACTCCACCATGGGAATGCGCAGGCGCTGCTCGGTGGGCACCGAGTTGATAATGTCCATCGGCAGACCACGGCTCTCGGGGCCAAACAAGAGTACATCACCGGCCTGGTAAGTCAGTTCTGAGTGGGGGCGGCTGCCCTTGGTGGTGCAGGCCAGAATGCGTCGCCCTGCCATGGCCTCAAGGAAACTCGCGAAGTCTTTATGGCGGGTCACCCGGGTCATATCGCTGTAATCCAGCCCGGCGCGGCGCAGCTTTTTCTCTTCCAAATCAAAACCCAAAGGTTCAATCAGGTGCAGTTCACAGCCGTTGTTGGCGCACAGGCGAATAATATTGCCCGTGTTGGGGGCGATTTCGGGTTCGTAGAGAGCGATGTTGAACATAGCAGCAGGCATCAGGTCTGAGTTGGGCTGGAGTATAACAAAGCCAAAGTGCCGCGCCCAAAAAAACAGGCCCTCAGCGTTGCAGAGGGCCTGGATAAAGTCGAAATGACTTAGATTTTAAGGTGCTTTGACAGCGGCAGTTCGCGGTAACGCACGCCGCCAGCGGCCACTATGGCATTGGCAAGGGCCGGGGCTACCGGCGGCACGCCGGGTTCCCCCACTCCGCCCGGCACAGCTCTGGAGGCGATGATCTCAGTCGTAATCTGCGGGCAGTGTGGCAGCCTGAGCAGCGGGTAGTCGTGGAAGTTTGACTGGGTCACGGCGCCTTTGTCGAAATCGATTTCGCCAAAGAGCGCAAGGCTTAAGCCAAACATCACCGCGCCTTCCATCTGCGCGGCCACCCGGTCTGGGTTCACCACAGTGCCGGCATCCATCAGCGCGATAGCATCCACCACAGTGAGCTTGTCACCTTCGAGCCGCACCTTGATGGCCACGGCGGCATAGGCAACAAAGCTGCGGTGAATGGCAAAGCCCCAGCCTTCGTTTTTACCCGCTGGTTTTTGTGCCATCAGCGCTTCGGCGCGGTCAATCAGCTTAAGGTAGCGGCCCACATCCACCGGATGACGGCTCTGATCTTCACCATAGTTGCCATATTCAAAGCCTTGATTGGCAAAGTTTTCAACCCGCGCCTTGCCGAGCAGTTCCCGCCACTGGGCGGTGCAGGATTTTCCATTGGCAATGGCGAGTTCGTCCACAAAGCTGCCCACCCCAAAGCCGTGTTGAATGTTACTCACCGACCTTAACCAGCCGATGCGGGTGTGGCTTTCGGCCTTGACGGCTTCGCAGCGCACGGCGCTGATATCCCAGGGAATATCGGTAAAGCCCAGGTCCAGCTCGAACGGCTGCGGAGTATCCACGGCACTGTCGAAGGTGCTGCCGATAGAGGGGAAGGCGGTACGCGACAATATCGCCTGCACCTTGCCCTTGTCGTCGATGCAGGCCTGGTAGTACTGGGCGCTGATGGCGTGCAGGTAGCCGTTTCTCAGCTCATCTTCACGGCTCCACTGCAGCAGCACCGGCTTGTTGATTTTGCTGGAAATAAACGCGGCTTCGACGCTGAAATCCGGCTTGGATTTGCGGCCGAAGCCGCCGCCGAGCAGGGTGACATTTACCTTAACCTTGTCTTCATCGATACCCAGCATACCGGCCACATTCTGCTGGGTGCTTTGGGGCGTTTGACTGCTGGCCCACAGTTCGCAGCCGTTTTTATCGACGCTGGCAATCACCGCCGGTGGCTCCATGGGCGCATGGGCGAGATAGGGCACTGTGTAAATGGCGCTGACCATCTTGTCCTCAGGCCAGCTTGCAGGCTGGCTGCCAAGCTCGCGGGCGACTTTGCCGGGTTCCCGCACTCTTTGTTTGAGAGTATCGAGATAAGTCTTGCTGTTATGGCTGTCGTTGGCGCTTTTGCTCCAGCTGAGCTTGAGGGCTTTTCTGCCTTCCAGTGCACTCCAGGTATTAGTGGCCACCACGGCAACGCCGCCAAGCGGCTGAAACGCCGGTGCGCCCTTGGGTACCGGCAGAGGGACAATATCCAGCACCCCCGCCACCTTGCGGGCGGTGCTGTCGTCCATGGACTCGAGCGCGCTGCCAAACACCGGCGGACGGGCAATCACCGCATACACCAAGCCTTCGGGACGATTGTCGGCGCCATAGATGGCACGGCCACCGAGCATATCGTCCATATCGACAATGGTGTGGCCCTTGCCGATTTGGGTGAATTGGTCAGGGGTTTTGAGGGTGAGGGTTTTGGCATCCGGCAGTGGCAGTTTGGCGGCGGCCATGGCGAGCTCGCCATAGCTTAAGCGCTTGTCGCTGCCTTTGTGATACACGGCATGAGCCTTGGCATAGACCTCAGTCACGGGCACTTGCCAGCGCTCGGCGGCGGCTTGCTCCAGCATCTGCCTTGCCATGGCGCCCATCTCGCGCATCTTGTCGAAACCCTTGCGGATACTGCGGCTGCCGTCGGTGTTCTGGCTGCCATAGCGTTTGTCGGCCAGGCCCTGTACCACGACCACCTTGTCCCAGTCGGCTTCCAGCTCATCGGCCAGCACCTGCGGAATGCCGGTGCGTATGCCCTGACCCATTTCCGAGCGGTGGCAGGTGAGGTACACCCTGTTGTCTTCGCCGATGGCGATAAAGAGGTTGAGGCGCTGCTCTTCGCCAAAGGCGGCGGTTTGCGCGGCGAGCATGGGGCTCCAGCCGAGGCCAGAGGCCCCCAGCATCAGGGCGCCGCCCGAGGCACCGAAGAGTTTGAGCACATCGCGGCGGCTGAAGTTTTCAATGGCAGTAAACTTGCTCATGACTTGGCCTCCTGCTTGCCCTGATAGTCCTTGATGGCGGCGCGGATGCGGGTGTAGGTGCCGCAGCGGCAAATGTTGCCTGCCATGGCCTCGTCAATCTGGCTGTCGCTGGGGGCAGGATGCCTGCTCACCAGCGCTGCCGCCGACATCAACTGGCCCGCCTGACAAAAGCCGCACTGGGGCACCTTGTGGCGGCGCCAACTGTCTTTGAGCTTGTCGTCGGTAAGGCCCTCGATGGTGGTCACCGACTTGCCTTCCAGGCTTTGGATGCTGGTGAGGCAGGCGCGCATTGGCTCGCCGTCCACATGCACAGTGCAGGCGCCGCAAAGCCCTGCGCCGCAGCCATATTTGGTGCCGGTTAAGCCCATCAGATCCCGCAGCGCCCATAAGAGTGGCATCTTGGGGTCGGCGTCCAGGGTAAACAAACGGCCGTTGATTTTAAGTGATGTCATGCGTCACTCGCTCCTTGTGCTCACAAAGCGCCCGAAATCGGCGCGGGTGTCTATATCGATGCTGGCGCCGGGTAGCGCCATCCATCCCAGTTGTTGTTGTTTTTGCAAAGATTTCAAAAGCCCCTTGGCGCCTCTGTCGCCACAAAGACGGCTCAGCTCACCAAAGTCGGCACGGTTGAAAATAGCCGGTGCGCCGGGGGCATCCAGATACCAGGCGGCGGTGGTTTTACCCGACTCCTGCCAGCTTTGAATAAGGGATTCATAGTCCTGCGTGCAGAGCAGCGCGTGATCCGCAAGCGCCAGCAGCAAGGCATCGGCGTCTGTGCCCTGCGCCGCGTCGGCGGCTGCGGCAATGCTGTGGCCAAGCCCCAGATGCCAGTCGGGGGAGGGAATAATGGCGGTGCCTTTGGGCAGCAGCGGTTTTAAGGTGCCTGCATGGCCGCCAAGGCATACCCTGAGCGGCAGTATTTGAGTGTCGCAGCTGCCGCGCACCTTACTTAACGCATCGACACTGCGGCTAAGCAGGGTGGTGCCCCCCGGCAGTGGCATGGCGAGTTTGACTCCTTCGAAGCGGCGCGAGCCGCCTGCGGCCAGGAGCACGGGCAAGAGTTTCATTTAAGACCTCCGCTGCTTGGCTTGCGAGCGGACGGCGTGAGTTTGCCATGCAGGCTTGACTGGCAGGCGGCGAGTATCGACAGAGCGATGTCGGCGGGCAGCTCGCCGCCTAAATCAAGGCCAGCGGGGCTTGCAGGTGGGCAGTAAAAATCGTCCCAGCTCATACCTGCTGTGTTTAGCAGCTTCTCGCCCCGGTGGCGTGGCCCAAGCAGTGCCAGATACTTAAGCGGCAATCGGCCAAGTTTGGGCAAAATGGCCGCATCGAGTTCGAGGCTGTGGTGCATCACCACCGCCATATCGATACTGGCAAGAAAGTCCGGCGTCAGCCCATCGGCCGGAGTTTTAATGAGCTCACAGCCTTCAAAGTCGCAGGGGCGGGCATAGCTGGTGCGCGGGTCAACAACGCTGATGCGCCACTCAAGTTGGCGCGCCATGTGCGCCAGTGGCCTGGCATCCATGCCGCCCCCGAAGATGGCCAGATGTGGCCTTGGGCGAACCGGCACCACCAGCAGTTCAGATTGCTGACTGCCGCTTTGCGGATTGAGGATTAAGCGGCCGGGACGGCTGAAATCGGCCGCAGGAAAAGGTGCGTCTGCGTCAGGATAAAAGTGGGCGATGAGCGTATCGGCAGGGGCGCGGTTTTGCGGCAGCTCCAGGCACCAAAAACCGGGTTTGCCGCTGGCGAGGGCCTCTGCCATGGCGGCGAATTGCAGTTGCTGATTGGCTGCAGTTAACGGCAGCAGCAGTATATCCACCAGACCGCCACAGCCGAGGCGGTAGCTGGCGTCGGTTTCGTCTCTGGCATCGTAACGGCCGAGCACGGCGCAGTGTCCGACCAGTGCTTTTTGGGCCTGACGGCGCAGATCAGCCTCGAGGCAGCCGCCGCTTAACATGCCAAGGCTCGGGCCCGAGGGGTGAAACAACATCATGGCGCCGGATTTACGGTAGGCACTGCCTTCCACCGACGCAATCACCGCCAGCACCCAGTTGGCATCCGGGTCGCTGCGCCAGGCATCCAAGAGTGAATCCAAACGGTTGGCCATCTGTCCCTGTATCCTGTTGGCGTAAAGACTTAACCTAGCAAAAGGTGCCCCAATTTAGAAGGCGCTTAAGTTTTGCCAAATGTTTCGCCGTTGCCGCTGCCCATAAACAAAACCCCGACCGGAGCCGGGGTTTTGACAGGCGGGGTAAAGTTAGAAGAAGCCCAGCGGATTGGTGTCGAAGCTCACCAGCAGGTTTTTGGTGTTCTGGTAGTGCGACAACATCATCTTGTGGGTCTCGCGGCCTATGCCCGACTTTTTATAGCCACCAAAGGCGGCGTGGGCAGGGTAGGCGTGGTAGCAGTTAATCCACACCCGTCCGGCCTGAATGCCGCGGCCCATGCGCTGGGCGAGATTCATATCCCGGGTCCAGACACCGGCGCCAAGGCCATACTGGGTGTCGTTGGCAATGGCCAGGGCTTCGGCTTCGTCCTTGAAGGTGGTAACAGAAACCACGGGGCCAAATATTTCTTCCTGGAACACCCGCATCTTGTTGTGGCCCTTGAGGATGGTGGGCTGGATGTAGTAGCCGCCTTTTTCGGGGCCATCCTGCAGGTTGATTTCGCCGCCCATCAACACCTTGGCGCCTTCGGCGCGGCCAATGTCCAGATAGCCCAGGATCTTGTCGTACTGCTCGCGGGATGCCTGGGCGCCCACTTGGGTGTCGGTATCCAGCGGGCTGCCCTGACGAATCGTTTTGGCGCGGGCAATCACCTTCTCGATAAAGGCATCATAGATGGATTCCTGCACCAGCACCCGGCTTGGGCAGGTGCATACTTCGCCCTGGTTGAAGAAGGCCAGCAACATGCCCTCGATGGCCTTGTCGAGATAGTTGTCTTCGTGGCTCATCACATCGGCAAAGTAGATGTTGGGCGACTTGCCGCCAAGCTCGACCGTGGAGGGAATGAGGTTTTCGGCGGCGCATTTGAGGATATGGTTGCCCACTTCGGTGGAGCCGGTGAAGGCCAGTTTGGCGATGCGTTTGCTGGTGGCGAGGGCTGCGCCTGCTTCGGCGCCAAAGCCATTGACCACGTTGAGTACGCCGGGTGGCAGCAGATCTTCGATGGTTTCCAAAAGCACCATAATGGAGGCCGGCGTTTGTTCGGCAGGCTTGAGCACGACGCAGTTACCCGCCGCCAGCGCCGGGGCGATTTTCCAGGCCGCCATCAGCAGTGGGAAGTTCCAGGGGATGATTTGCCCGACCACGCCCAAAGGCTCGGGGAAGTGGTAGCTCACGGTATTGGCATCAAGGTCTGCAGCGCTGCCTTCCTGGGCACGGATACAACCGGCGAAATAGCGGAAGTGGTCAACAAACAGCGGCAGGTCGGCGTTCAGGGTTTCGCGCACGGCTTTGCCGTTTTCCCAGGTTTCCACCACGGCGAGGCGCTCCAGATGCTGCTCGACCCGGTCGGCGATTTTCAAAAGCAGATTGCTGCGCTCGGTGACCGAGGTTTTGCCCCAGCTGTCTTTGGCGGCATGGGCGGCATCCAGTGCGAGTTCGATGTCGCGATAGTCTGAACGGGCCGCCTGGCAAAACACCTTGCCATCCACAGGCGAGACGTTATCGAAGTACTCGCCGCCCACGGGGGGCACCCACTTGCCACCAATAAAGTTGTCGTATCTGGCCTTGAATGAAGCGATGGCACCCGCTGTGCCCGGAGCGCTGTAAATCATCTGCTTGTCCTTTTTGCTGTTGAGAGTGTCTTGTTGTTGTGATTGTTCCGACCATGCAATTCGCCAGTCGGTGAACCATCTTTATGGCAAAGGACGGGCCAGAATTGTTCAACTTGTCGCCAGTTCGCCCTAACAGTATGATGAAAATCTTATTTTCGAATATACGCAGCTGCGGGTCGGCCAAGGGAGTGGCGTGGCGACCGAAGTCGTATTGTTGCGCCTTGGTACAGTTGTTGTAAGTGATTGTGCCGAAACGGAACACAGGAGCACACAGATGAAATCTGCCATTCAGCCCTGGCTTGCCGATTCGTGGCGCCGCAGTGAAGGCGCCGGTCTCAGTGAAACCCGTCCGGGAGAACTTAAGCTCTCCCGGGTCGAACTGGATGAGCGCTGTGAGCGCCACCGTCAGCTGATAGCGCTGGTGGAATCCGAAGCCCTGCCGCTGTTTACCCGTCTGATGGCCCACACCGACAGCCGGCTGATTTTATCCGACGCCGAAGGCTTCGTGCTGCGCCACTGGGGGCTGTCACGTTATTCTGATCGGCTCGCCAATGTGGCGCTGGACTGCGGCGTAAATTGGCTCGAAGAGCACAAGGGCACCAATGCCATAGGCACAGCGCTTAAGGCCAAAGAAGCCCTGTCGGTGGTGGGCGAGCAGCACTTTTGCCGCCCGCACCGCTTTATGAGCTGCACCGCCAGCCCGATTTTTTCGCCGTCCGGCGAGCTGATTGGCGCCCTCGATATCACTTCCGAGCGGCTCAAGCACAATCAACAAACCTTATTGCTTATCTCCAGTTTGGCGCAGCAGGTGGAAACGGCGCTTCTGTGCGCCCTGCCCGGTGGCCGTTTTCGGGTGGATTTGGCCGCCAGTCGGCAACTGCTCAGTTCCGGCTGGCAGGGCATTCTGATTGCCGATGACGATGGCCGTTTGCTTGGGCTAAACCCCATGGCACGCCAGTATCTGGGCGGCGCCTCGCCCGGCATGGCGCTGGGTGAGCTGCTGGGAGATGACTGGCAGGCGCAGCAGGCGCTGTGCCCCCGCGGTGAGCTGCATCTGGCCACCTCGGCGATTGGCGAGGGGGCCTTGTCGATTCAAACCAATAAAGCCAGCGGGTTGCACGGCATCAAGCCGCTGCGATTCCACGACCCTCAGCTGGAAACCGCCTGGCAGCAGGCGCGCAAGGTCATCAGCCGCAAAATTCCATTGTTGGTGCAAGGCGAAACCGGGGTGGGCAAAGAGCACTTTGTGCGCCAGCTGTATCAGGACAGTCGCCTCGATGGCGAGCTGGTGGCGGTTAACTGTGCCGCCTTGCCCGCCGAGCTGATTGAGGCCGAGCTCTTTGGTTATCAGGGCGGTGCCTTTACCGGGGCGGCGCGTCAGGGGCACCTTGGCAAGGTGCGTCAGGCCGATGGCGGTTTTCTGTTTCTGGATGAAATCGGTGAGTTGCCGCTGGCGGCCCAGGGCAGGTTGCTAAGGGTACTGCAGGAGCGGGAAGTGACTCCGGTGGGCGGCCTTAAAAGCCACAGGGTGGACATTCAGGTGGTGGCCGCCACCCACATGGATTTGGCCGCCATGGTGCGTGATGGCCGTTTTCGTGAAGACCTGTATTTTCGCCTCAACGGTTTGCAGGTGAGCCTGCCGCCATTGAGGCAGAGGGCCGATAAATCGCGGCTGATCCACAAGCTTCACCGCCAGTACCGGTTCAATCCGCCGGGGGATGAGCAGCGGCTGTGCCCGCAGTTACTGGCATTGCTGGAGGCCTATGGCTGGCCGGGCAACCTTCGGGAGCTGGATAACCTGATGCAAGTGGCTTGCCTGATGGCAGAAGGGGTGTTCGAACTGAGTCAGACGCATTTGAGTGATGCCCACAGGCGGGCGCTGATGCAGGGCCAGGAGGGGCAACCAGCTTCTGAGTCTAGCCTTAAGGCTGAGCTTGATGGCCGTATTCAGGCAACGCTCTCTGAGTGCAATGGCAATATCAGTGAAGCGGCCCGCCGCCTTGGGGTAAGCCGCAATCTGATTTACCGCAGCCTTAAGCGCACCGACAGTTAGCTCAGAGCCGCTCGCAAGCTAACGCGGCAAGCGAATCGCGACGCACAGGCCGCCGGTTGGCCTGTTGTGGGCGCTAATACTGCCGCCCTGGGCTTCGATGGCCGCCGCGGTAATGGCAAGGCCAAGCCCCCAGCCGCCACTTTCACGCTCGCGGGATTTATCGGTGCGATAAAAAGGACGGAAGATGGCTTCGAGTTCGGCTTCCGCCACGCCGGGGCCATCGTCGCAGATTTGGATCTCAACCTCATTTGACGAGTCTGCCACCGTCAGACTGACCTGCAGCTTGGCGTAGCGGATGGCGTTACGCAGCAGATTTTCCACCGCCCGCGCCAGCAACTTGGGGGAGTGGCTCAGGCGCAGATTGTCGTCCATTTCAATGGCCAGATGTTTGCCACACTCGCTGGCTTCAAACTCCGCATCATCCAATACCTGGCCGAGGGTCTCGGCAAGTTCGCAGTCAACTTTGGCTTCGGTGGCACCCATGGTCACCCGGGAGAGGGTCAGCAGCTCGGCTATCAGGGCATCGAGCTGCTCGGCCTCGTGGGCAATACGGCTTAGCTCATTGCTATCCTGACCGCGCTTGCGCGCCAGTGCCAGCGCCAGTTGCAGCCGGGTCAGTGGGGTGCGCAGCTCGTGGCTGATGTCCCCCATCAGCCGCTGCTGATTGTTAACCTGCTGCTCAATGGCTTCTGCCATGGCGTTGAAGGCATGCCCAAGCTGGCCGAGTTCATCACGGCGATTCAGGGTGGCCGCATCGACCCGGCTGCCAAGGTCTCCCCGCGCCAGGGCATCAGCGCTCTGTTTCAATACTTTAAGCGGTCTGCCAAGGTGCCAGGCCAACAGGCCGCACAGGAGACCCGAGACCAACACCGCCAGCCCCAGGGTCAGCAGCTTGTGCTCGATAAAAAACAGGAACAGTGGCCGAGGATGTTGCCCCGGCACCCGGCCATAGAGGCGGTATTCCTTACCGTCGACATGGAACTCTTTGGGGCCGAACACCATTTCATCGCGGAACTGGTACATGATGGGGCGCTCGGCTTCTTCGGCGAGCAGGATAAATTTGCGCAGAGAGCGGGGTTGTCGCTCCCCAAGAATGCGTCCTTCTTCACCGGTGATGAAAATGCGCATCGGTTTACCGTCGGCGTGGCGTGAGCGCTCCCAGCGTCGCAGCCGCTCCGGATTCATCAGTTCAGGGTCTGCTTCAATGGCCTGGGCCACCCGTTCGAGCGCCTGAAACAGCTCCCGTGGAACCGGCGCGGACTCCTGCCGCTGTTGCAGCAGCGGCAGGCTGCCAACGGCAACCAGCACTACAGAGCTGCACAGCCAAAAGCCGAGCAGCAACTTGATAAAGAGGCGATTGGGCAGGCTGGTGCTGTTCATGTGAGCCAGATGTATCCTTTGCCGCGGATGGTTTTCACCCGAGGGCGACCGTCGCTGCGCTCGGGCAGCTTTTTGCGCAGGTTCGACAGATGCATATCGAGGCTGCGGTCAAAGGGCATCAGCCGTTTGCCAAGCACGGTTTCGCTGAGGCTGTCCTTGGTGACCAGCTCGCCGGCCTTGCCGGCCAACTGCAATAACAGCGCAAACTCGGTGCCGGTGAGGCTTATCAGCGCGTCGCTGCACCAGGCCTCCTGACGGCTGGGGTCGAGGCGCAGATCACCCACCTGAATACCCTCGGCCGCCGCAGTTTGGCCGCCTGCCAATTGGCTGCGGCGCAGAATGGCGCGAATACGGGCAATCAGCTCGCGATCGTTAAAGGGCTTGGGCAGGTAATCATCGGCGCCAATTTCGAGTCCAACCACGCGGTCAATATCATCCCCGCGGGCGGTGAGCATCAGCACAGGTGTGTGTTTGTGCATTCTGAGCTGCTTAAGCACTTCAAAACCATTGAGTTTGGGCAGCATTACGTCCAGCAGAATAAGGTCGAACTCATCGGCTTTGGCCTTGGCCAGCCCCTCTGCGCCGTCGTGGGCCAGAGTCAGGTTGAACCCCTCAAGTTCGAGCAGCTCTTTGAGCAGCTCAGACAGCCCGGTATCGTCATCGATAAGCAACAAATGATTCATCAAACCTCCGGGATACATCCCCCGTGTACGCCTGCGACTCAGTATACGCCGATGGGCGTCAAGCAGTGGCGTGGCTTTGTAAGTCTGTGTAAATGCGCTCATCTTTACATTCTTTTACCCGCCTTGCATCCTCCTTGACATTGACCTGGGTACACTGGAAACCGTCGAAACAGCCACTCCCACTATTCACAGCGAGGTGAGTTATGAACAAATTAATGAAGCGTGGTGTTATTGCTCTGATGGTATCCGGTGCTCTGCTTGGCGGTACTGCTGCCATGGCCAATCCTTACCATGAAGGTCACGGTGAGCGCGGCCCCATGATGATGGAAAAGATGCGCCACATGTTCCGTGGTCTGGATCTGACCGACGAGCAAAAGACCCAAATCCGTGAGCTGATGAAGGCCCACAAAGAAGATCGCAAGGCACAGCGTGAAGGCAAAGACGATGCGGCCCGCAGCGCCCACCACGACAAAATGATGGCCCTGATGAATGCCGAGCGTTTTGACGAAGCCGCGGCCAAGGCTCTGATTGCCGAGCGTCAGGCGCAGGGTGAAGCCCGCGCGCTGGAAGCCATGAAGTTGCAGCACGAGATTTATCAGGTGCTGACGCCGGAGCAAAAGGCCAAATTTCAGACTCGCTTTGATCAAAAGCGCAAAGAGCGCGAAGAGCGACGTGAAGAGCGTCGAAAAGAGCGAGAAGATTCGTTTTAAGGCGCGCTATCCCTTGCCCTGAGCACCTGAGTTTGACTCAAGTTGCGTTTCCCGACCGCTGACGGGCAAGGAATACAAAAATCTGTTATAAGAGAACCACCTGTCCAGAGTGGTTCTTTTTTATGTCCAGCCCTTCAACATCAGATAACGCCAAGGTCGAAAAAGACTATGCCTTCTGGGTCAAGCTGGCCAGCCGCGCCGCTGTGGCCACCGCATTTACCCTGATCCTGATTAAGCTGCTCGCCTGGCTGTGGTCAGGCTCCGCCAGTATGCTGGCATCGCTCACCGACTCCTTCGCCGATGCCTTGGCCTCCATCATTAACTTTATTGCCATTCGTTATGCGCTGATGCCCGCCGATGATGAGCACAGGCACGGCCATGGTAAGGCAGAGCCGCTGGCGTCGCTGGCGCAGTCGGCCTTTATTCTCGGCTCGGCCTTTTTGCTGCTGTTCCACGGCAGCGATAGGCTGCTCAATCCCGAACCTCTGGCGCATGCGGCTGTGGGCATTTGGGTCTCGATAATTGCCATTGCGCTTACCCTGGCATTGGTAATGCTGCAAAAGCGTGCTTTGGCGGCGACCGGCAGCACTGTGGTGGAAGCCGATTCGCTGCACTATAAATCGGATTTATTCCTCAATGGCGCCGTGCTGCTGGCGCTGGTGCTGGCCCAGTATGGCCTCTGGTGGGCCGATGGATTATTTGCGCTGCTGATTGCGCTTTATATCGGGCAGCAGGCCTTTGGTCTGGGCTATCGCTCTATCCAGTCGCTGCTTGACCGCGAATTGGACGAGGCCACCCGGGACAATATCATCAAGCTTGCCACTCAGGATGTCCGGGTGCGCGGCGTGCATGATCTCAAGACCCGTCAGGCCGGTCAGACGATTTTTATTCAGCTGCATCTGGAGCTGGATGGCAATTTGCCGCTGCGGGAAGCTCATACCCTGTCGGATGCCACTGCGGCGCGTATCCGTGCCGATTTTCCCGAATCGGAAATCATCATCCACCAGGACCCGGTATAAGCAAGCGTGCTGTAGCCGGAGTGTTGCCGATGTAATCCGGATTTTGCTCTGGGTGGTAACGGCGGTTTCGCGGGTTAACATTTGTGCGCCATTGTTTACCAGTTTTGCGGTAACCTATTGATACATTCAGCCTTTGTTCAGGGATATCCCCACATAGTGCTTCCTGTCTTACATACATTTGAGTCGTGAAAAGGAACGCAGGATGAACAAGCTGAAAGTAGCTGCCCTGGTGGCGATGATGGTTAGCGGTGCAGCCATGGCTGAAACCGATAAAACCGGTTTTTACGTGGGCGGCGCCCTGAACCAGGTGAAAGCTTCCGGTGACGGTGAAGGTTCAAGCGACGGCGTGGGCTTTGGCGCTTACGGCGGTTACAACTTCAACGAGTGGTTTGGTCTGGAAGCCAACCTGTTTGCCAGTGGCGATCTGGGTGAAGATGGCGTAGACATCGGCGCCGGTGCCCTGACCTTTGCCCCTAAGTTTACTTACCACTTCAACGACACCTTCTCTGCCTTTGCCAAGGTGGGTGTAGCCTCTATGGCCGTTGTGGTTGACTATGGTCCATTCGACCGTGACTTCACCGGTTGGGGCGTAACCTGGGGTGTGGGTGTAAATGCTGCCCTGACCGACAACCTGAACCTGCGTCTGAGCTACGATCGCACCCGTGGCGATCTGGATGACGATTCTTACTGGTTCGAAGGCGAAAACTACGGCGGTAAGCTCGATAACGTCGATATTTCGCAAATTGCTCTGGGTCTGCACTACCAGTTCTGATTTCAGGCCAGTTCTGATCTCAGTGTTGCAGTGAAAGTCCCGACCAGGGATGGTATGAAAAAGGACGCTTCGGCGTCCTTTTTCATTTTCATTGGCCACCGGCATTCCTTGATGTGATTTTCTTCACAAGTGTTTTAAATATTTGACACAGATCAAGGCTTGTGCACATCGGCATAAGCTAATTTAAACGAGCGTTTTTCAAACACTGATAATAAAGGAAAGTCATGTACCCCATTTTATTGAAAGCCCACGTTATTTTAGCTTTTGTTGCCTTTGCCAGTTTGCTGCTGCGTTGCTACTGGGGGCTGAAAAAGCCCGCCATGTTGCAACAGGCGCTGGCACTCAAGGCCCATAAACTCATCACCTTACTGATGCTGCTCAGCGCCATAGCGCTGTGCCTGTTGCTGGGCATGTATCCTGTGGCTCAGGCCTGGCTGACCGAAAAGCTGGTGCTGTTTGTGCTTTACGTGGGCCTTGGCATTGCTGCTATCCGCCCGGGGGCGCCGGATAATCAGCGCCTGGTGCTTACCGGCGCCGCGGCTGTGTGTTTTGTACTTATGATGATCATTGCCAAAAGCCACAGTGCGCTGCTGCTTGGCTAAGTCGCAAACTGTGCCTTGCTTCTGTCCGCTGTAAGCTCACCCGGAGCAAGTACGGGACTCATTTGCACCTTTCCCGATGGGCCCGTTCGCGGGCCTTGATTGTGGTGTTAACCGCGGCAAGTCGACTGCGCACTAATCTTGCTTCTGTTAACGAAAGTTTGACGTTAAGATAGCGTCCTACAACCAAGGATGTTGCTGGCTTTTCAATGAGATCAAGTTATCGGCCGGAAAACGGGGCTATGCTAACTGCCGCTCAGAGCAGCAAAACCACATACAAAGGGAACATGATGAAACTCAAACCTCTGCTTATTGCCGCCATGCTGCTCGGTGCAGCCACTCCAGCCTTCGCCGCCAAAGATCTCGGTTTCTACGCCGGTGGCTATGTTGCCAACACCAATCTGGATGACAAAATTGGTCCCTTCGACGAGTCGGCCTGGGGCCTTGGCGCCTACGGTGGTTATAACTTCAATCCAAGCTTTGGTCTTGAAACCAGCGTGTTCGGCACCGACAGCTTTGTCGATGGCGCCGATTTGCAGGTGGTGGGCCTGACCTTTGCACCCACAGTGCGCCATGCCTTTACGGATGCGGTCACTGTGTATCTCAAGGGTGGCTTGGTGTATCAGGTGATTACCAGCGACAGCGGCTACGATGACGATTATCAGGGCACAGGTTATCTGCTGGGTGCCGGGGTGGACGTGACCCTGACCGAAAACATGGCGCTGCGGGTGTTTTACGAGTTCAGCGAAATTGAGCCTGAGCACGATGAGCTGACCAACTACTTCGCCAACACCCGCATGGACCACTATGGTGTTGGCTTGCACTGGCGCTTTTAAACGAGCTTCCCACGTAATAAAAAAGGACGCAGCACGCGTCCTTTTTTAATGCCCAAATGGACTACTCCATCTCCAGCTCTTTTAGCTTGCGGGTAAGAGTATTGCGGCCCCAGCCGAGGCGGCGGGCGGCTTCCTGTTTATGGCCCTGGGTGTGCTTGAGCGCGACTTCGAGCATGATGCGCTCGAAGGTGGGCTGCATATCGGCCAAAAGATCCGACTCGCCTTCGCCGAGACGGCGGTCGACCATGTCACGCAGCGCACTCTCCCAGTTTCCATCACCGGCGGAGATGGCCGCTGTCGAGCTTGGCTCTTTCAGCAGCTCCGGCGGTAAGTCCTGGGGCAGGATTTCCTGACCGGAGGCCATCACAGTGAGCCAGCGGCAGGTGTTTTCCAGCTGACGCACGTTTCCCGGCCAGGGCAGGTGCTGCAGTTTCAGGGCGGTGTCTTTGGCGAGGATTTTGGCTTCCACGCCAATCTCGCGGGCGGCGGCCGCCAAAAAGTGCCGTGCCAGCTGGGGAATGTCTTCGCGGCGTTCCCGAAGCGGTGGCAGATGTACCCGGATCACGTTCAGGCGGTGGAACAAATCCTCACGGAACTGACCTTGCTGCACCAGCCGTTCCAGGTCCTGGTGGGTGGCGGCGATAATGCGCACGTCCACCTGCACCGGCGAGTGGCCCCCCACCCGGTAAAACTGGCCGTCGGCCAGAACCCGTAAAAGACGGGTCTGCACATCCAGCGGCATATCGCCGATTTCATCCAAAAACAGGGTGCCGC
This sequence comes from Shewanella khirikhana, assembly GCF_003957745.1. NCBI lineage: Bacteria > Pseudomonadati > Pseudomonadota > Gammaproteobacteria > Alteromonadales > Shewanellaceae > Shewanella > Shewanella khirikhana. The sequence continues at coordinate 3,823,767 of NZ_CP020373.1, read as the reverse complement.
CGTTGGCCTGCTCGAAGCGGCCCTGACGTACCCCAGCGGCGCCGGTAAAGGCACCCTTCTCATGGCCGAACAGCTCGGATTCAATCAAGTCCTTGGGAATGGCGGCCATATTCAGCGCGATAAAGGGCTTGTCTTTACGGGGGCTGTGTTTGTGCAGCGCGCCGGCCACCAACTCTTTACCCGTGCCCGACTGGCCGTTAATCAGCACGCTGATAGAGGAGCGCGATAGGCGACCGATGGCGCGAAACACCTCCTGCATTGCTGGTGCCTCGCCAATGATTTCCGGCGCCTTAATGGGCTCGCTGGCAATGCTTTGGGGCGACTGCTCGCTGGCGTGGGTCAGGGCGCGCTCCACCAGGGCGATGGCTTCATCGATATCGAATGGCTTGGGCAGATACTCAAAGGCACCGGACTGATAAGCGGCCACGGCGCTGTCGAGATCCGAGTGGGCGGTCATTATGATGACCGGAATGTGGGGGTAATGCAGGCCGATGCGCTCCAGCAGCGTAAGGCCATCGGTGCCCGGCATACGGATATCGGACACTATCACCAGCGGTTGGCTCAGCTCCAGCGCCTGCCACAGCGACTCGGCCGCAGCGAAGCTGGCGCTGGTGATGCGGGCGCTCTTGAGCGCCTTTTCCAGCACCCAACGAATCGAGCTGTCGTCGTCGAGGATCCAAACCTGTTCACTGATACTCATGACGTCTCCTTGTTGGCCTATTTGCCGGTTTTAATGGGCAGGGTGAGCACAAACTGGGTGTGACCCGGCGCAGAATCGCAGTCGATGCGGCCGCCGTGCAGCCGGGCAATATTGTGGGCAATCGAGAGCCCAAGCCCCGACCCCTGTTCGCGACCTGTAACCATGGGATAAAACAGGGTATCCATCAGCTCAGGGGGAATACCCGGGCCATCGTCAATGACCGACAGCGTCAGCACCAGTTTGTGCCGCTGCGAGCCTATGGTGACCTGATGATCGGTGCGTGTGCGCACCGTGACGGTGCCGCCCTGTTTTTCCAGCGCCTGTACCGCGTTTTGCACTATGTTGAGCAGCGCCTGCTGCAACTGATCCGCATCCATATCGATATCGGGTATGGAAGGGTCGTAGTCGCGGCGAATATGAATATTGCCGGGGGCCGACAGCTCCACCAGTTTCAGCACCTTTTGCACCACTTCGTGGATATTTTGCGGCAGGTGCGCGGTGGGCTTTTGCGGTCCCAACAGCTTGTCGACCAGGGTGCGCATGCGGTCGGCCTGCTCGATGATCAGGTTGGTAAATTCTTTCAGCGACGGGTCATCCAGTTCGCGGGCAAGCAGCTGGGCGGCGCCGCGCAGGCCGCCGAGAGGGTTTTTGATTTCGTGGGCGAGGTTTCGCACCAGAAACTGGGCCGCTTGCTGCTGGGCATCCTGGCTCAGTTGCTGGTGAATACGGCGCTGCTGATCGACCTGACGCAGCTCCAGCAGACTCAGGCCTGGTTGGTTTTCCAGTGGAATAAGCGTGAGATCCACCGTGTGCTGCTGACCGTCGAAACCAATCAGGGTGGCGGTGTTGACCGTCAGCCCCTGGCCGCCGGCCACGGCATCGGTCAGCACGCTGGCCGGTACCTCCTGAAGCTGGAAGATATCGGTCAGGGTTTGTTCGGTCAGGCGGTGGCTGCCTGTGCCAAGCAACTGCTCTGCCGCGGCATTGGCAAAGCAGGGCCTGAGGCCAGCGTCGATGACCATCACAGCGGTCACCAGGTGATTGAGCAGGTTATGTGTATCCATCGGGCCTTTCCTGACAGGGCTTGCACCAACATGGTGCACCAAAATGGTGCATCCCGCAAGCGGCAGCATGGACCCGAGGCGATGGGTGGGCTATGGTTAACTTTTTGTTATTTTTATTGTTTTTACTTCAATTGCCCGAAAGTGGAACCGCCTTGGGTTGCTGCAGCACGCTGGTGCGGTGCAAAAACAGGGTTCTGGGTTCACTGGATGCAATCACTTTGCCATTTCGGGCTATCAGCTGAACTTCAATGCTGTGCTCGCCTCTGTCTATGCCTTTGACTTTAAAGAGCGGAACATCCAGCGGGTCTTCCCAGACCTTGCCATCGATGCGCAGCACCCACAGGGCATTGGTAGGTTTGTCGGGGGTAACGTTGGCGCTGACATCAAAGTTGCCGTCGTTGTCGCGAATCGTGGCGTCTTGGTCGGGCGACAGTATGCTTATCTGGTACTCGATAGCCTCGGGCTTGTCGCTGCGGGGGACGGCGGCGGGAATTTCCATACGAATTTGATTGGCTGAGGTCTCTTTCAGATCAACCACTTCGGCATTTTCCTGTGGCTTGTCGCTGTAATGGACCTTGCCATCCTTATCAACCCATTTGTATACGGCGGCCTGAGCAGTCAGGCACAGGGCGAGCAGGGCAAGCAGAGAAAGCTGTTTCATCGTCGGTATCCCTTGGGTAAGTCTTGGCTAAAGATAGCGCTTTTTGCGCGGAAAATCATGGGATTCTGATTTCCCGCGCCCTGGATTGATTACAGGTAGCTACACAGGTATTCGGACACTTCCTGGGTGCGAATTGAGAAGCTGACATCGGCGTCCAGGTCGAAGGTGCTGCCTTCGGCGTAGGGCTTCCACTCGCTTGCGCCCGGCAGCAGTACATCGAATTGACCGCTCAGTACCTGCATTTTTTCCGGCTGGGTGGTGGAAAACTCATATTCGCCAGGCAGTACTACGCCTATGGTTTGTTTCTCGCCGCCCACATAAATGGCCCGGCTGGTGACCTTGCCATCGAAATACACGTTGGCCTTCAGTGCGACGTTTACGTTTTCCAGAACCTTCATCAGCTGTCTCCTGTCAGTTGTTTTTTATGAATATAAAGTTGAAGCCGCCCCGGGGCCAATGAAAAATTTGATGAAGGGTGCCGGGCTGAAAGTTGGCATGTGGCAGGGCTGTAGGCTTTCCTTAAGTTGTAATTCATCGCCGTGGCATAGGATGGCGGGTTTAACAAAACGAAAACAAGTTCTGGGGAGCAAGGGCATGAACACAACCAGCGCCGCCAATGGTGGGGGCCTGCTAGGCAAATTTTTGAATGGCATAGAAAAGGCCGGGAATAAACTGCCGGATCCGGCGGTGATATTTTTAATGGCCATGATGCTGATTTGGGTGTTGTCGGCGGTGTTTTCCCGCTTCGAGTTCAGCGCCATCGACCCGCGCACCGGCGAGGCCATAGTGGTGCATAACCTGCTGACCGGCGATGCGTTGGCGGGCTTTCTGGCCAATATGGTGAAAACCTTTACCTCGTTCGCCCCGCTGGGTGTGGTGCTGGTGGCCATGCTGGGGGTTGGGGTTGCCGAGCATTCGGGCTTTATCAATACCGGCCTGAAGATGATGCTCAAGGTGACACCGGCCAAGCTGCTCACGCCATCCATTATCCTGATTGCCATCGTCAGCCACACCGCCACCGATGCAGGTTACGTGCTGGTGATCCCGCTCGCCGGGGTGATTTTCTACGCCATGGGGCGCCACCCGCTGGCGGGCATTGCCGCGGCTTTTGCCGGGGTGTCCGGCGGTTTTGGCGCCAACTTTGTGCCCTCAGGGCTGGATCCCTTGCTGCAAAGCTTTACCCAGAGCGCGGCGCAAATCATCGACCCGGAAATCGCCATCAACCCGCTCAACAACTGGTTTTTTGCTTCGGCGTCGAGCCTGCTGATTGTGTTGCTGGGCTGGTATCTCACCGACAAGGTGATTGAGCCGCGTCTGGCCAATACCCCCATCGATGGTGATACTTCCAACCTGCCCAAGTTCGATGAGGCGGGCCCACGTGAGAAGCAGGGTTTTTTGCTGGCCGTAGCCGTGATGGTGGCTGGACTGGTGCTTCTGTATCTGGCAGCAAGCCCGGCGGATTCTCCGTTAAGGGCCAAGAGTGGTAATCTGTCTGACTTCAGCGCGCCCCTGATGCAATCGATAGTGCCGCTGATTTTCCTGCTGTTTTGGATCCCCGGTGCCGTGTATGGCTTCTACGTGGGCACCTTCAAAAAGAGTAAGGACATGATAGATGCCATGTCCAAGTCTATGGGCAGCATGGCCTATTACATAGTAATGGCCTTCTTCTGTGCGCTCTTTATTGCCGCTTTCAGCCAGTCTAATCTGGGTGCTTTGCTGGCCATTGAAGGGGCCGAGGTGCTTAAGGCGTTGGCGCTGCCAAGTGCGGTGACCATAGTCGGCATCATCTTCCTCACCGCCTTTGTGAACCTGTTTGTGGGCTCAAGCTCGGCCAAGTGGGCGCTGCTGGGCCCCATTTTTGTGCCCATGCTGATGCAGCTGAATATCTCCCCCGACCTGACCCAGGCGGCCTACCGGGTGGGCGACTCAGGCTCTAACATCATCACCCCACTGATGCCTTACTTCCCGCTGGTGGTGGTCTATTGCCAGAAGTATGTGAAAAACACCGGCATTGGCACCCTGATTGCCATGATGCTGCCGTTCTCGGTGGTGTTCCTGGTGGGTTGGACCGCCTTCCTGCTGCTGTACTGGACCCTGGGCTTCCCGCTTGGCCTGCAGGCAAGCTACACCTACGGTCTGTAGGCAACATGAGCTAATAAAAACGCCCGCAATCGCGGGCGTTTTTATTAGCTGAGAGTCACTGGCGTTTTCGCCAGATACTCATCTCCGACAGGCTGTGCTGGAATTTGCGTTTGGTTTCACGAATGACAAAGGGCACTTCCTTCACTGCCACCAGTTCGAAGTGGGGAATAAGCGTCTCGGTGAGGCCATCGAGGGTAGTAAAGTTTTCACCATTCACCTTGATACCGCCCAGCCAATTGGCCTTGGGGGTGTAGTCCTCAAGCCAGGTGTAAGGTGAGGCAATTACCAGATAACCGCCCGTATTGATGCGGCTGTGAATTTGCTCAAGGAAGGCCTTGGGCTCATTCAGCCTGTCGATAAGGTTGGAGGCGTACACCAAATCATAGCCACCGAAGCGCGGCTTTAGATTAAGCGCATCGCCCTGAAGGAAATCGATTTTGTGCTTCACCTCGTTGTAGCCAAGGCTGGCAAGCGAGGCGGTGCGGTATTCCACCAGTTCGCCTTCGGTGCGAATAGTGTAGCGTTTCTCGCCCTGCTCCTTGAGGGCGTAGGCCTGCTGGATAAACCGGGCGGAGAAATCGATAGCATCTACGGCATCAAAATAGCGCGCCAGCTCAAAACTTGCCCGGCCCACGGAGCAGCCGATGTCCAGCGCCCTGGCGTGGCGCTCGAGGTTGATTTCGGCCAGCGCTTCCTGCACCCCTTTGACGCAGAAGTTGGCCACGCCGAAGTACTCGCGGCCGTAGTGGAATTCCAGATACTGGGAGATCAGTTCATCGGTTTCATACACGTTCACCTTTACGCCCTCATCCGGTGATTGGCTGGACTCCACGTAGCGGAAGCCAGCATGTTGATAGAAGTGACGGCGAAACGCATAGCGCGAGGCGGCGATGGCCTCGTTGCCGGTGGAAATCCAGCTGCCGCCCTTGATGAGGTTGTGTTTGCCATCAAAGGTGGGGGTGGAGAAGTCATCATACAGCGGGTGCACCGCAAAGCCCGGGAAGCCGTCGATGGCGGTCTCGGTCCATTGCCACACATTGCCCACCAGATCGTAAAAACGTCCCTGACGGAAGCGGTTCACCGGGCAGGATGAGGCGTAGTGGGCCAGATTGAGGTTACCCGGCACTTCGCGCCAGGCAGGTGCGGCGCCTATGACGGTCATATCGCCTTCAAGCTCGCGTCTGAGCCAGTACCATTCGGCCTCGGTGGGCAGACGAATGCTGCGCTCCGTAGTCGCCGCCTTCCAGTTGCAAAAGGCTTTGGCTTCCAGCTGGTTTACTTCCACCGGCCAGTTGAGTGGCAGCGGGATTTCGCTGCAGAGGTTACGCTGATACCAGCGGCCGTCTCTCTGGCGCCAAAAGCGTGGCATATCGGCGTTGGTGTATTCACGCCAGGCATTGCCTTCATCGCTCCACCACTTGGGTTCCTGATAGCCACCGGCCTTAACAAAGGCCATAAACTCGCCGTTGGAAACCAATTTTTCGCTGGCGCGAAAATCGCTGATGTGGTGATGACGATGGCCGTATTCGTTATCCCAGCCGTAGGTTAGATCTTCATCGGCTTTGCCAAGGCTGATATCGCCGCCTTTGACCTGAATTAGCGGGTTATCCGGTGTCTCGCCATAATCCCTGCATTCGGGCCACTGCGTTGAAGGTGTCAGGTCTTCAAGGGGCAGCTGGCGGATAATCACCGAGGAGGTTTCGAGGTGAATGCGTTCGTGTTCAATGCCCATCAAAATCGCCCAGGCGAGGCTATTTTGGCCGATGGGCAGCTCAATCGACATAGTATCGATAAGGCTTTCAATCAGGGCTCGTACCGCATTGCGGTAAGTGCGCACCTCGTCCACCTGCGGCCAGTCGTAATGGGCTTCGTTCAGGTCATCCCAGGACATCTCGTCCACACCAATGGCAAACATGGACTCGAAATGGTCGTTGATACGCTCGTCTATGTACTTGCCCAGCTTGAGCTTATTGATAAAAAAGGTGGCGGTGTGGCCGAAGTAGAAAATCAGTGGATGGCGTAGCGGCTCGGCCTTTTTAAAGTAGGCATCGTCATTGGAAATCAGCGTAAACAGCGACTCATACTGAGTCCAGCTGTTCTGGAAATAAGCTTTGATTTCAACGCGTTTGCTGTGGATGTCCGTGCCAGTAAGGCTTGGCGTTGGCAGAGCGGTAAAAGGTTCCATTGCGTGTCTTGTCCCTCTGGAAGCATGAAGGCCAGTATAGGCGCTGCTGATGATACGGGCGGAATTAGAGTCAGGATCACTGCATCAGACCCGTCCGCCCGGGATTTGCTTTCAGTCGCCGCCGCTGCAGCCGCCACCATCGCCACCGGCGTCGCCGTCAAACCAACTGTTTCCTGAGTCGCTGCTGCAGCTGTAACTGCTGCAACCTATGTGACTGGCGCAGTGGCGATCCTGCGGGCCGCAGTGGAGTTGATAATGAAAGCCATCGTCTATGTTCAGCTCAGCGTCCAGGGCAAAAATCAACGGCAGGTGGGACGGCGCCTTGGGGTTTATCCCTTCGAGCTGGCAGGCCAGTCGCCAGGCGCGTTTGATGGGACTGCGCCGTGAAATGGCCCTTGGCATGGCTGCAGCCGGGGTGTGGTGCAGGAATCGGCCAAACGCCTTCTGGCAAAACGCCTGATACTGCCGGGTAGAGAGAATAAACTCATGCCAGAGGACATCGACCGCCTGTGATGGCATTGCCAGCGGGCTGTGTTTTGCCAGCCGGCTCATGTGGAAATACTGTCTCAAGCCCGCCAGCGCCCGCTGCTTTTGAGCGTCGCTGAGGTGGGGATAGCGCTGCGTCAGGGCATCAGTCAGCTGCGGTGGAAACCGAAAGCTATCGATATAGTCACGGCGCCGGTCGCTGGCACTGCGAAACCAGACGAAGGCGACAGCCACACCCAATATCGGCAGTAACATCAGGGCTATGGGCATTGGCTGACCCCGTTTACATCGGCAACAGCAGGCGGGGGCTGCCGCTTTCTTTGATTTCGCCGCCGCCCACTTCGATAACGTCGTTATCGTCCATCAGATACAGGCTGCCGGGCAGGCCGTCGACCTCCAGTCGCTGAGCCATGGCATCCTTGTCGGCCACGTGCACCAGCAGATGAAACGGCACCAGATTAAGGCCGCGGGTGGTTTGGAACGGCACCACGGCTTCGTCACCGCAGTAGGCTGCCGTGGCGATGTCCGGCGTCATCAAAATGGCGCCGGCACTGACGCCGACAAGATGACCACCGGCCTCTACAAAGGCCTGCAGACGGGAGATTAGACCGCTTGCACCAAGATGGTGCAGGTATTCAAAGGTGTTGCCGCCGCACAGATGAATGATGTCGCACTCGAACAGCGGATCGTAGAGTTCGCAGTCGGGGCCGTGAATGGGTTCGGCAAAGGCGATGATTTCAGCTCCGAGCTGATCATAGAGCTCCACCACCGGGGCAAAGTACTCGCGGGTAGGGTCGGCGCTTGAGGCGAGGTAGCCGACGCTGGGATTGGGCCCAATGCCGGCAAGCCATTGTTTCAGCTTGTCCTGTACCCCAGGTGCCTGGGTATCACTCATCAAAAACAGCGACATCAGCAACTCCTTTTTGCAGCTTCAGGGCAGACCTCAGCGGCTGGCGCTGTAAGGGTCGTCCGTCAACAGATACTGTTTCAATTCGGCTTTATTGGGTTGAGCACTGAGCCAGGCGCGAATGCGTTTGAGTTCGGCGTAGGTATCGTCGCCAAACTTGTTGCGGTAGTGCTCGGCAAAATTATGTTGGGTCTGGCTTTGGCGCAGGCGGTTTTGCCATTCCTGAGTTACCAGCAGATTGAGACAACTGGCGAGCCCCATGGATTTGAGCAGCGGCCATTCGCCTTTATCGAGCCAAACACCGCCCACAGCAGCGCTGTAGTCGAGCCTGTGATCTGTGTCTGTGCTGATTTTCAGCTTGCGCATCAGGGTATGGCTCATGGGGCAAAACAGCGCCATCGGGCTGTCTTCACTTTCTTCGATGGCTGTTACCGGGGCAAAATCGGTATCGGGGTGCTGGGCTTTCCAGGCGACAAAATCGTCGATAAGAACCCAGTGACCGCCGCAGTGATTGCAACGGTGGGCGTTAAAGAGGTCATCGAGCCGGGTGGGAACCAGGCTTCCGCGTTTACAGGCGCTGCAGTGCATCATCAATCCTTTGCGATAAAACCCCGGCAAAACAAAAGGGCGCCGGGGAGATCTCAGCCTAGGGGATTTTAAAGTTCAGCTCAAGTGTCACTCCAGCGGCAGGGCATTGCGGCTGAAGGTTTGTTTGAGCACCAGGGTCGATTCTATGCCCGCCACCCCGGGCAGGCTGCCAAGGGATTTCTTCACAAATCGCTCGTAGGCGAGCAGATCCCGGGCGACGATTTTCAGCAGGTAGTCATGGCTGCCGGTGATCACCGAACACTCCATCACCTCCGGCAGCAGGGCCACTGCGGTTTCAAAGCGCTCGGCGGCCTTGTCAGAGTTCTCCGACAGCCTCAGTGAGGCATAGACAATCACTTCAAATCCGGCCTTGCGGTGATCCAGCAAGGCGCCATAGCCCTGAATGTAGCCTTCTTGCTCCAGGCGACGGATGCGCCTCAGACAAGGGGTATCTGACAGGCCAACCGAGGCGGCAAGTTCGGTCACAGTCTGACGGCCATTTTGCTGCAGGGCGGCGAGGATGGCGGTGTCTTTCTTATCGAGTTGGGTCATTGTTGGTGAATTTCGATAATTTGGGATTTGTTGTTATCGAGTATCACTCAATGGCGGCAGTTTGTCCGCAGGCTTTTGGTGAAAAAACCTCCGCCCCCTGTGCTAGGCTGTTTACAACTGCGTCTGTACCTTGCAACGCGGTAAGTGTCTGGAGAACGATAACAATGAAACACATGACGCTGAACGTGGAGGCCTTCGACGAATGGCTGCGTACCCGTTTTGTTGAAATGAACAACGAGCTTGAATCCCTCTATTGGCTGCAAACCGATCGCGCCAATGTGCAGGGGATTGGCGAAGACCTCAAGCAGCAGCTGGAAAACGAAGGCCGCAGGCACATCAGTGCCTTGCTGGAAGAGGGCAACACCGACGAAGGCTTTGATGCGGCCTTCGATTTGCTCGGCAACGTAGGGCTGTATATGGCGGCCTGTCGGCGCCATGAAATTACCGAGCCTTCGCGGGAAACCCACTCGCCACTGGTGGAGGCCTCGGCGCTGGCCATGCATATCGGTGCTTCCATCGGGGTGACCCCACGCTTTGCCACGGCTCACCTCACCACCCACAATATGGCCCGCGGCGGCCAGTACAAGCGCTTTACCGATTTGCACGACGAGCGCCTGTTTGTTGACTACAACACCAAGGGTATTCTGGCCTACAAGCGCGCCGCCGACGCGCTGCTGAAAATCCTGCCGTTGGGAGTGTCTCACCCCATTACCGCAGACCTGCTCAAGGTGGCCCGTCAGGCGCTGCAGGATGTGATGGACTCTAACACCACCCTGTTCCATGAACTGGATACCGACCGTTTCTTTTACTGCGTGCGGCCCTATTACAAGCCGTACCGGGTGGGCAGTCAGGTGTATCGCGGCGCCAATGCCGGCGATTTTGCCGGTATCAACGTAATCGATATGCTGCTCGGGCTGTGCCACGCCAACGAACCTTCTTACTCGCAGATGCTGGTGGATAAGTTCCTGTACATGATGCCGGAAGATCAGGCGATTCTGCGCGACTGCATGCGCCGCACCAGTCTGATGGAATACTTCCTGCGTGCCACCGGCAGCCACAAGGAAAGCTGGTATCAGGAAAACCTGCGACTGTTCCTCGAAGTGTGTGAACTTCACGGCCAAACCGCGATTCAGCACCACGATCAGCTGGTGAAAAAATACATTGCCGAGCCCTCGGTCAACATGGATCAGCAGCATATGTCCAAGGTCACCGCCAGTGGCCCGCCGCTGCATGTGCTGATTGGGGCGCTGGAAAAGTTGCGCGACCGCCGTGCCGCCACCAAGCGCAGTGATATTCGCACCGCCTGGCAGGAAATTGCCCGCCTCAAGGCCAGTTTGGACTGAACCATGGATTACAAATCGCAGTTTTATTTGCCGGGCGGCAGCTATCTGCTGAATCACTCAGTGGGTCGGCCGTTAAAGGCAGCCAAGGCCGGGTTTGAGCGGGATTTCTGGCAACCCTGGTGTGACAGTGGCCGCGAGCCCTGGGGCGATTGGCTGGGTGGCATCGAGGGTTTTCGCGCGGCACTGGCCAGTTTGTTCGATGCCGACAAAGAGGATTTCTGCCCGCAGACCAACCTGTCATCGGCGCTGACCAAGCTGCTGATGTCGCATCCGCGGCTAAATCGTGTTGGCGCCCGGGTGCTCATGTGCGAGGAAGACTTCCCTTCCATGGGCTTTGCGGTGCAACAGGCGCTGCCTGAGGCAAGGCTCAGTTTTATCCCCCAGGGGGCGGATATTACCGATGCCAATGTGTGGCAGCAGCATATGGATGCCGGGCTGGATCTGGTGTTTATCAGCCATGCCTTTTCCAATCTGGGGGCGCTGGCGCCTGTGGCTGACATCGTCGGCCGCTGCCGTGAGCTTGGGGTGTTATCGCTGGTAGACGTGGCCCAGTCGGCGGGGGTTGTGCCTCTGTCACTCAGTGAACTTGCGCCTGACTTTCTGATTGGCTCGTCGGTGAAGTGGCTCTGCGGTGGTCCGGGTGCCGCTTATCTGTGGGTTCACCCCGAACGGATTGATGAGTGCGAACCTGTGGATGTGGGCTGGTTTTCCCATGAAAACCCGTTTGAGTTTGATATCCACCATTTCAAACATCATCCCTCGGCGCTGCGCTTTTGGGGCGGTACCCCCTCTGTAGCGCCCTTTGTGCTGGCAGCCCACAGCATCAACTGGTTTGCCAGGTTGGAAAAAGGGCTGCTGCGGCAACATAATCAGGCTTTGGTATCAATGCTTTATGATGAGTTGCACCAAGCTGGTGCAATTGGTTCGGCACGGCGCTCGCCAGCGAGTGGTATCGCGGCCCACAGCCGCAGCGGCACCGCGATTTTGAACTTTGGTGAGCTTAACGAGGCGGTGATGGCCGCACTCACCCAGGCCAATATCAGCGTCGATAAGCGCCGCTACGGACTCAGGGTGTCGCCGCACCTGTATAACGACCTGGAAGATATTGCGCGCTTTATTGCGTGCGTGAAGGCGGTCTGCTGAATCCTTCAACCCTGAGCCCTTGATGCTCGAATAAAGGCCCAAAAATAAGCGCCCCGAACCTGAGTCCGGGGCGCTTTTTTATGCGCCGGTTACCCGGCGTCCTGTAGGGTATTACAGGCTGTAATACAGTTCGAATTCTACTGGGTGAGTAGTGCGGTTTACGCGCTCAGCCTCAGCCTTTTTCAGGCCGATGTAGGAATCGATGAAGTCGTTGCAGAATACACCGCCCTTGGTCAGGAACTCACGGTCAGCGTCCAGGGCAGCCAGAGCTACGTCCAGAGACTCGGCAACCTGTGGGATTTCGGCCGCTTCTTCAGCTGGCAGATCGTACAGGTCTTTGTCCATGGCATCGCCAGGGTGGATCTTGTTCTGGATACCGTCCAGACCAGCCATCAGCAGAGCCGCGAAAGCCAGGTATGGGTTGGCCATTGGGTCTGGGAAGCGGGTCTCGATACGACGACCTTTAGGGCTTGGTACCACTGGGATACGGATAGAAGCAGAACGGTTACGGGCAGAGTAAGCCAGCATTACCGGGGCTTCGAAGTGTGGTACCAGACGCTTGTAAGAGTTGGTGCTTGGGTTGGTGAAGGCGTTCAGGGCACGGGCGTGCTTGATGATACCGCCGATGTAGTACAGGGCAGTTTCAGACAGACCGCCGTACTTGTCGCCGGCAAACAGGTTTACGCCATCTTTGGCCAGAGACTGGTGAACGTGCATACCAGAGCCGTTGTCGCCAACAATTGGCTTAGGCATAAAGGTAGCAGTCTTACCGTAGGCGTGAGCCATGTTGTGAACCACGTACTTCAGTACCTGGATTTCGTCAGCCTTGGCAGTCAGGGTGTTGAAACGGGTAGCAATTTCGTTCTGACCGGCAGTGGCCACTTCGTGGTGGTGAGCTTCAACTACCTGACCCATTTCTTCCAGTACCAGACACATGGCAGAGCGCAGGTCCTGAGAAGAGTCAACCGGGGCAACCGGGAAGTAACCGCCTTTCACGAATGGACGGTGACCTGTGTTGCCTTCTTCGTAGCTGGTGCCTGAGTTCCAGGCGGCTTCTTTGGCGTCGATCTTCACAAAGGTACCGCTCATGTCGGTGCCGAAACGTACGTCGTCGAACAGGAAGAATTCTGGCTCTGGACCTACGAGTACGGTGTCGGCGATGCCGGTAGCACGCAGGTACTCTTCAGCCTTTTTGGCGATAGAGCGTGGGTCACGGTTGTAGCCGCTCATGGTGGCAGGCTCGAGGATGTCACAGCGGATCAGCGCAGTGGTTTCTTCGGTGAAAGGATCCAGCACGAAAGTGCTTGGGTCAGGCATCAGCACCATGTCTGATTCGTTGATGCCTTTCCAGCCGGCGATGGATGAGCCGTCGAACATTTTACCGTCTTCAAAGAAGTCGGCATCTACCTGATGAGTAGGGATAGATACGTGCTGCTCTTTACCCTTGGTATCGGTAAAGCGCAGATCCACGAATTTCACTTCCAGGTCTTTCAACTGCTTCAACACATTTTCAACTGACATGTTCGAGTCTCCGGGTAGGGTAAAGGGTTGTCCCTTAATCAATAATTTGTTTGTCGGTGTAGCGGCTTTTGCGGCTGCGCCGAAACGTGGCACAGATAAAGCCAGTACTGTGCCAACATTTTAAGTTATTGATTAAAAAGAGAGTGGTTGGATTTTTAGGGCGCAGGATTTTCACGGTTGCACTATTGTGGTGCAGCCTATGCACTGTTGTGGTGCTTGCACTGATGCTGTGCAGTAATTTGGTGCAGCCGGGCAAGGTCGGGATCTCCCAAACGGCCAAAAAATAATCCTGTCCGTGAGGACGCTGCTAGAGTAGAATGGCACGCTTTTTAACGCAAGGGGCCGGGGAATAGTTCAGTAAAACGTCATATTCCCGCGCCCTGCCGGCGATAGTCCGGCCGTCCCGAGGCGTAACAACATCGGGGCAATGCACACTGAAACAAGATGGTAAGAGGCTAACCGTGTTAGAAAATTTGCGTAACATCGCCATTATTGCTCACGTTGACCATGGTAAAACCACCCTGGTTGACAAGCTGCTCTCCCAGTCAGGCACCCTTGAAAGCCGCGGCGAAGCCACAGAGCGCGTGATGGACTCCAACGATCTGGAAAAAGAACGTGGCATCACCATTCTGGCGAAAAACACTGCCATCAAGTGGAACGATTACCGTATCAACATCGTAGACACCCCTGGCCATGCCGACTTCGGTGGTGAAGTAGAGCGTGTTCTGTCTATGGTGGACTCTGTATTGCTGCTGGTTGACGCCGTTGACGGCCCAATGCCACAGACCCGCTTCGTGACCAAAAAGGCGTTTGCCCAGGGCCTCAAGCCCATCGTGGTTATCAACAAAATCGACCGTCCGGGTGCCCGTCCTGATTGGGTAATCGACCAGGTATTTGACCTGTTCGACAACCTGGGTGCCACCGACGAACAGCTGGATTTCCCTATCGTTTACGCCTCGGCTCTGAATGGCTTTGCCACTCTGGATCCCGATGAGCCAAGCGAAGACATGACCCCACTGTTCCAGACCATCGTTGAGAAAGTATCTCCTCCGGATGCCGACGCCGACGGCGCCTTCCAGATGCAGATCTCTCAGCTGGACTACAACAGCTACGTGGGCGTTATCGGTGTAGGCCGTATCAAGCGCGGCAGCGTCAAGACCAACCAGCAGGTAACCGTTGTTGGTGCCGATGGTAAAACCCGTAACGGCAAAATCGGCCAGGTACTGGGTTACATGGGTCTGGACCGTCACGAAGTGGCCAGCGCCAACGCCGGTGACATCGTTGCTATCACGGGTCTTGGCGAGCTGAAAATCTCTGACACCATCTGCGCCGTGGGCAGTGCCGAAGCCCTGCCACCACTGAGCGTAGACGAGCCAACTCTGACCATGACCTTCCAGGTAAACACCTCTCCGTTTGCCGGTAAAGAAGGTAAGTACGTGACTTCACGTAACATCCTTGAGCGTCTGCAACAGGAACTGGTTCACAACGTGGCCCTGCGTGTAGAAGAAACCGACAGCCCTGACCGCTTCCGCGTGTCTGGCCGTGGTGAACTGCACCTGTCTATCCTGATTGAAAACATGCGCCGTGAAGGTTACGAGCTGGCGGTATCCCGTCCAGAAGTAATCATCAAGGAAATCGACGGTGAGAAGTGCGAGCCGTTCGAAACCCTGACCGTGGACGTGGAAGAAGATCATCAGGGCACTGTGATCGAGAAGCTGGGTACCCGTAAGGCTGACATGAAAGACATGCAGCTGGACGGCAAGGGTCGTGTACGTATCGACTTCGTTATCCCAAGCCGCGGCCTGATTGGCTTCCAGACCGAGTTTATGACTGCGACCTCTGGTACCGGTCTGCTGTACCACACTTTCGACCACTACGGTCCATTCAAGGGTGGTGACATCGGTCAGCGTAACAACGGTGTACTGATCTCCAACGCCACAGGTAAGGCACTGACCTTCGCCCTGTTCGGTCTGCAGGACCGTGGTCGTCTGATGATCGGTCACGCCGCCGAAGTTTACGAAGGCCAGGTGATCGGTATCCACAGCCGTTCAAACGACCTGACCGTGAACTGCCTCAAGGGCAAGCAGCTGACCAACATGCGTGCCTCTGGTACTGACGAAGCTCAGGTACTGACTCCGCACATCCAGATGACTCTGGAACAGGCGCTTGAGTTTATCGATGACGACGAACTGGTAGAAGTGACGCCGCTGAGCATCCGCGTGCGTAAGAAGCATCTGACCGAGAACGATCGTAAGCGCGCCAGCCGTCAGGGTGACTAATTCTGACCGCATCGCGTGATTAAAAAACCCCGGCTTGCCGGGGTTTTTTGTTTATACACATGTGCTGGCGGTGCGGGTGACTCCGCTGTGATTGACGTTACGCGCGGCTTTTGCGGCGAGCGCCTTTGCGACTGCGCTCGCGCCACATCCAAAAGCCGGACAGTGCCATCAGGCAGGGCAAAAAGCCGACAATGCACCAGATGATACGGCTCATGAGGCCGGCAAAGTCGCCATAGTGCAGAGGCTTGAAACTGTCGGTGAACTGATACAGCCAAGGCGCCTCGGCCACATCGAGGGTACCTGTGTGCTGGCCAGTGTTGTCATCAAAGCTGACAATAGACCCAAAGCGGCTGCGCAGCATGCCATCATCGGCGCGATGACCAAACAGGTGCACGCCCGGGTAACTTGCATCCGGCAGGCGCATATAGCTTGGCTCAAAGCCGGGCAGCTCGCGCTGCGCCTCGGTTATCAGGGTTTCCACGTCGATGGCGGGATTGTAATAGCGCTGAGTAATGACAAAGGCGCTGTCATCGTGGCCTTCAATCACTTCTTCGTAAAAGTGCTCCAGGTTCCACCAGGCACCGGTAAAGCCCAGCACCAGAAACACAGGTGCACCTGTGATGCCGAGCATCTTGTGGCCATCGCTCAGCAGCAGTCGCAGGCCTTTTCCTAAGCGCAAAGTAAAGAAGGTGCGCCAGAACTGGCGGTGCAGCACTATCCCTGATATCCCCAAAAACAGCATCAGCAGCGCCGTGATGGCCGCCAGCAGCAAGCCTGCGTGATCCATCAGCAGCAGATAGTGTAGCTCCAGCAGCCAGTCGGTCAGCGCCCAGGTAAGCGATCTGGGCACTGTGAGCAGCTCGCCGGTTGCCGGATCCAGCCACAGCTTTTGCCAGTCGTAACTGCCTTGCTGCGCCACATACAGCATGTCGGCCTCGCCTTGTGCGCCAAACTGCCAGCCGAGGATCTCATGTTCAGGCAGCGCACTGGCTGCGCGCGGCAGCAGCACAGTCATACTGAGGCGCTCATCGCTGCCGGCATTGACCACCTCGGGCATCAGCCACCGGTCAAGCTCGGCTTTGAACACCAGCAGGCTGCCGCTCAGGGCTATCACAAACAGCGGCAGGGCGACGATAAGCCCCGCCAGCCCGTGCCATTTCCACAGATGTTTGCGCATCCTGATTACCAGTTGGCCGAGAAGCTGAGTTTGACCTCGCGGCCGCTGCCGGGCATGACCCTGAGCAGGCTGTCGGAGCCTGAGTAATAGTCTTCATCGGTGAGATTGCTGACGATAAGACGCACATCGTACAGATCCCAGCTGTAGGTCAGGTTCAGGTCAACCAGGGTGTAGGCGGGCAGGTAGAAGTCGCCTTCGCTGCTCTCATTCAGGACCGCCTGCACATTGCCCTGCTGCCTGGCATAGTGGTTTACCCCGGCACCAGCACTGAGGCCTGGCAGATAGTCATCCAGGTTGTACTTAAGCCAGCCGCCATAGGAGTATCTGGGCACGTTGGCAACCCACTTGTCGTGCTCGGCATCCACCGCATGGGTGTAAGCGGCATGGCCGATAAGCTGCAGGTTGTCGGTGAGCAGCCACTGCAAATCCAGCTCGGCGCCCTGGCTTTGGATTTCTCCCGATGCCGAGTAGGTAAAGTTGCCACCGGCATCCACATTGGCCAGGGCGATGTTCTTTTTGGTGAGGTCAAACAGCGACAGGGTTGCGCTGAGGTCGCCATCGAAGCCACGGCTCTTGAGGCCAATCTCCCACTGTTTGCCCTGCTCTGGGTCCAGCACCTGCCCATTGGCATCGACAAAGGATTGTGGCGTAAAGGCTTCAGAGTAGCTGCCATACAGCACCCAGTTGTCGTTAAAGGCGTAGCTCAGGCCAGCGCGTGGGCTGAAATTACTTGCGTATTCATCCACGTAGGCTTGTTTATATCGGTCGATACGGCCACCGAGGGTCAGGCTCCAGTGGTCACCCCAGTTGATTTGGTCCTGGGCATAGAAGCCGAAAATACGGTTCTCGACCTTGGACTCGGGGCCAAAATCGTTGGTTTCGCTGTCTGGAAACACGCTGTAATCAGGCTGATACAGGTTGATTGTGGGGTACTGGCTGCCAAGGGCGCTACTGGTGTAGAGGTCGGAGATAAACACATCGACCCCGGCGGTAAACACATGCTCGCTGTTGCCAAGCTGCACTGTACCGTTGATGCCTGTGTCTATGGCCCAGGTTTTCCACTGGGTGCGGTAGCTGAATTTATACAGCGACAGCTCGCCGTTGTCGGCATTGTAGCTGCTGGGATAGTAAAGGTTATTCCAGTTGCTGGAGGCATCCTGATAGCGCATGTTCTGGCGCAGTTCCAGATTGTTGCCAAGCGCCCAGGACAGCTCATAACCCAAGCGGAAGGTTTCATCTTCCAGATTACCCGGGTCGTTGATATTGCCGTAAAACAAGTTCTTATCGAGCTGGCCCAGGGGCGATTCCAGCACTGTGCCCATGGCAGGCAGCGGCATGCCGGGTTCGTTGTTGTCTTTGGTGTAACTGCCAAGCAGAGTCAGTTTGGCGTCGTCCGATAATTCAAAACTGAGGGACGGCGCTATGTACAGGCGCTCCTGGCCATCCACAAAGTCCACCGAATTGGCGGCATTGCGGTAGGTCAGGCCAAGGCGGCCGTAGATATCACCCTCATCGTTCAGCACCCGGTTAATATCGGCATTCACTTCGTTGTAGTCGTCGCTGCCGCCGTGCAGGGTCAGGCTGCTCTGGTCGGTTTTGCCCGGCCGTTTGCTCACCAGATTAACCATGCCGGAAATGGCGCCTGCGCCATAGAGGGTGGAAGAGGGGCCCTTCATCACCTCGAGGGTTTCGAGGTTGGATTGTTCCACGTTGGCGCCCAGACCGTTGTCGTTCAGGCGCAGGCCGTCGAGGTAGATGTTTTGAGAGGCATCAAAGCCGCGGATGCGGAAGTAGTCGTAACCCTGGAAATAGCCGCCGGGCTGGATGCCGGCGATATGTTTGAGTGAGTCTTCCAGGTGGATGGCGCCCACATCATCGAGGAAATTCTTCGACAGGATCTGGATATTCTGCGGCGCTTTAATCAGGCTGAAATCGCCCTTGGTAGTGGATGGCGCCGTTGCCTTGGTGGTCACGATAATCCGTTCGATACCGATGTCGCTCTCTTCCTTGCCATGGGCGGCCATGGCGGACATCAGTGCCACAGTCAGCCCGGCCAGTTTAAAAATGCGGGTGCTGGACATGATTTAGCAGTTCCTCACGTGGTTATAATACGCACGGATGATAAATCAAATGCAAATCGTTATCATTAATTATTTAAAGTGATCACTCTATCCTGTGGGGTTGATCGCTTTTCCAGCGGTAACAGTTCACTGCAAAAGGTTGCTGAATGCCATGAAAAAGCCCCGCGGTGCGGGGCTTTGGCTCAGATAGGTGTGTGCCTAAGGCGGGAAGAACCCGCCTTGGGCTAGAGATTACAGCTTGACCGGCACCAGATTGGAGCAGCTACCTGTACTGTCACAGACCTGATAGCTCACGTTCACCGGATCGTTTTTGCCAACCTTGAATCTGTCGGTGAAGCTGGTGCGGCTGGTTGAACCCACTTCGACGCCGTCACGCAGCACCTTAAAGCCGGGGGTGCCGGTATCCCAGCGCAGCGACACATACACGCTGCCAAGACGGGACTTGGAGGCCTTGGCGACCTGCAACTCAATATCGCCCTGGGGTGGCTCTGGCACAGTCACATCGAAGCTTTGACTGCTGCTGGCGCTGGCACCGTCATCGTCGGTCACGGTCAGGGTGACTGTGTAATTGCCCGACTGGGCGTAACTGTGGCTGGTGTTCGCACCGTTGCCGGTACTGCCATCGCCGAAGTTCCACTGCCAGCTCACCAACTGGCCGTCACTGTCGCTGGCGCTGGACACAAACTGGCCGGTGGCTCCATTGAAGCTGGCGCTGAAGTTCGACACCGGTGGCTGATTGGGGGTTGGGGTCGACACATCAAAGCTGCCGGTGAGGCTTAAATCTGCGTAAGCGCTGTAGGCTTTGAGCATCACATGCCAGGTGCCTTCGGTGGCCTGAGCCAGGTCGCAGCTTTCATTACTGCCGTTGTTCCAGGAGCGGCAGTCAAAATCTGAGGTCGACGGCGGCGTGCCGAACTTCACGTACATGTCGGCATCGCCATTGTTGGCGCTGGTGACAAAGCGCAGGTTCTCGGCATTGGCCGGTACCGCGAGGGTGAAATAGCTCTGGGCATCCTTGGCGGCGCTGAGCCCGGTGAGAGCCACGCCATTTTCAAGCTCGCCGGTTTCGGGGCCTGTGCCACCTGTGTTAAAGCCCAGCTCTACCAGATAGCTCGAGGCCAGCTTGGCAAAGTTGAGTGCATGTTCCATGGTGGGGTCGAGCTTGTCCAGGGTGTCCTGGGCGGTGTGGATATGGGGGTTGTAGTCGTTGAAGCGTGACTCAAATGGCATGGCAGCCGGGTAACCCTGATTGTGCCAGGAGGCATGATCCGAGCAGCCATAACCGCACACATCCACGCCGTAGCTTATCTCGGTATGGTAGGTATCCATCAGCTTGATAAGAAACTGATTCAGGCCCGAGTCTGTGTAGTCCTGCATCAGCACTATGTCTTCGTTGCTGCCGTTAAAGCCGGTCATATCCAGCTGCATAACCGCTACCACATTTTGCCCCTGACTGCGGGCCTCGGCGGCGATTTCGGCGCTGCCACGCAGACCCACTTCCTCGGCGGCATAGCCGATAAACTTGATGGTGCGCTTGGGCTGACCCTGGCTCATAAAGGCGCGGATCACCTCGGTGATGGTGGCCATGCCCGAGGCATTGTCGTCGGCGCCGGGAGCGCGGGTGGTTTCTGTGGTGTAGCCATTGATGGAGTCCAGGTGGCCGCCAAGAACGACAATCTCATCCGGGGCTTCGCTGCCGGTGAGGGTGAGGACGACCGAGTCCTGACGCCAGTCGGCATGGTCATACACGGCGGCATTGGCCCAGCTCTGCCCCCCGGCCAGTGCTGCCCAGTTGTCTTTCACCCAATGGGCGGCGTTTTCACCGTGGCTGGTGGTGTAGTAGCGGTTGGTGAATGCCTCCAGGCTGGTGACTGTATCCTTGATATTGCTTGCCATCAGCCGCGGCAGAATGTCGGCAACCCTCGCCGCCTGATTGGGCTCGCCGGGGAAACTGAATGCGGCCTGGCTCACTGGCACCAGACTGGCGGCCAGGGCATCGGCCTCGGTGGCATGCACGCTGAAACCGCCGCAGCGATTGTGCTCTTTGTGCATCAGGGCGCTTAATTCCAGTAGCTTATCTTCGTTGAGGCGGGTGATAAGCTTACCGCCGCTTTGCTTGGTGCCGGTCTGCAGATTGTGTTTTTGCATCAGGCCGCTGAGGGTGGCCTGGGCATCTTTGTCAGTCATAATCCACAGATCGCCGGCCATGGCCGACAGGGGTGAGAGTAGCGCGAGGGTGAGCAGGCTCTTTTGAAGCTTCATGGGTCGGTATCCTTACTTGTTATTATTCGAGACCGACAATCCATGTTGGTGCCGCAGGCGGTCTGTGCGCTCTCCATTCTGCCGTGGGGCTAAGGCGTGCGACATTGGCAAAAGCGGTTAAATTCGCCCGCGCCGACTCATACCTGTGGTCAGGTTGCTGTGCGGTTTACAGCCACAGCAAGCAAAGTGCAGGCGCGGCCATCAAGGCTGCCCCCGGCAACAGACCGGGTCGCTGTTTCACCAGCAGCAGAACCAGCAAGGCCGCAGGTGTCAGCAGGGTAAGTAGTTCGATAACGCCATAGCTGCCCCCAATGACAGTGGCAATCACCACTGCAAGGATAATCAGCCCCAGGCCGCAACATTGCAGACATCGGCCCTGAAGCTCGCTTGGGGGGCGGTTGAAAGCGGCACGAAAGTGGCTGAACTGCGACAGCGCCAGCAGACAAAATGCTGCCAGCAGCAGACCAAACAGGGCGAGCGTGTTCATGCGGTTTGCTCCCTCAGTGCTTTGGCGCGGGCCGGAACGCCCTTTGGCAGCTTGCGCACCGCCTGCAAGCATGCAAGCGCCGTGAGTAAGAACAGCATATCGGCCACCACCAAAGGCCATTGCCCGGCAGCCATATTGCCAAGCAAGCCGAGCGGCGCCGTGAGGCTGTTAAGCAGCGGCATCAGCAGCGCCAGCAAACCTGTGACTGCCAGCAGGCTGCGCCAGGCCGCGGCATCGCGGCGAAACAGCGCCACCAAAGCGCAGATCCCAAGCCCGATGAAGAAGGCGTGTACTTCCCACTGTGCCCGCCCAGACAGGTCGGTGGGCAGGATGCGGTTGGCATAGAAAAACAGCAGTGTGCCCAGCGGCAGGCCGACAATGGCAGTCAGATTCAGCCCTTCAACCAAGCTAAGCCCAAATCCCTGTTTACGTTTTTCTCTGAGCCTCAGCGCCCACATCAGACAGCCCGATGCAATCATCACGCAGCCCAGCAGTCCCATCACAAAGCCCACCACGCGCAGTAAGGGGCCTGCGAAGCGGGCGGTGTGCAGTGCCATCAGGGTGTCGTGGACAGTATCGACTGTGCTTTGGGCTTTGGGTTGGCTCAGCAGCTCGCCGCTGGCGCTGAAAACCAGCTGGTCTCGCTCGTCGGTGACTTCGCGGCCAGAGTCGCGGGTGAAGCTTATCCGGCCATTGGCATCGCCGGGATGTTGCAGGCGCACTTCTTTCAGCGCCACCTCATCGCCCCATATAGCCTGGACTTGTGGCAGCAACTGACTGATGGGTATTGGCTCCAACGCCAGGCCGCTGGCCTTGATGGGTTCGGCCCGTGGCGACAGTTCCTGACGCATGGCGCGCGCATCGCCGTCCCACACACTGTAGGCGGCCCAGGGCATGTACATTAGCATCAGGGTAATCAGGCCCGTGTAGGTGATCACCAGATGAAATGGCAGCGCCATCACTGAGCTCAGGTTATGGGCATCGAGCCAGGAGCGGCTGCCCTTACCGGGGCGAAAGCTGAAAAAGTCTTTGAAAATCCGCTTGTGAATGATGATGCCACTGATAAGGGCAATCAGCATAAACATGGTGCAGATGCCCACCAGATAGCGGGCCAGGGGCACAGGCAGGTAGTGCAAGTCAAAGTGCAGCCGGTAGAAGAAGTTACCCCCCAGGGTGTCGCGGCTCTCGGGGGCGGGATTGCCGTCCATGTCCATCACCTGACTGTGGATCCTGGGTCTGCCCTGTTCACCGGGCTTACGCGCCTCGCTCCAACTGAACGCAAGATAAGGTCGCCGCTCGGTTGGCAGCTCAATATACCAGTCCGGCGCCTTGGGGGCGCGAGCCTGCAAAAAGGCCTGCCCCTGTTGCAGGCTGTGTGCCAGCGATTGTTGCAGCTCATTGCTGAGCACGTTTTGATGCAGTTCAGGCTTGCTGTACAGGCTTATCTCGTGGCGGAAAAAGCTTAAGGTTCCGGCAAAGAACACCAACAGCAGTAACCAGCACACCAGCAGCCCAGCCCAGGTGTGCAGCCAGCTCATGGAGCGGAAAAAGGTCTCTTTCATGGGGCAGGCGCCTCAAGTAGCAGCAGGGAGAGCAGCAAGGGCGTGCTCCAAATAAGCCAGTTCACGCTGGCGCGCAGGGTGCAGCGGGCGGCGTAACTGTAGAGGATCCACAGGCCAAAAATGAGAAACGACAGCAACATGCCAAGCACGGCCGCATCGCCGCGTTGGATATCCATAAGCCGCGGCAGTATGAGCGGCGCGGCGGCGGCAAAGGCGGCGGCCAGCGCATAACCGCCGACAATGGCAAGCAGGCTGCGGCTCAGCAGTTTACGACTTTCCCCGGATAAGAATGGCATGGTGTTTCCCGGCGCAGGTGACAGGGCGGGGATCCTAATCCAAGATAATTAAATGATAAACATTCTCAATTGTGATTTACATTGTAAAGATGAGGTCTTTGACCGACCGCACCATTGGCGGTATTTACACTGTTAAGTTTCTCAAGCTGGCGATTCGTGGATATGCTTGAGGGAAGGTGCGAATAAGTCCCGTGCTTGCTCTGCGTGGGCTTAAAGTGGATAGATGCAAGGTACAGTTCGCACCTTCCTTGGGTAAGTCTCATTGCCGATAGGTGGTCTATGCAAAGTGCCCACTTGGCCCGTACCAAACTATGGATCCTGGCGTTTGCCATTGTGTACTGGCTATTGTCATTGTTGACGGTGGAATACCTGCACCGCAGCTACGTAAGGGACTATCTGGCTGAACAACAACAGTGGTTTTCGCAAAAATTGGCGCTGATCAGAGCCAATATCGAAGCCAAGGTGAATGCCGACATCCTGTTGGCAGACAGCCTTGCGACTATTCTCAGCTTCAATCCCGACATGCCCTACAGCCAATGGACTGTGCTGGCCGAATTGATGGCCGGCAAGGGCGAGTTTATCCGCAGCGTCAGCATAGCTCCCAATGATGTGGTTGCCATGGTGTATCCGCTGCAAGGCAACGAAACCGTGATGGGGCTGGATTTCAGGCTGCTGCCCACGCAGGCGCAGGCGGTGGTTGAAGCACGCATGTCCCGGCAGATTACCCTGGATGGTCCCCTGACCCTGGTGCAGGGCGGTACCGGGTTGATTGCCAGGGCGCCGGTGTTCTCCAATCCGCCGCTGAACAGCCATTATTGGGGTGTGTGCAGTGTGGTGATAGATCTCGACCAACTGATAGCCCAGATGCGCAGCACTGAACTTGCCGAAGGCACCACCTTAGCGATAAGACCGCTGAGTTATCCGGATACCACAGGCGCTCCTTTTATAGGTGTCGTTGAAGATTTTGCCGCCGCCAAGGCCACCGCCAGGGTGCATTTGCTCGGCGCGACCTGGGAGCTGGCACTGGCCGATCGGCGCGAGCTTAGGGCCTGGGGCTGGCAGAATGCTGCGCGCCTCCTGGGGTACAGCGTTGCCCTGTTGCTGTTTTTGAGCTTCTTGATGGTTGCCAATGCATATCGCATGGCACATCTGGTGTCGCTGCACGATATGCTCACCGGCCTACCCAACCGCCGATTTGCCATGGCGCTGCTGTCCAAGCTGATCCAAACCCCCAATGGCCGCTTTGTGGTGGTCAATGTCGACCTGAATCACTTTAAGCAAGTGAATGATAACTTTGGACATGCAGCCGGTGATGCTATGTTGAAAGCGGTGGCCATGCGCATGCAGTCGGGGCTTCGCAGCAGCGATATAGTGGCAAGGCTGGGCGGAGATGAATTTCTGCTGATTTTGCCACGGCTGACTGAGCCGGAAGATATCGAGCGGGTGCTGGCCAAGATACGCCAGGCCGCCTGCGAACAGCCGCTTGAGCTTGAAGAGCTGACCCTGACCATCAGTATCAGCATGGGGCAGGCCAGGTATCCTGAGGATGGCTTGGATATTTCAGCCTTGCTGCATGATGCCGATAAAGCCATGTATACCGACAAACAACGGATTAAAGGGGAACATCAATGAACTGGCGTCGCCTGGCCTTGATTGCCACCAGTGCCTGCACCTTGCTGTTGACCCTGCCGGGACTGGCGGCCGATGCCATGCAGGTTCGTTATGTGGATGCCAGCCAAATGAAGCACAACCCCAACAACGCCTATTTTGGCCAGTTGTTGCAGCTGGCGTTGGAAAAGTCGGTCGACAAATACGGCCCCTATCAACTGACTCCCATCGATATAGATATTTCCCAGCGGCGCCATTTTCGCGAGCTGGACAATGGCATCATCAACGTGTTCTGGACCATGACCAATTATCGGCGCGAAACCGAGGCATTGCCGGTGAGGGTACCGCTGATGAAGGGCGTGTATGGGCTTCGACTGCTGGCGAGCAACCCCAGAGATCTCGATACCCTTGCCAGCGTGAAAACCCAGGCTGAGTTGGCGGCATTCAGTTTTATTCAGGGGCTCGATTGGCCCGACACCCAAATTCTTCGCCTGAACCGGCTTGAGGTGTCCACCGAGGTATCCGAAGGCGACATGTACGAGTTTACCCGCCGCCACCCGGGGCATCTGTTTCCACGCGCCGTGACCGAGCTGTACGCCGAAACCGATAGTGGTGGCTACTACGACCTGGCCAACGAACGGCACTTACTGCTGCGTTATCCGGCGGTGATGTACTTCTTTGTCGCCAAAGACAATCAGCAACTTGCCGAGCGGCTCGAGTTTGGTCTCAGGGCGGCCATGGCCGATGGCAGTTTCGATAAGCTGTTTTATGGTTTTGCACCCCACCGGGAAGCGCTCAGACAGGCGCAGCTTTCAGAGCGTACTCTTATTAATTTGAGCAATCCGCTGTTGCCCCAAACCGCCGACGAACAGGCGGTGCTGAAACTGCAGGATGAGGTGATTGCTCATCAGCTGCAGTGATGGCCGCAGTAAATGCCCAAACCCTAAGCCAATGAAAAGCCGCCTTTGAGGCGGCTTTTTGCTGGCCAAACTTCGTCTCCCGGCGCTTATTCCTGCGCCAGTTCCCTGGCGATGCGCTCGCCGGAGGAGATAGCACCATTCATATAGGACCAGTAATCCACGTCACAGGCCTCACCGGCGAACAGGATATTGCCCTCGCGGCTGAATTGGGCCCCCCAGAAACCGGTCATGGTGCCCACCACCGGGCTGACGAAAGCGCCTCTGGACCAGGGGTTCTGCCACCAGTTGGACACCAGTGCCTTGCCGGTGTACTGGGCCGAGATCCCGGGCCAGATCTTGTCGTACTCGGCCAGCAGCCGGTTAACATCGCTGCTGTGGGCCGGGCCATGGTACAGGCGACCCGAGAGGTGCTCGCCCCAGTAGCCGCCGGTGTAGTTCACGATAATGCCTTTGTCGCTGGGGGAGGTGGTGTCGCCTTCCCAGGTGCTGATAAAGCTGTCGGGCCCCGAATAGGACACGGCGCTCATGGACACTTCACGGCCGTGGATCTGCCGGGTCTGGGCGTAGTCACGGCTGGCAAATTCCAGCTGCAACTTGCCGTTATCGGCCGCTTGCATTTCCAGCAGTGAGCGCTGTTTGGCCGGGGCAAAGCTGTCCCAAATTCTGGGGTCTATGTCGATGTTTTTAATCAGATGATAGGGCATGGCCAGTACCAGACGCTCGCAGTCATCGCTGCTGCCATCCTCAAAATGCAGGCTGTAAGGCCCCATGGCCTCGCCGCGAATGGCAACCAGCTTTTTGCCCATCAGAATTTGGCCATCATCAAGCTCGGCTGCCATGCCGTGGATCACCGAGTCGTTACCTGTCTTGATTTTGAAGCGCTCGTCGGTGCCTGCCAGCGGCAGGCCGCCGGAGTTGCGGGTGCTCCAGCCCAACAGATAGATGAGGTTCAGCGCCGAGTTATCGTCGACGCGGCCGTATTCTGCTATCAGGTCGGTCATCAGCAGCTTGTGCACCCAGTGGCCGCTGCTGTAGCCATTGCCTTCCAGCCAATCCTGGGCGGTTATGTTATCCAGCTCGATATGGGCCTGATTATGGTTGTTGTAGAAGGGCTGCCAGGGGGCACGCTGCTGCTCCCGTTTCATCAGCTCGTACAAGCCGCCAACCCATTCATCCAGCAGGTCGTGTTCGGTGTAGAGCTCGTCGCCAATCAGGTACACCTCTTCCTCGCCGAGGGTATTTTTCCCCACATCCACCAGTTCCAGATTCAGCTGGTGGGCGAGATTGCGCAGCGCCGTGTGCTCGGTGGAAATCAGTTCGCCGCCCCATTCCACTACCCGGTTGTCGCTGAAGTAACTGCGGTCTGAGTACATGCGGCCACCGATGCGGTCGCTGCCTTCGTAGAGGGTGCAGGTCATGCCGAACTGCTTGAGTCGGTGGGCGGTACGCATGCCGCCGGGACCAGCACCAATCACGGCGATTTTCGCCTGGCTCTGACCGGTCTTCTCACCGTTGTTGCTGGCCGGCGCGGCGAAGGCGGTGGGGGCCATGGCGCCTGCGGTCAGGCCGGCGCCTATACCAGCGCCCAGGCCTTTCAGGAAGGTTCGCCGTTCACGGGCCAGTTTGTGGTCGGCGGCGGCTTGCTGACGCCAGGCTTTGTCCTGCTCCAGCACTTCTTTAACCGGTATGCCGGTGCGTTTGGCGGTGTCGGTGACGTCGTGCAGACGGCGGATAAGATCAGTGATTTTCGAGTACGACATTCTTCGCATGGGGTTGCTCCCTGTGTTGTAGTGGGCCTCCGGCTCCAACTTCCTGGCCATGGAGTGTCGACGCTGCGTTACTGCTCGCTTTTTAATCAAAGCGTCAGCATCACTCTAACAACTGAGGGTGTATCGAAAAAGAAACAATTTCGTTGTTTATCTAAAACAGATGAATGTAGGTCATGATCGCAAATTGACGTGATTTTTCTGATGCTTAAGAGTGGAATTATCCGTGTCGGCAGCCAAATCTGCTGTGTGCAGACAGGTTGAGACATTAAGGCAGGCCCGAAAGCCTGCCCCTTGGCGTTTGAATTGTTCTTAAGGCGCCGAGCTGCTCGCTAAAGTGGTGTCAGCGAGCTGAATGTCAGCAGCAGTGGCTGATTGCTGCCGTCGGCCAGGGTCAGGTTGATGGTTAACCTATGGCCGCTGGCGCTGATGTCAGCAATGGATATTCGCTGGATATCGCTGCGGCCAAGTGCTTTGGCGACAGGTTCAAAAAGCCTGACCGGCTGCCCGGGGCTAAACCAGAGTAAAGGCTCTTTTTCGTTGCCGCTCAGGCCCTTGCTGGTGCCGCCAGAGCCGGTTATCACCCCGGCATCCGCCGACATGAAACTGGGCAGTGCCTCCACTATGCCTTCGGGTAATGTAAGTGGCTGATAACCTGTGGTCTTTTGCCAAAGATAGCCCCTGTCGAGGCTGCAGCGCAGCAGCAGGGTTTGACCGTCATGGCTAATGGCTTCCGGATTCAGCAGCTGTTTCTGGCAGTCGGCGGGCGGTCTGAGGTAACTAAAACCAAGCCGGTCGCGCCACAAAAACACCTGCTTGCCGGTATAGCCTGCAACCACCTGACCGTTGCCGGAGATCCGGGTGGCCAGCCGGTAATCATCGCTGTTGGGGCTGTCGGTCAGATCCCGTGGCGGCTTGCCAAATTCATGAACAAAGGCGTGCAGGTTCGATTGCCAACCGGCATAGCCCACGGCCCTGGTGCCATCGGCCGACACATCAATCAGGTTGGTGATGAAGTTGTTTTTAAGCGGCGTGACTTGCTCAAGCCCGCTGTCTTGGTGCCAGCGAAAGCCGCGGGAAGCGTTGTGGCCAACCAGGGTGCTGCCATCCTGGCTCAGCGCCATCACAATATTGACTCCCGTGGTGCCAAAGGGTGGCAGCTTGGTAAAGCGGCCCTGCTGCCAGACAAAGTTGTGGCGGGTATCGCCCTGGCGGACACTGAAGGTGAGGGTTTGGCCATCGTCGCTGGTTTGCTCGACTCTGCAGTTTGCAAAGCCGTCGGGGCAGCTTAGGGGCGTGAGGCTAAAATCGGGCAGAGCGGCCGCAGCAGATAAACCGGGTAAAAGCGTACTGCCTGCCAGCAGCAGGGCGAGGGTGTGGCTGAATTTCATCTGACATCCTGTCAAAAAGCCCCTCGAAAGGGGCTTTGGTCACTGTGATTTGCGGGCGCATCCAGGGATGCGCGGCTGCCGTTACTGGGCGGATTCCATGGCGGCTATAAACTTGTTGGACTCGGCAATAGAGCGGTTCATCTCTTTGATAAGCCCTGAAATATCGGTTTGCAGGCTGGCAAACTCACCCTTGATGGCGCCTATGGTTTGCGCGTTCAGGTTATGCTTCAAATACAGCATATTGTCTTTCATTGAGGTGAGAATGGGCGGCATCTTGCTTTCGGCGCGGCGCATGCTGCGCATCAGCGATTCGTAGTTGCGGCGGGTTTCTTTCAGCTTGGCCTGGCTTTTTGAGCGCAGACTGGCTTTGCTGATTTCACCGATTTCGGTCTGCCATTCGTCAAACAGCGCCTCGGCCACATCTTCGACTTTGTCGATGCGATTGGACACATCGTCGGCCGCGCTTTGGGCGGACTCGTACTCGTCTTTGGCCTTGTTGTAGGCTTTCTCCAGATCGCCGCCGTCGTGATTGAGCAGCGCCTGCATTTCTTCCAGTGCCGAGCTG
Source organism: Shewanella khirikhana (assembly GCF_003957745.1). NCBI lineage: Bacteria > Pseudomonadati > Pseudomonadota > Gammaproteobacteria > Alteromonadales > Shewanellaceae > Shewanella > Shewanella khirikhana. Next base: position 3,794,081 of record NZ_CP020373.1, on the reverse strand, counting down.
AATTGCTGCTGGGCTTCTTCCTGGGATTCTTTGGCGTCCTTTACCCGGTCGACCATGATGTCACGCTTGTGGTAGCCCACCTGTTCCATGGCGCCGTAATAGGCGCTCTGGCAACCGCCAAGCATCAAACCGGCACCCAGCAGCGCCACAGAGAAAAACTGTTTCATTTTGCCTTCCTTGTCATTTACTCCGCCTTAAACTTGGCGGCATCAATAATTGACCACAGGTGCGCGATGGCGCCTATGATGGCAGGAACGATAAGCCACCACAGGGCATAGCCGCCCACGGTGATCACAAAGAACAGCAAGGCCGCCATGATGCGCCCCTGCAGCAATTGCCCGAGTCCCGGGAAGAACAGATTCACCCCTGCGGCAAGTACGTTGCCTGCCGATCCCTGTTGTGACATGGATTCGCTCCTTAAAACTTGTAAAGCAAGTATTGTACGCTTTATTGTACGAACATAAACCGTTACGGTCGCTCGCGGCAAGAGAAAAACAGTGAAAAATAAGATAGATGTGAGCCTGATAAAGGGCTTTTTTCTGGGAGTTTGGCGTTTTGTGCTGCACCTTATCTCCCGGCTCAAAGAAGACCAGATAAATGTCCGTGCCGGACATCTGGCTTACGTTACCCTGCTGTCGCTGGTGCCCATGGTGGCGGTGACCATGTCGGTGCTGTCGGCGTTTCCTGTGTTTCAGGGCATTCGTGGCACCATAGAAACCTTTGTCTACGAGAATATGATCCCCGCCGCCGGCGACACGGTGCAGGCCTATATTAATGAATTTGTGAAAAATGCCTCCAAGGGCACCGCCGTGGGTATCGGCTTTTTGGTGGTGGTGGCCATCATGCTGATCTCCGCCATCGATAAAGCCCTGAATGCCATCTGGCGCACCCGCGAGAAGCGCCGTTTTATGGTGGCCTTTTCCATGTATTGGATGGTGCTCACCCTCGGTCCTGTGCTGATGGGCGCGAGTATTGCCGTGACCTCCTATGTGGTGTCACTCAAGGTGCTCAGTGAGGCGGACGTGTACGGCGTGGTGCCTATGCTGATGGAGAAGCTGCCACTGATGTTCTCGGTGGCGGCCTTCCTGCTGTTGTACATGGGCGTGCCCAATCAGAAAGTGAAGTTTCTTCATGCGCTGCTTGGCGCCCTGGTGGCTGCGCTGCTGTTCGAAGCAGGTAAGAAGGGCTTTGCCCTGTACGTGACCCAATTCCCCAGCTACGAGGCCATTTATGGCGCGCTGGCGACCATTCCTATCCTGTTTGTGTGGGTGTATTTGTCCTGGACCATAGTGCTGTTTGGTGCCGTGATTGCCTCGGCGTTGCCTGAGTATCTCGACTATGACGATAACGACATCGAGGGTGATATTAGCGAGAACGCCGGCAGTGAAAGCGATGGCAGTGAAAGCAACCAGGGCGCAGAACGGAGCGCGGGTGTGGCAGGCGAGACTGAAAGCCCATCGGACGCTGACGTAATGGATGTGGTTACTCAAGTCGACACAAGTCCCGTCGACAACAGCCCAGTCGATAAAAGCAAGGCGCAGGACGCCGTCTGATGCCGTTCAACGACAAGTTCTCACCGCCGCTGATTGGCAGTCGCTGGATTGACGTGGCAAACGGCCACAGCCTGTATCTGGCGGAATATGGCAATCCCAATGGGGTGCCGCTGCTGTATCTTCATGGCGGTCCGGGCGCAGGTTGCAGCCCCGAAGATGCCATGCTGTTCGATGCCCGCCACTGGCGCATTCTGCTGCTGGATCAGCGCGGCGCTGGTCTGTCCCGCCCAAGAGGCGCGCTGGAAAACAACAACTTAAGCCTGCTGCTGGCCGATATTGAACGGGTGCGCGAAACCTTGGGCATTGATGCCTGGTGCCTTGCCGGTGGCTCTTTCGGCGCCACGCTGGGGCTTATCTACAGCGGCCTCTATCCTCAGCGGGTGGTGGCGCAAAGCTACTGGGGGCTGTTTATTCCCTCCCTGGCTGGCATGGCCTGGCTCTATGGACCCGACGGGGCGGCAAAACTGTTTGCCGAGGAATATGATGCCTTCAGTGCCGGTATCCCCATCAAGGGATGGTTGCCGCTGCTGTTCGAGTATTTCCACAAAGGGTTTTCCCATGGCCAGTCCGCCGTGGCTGAGCGGGCGTTTCGCCGCTGGCTGGATTGGGAGCTGACGCTGGCCTTTCCCGGCAATCGATTGCTGGGGCCGCTGGACTGGCGCTCGCGGGTGCTGGCCATGATTGAACTGCACTATGCCAAGGCCTACTACTTCGAGGCCGATGCGCTGCTCACTGGCGCCGTAGCTGACATTCGCGCCGACACCCGCATTCTGCAGGGAGAGTGTGACTGGGTGTGCCCACTGCAGGTCCTGAACGACTATCCCGCGCTGGCGCCACGGCTTGGACAGGACCTTGAACTGCTGGTGGTGAACGGTGGCTACCATTCACTGGCCGACAGTCGCATGCATCAGGCGGTGGTGCAGGCAGGCAACTGGATGTTGTCGGTCTGGCATCAGTAAGCCGTTGGGAAAGGTCGTCCCCCTGTGGCACAATCGCCGGGTTTTCCATCGTTAAGGATTAATCTGTGATTGCTTTGATACAGCGGGTGAGCCGCGCCAGTGTGACTGTGGAAGGTGAAATCACCGGTGCCATCGACCAGGGGTTGCTGGTGCTGCTGGGGGTTGAGCAGCAGGACGACCGCGCCAAGCTTGAGAAGCTGGCGCACAAGGTGATGAACTACCGCGTCTTTTCCGACGAAAACGGCAAGATGAATCTCAATGTCTCTCAGGTGGGAGGCGCTTTGCTGGTGGTGTCGCAATTTACCCTGGCTGCCGATACCGGCAGAGGTCTGCGCCCAAGTTTCTCTGGCGCCGGCACGCCGGAGCAGGCCGAGCGTCTGTACGAGGAATTTGTCGCCCATTGCCGTGAGCAGGGCGTGCCCACCCAAACCGGCCGCTTTGCCGCCGATATGAAGGTGGAGCTGCTCAACGATGGTCCTGTGACCTTCCATTTGCAGGTTTAACCATGACGCCCGAACAAACCCTTCTGCAGGAGTTGAAAGACACTTGGCACAGCACCATTCCCGTCAGTGACTTTATGCAGATTTGTCCGCGCCGCTTTGCCGACGATGTGTTTGAAGTCTCAGCGCCGCTCGCGCCCAATATCAACCTGCATCAGACCATGTTTGCCGGCAGTATTTATACCCTGATGACACTGACCGGCTGGGGCCTGATGTGGCTTAAGCAGCGCGAGGCAGGGGTGGAGGGCAGTATAGTGCTGGCCGACGCCAATATTCGCTACCATGCTCCGGTGACCTCGGCGCCACTGGCGCGGGTGCGATGGCCGGGCGGGGATCTCAGCGCGCTGGCTGGCGGTAAGCGTGTGAAGCAATTGCTGACAGTCGAGCTTATCTGCGGCGATACCCTGTGCGCCAGCTTCAGCGGGCTTTACGTCAGCCTGCCCGGCCACTGAGCCTGTCTATCTTGTATGCCATAAAAGCCAGTCTGTGACTGGCTTTTCTATTTTTTAGAACGTTTTTTCTGATTTTATCCGCTTTTTTTCGCTTTTGTGGGCCAATAAACTTGCCGTCATCAAATGAATTGGCGGGAGCAGTTCCCGGTTTCGGAGGTTTTATGACAAAGGTATTGGTTCTTAAATCCAGCATTCTCGGTGACTTTTCCCAATCGGCCCGTCTGATTGATGAGTGGGTTGCCAAGGAGCGCAGTGCAGGTGTTGAGGTGACAGTGCGGGATCTGGCCGCTGAGCCGCTGCCGGTACTGGACGGCGAAATCGCCTTTGGTCTGAGGGGCGGTGACAACCTGAGCCCACGTCAGGCCGAGGTGCTTGGTCTGTCCAACGCGCTTATCGATGAGCTCAAGGCCCACGACACCCTGGTAGTGGCGGCGCCAATGTATAACTTCAGCATTCCAACCCAGCTGAAAAACTGGATTGATTTGGTTGCCCGCGCCGGTGTTACCTTCAGCTACACCGAGCAAGGTCCGGTTGGACTTATCACAGGTAAAAAAGCCCTGGTGGTGGCGACCCGTGGCGGTATGCACAAGGATGCATCTTCTGACCACGTGGTGCCTTATCTGAAGACGGTACTGGGCTTTATCGGGATTACTGAGGTGGAAGCCGTGTATGCCGAAGCACTGAATATGGGCCCGGAAGCGGCCGAGAAAGGTTTGAGCGAGGCACGCAGCCAACTGGCGATTGCTGGCTGAGTCTTATGTTGAGGGTGAGTCGTCGCCCTCACAATCGTCTACTGTCCTGTCGGTTGCGGCTTTTACCGCATCGGCAGTCGAATCATCAGCCCCATCCTCAGTGAGGACGGCACCCTTCACCCCTTGCTCGATGCAAGGGGTATTTTTTATCTCATCGCCTGGATTAGGTCGGCACAGGCTGCAACCCTCGGCGCTGTGGCTGTATTCCACATAACGCACCTTGCGGCTTGCCTGCCCCCGGCCGGAACTGACCGCAAAGCCTGGACGTGGCGTCGGCTTGTCTTTGGCCATCGCGATATCCTGGTTGGCCTCAGGCGCCAGCCAGCAAGTCTTTCAGTGAGCCGCCGTTTATGACGCTGCAGCAGCCGTTGGCGCTCAGAATGTCACAGCCTTTCTGGGCACGAATGCCTGCACCGCAGTACAGCACCATGGGCGCGGCCTTGTTGGTGTGAGTGGCAACCCAGGTTTCGAGGGTATCCAGCGGAATATTTACGGCGCCGGGCAAGTGGCCTTCGGCAAATTCGGCGGGGGTCCTGACATCCACCAGGGTGGCGCCATTTTTTACCAATTCCCAGCATTGGGCCGGAAGGGCACTGCCAGACAAACCGGCGAGCATGGACTGCAACATGGTAACCTCGATTCAATTAGAAAAAGTTTATTGAGAATAATCTTATGCAAATTGAAAAGCAAATTTGTGACCCAATAGACTTTTGGGGAATTTCCCCTGCCGATGGTCGTACCTTAGCCTAAACTCAGTTATTGGCGAAGGTAGGCAGAGGATTTGCAAGCATGTTTGATTCGACCAAGGCCATCCCGGCATATCTGTGGAAGCAGGGAAGCAATGCCACTGAGCGACTGTCGCGGATCCACGACCGACTGCTGGAGGCGTATCCGGATGTCGATCGCATAGCCTTCGCCCTGTACGACCCCCACAGTGATCTGCTGAAGACTTTTATCAACAGTACCCGCCGCGGCGATGCCATTCACGGTTACCAGTATCGCCTGAGTGAGAGCCGCTCGCTCAGTCACATTGCCAACTCGGGTGAGTGCCGCGCCATCGATGATATTCAGGCCAACATCAGCCCGGACAATCTGCATTCCGCCTGGCTGTTGCAGCAGGGCTACCTGTCATCCTTCACCATTCCCCTATACGACAACGGCTTGTTTATCGGCTTTTTATTTTTTGATTCTTCCCGTCCGGCCGCCTTTGACGCCAAAATGCAGCGAGACATGGTGCTGTATGCCAATTTGGTCAACATGTCGCTCTCCAGTGAATTTACCGCGGTGCGCACTATTTTGGCGTCGGCGCAGGTGGCCAGGGATTTTGCCGATTTGCGGGATTTTGAAACCGGCGCACATCTGGATCGCATGGCTGCCTATTCACGCTTGATTGCCAAGGGGATCGCCTTGGATGCCGGGCTCAGTGATGAGGACATAGAACATATTGCGCTGTTTGCGCCGCTGCACGATGTGGGCAAAATTGGCATTCCCGACCGGGTGCTGCTCAAGCCCGGGCCTTTAACGGCAGAAGAGCGGCAACTAATGGAAACCCATGTGGAAAAAGGCGAGGGCATTATCCGTAAAATTCTTGGCGACTTTGGCTTGAGCCACCTGCCGGACTCGCAAATCATGCTCAATATTGTTGCCTGCCACCACGAATACCTCGATGGCAGTGGCTATCCCAGAGGCCTCAAAGGTATGCAAATCCCAACCGAGGCACGCATTGTCACAGTGGCCGATATCTTCGATGCCTTAAGTTGCAGTCGGCCCTACAAACAGCCATGGCCGCTGGAGCGCTGTTTTGATGAGTTAAGACGTATGGCAGCAGCAGGTAAGCTTGATGGCCGCTGTGTGGAAGCCCTGATTGCGGCACGCGCCGATGTGGAAGAAGTGCTGGGGCGCCTGACCGACGCAGCTTAAGCGGCTTAAGCGCAGTGGCGCTAATCCATGGCCGCAAATAAAAAACCGGAGCCAACTGAGGCTCCGGTTTTTATTGGCAGATAGAGTGGCTTAGTCTTGCCAGCGCTTAAAAATCAGCGAGGTGTTGATACCGCCGAAGGCGAAGTTATTGCTCATCACATAATCGGTATCAAGCTGGCGCAGGTCGCCGCGAATGTAGTCGAGCTCGCCGCAGTCGGGGTCGATTTGTTCAAGATTGATGGTGGGCGCGAACCAGCCTTCGTTCATCATCATAATGCTGCACCAGGCTTCCAGTGCGCCGCAGGCGCCCAGGGTGTGGCCGGTATAACTCTTCAGCGACGAAATGGGCATACGGCTGCCGAACACGGCGGCGGTGGCTTGGGTTTCGGCCACATCGCCCCTGTCGGTTGCGGTGCCGTGGGCGTTCACATAGCCTATGGCATCGGCATCCAGCGCAGCATCTTTCAGCGCCAGACGGATTGCCCCTTCCATGGTGGTCGCATTGGGCTGGGTCACGTGCAGGCCGTCGCTGTTGGTGCCAAAGCCAATGAGTTCGGCATAAATATGGGCGCCGCGTGCTTTGGCGTGCTCAAGCTCCTCCAGCACCAGGGTGCAGGCACCTTCACCTATCACCAGGCCGTCTCTGTGTTTATCAAATGGCCGCGGCGTCAGCTCAGGGGTGGCGTTTCGGGTGCTGGTGGCAAACAGGGTGTCGAACACCACGGCTTCGCTGGCGCACAGCTCTTCGCCGCCACCGGCCAGCATGGCGGTTTGCATACCGTACTTGATGGCTTCATAGGCGTAACCTATGCCCTGACTGCCGGAGGTGCAGGCACTGGAAGTGGTATGAATGCGGCCCTGAAGACCGAAATACACCCCCACGTTCACTGCCGTGGTGTGGGCCATCATGCGAATATAGCTGGTGGCATCTATGCCGGACATGTCGCCGCTGTCCAGCATGCGGCCAAAGCCAACCAGGGGATCGGTACTGCCGGTGGACGAGCCATAGGCTATGCCCACCTCACCCGAGGTCAGAAAGTCGCGGCCAAGCAGGCCCGCATCTTCCAGCGCCAGTTCACTGGCCCGGGTTGCCATCAAAGATACCCGCCCCATGGAGCGGATTTTTTTGCGCGAGTAGTGGGCGGGCACGGCAAAGTCGGTCACGGGCGCGGCGAGGCGGGTGTTGAGGTTATCGAACCTGTCCCACTCATCCATGCGTACCACCTTGTTTTGCATGGCCTTGAGGCTTGCCGCAATCGATGACCAGTCATGGCCGAGGCTGCTGATGCCGCCAAAGCCTGTGACCACAACCCGGCGGCTCACAGCATGCCTCCGTTCACCGAAATCACCTGACGGGTGATGTAGGCGGCATCATCGGACATCAAAAATCCCGCCAGTGCGGCGATTTCTTCCGGCTTGCCCATGCGGCGCATCGGCACCAACTGGTCGACCATGTCGGCGGGGAACTCGCTCACCATGTCGGTTTCAATCAGGCCGGGGGCGATGCAGTTGACGGTGATCTTGCGCTTGGCGAGCTCCAGTGACAGCGCCTTGGTGGCGCCGATGAGCCCCGCCTTGGAGGCACTGTAGTTTACCTGACCACGGTTTCCGGCAATGCCGGATACCGATGCCAAAGTGATGATGCGTCCGCCCTTACGGCTTTGGATCATCGGCATCACAGTGGGCTGCACCACGTTGTAAAAACCATCGAGGTTGGTGTGGATTACGCTGTCCCACTCATCATCTGTCATGGCCGGGAAGGCGGTGTCGCGGTTGATGCCTGCATTGAGTACCACGCCATAGTAGGCGCCGTTGGCATCGATATCGGCTTCAATGGCGGCGCGCACGCCAGCGCGGTCGGCCACATCAAATTTAAGCAGGCTTACCTTCACGCCAAGGGCGGCAATCTCGCTGCATGTTGCTTCGGCGGCGGTCAGGTTTGAGTGATAATGCACTGCAATATCATAACCTTGAGATGCAAGGCGCAGGGCAATGGCCTTGCCAATGCCGCGGCTGGAACCTGTCACCAGGACTCTTTTAGTCATTGTTATGCTCCTGTGCTAGATACTGGTGGATGAGCCTTGGCTCTCACGAATATAGGCGTCTGTGTCCTGAGGCTGGAACACATTGACGTTGGCCTCGGCGACTTGCGTTGCGCCGTGGAAAATGCGGCAGTCGAATACCGCAAGGCCGGTGTCTTCCTGATAAAGGCGTTTCACTTCAGTGGTGTAAGTTTCACCTTTGGCAAACACCGCAAGCGGCATGGACAGCTTGCGCGACCCCAGCAAAAAACCAACCTGAATGGGTTCGCCGCGCAGGGTGGCTTCGACCCCGGCGAGCGCCGCAATGCTCTGGGCCATATACTCTATGCCCACATAGTTGGGCACGCCGCCCAGTGCCTCATTAAAATAGGGGCTCGCGTTGCTGATATGGGTGGCGGTGAGCAGGCTATCGTGACCGTGCTCCAGCACCTCGTCAATCAGCACCATGGGGCGGCGATGGGGCAAAAAGGTTTCCACGTCTATGCTGGAAAGCGGCGCGCCATCCCAAAGCTTGTCAGTCATGCTGACCTCCACGGCTGAAAATCAAACTGGCATTGCTGCCGCCAAAGGCAAAGGAGTTGCTCATCACATGGCGAATGGGGCCTTGGACAGCCTGGTTTTTGCTGGAAGGCATAGGCACCAGTGGCAGCTGTGGGTCGTTGGTGTCGGCTATGCCGTCCCACACCTGAGGTGGCAGGCTGCGATTGCCTTCGCTTAACAGCAGCACGCAAAAGGCCGCTTCAATGGCACCGGCGGCGCCGAGGGCATGGCCGGTAAGCGGCTTGGTGGAGCTGCAGGGAGGCAAATGGCCTTCAAATACGGCACAAACCGCGCGGCTCTCCATGGCGTCATTTTTCGGCGTAGCTGTGCCGTGCAGGTTAATGTAATCGATGTCGGATGGCTTAAGTCCTGCGTCTTTGAGCGCTGCGCCCATGGCATCGATGGCGCCGCGTCCTTCTGGATGAGGCGCTGAAATATGATGGGCATCGCCGGACTCGCCGCAGCCGCTGAGCAAAACCGGGCCGTCGCCGCGAACCAGGGTAAACAGCGCCGCGCCTTCACCTATGTTGATGCCATCGCGATTGGCACTGAAGGGATTGCAGTGGCCTTTGGAGACAGACTCCAGCGCATCGAAGCCGTTAACTGTGAGGCGACAGAGACTATCGACGCCGCCCACAATCACCATGTCGCACAGCTTGGCATTGAGTAATCGCTTGGCGCTGGCAAACACCTTGGCGCTGGATGAGCAGGCGGTAGAGAGTGTGTAGCAGGGGCCATCGAGTTCAAAGTACTGGCGCAGAAAGTCGCTGGTGCTGCCAAGCTCCTGCTGAAAGTAATGATAATCGGCGGGGAACTCACCGTGCTCGGCGTGGTAGGCCAGGGCCTCTTCGCCCTTGGCAATGCCGGAGGTGGAGGTGCCGAGCACCACGCCGATGCGATCTTTGCCGAAACTGGCGATAGCCCGGGCAACTGTGGGCGCGATCTGCTCGGCGGCGCTTAGCAGTAACTGATTGTTGCGACAATCAAACTTGGCCATGTTCGTCGGAATGGCCGGCAGCGGGGTGCTGACTTCACCCACCAGGGTGGCGCCCGACGCCAGCAGCTCGCCGCTTTGCACCATGGCGGAGCTGTCACCGGCGAGCAGCCTAGGCAGGATCTCAGTGGCAGCCGCACCCAGCGGCGTACAAAAACCTGTGTCGGTAATGGCTATCTTGGTCAATCTCGTGCTTCCTAAATCCTGCCCCATTCCCTCTGGTTCATCGAACCTCTTATGCAAGGGGCTTGCGTTACGCCAGCGGCGTGATTTTCAGCGTCAGTTTGGCCGCCGGAATATTCAGGGTGATCCGGGCGCGCCAGGGGTCTGGATGACTGTAACTGATGTGCACCAGCTCGCCTTCATCGGCGGACGTCAGGCTGCGACAACGGCGCTGCTCGCAGGCTTGCTCCTGCACCTGACCACCGGCCAGTGCCGCATTGATTTGACCCTCGGGCCAATAAATCAGTTGCAGCAGCGCCACCAAATATTCGGCGCGAAAATTCTCGCCAAGCAGCACGCTTTGCTCACTGGCAAGGCTGTTGCCATCGAAGCGAACGTCAAACAGCGGCTGACCCAGCGGCGCCAGGCCCACCACAGACAGCTGCTGCTGGTTGAGCTCAAGCTCGCTCAAGAGTTCATGACGCTTGCCGTCAATATCAATGCTGACTTTCTGGGTTTGGCTCCGGCTCTCTGGGGTGGGCGTGTTTGGTGCCTTCGCTGCCCGCTGCGGCTTTGGGGCATCGGTTGTCTCCCGCAGCGCTTTCGCAGGTACCGGCAGTGGTGCCAGGCAATAATTCACGTCCCTGGATAAGCCAACACAGGTTTGGCGCAGCAGCAGCTGGGTGCAGCCGCTGGTGACCAAGAGCACGAAAAATGTCAGCAAAAGTCGTTGTATCATCACGCCATCCCTTGAGCGTCGGCCTTGGCCTCGCGGCACAATTCTACCACCATATTCAGGCGCCTTTGCGATTCTTTCACGAAGGGGTTTTCCGTATCCCATGCGTATCCGGCGAGGATGGAGCAGATCATTTGCTTGATGGTGGGATTGGGATTTTCAAAGAAGATCACTTCCTGGAAGGTGCCTTCGTACCAGGCCTGCACATAGGTGCGGAAACAGTTCACGCCCGTCATCAGTGGCTTGGCATATTCGCTGTCCCAGTCGACCTGTTCGCCATTCAGTTGCTTGAGCAAGGTGCGGGCAGCGAGAGAGGCGGACTGCATGGCAATGGTCACCCCGGAGGAGAACACAGGGTCGAGGAACTCACCTGCGTTGCCCAAAAGGGCGAACTTGTCGCTGGCAAGCTGGCTCACATTGGCCGAATAGCCTTTAAGTTCGGCGCACTGCTGAACCACCACCGCATCTTTAAGCAGCGCTTTAAGGCCCGGCTCTTCGCGCACCACCTGAATCAGTTTGTCTTCCAGGCTGCCATCAAGACGTGCCAGCAGATGGGGCTCGGCTACGACACCCAGGGAGCAGCGGCCATTGCTGAACGGGATCAGCCAATACCAGATGTCTTTGTGTTCTGGGTGGACGCTTATCAGAATCTTATTACGGTCGAAGCTGGCATCGCTGATATTGTCTTCGACGTGGGTAAAAATCGCCATCCGTGACGGCAGATTGGAGGGGCGCTCCAGATCCAAAAGCCGTGGCAGCACCCGGCCAAAACCACTGGCATCCAACATAAATTCGGCTTCGACCTGATAGCTGTCGCCTGCTTCAGAGCTGACAAAGAGGCTTGGCTTGCCACTGATGTTGATACGCTCAACCGTGTGGCCGTAGCGGATTTCCACGCCCTGAGCCTCCGCTGTATCGGCCAGCAGCTTGTCGAAGTTGCCGCGCTGCACCTGGAAGGTGGTGCCATGGCCAGCGGTGAACTTGTCGGTAAAGTCGAAGGTGGTGTAGGCACCATTGCGACGGAATGCCGCGCCATTCTTGAATTGGAAACCGGCGGCATTGACCGCCTCCAGCATGCCGGCCTCTTCGATAAAGTTCATGCAGCAGGGCAGCAGGCTCTCGCCGATGGAAAAGCGCGGGAAGTGTTGCCGCTCCAGCACCAGCACCCGTTTACCGGCCTTGTGCAGCAGGCTGGCGGCAATAGCGCCGGAGGGGCCCGCGCCGATAATCACAACATCCACAGCCATATCGAGGGGCTTGCTATTTCCAGAGTGCATCTAGTTCAGTTTCCTTTTAAACGTGTGAATGAGGGGCGAGAGCAGCAGGGTAAAGCCAATCCCGAGGGCCAGCGTGAGGCCAAAATAGTGTATTGCCGGGGTGTTACTGAGTGCCAGCAGACCAAAGGCGAGGGTGGTGGAGCTGGCTGACAACAGCACCGCCAGCATGACTCTGTGGCCATCCTCCCGGTTTTCATCTTTGGCGAAAAACAGGCTGTAATCGACGCCTATGCCAAATACCAGCAGCAGCGCCAGCGCATGGAACAGCGTCAGTGGCGAGCCCAGCAGCCCCAGCAGCGACAGGCTGAGCAGCGCCGCCAGCGCTGGTACCGCCACCATGGCAGCGGCAAGTTTCCAGGGGTGGCGCAGGGCAAATACCCCAAAGGCGATTAAGAGTGCCAGCGCCAGCAGCCACAGGGTGGTTTGGCGATACTCTCCCATCAGTTTGGAGATATCGCCCACCTTATCCACCAGGGTTACCCCCGGCAGAGTCGCTACCGCTTGGTTAAGTGTCGGTAAGTTCTGAATGCCGCCAAGCAGCACCATGGCGCCCCATTCCTGGGTCGCTGATTCGGGAGCGTTGGCATCTGTCGCAGTGGGCTCAAGCAGCAGCGGCTTGAGGCTCGCCCCCAGCGCAGTGGCAAAAAAAGCATCCGCTTCGATGGGCGTTTGGGCACCGGCCTGGTATTTGGCCCGAAGCTCTGCTTCGAGTTCAGGCTCAAGCCCCAAACGCGCAACTATGTCGCCAAGCCTTGGGCCATAAATTTGCTGCTGCAGGCGATAGTCCTCCAGCTGCCGCGCCCTGGATGGCAGGTAATCGGCAAGGTTCACATGGCTTTGCAGCAGCTGGTCTTTTTCGGCCTGAGCGAGCACTGGCGCGAGGGCTTCGAGTCTTTCGAGCAGCGCCTGCATCGACTCGGCCCGTACCAGTAAAAACTGATTATCCACTCCGCCCGAGAGCAGGGTTCGAACTTTGGCTTCTTCGGCCATCAGCGCGTCCGAGCCCTGCTGCAGGCTGCGGATATCATCGCGGGTTTGCAGCTTGCCAAGCCCTGCGGCGCTCACAATAAGGATGAACAGGCCTGCCACGGCCAGCGCTTTGGGGCCTGTGGCTTCGAACGGTGAAAGAAAACGAGAGGCGAGCTTGATGGCCGAACCTGAACCCTGAATACGGCTACCCGCCAGTGCCGGATAGGCGAGATACAGGGTGAGGTAAGCGCCAATCAAACCGCCGCCGCAAAAGGCCGCTACCTGCTGCATGCCCGGAAAGGGGGTGAAGCCCAGTGCCATATAGGCGAGCACGCTGGTGGTCAGTGCCAGCGTCAGTGCTGGCAGAATGCGGCTCAGCGTTTGGCCTGCACGCTCATCGCGGCCGATGCGCTCGGCATAAAAATGGAAGCTGTAGTCGATGGCAATGCCAATCAACGAGGTGCCAAACACCAACGTGAGCAGGTGTAATTTGCCGAAAATCAGGATGGTGAACAGACTGGCGCTCAGCATGGCGCTGGCAAGGGTAAGGCTTGCCATCAGCAGCGGCATCAGTGAGCGGAAGCTCAGCAGCACCAGCAGCACAACACCGGCCAGCGACAGTGAGCCAATCAGAGATACCTCGGCCTTGGCGCTTTGGGTGGCCTCAAGGGCATGAAACAGGGCGCCGGCCTTAAGCAGGCTCAGTTGCTTGCCCTGGTTTACCTTAGTGAAGGCGGCATTGATGGCGCTGATTTGGGCTTCCTGCGCCTTGGGGCTGAATACGCTGTCTTTGCCCTTGGTCATGATGATGGCGGCAGTTTGGCCGCCTGAGTTTCCAAGCAAGATGCCGTCTTCTTCAGCGAGGCGATGGCCCTTGCCAAAGCCTTGCATCAGCGCCGGAAACAGCAACAAGGGGTCTTCGCTGATAAGCTCGCTGCCGGCAAAACCGAAGGCGCTGTAGAGGGCAACTTCAGCCTGCTTGATGAGCACATCGAGCTTGCCGTTTTCCAGCAGGGTGCGTTGTGACTCGGTCAGTAGATTAAAACGAGCCGGAAAGTAGAGCCGGTAAATTTCTTTGGGGTCGAGTTCGCTGCCGCTGCGTACCGATGCGAACTCGGGGGAGCCTGCAAGTTCGGCCATCATGGCCTTGGCGGCTTCGATGGTTTCAGCTTTGTCTTCGCCTGTCAGCACCAGATAGCTTTCGTTGGCTAGGCGGGTCTCGAGACTGTCCAGTGCGCGGCTGGTCAGGGCATCCTGCTGCAAATGGGGCAGCATGGCGAGAATGTCGGTTTCGACCACATCCCTCTCTTTGAGGGCTTTAACGCCGAAAACGACGGCTGCGGTGAGCAGTAATAGCCAAAGAACGAGCCTCAGCCCTGCGCGGCCTGCATTCTGTGGCTTATCTGTGATTTTGCTTCCCCCAAGCGCCATCTAACTTATTGCCCCGACTCAATTTGCGGTCTAAAAGCCTGTAGCTCTTGCTCCGACAGCGGCCCGCTTTGCTGCTTGCTGAAGTGAATATCGCTGATATCGCCATTGGGGCTGATAAGTTTCAGCCGGTCTGTGCTGGCCTTGTTTGTGCTGGCCTTGTTTGTACGAGTCTCGGCACCGTCAGGGCTTGCCTCGTTGGCAAAACTGCCTTCAAGCTCAATGGCGGCAAACAGCGCCTTGATGTCACTGTCTTTTGGGGTGAGGCTTAGTTGCCAGCGATTGTCTGTCACGTTTAAGGTGAGCGAAAAATGCTGCTCCAATGTGGCCATATCGCCGCCCATCATCGCTTTGACCAGCATGGGCATCAGGGTGGCCGGGCCCGCCTTGGCATCCACCTCGGTCTGTTGCCACAGACCTTCACTGTCGCGGCTCAGCATGCGGGTTTCGCTTAAAATCAGTAAATTTTCAAAGGGCTGGCTTTGTGCCCACATCAGCCCCTGCTCGGGTGAAAACACGAAACTGCCCCGGCTGAGCAGCGGCCGCTTTAACGCCTTGAGGGTGCGGGTCTGCTCAAACTCGCCGCGCACCGCGCCCTGTGGCTTGAGGGCCGTGCTGAGTGCCCCGAGATTGACGTCGGTGTTCTGGGCAGTGTCTTCTGCCTGCACTGGCTGCCAGACCAGCACGGATGCCAGTATTCCAACGCAAAACTTAACAATCAGCCCCATAGATACCTCTTTATGCGCTCAGCGTTAAACATTATGGCGAGCTTCAGCCGAAGCTCAGGCGCCTGCTTCGCCCAGCAGTGGGCGAATTTTGGCCTGAAACACCTCGGGCGTAACGAAACAGAGTTCGTTATTGCTCATGTCCACTGCGGCCTGAATGGTGTAGCCCTTGGTAAGCCGCTCGCCACTTTCGGCATCACGTACCTGATAGTTAATCCGTAAGCGGTTTTCCCATTCCACCAGATCGGCGCTGACGCGAATTTTCTGCCCGAAGGTGCTGCTGCGAACATACTTTATCTGCACATCCACTATCGGCCAGGCAAAGCCGGATTCCTGCATCTGGCGGTAGTTGTAGTCGAGTTTGTCCAGAAGTTCACAGCGGACAATTTCGAAGTAACGCAAGTAGTTACCGTGCCAGGTGATCTGCATCGGATCCACATCGTGGAAGGGAATGATGATTTCCGTCTCGGCGTGAAGCAGAGATTTCATCGGCACACCTCCCACTCGGCGGCCTGAATGCGTGCCAGCGTCTGGCGCAGAGTGGCTTCGAGTGGTCTGTCTTCGGTCACCAGCGGGCAAGCCTCGCTGACCTGCGCCAGGGTCTTGGCCACGGAAGCGGTAAGTGACGACTCACACAGCTCACCCTGGCGGATGCGCAGGCGCATGCCCTGGGCCATGGCGAGCAATGCAGCTGCGGCCACCTGTTCGGTCAGCTCCAGCACCCGCAAACAGTCGCGGGCAGCAATGGTACCCATGCTGACTTTGTCCTGATTGTGGCACTCGGTGGAGCGGGAGAACACGCTGGCGGGCATGGTCAGCTTGAGCGCTTCGGCGGTCCAGGCCGACACGCCAATCTGCACCGCCTTGAAGCCGTGGTTGATGGGGCGGCGGGCACCTTCGGCGCCTGAGAGATTCGCTGGCAAGCCATTGTTAAACTTGGGGTCCATCACCAGCGCCATCTGGCGGTCAATCAGATCGCTAATGTTCGCCACCAGATTCTTGAGGCTGTCCATGGCAAAGGCGATATGGCCGCCGTAGAAGTGGCCGCCGTGGAGAATGTGCTCGCCTTCGCCGTCGACAATCGGGTTGTCGTTGGCGCTGTTGAGTTCGTTCTCAATAAACTGGCGCAGCATTGGCTGGGCGTCGGCCAACACGCCGATGATGTGGGGCGCGCAGCGGATGGAGTATCTGTCCTGCAGCCGGTCGGAGTTGCGTGGATGCTCGTGGTGATTGAGGTCGTCACGGATCCAGGTGGCTACCTGGCTTTGGCCCGGATGGGGCTTGGCGGCAAACAGAATATCGTCGAAATGGTTGGAGTTGCCCTTGAGGGTCAAGGATGCCATGGCGGTAATGCGTGACGACAGCCGGGTCAGGTAGTCGGCTCTATCAAAGGCAAGGCACGCCAGCGCCGTCATCACCGCGGTGCCGTTCATCAGCGCCAGGCCCTCTTTCGGGCGCAGCTTCAATGGGGTGATATTAAGCTTCTGGAACACCTCACTGCTGGGCACACGTTCGCCGCGATAAATCACGTCGCGCTCGCCAATCAGCACTCCGGCGAGGTAAGAAAGTGGTGTTAAGTCGCCGCTGGCGCCCACCGAGCCTTCTTCAGGGATAACCGGGCAGATGTCTTCATTAATCAGGGTTTCGATGCGCTCCAATAGCTCAAAACTGACGCCGGACTTGCCGATGGCAAGTGAATTCAGGCGGCAGGCCATCACGGCGCGGGACTGCATTGGCGTAAGCTCGCGGCCCATGCCGCAGCCATGGAAGCGCGACAGGTGCAGCGGCAGTTCGTGCACCAGATCCAGCCCTACAGTCACAGTACAGGAGTCGCCGTAACCCGTGGTTACGCCGTACACCACACCTTCTTCGGCCAGCAGGCTGTCGATAAAGCGGGCGCCGCGCTGGATGTATTCCACGTATTCCTGGTCGCGTCTCAGTTCAACCCTGGCGCCTTTGGCGATGGCAACGACCTGCTCTATGGTCAGGGCGCCGTAGCCAAACTTAACAGTCTCTTTCATTTCAGTTGATTGGTTAGTCATTTCACCGTTCCTGTGGCGTCTGCCCGGGCCAAAGCCTCATTGGCCGCGGCGCCAAAAATCGAAAAAGTTGAACCACTGCAGTGGCTCTTTGCGGGCGTAGTGCTCAAGCCTTTCGGCGTAGCGCACCACCGCGTTTTGAATACGTTCACTTCTGCCGGCTCTGGGGCCCTTGAGGGTGTCGGCAAAGGGCTCCACATGCACCCGGTAACGGCCCTGCTCCCGCAGGCAAAACATCAGAAATACCGGGCAGTCCAGCAGGCTTGCCAGAATAAAGGGCCCTTGTGGGAAAGGCGCGGTTTCGCCAAGGAAGGGCACTTCGACAACGCGGCCTGCATTGCCACTGGCGGTGCGATCCCCGGCTATCACCACCAGTTCGCCGGCGGCGATTTTGTCCGCCAGCATGATAGAAGTTGATGGGTCCAGCTCATTGATATGAATGAGGTTTAGGTCGCTGTCCGGGTTTAACTGCTTCAGCACCTTGTTAAAGTTTTCGGCGTTGGCGGTCATCACCATCACGTTCACTTTGACTTTGCGCTGGTGGATGGAGATGGCGCGGCAAAGCTCGAGGTTGCCAAGGTGTGATACCAGGAGCACGCCGCCCTGGCCACGCTCCAGCATGTCTGCCAGCAGCGCCCGCTCGGGGAAATCGACTTCGCTCAGCTTAATCCGGTCGCACCAGGCATCGATACGGTCAAGGGCGGCATTGCCAAAGGCGAGAAAGTGCCTGAGGCTGTGGTGCCAACTGACCTTTGGCTGCAGCGCTGGATGATTTGGCTCCAGCGCCTGTACCCGCTCCAGAAACTCAAGCGACGCCTTGCGGGCAGCGCCGCCGGTCATAAAGAAGTACGCAATCACAGGATACATAATGGCGCGGCACAGCCAGTGGCCGCCGAAGCGGTAACTCTCGGCCAGCAGCTTAATGCCCCAATAGCTGCCCCGCTCGCTGATGGACGACCAATGGGCTTGCTTTCTGCCGCGGCCAAGCAGGCTTGGCAGGCGTTTGAGCATGCCGAAGAAAAGTTTGGTGTGCAGGGCGCTGATGCGCACGTTGTCGGCAAAGCCCTGAAAATGGCTGACGCCGTCCTCGGGGTAAATCACCGCCGTGGGCACATGCACCACATCGACACCGCGCCAGTAGAGCTTCACCAGCACTTCGATATCAAAATCCATGCGCTCGCCAAGCTGCTCGCTTAAAAACAGCGCTTCGGTAGCGGCCAGTGGATAGACCCGAAAGCCGCACATGCTGTCCTGAATATCGAAGCTCAGGGTCTCGACCCACACCCAAAAATGGGTGATGTAGCGGCCATAGAGGCGGCCCTTGGGCACAGAGTCGTCATACTGGGGCCGTCCCGAGATCACCGCCTCGGGGTGCTCGCTGGCGGCGCTTAACAGTTTTGGAATGTCATCGAGGGTGTGCTGGCCATCGGCATCCACCTGCAGCGCGTGAGTAAAGCCTGCTTTGTAGGCGGCGCGCAGACCGGTCATTACCGCCGCGCCCTTGCCCCGGTTAAAGGGGTGGTGGAGCAGGGTGACCCAGGGGTATTTGGCATCGAGGGCCATCAGCAGATGGCAGGTGGCCTCGTTGCTGCCATCGTTGACCAGAAACACCGGCAGCCCCAAAGGCTCCAGCGTTTCCAGGGTGCGCTCGATGGCATGGGTGTGGTTGTAATTGGGGATGACGATAGCGACGCGCATCAAGAGTCCCCGTGGGCGGCAATCACTATCCGGCCTGAGCCGAAGCGGCGCTCGCCATCGCTGTAGGCGAAGGTGAGTTTGCCCTTGGCGGCGTTGTTGCTTATCAGCAAATCTACTTCGGTGCCGGGCAGCATCAGCTGCTGAAACTTAAGCACTTCAAGGCTTGCCACGCTGGCATCATAACCAAAATGTTCGCACCCAAAACGCACCGCCCAATCGAGTTGAGTCACCCCCGGCAGTACGCTTTGCCCCGGGAAGTGGCCGTCGAAAAACGGCAGGTCAGCATCGATGGCGAGCCTGAGTTTCAGTTCAGTGTCTGTCTCTTCGCGCGCCAAAACCTGTGGCAGCAATGACTTAATCATGGATGAACAGCTCAATCAAAGTTTGGTGAACGCGCTTGCCCTGTTGATTCAGTGGCAGCTCGTCGGGGTAACGCCAGCGCCTTGGCAGGGTGACCCGCTCAAATTCGGTTAACAGATGCGCCTTCAACTGGTTGTTGAGGGCAAGTTTGCCCTCTTCGGCCAGCAGTGCCTTGCCTTTATCCGACAGCTCCACCACGGCGCCAAGCTGGGTGCGTGGCTCGGTCAGCAGCACCAGCGCGGCGCGGCTCACCAGCGGATGGCTCTCAAGCAGGGCTTCCATCTGCACCAGCGACAGGCGCTTTTCTTCAATTTTGACAATCCGGTCCAGCCGGCCCTGCAGTACAAAACGGCCATTGTCATCGATGGCGATTTTATCTTCACAGCGAAGGGTCTCGGCGGGATTGTCGAGATAAGGCGAGCGCAGCAGCAGGGCGCCATCGTCGGCGCTGGCTATCTCGATACCGGGAAAGGCCTGCCATGCCTCGGCCGCAGAGGCTTGTCTGCGCCAGCCAATGCCGCCGGTCTCGGTGCTGCCGTAGACCTCGATGGGCAGGCTGCCATAAACCTTCTGGATGCCGCGGGCAGCGTCTTCACTCAAGGGGCCGCCCGATGAAAACACCAGGCTGGGGGAGTGCAGCTGACGCTCGTTATCCAGTGCATCCGGCAGGCGGCTTAACTGCGCCGGGCTGCTGATAAGGCACAGGTTTGGCAGTAGCGCCGTGTAGTAACTCAGGGTCTCGGGATATTCCACCAAATCGCTTAAAAACGGCCGTCCAGCGGCCAGTGGCCAAAGAATTTTAAACAGCAGGCCATAGATGTGCTGGTGGGAGACGGTGGCCAGCACGCTGCAATGGGGCAGGGCTGCGGCAAAGGTGGCCTCGAGGGTGCTGACTTCGGCGTCGAGCTGCTCGAGAGTCTTTTTTACCGCCTTGGGTTCGCCGCTGGAACCTGAGGTGTAAAGGGTCAGGCTGCCGCAGGGCTTGGCGTCAGGCCAGGCGGCCGGTGTTTGGGCGGTTTCTTTTTTCAGGGCAACCCAGTCGTGGCCTTCACACAGGGGCACATCCGAGAGCACGGCATCGAAATTCTGGGTGAGCTGACTTAAGGTGCCGCTTTGGGTGTTGGATGGCAGTACCAGCTCTTTGCCTGCCAGCAAACCGGCGCAAAGACCGATGGCGAACAAGTCAGAGCTTTCACTTGAGAGCAGCCAGCGCTGTTCACTCTTGTGGCTGAGGGTTTGCCACAGATGATGCACCTGGGTGGTAAACAGCGCCCCGGTAAGAATATCGTGGTGATTGAAGCTTATCAGCTGCTGAGCCGCCGGGCCGCGTGTCAGGGCGTTGTAGAGCAGAGACGTCATCGCGATGCTATCCACATGTCAGGCACCTTTTTTCAGAATGAAGGTGCGGTACAACCACTCCCCGCCAGCCAGTATGCCCATCAGAATGTAGGCAATCAGGCCGTTGTACAGGGTCCAGATTTCCAGGCTGGTAAAGTGGGCGGTATAAAAGGCCATGCCGCCGTTTACCACAAAGAGCAGGCACCAAAGCGCCGTGACTCTGCGAAGATAAGGTATGGCTTCATCGGGCAGGTCCGGCTCGCCGAGGCGCGCCAGCCGCTCTACCATGCTGGGGCCGCGCAGCAGTGACTGGCCGAACACCCCGAGCATGGTCAGGTTAATGACTATCGGGTAGTAAAGCAGCCAATCCTGGCGTTTGGCCAGCAAGCTGCCGGCGGTAAGCAGTACCCCGGCCAGCAGCGGCAGTGCCATGGCTTTGAGTTGCTGGCGCTTTAACACCAACCGCAGCAATAGCAGCAGACACAGCATACCTGCCAGCACGCCGGGAGGCAGGTAATTCAGCCCCAGCCAAACCGCCAGCGGGTAGACGAGCAGCAAAGCCGCCGTCAATACCTCAATAACCCGCATCAGCCCTGAACCAGCGCCTCGATGGCGTTAACCACATCTTCTACGGTGCGCACCGATTTGAACTCTTCGGGCTTAATCTTTTTGCCGGTGAGCTGCTGCAGCTTGATCACCAGATCCACCGCATCGATGCTGTCCAGATCCAGGTCCTGATACAGGTTGGCTTCCAGGCTGATGGCATCGGCGTCGATTTCAAAATCGTCCACCAGAATGGTGGTCAGCTTTTCAAGAATTTGCTCGCGATTGTCCATAGCCTTACTCCTGACCACGCTGAGATTCGATAAAGCTGGCAAGGGTTGCCACGCTGTAGAAGTGAGCCTTGGTCGCGTCGGAGTTGGCTTCAATCTTCACATCGAATTGCTTTTTAATGGCCAGACCCAGCTCGAGCGCATCGATGGAGTCCAGTCCCAGGCCGTCGCCGAACAGAGGCGCATCGGTTTCTATGTCAGCAATGGTCACGTCTTCCAGGTCGAGGCAGTCGATGATCAGCTGTTTGATTTGGTCGTGTAATGTCATAATTCTATTTCAAGTCTTTGTTTATAATAGTTTTCCATATCCCTGGTCAGTATTCGCGCCATCCTGGCATCTCCTCCTTCCTCGGCCTTATAGTCCATGGCGGAGATGGGCGTTCCTACCTCTACCGTCATGCCAATAGTGCGCCGGGGAATTTCCCACCAGGGGTCCTGTTTGGTCAGGCCAGGGGGCTTGGTGTGCAGCAACACAGGAAGTATGTCACTGCCGGTACGCAGGGCGATATTGGCCGCGCCGCGCGCAAAAGGGTTTATCTGCTCGCCAAGCACGGTACGGGTGCCTTCGGGGAAGATAATCAGATTGGTGCCGCGGCCGAGTACGTCGCGGCAGTCATCCAGCAGCAGCTCGGCGCCGCGGTTGGGAATATAACCCGCCGCCGACACCACGCCACGCATAAAAGGGTTGCGCCAAAGCCCCTGCTTTACGATGCAACCCGCGTTGGGCATCAGGCTTATCAGCACCACCACATCAATCAGGGTGGGGTGGTTGGCAATCACCAGCATGGCTTCGGCATTGGCGAGCCGCTCCACCTCTTTGGTTTCCAGTTTTATCACACCCGCCGCCGACAACATGTGCACAAAACCGCGAAACATCAGGTGCACGGCTTTTTGTACCCGCTTGATGCGAACCTCGGGTTTGCCGGGCCAGTATTTCAGCAGCGGTAAGATGGTCAGCGAGCTTAACAGGCCGCCGAGGCCAAAACAGATGTAGCACAGCATGCCACCCAGCCAGCGCGGCACATAGGCAAGCCCGGTCAGTCGGTGCTGACAGGGCGAGCGGCGCGCAAGCTTCTGGGTGTGCTCAGTCATGACTCAGGCTCCAGTCGAAACCGGAAAGGTGGCCCTGACAGTTTTCGCCTTTGGCAAGGCTTGCCAGCAGTTGGCCGTAGCTCATGGGTTCGAGCTCGGCTCCTTTGGACAAGGTTAGTTGCGGCTTGCCGCAAGACACTGGCGCCAGCACCATGCCCAGCGCCAGTGGCAGTTCAAATTCTTCGGTGTAGTCGTTATAGACGGGCGGCACAGGATCATCACCAAATACCAGCAGCAGCGGGCTTGGGTCTTCACACAGCTGGGCATAGGCTTCCACCATCGCCTGCGACAGGCTCTCGGTGCCGGCGGCGACTGAAGTCGAGGCGGCGCGGTTTTCGCTGAGAATGCCAAACAGGCCGCTGGCGGTATTGTGCACCGACTGGCTGAAACCCATGGGAGATAACGGCTCACGGATGATGACGCTGTGGAGCAGGTCTATGGTGCGATTGAGCTCGCCGTGGCGTGAGGCAAATACGCTGCGGCATTGGGAGGCGGGTTCGCACTGGAAGGCCACATCGAGCATCATGCGGCTTAAACGGCTGAAGCGACGACGCTGCATCGCCGGCACCTGAGGCAGCGCCGGCGTCACAGTACTGTTTGGTTCAGAGAGTGTTTTTTGCCAATCGGCCCAGCTTTCCCTGTCTTGATAAGCCGGGGACCATCCGCCCCACGCCATCACGCTGAAAGTTAATTGCACTGCATTGCCTCTGACGCTGTAGCCAGGCGTCGTAAGTTATCCATCACTTTAGCCGCATCGGGCAGGTATTGTTGTGGCTTGTTCTCAGGCGGCGGTTTGCCTTTCCGTCCGTCATTTTTTGGACTGATTATTCTATATCAAAACACCTTGATAACAGAAGCCCCCGGAGACCGCATGGCATCCGGGGGCACACTGTTAAAATCGGTGGCGTTATTGCAACAATGGCCGCAGTTTTTTCAGCGCGGCTTTCACTTTGCGGCTGTTTGTCGGGCCCATGCGGATCATCAGTTTCTGTGCCGGCGGCAGCGCTTCGAGCTTGGGATCGGCAAACTTGTAGTTAACGCTGAAGGTTACCAGCTCGATGGGCGCTTCGATGATGGGCGCCGCCAACATCTGATCGATGGCCTTGATACTGCGCTCCTTGAAGCTCATATCGTCATAGCCCAGCTCATCGAACGCCTGCTCCAGCATAGGGCTCATTTGGGCGTAGGTTTCCAGCAGCTTTTGTTCATCCATGTTGGCGATGTAGTTGGCGTACAGGTCGTAGCGCTTGTAGCTGTCGGGATTCAGATAGGTCTTGGCGGTGATTTCGCTGACGCTGAATTTGGCGTCTGGCCCCTTAACAGGGCTTTGTTTGCGGGCCAGTTGGCCTTCGGCCAGGTTATCCATAAAGACCACAAACTGGCGTACCAAATCCTGCTGTGCCAGCAGTGGCTCTATAGGCAGGCCCTTGCCAAGGTCGACAGCTTTTTTTGTGGCAAAGGCGTCGCTGTCTGCAAGCTCAGGAATGGGCTCGACCACGATTTCAGGCTCAGGCTGGGCTGGCGCTGTGGTGGCAGGTTCGGGCAGGACTTCCGGCTCGGGGACTATCTCCTGAGGCTCGGCTGGCTGGGCGGGCAAAGTGACGGGCTCGGGCGTCTCCACGGGCACTTCCACCACCGGAGCCGGTTCGGGCGCGCGGGTGAAATACATCCACAAGCCAGCGGCAATGGCAATCAGGGCCAGGATCAGCAGGGCCGACAGACGGTTGCTGCGCTGGGAGGTTTCTTCCTGCGGGGTGATTCTGTCTTCGGGATTGACTTGCATCTTGGCTCCTTGTGCTGCTGCCCGTAAAACACCCATTGTCCCAGTTCGCCGGTCGATGTCCATAGCCGAAGGCTGAACAAAAACAATATTTAATGCAGACGACTAAGCCTGTACGTATTGTTCGCGGCCGCCAAGCCAGCGCTCGATTATGGCATCCACATTGTCGGGGGCCTGGCTCATCAGATGACGTGCCAGTTTCTGGATGTGGGGAATAAGTGCCTGATCCCGCACCAAATCGGCCACTTTCATTTGCGCAAGCCCCGTCTGACGGGTACCCAGCACTTCGCCGGGACCACGAAGCTCCAGATCTTTTTGGGCAATCACAAAGCCGTCGTTACTTTCCCGCAGCACCCCGAGACGCGCCTGGGCGGTAAAGCTGAGCGGCGCCTTGTACAGCAGCACGCAGTGGCTGGCCACCGCGCCGCGGCCAACCCGGCCCCGCAGCTGATGCAGCTGGGCAAGCCCCAGCCGCTCGGGGTTTTCGATGATCATCAAACTGGCGTTGGGCACATCCACGCCCACTTCGATAACCGTGGTGGCAACCAGTAAATCGAGTTTGCCTGCTTTGAAGTCGGCCATGATGGCCTGCTTTTCGGCGCCCTTCATACGGCCATGCACCAGCCCAATGCCAAGCTCGGGCAGGGCCTCTTTCAGGCCCTCGGCGGTGTCTTCGGCGGCCTGACATTCGAGTACTTCCGACTCTTCAATCAGGGTGCATACCCAGTAGGCCTGACGCTTATCCTGCAAGGCGGCCTGACGCACCCGTTCAATCACATCCATGCGGCGGGTGTCGGGAATGGCAACCGTGGTGATGGGGGTTCGCCCCGGCGGCAGCTCATCAATAATCGAGGTGTCGAGATCCGCATAGGCGGTCATCGCCAATGTGCGGGGGATGGGGGTGGCGGTCATGATCAGCTGATGGGGGAAAAAGCCCTGCTGAATACCTTTTTCGCGCAGCCCAAGGCGCTGGTGTACGCCAAAACGGTGCTGCTCGTCGATGATGGTCAGGGCGAGTCGGGAAAAACTCACCTGCTCCTGAAAAATGGCGTGAGTGCCCACTATCATCTGCGCCGCCCCTGAGGCGATATCTTCCAGCGTTTGAGCGCGAGCCTTGCCTTTAAGCTTACCGGCCAGCCAACCAACTTTAAGCCCCAGCGGCTCAAACCAGCGGGCAAAGTTGGCGGCGTGTTGCTCGGCCAGGAGTTCTGTGGGTGCCATCAGGGCGACCTGACAGCCATTTTCGATGGCCGCCAGCGCCGACAGCGCTGCGACCAGGGTTTTGCCCGAGCCCACGTCACCCTGCACCAGCCGCATCATGGGAGTGGCTTTGGCCATGTCGGCATGGATCTCAGCAACTACCCGTGACTGGGCATTGGTTGGCGCAAATGGCAGGCTCTCAAGAAAGCGGGGGATAAGCTGACCCGTAGCGGCGAGTGGCTCGGCGGCGTCCTGATTGCTGCGCTCGCGGATCTTCAGCATGCTTAAGTTGTGGGCCAGCAGTTCTTCCTGCACCAGTCGCTGCTGCGCCGGGTGCTGGCCTTGCTCCAACTGCCACAGTTCGGCATCCGCCGGAGGCCTATGCAGGGTGCGCACGGCATCGGCCAGGCTCAAACGGTTGGGCTGCAACGACTCGGGCAGCAGCTCCGGCAGACCGCCTTCTTCCAATTGCTCCAGCGCCTGTTCGGTGAGCCTTATCCAACTGGCTTGCTTCAGGCCTTCGGTGGTTGGGTAGATGGGGGTCAGGGTGTCGGCCAGGCTCGGCGACTCGCCAGGTGCGGTAAGCTTGTATTCCGGATGGATAATTTCCAGCTGATGCTTACCGGTGCGGATTTCCCCAAAGGCACGGATCATCATTCCCGGCTGCAAGCCGTTCTTTTGCGCCATGGAAAAGTTGAAAAAACGTAAGGTCAGGCCACCGCTGGCATCGCGCACATTACAGGTGAGCATGCGCTTGCGACCATTGACGATTTGGCTGGAAATGACTTCGGCTTCGATGGTGGCCGTGGTGCCTGGGATCAGCTCATTGATGGCATAGATGCGGGTTCTGTCTTCGTAACGCAGCGGCAGATGAAACAGTAAATCCTGGACGGTATTAACCCCCAGTTTACTGAGTTTTTCTGCCACCCGGGCGGCCACGCCCTTGAGTTCGGTTACGGGAACAAGATCCAGTCTTTGCAATGCCTTGGCACCGGATTACTGTGAATTTATACATATACTAACAGAGAATCTTTTCGGAGCAACTTAGAGCCAACCCTTCTGAGCAGCGATGCGGGCCGCATCGACCCGATTGGCCGCGCCGAGCTTGTTGATGGCTTCTGACAGGTAGTTGCGTGCCGTGCCTTCGGCAATAAAAAGGCTGGCAGCGATTTCGGCGGTGCTTTTGCCTTCCTGGGCCAGCCTTAACGCCCGCCGCTCCTTGTCGGTGAGCGGGTCCTTGTCCCCGAGTGCCATCATGGCCAGCTCAGGGTCTATCACCTTGCGACCTGCCATCACCTTATCGATGGCATCGAGCAGCTCTTCGATGGGGGCATCTTTGAGCAAAAAGCCGCTGACCCCCGCCTCCAGCGCCCGGCGGATATACCCGGCGCGGCCAAAGGTGGTGATGATGATGACCTTGAGTCCGGGTCGATTCGCCTGTACCCACTCCGCCAGTTCGATACCCGTGTGGCCGGGCATTTCGATGTCGGTCAGCAGCAGTGCCGGGCTGGTTTCTTTCAGCAGTTTCAGAGCCTGTTGGCCATCGCAGGCCTCGGTAACCTCGGCGTCGCCTTCGAGTTTAAGCAGTGCTGCCAGGGCGCTTCGCACCATGGTTTGGTCTTCGGCGAGCAGGATGTTCATCAGTTGTCTCCCTGATTGCTCAGTAACGCTTTGGCGGGCAGGAAAATAGTGGCACAGAAGCCATGCTGGTTGTCGAGTTGCAGCTTGCCCTCTACGGCGGCGAGCCGCTCGCGAATCCCTTTAATGCCATTGCCTTCGGTGATCTTGCTGGCCTTGCCATCGTCTTTGACTTGCAGTGTCAGGCCTTGGTCGCTGAGGCTGCTGCTAAGCCAGCAGTGCTGCGCCTGGCTGTGGCGCAAAATGTTGCTGATAAGTTCGGTCAGCATCAGGCCCAGCTCGCGCTCCAGCGGCACCGGCAGCGCTGGCAGCTCGCCCTCAATACTGACCCCAAGGCCCTTTTCCCTGAGCCGCTGGCCCAGCTCATTAAGAATATCGGCAATGTCTTTGCGCTTGTATTGACCAACGGCGGCACGGATTTGCGCCAGGCTGTCGCGGGCAATCTGATTGAGGTCGTCCAGCTCTTTGCGGCAGGCATCCTGATCGCCCTTGCCAAGCAGCCGCGATGCCAGGTCGGCTTTCAGTGCAATGGACGCCAGATGGTGGCCCATGATGTCGTGCAGATCCCGGGCAATGCGCTCGCGCTCCAGTGCGCTGGCAAGGCGGCGAATTTCGGTATCGCTTTGAGCCATGGCACGTTTGGCTGCTTGCCGCTTGGCTTCGGCGACCCCAAACAGGCTGATACCAACAGTGAGTGCGCTGCCAAACAGGGCAAAGTTATAGCCGGGAAATTTAAGCAGCAGGTTGAGGCCAAGCATCAGGCTGCACAGGCAGGCAAGCCAGATAAAGTAGCCCGGGCCGCGGTAAAAGAAACCGATAAAGAAGCCCGCGAAGGTAAACAGCGAAATGGAGCCGCTGTTGAAAGGGGTAGCGACTATGCCGCAAAGGGCCATCAGGGCGATGGGTTTCCAGGCGTTGACTGCGCTGGCGCGGTAGGCGCCGAAATAGCCATAAAGGAAGGGGATAAGCAGTGCCAGGCTGACACCCACATCCAAACCGGATGCCTTGGACAGCACCAGTGGCAGAAAGTAAAACACCAGATTGGCCAGATAGTACTTGGCCAGTCGGGTTTCGAGTGCGTTGGGATCTTTCATGTCCGCTCCTTGGGCAAGGCCGTCATGATGACGGCTTTACCTGAGCTTGTAAATTGGTGGCAAGCGCCAGCTTATTGCGGCGCGTTGCCGACGCTTTCGAGCAGGTAGTTGGCCCAGCCATAGTTGGCGTCAACCGTCAGTGCCTGCTGCCAGTCGGCCGTTGCTGCGGTGAGGTCGCCTTGCTGCTGATGCACCAGGCCTCGCCAGGTATAGGCTTCTGCTTCGCCCCAGCAGATATCGCTGCAAGGGGCTTTAAACCCATCAATGGCAAAGGCGATGGCCTCAAGCGCCTTTTGCTCGCCGCCGCCAAAAGCGACCGGAGTGTAGAAGGCATTGATGCCCGCAATCAGCGCGACTCTGGGATTATTGGGTGCCAATGTGGCGGCCTGCTGCATCAGCGTCGCAATTTTGGCGCCGAGGCTGGCTCCCAATTTTGGACTGGCGCCGATTTGTACCCCGTAAACAGCTGCGAGTAAGGCTTTGGCTTCGGCATCTGCGGCAAATTTGCTCGATTCCAGTATCGAGGCTGCCTCAGCGGCTGCTGAGATTTGCAGCGCTTTTTGCCCCATCACCCCGGCAGCCACTGCCTGACGGTAGGCGCCATAGGCTTTGGTGTAACCCTGACTCTGCTGGGTGAGTTCGCCAAGGGCCTTGAGGTCCATTTGATTCATGGCCATATCGATATCGTCGATGCTGGCCGCGTTGATGATGGGTGACAGGGTCAGCCCCAGTGCGATGATAAGTGTTTTCATAACCCGTTCCTTGTTGATTGATAACCTGCCGTTCAGGTGAGGCCAGTATCGGTTTTCAAGGCTGGCTTGTTCAGGCACAAAGGTCACCAATGGCCGATGACAAATGTCATCAATGCAAGGCTCGCAGCAACAAAAAAGGGCCCGCAGGCCCTTTTTTACAACACGTAATGCTTACTGGAACAGATCGTCTGCCGTGGTTTCCGGCGCCGTGGTGTTGTCTTCGGCGATAGCGGAGTTGGCGTAATCTGTTGGCACTGTGCCGGCGGCGAAGTACTCGAAGCCACTGGTGTAGTCGGTGCGACGACTCAGCTTGCCCGAACTGTAATCGATACGGGCCGAGACTATGCCGGCAGGCGGCTGAGAAGGCTTCTCCGGGATGTCACCAATTGCCATCAGCATAAACTGGTTCCAGGCGGGACCCGCGGTTTTGGCGCCGGCCTCGGCACCGGAGATCTGGTCTTTGGCGCCGTTGGCATTCCAGGCGGTGCGGCCAAGTTCGCGGCCGTGGTCGTCAAAGCCAACCCAGACGGTGGTAACCAAGTCAGGGTTGAAACCACTGAACCAGGTATCACGCGACTCGTTGGTTGTACCTGTTTTACCAGCGATATCATGGCGTTTGAGCAGGCGAGCCGCGCGCCATGCGGTACCGTTCCAGCCGGTGCCCTTGCTGAAATCACCGCCGCCCCAAATCACACTCTTGAGCGCTTCGGTAATCAGGAAGGCGTTTTGCTCCGACAGCACTCGGGGCGCGTAACGCACGCCTTCGCCGCCGCACAGATTCACGTCGGTGGCTTTCGCCAGCATTTCTGGCGCCTCGCCGGTAATGGCGGCCGTGGCCAGGGCTTCAACTACCGAGTCTGGCTGTTGGCTGAGCACCTGATCTTCCGGCGTTTCTTCCGGCATTGGTGCATCGCAGGCCAATGTTGGCTTGGTCTTCTCCACTACCTGACCAAGGGCGGTTTCGACCCGGTCGATAAAGAAGGGCTCAACCAGATAGCCGCCGTTGGCGAACACCGAGAAAGCATTGACCACCTGCAGCGGAGTAACCGAAGGCGAACCCAGAGCCAGCGACTCGTTGCGGGGCAGGTCGTTGGGGTCGAAGCCAAAGCGGGTCAGCAGCTCGACAGTATTGTCGATACCGGCATAACGCAGCGCCCGTACGGCCATGACGTTAATTGACTGGGCCAGACCCACGCGCATCCGGGTTGGGCCTGTGTATACGTCGGGTGAGTTCTTGGGTCGCCAGGCGGTACCCTGACTCATGTCGGGCTTGTTGATAGGGGCGTTGTTTATCAGCGTGGCCAGGGTAAAGCCTTTCTCCAGCGTAGCGGCGTAGATAAAGGGCTTGATGTTGGAACCAAGCTGGCGTTTGGCCTGGGTCACCCGGTTGAACTGGCTCTGACTGAAGCTGTAACCGCCCACCAGTGCGCGGATGGCGCCGTTATGTGGGTCGAGGGATACGATGGCGCTGGAGACTTCCGGCACCTGTGACAGCTGCCAGTGTTCGCCATTGTTACGGATCCAGATACGCTCGCCGGCAGTCAGCACCTCGGTGGCAGCCTTGGGGGCACTGCCCTGACGGGTGTCAGTAATAAACTTGCGCGCCCATTGGATGCCCTGCCATGGCAGTGTCACGGTTTCGCCGTTGCCGCGCAGCACAGTCGCTTGCTGCTCCTGGACGTTTATCACGGCCGCAGGCTCAAGATCCTGTACGTTGGCGATTTTCTTCAGTCGCTCACTGATGCTGGCGGTGTCTGGCACCTCACTGCTCCACAGCACTTCGGCGCCACCGCGGTAGCCATGGCGTTCATCGTAGGCGTAGATATTGTCGCGCAGTGCCTTTTGGGCTTTGAGTTGCAGGTCGGAACTGACGGTGGTGTAAACGTTATAGCCGCCGGTATAGGCTTCCTCTTCGCCATACTTTTGGATCATATAGTCCCGCGCCATTTCAGACACATAAGGCACGTACAGGTCGATTTCGGCACCATGATAAGAGGCGGTATTGGGCTGCTCGATGGCGCTGGCGTATTCGCTGTCGTTAATGAAACCGACTTCCCGCATCCGCATCAACACTACATTACGACGCGCGAGCGCGCGGTCGGGCGAGGTGATGGGGTTAAGGGTGGAAGGCGCTTTGGGCAGGCCGGCAATAACCGCCATTTCTGCCAATGAGAGGTCGTGCAAATCCTTGCCGTAATACACCTGCGCCGCCGCGCCAACACCGTAAGCACGCTGGCCGAGGTAGATGCGATTTACGTACAGTTCAAGAATTTCATCTTTTGTGAGCAGATCCTCAATGTGAAAAGAAATAAAGATTTCCTTTACCTTGCGGATAATAGTTTTATCCCGCGTCAAAAAAAAGTTGCGGGCGACCTGTTGGGTAATGGTACTGGCACCCTGTTTTTTCTCGCCGGAGGCCATCCAAACCACGAAGGCTCGTACGATACCGACAGGGTCAATGCCCTGATGTTCGTAAAAGCGCGCGTCTTCTGTGGCCAGAAAGGCCTGCAGCAGCGGCTTGGGAACATCTTCAAGTTTGACGGGAATACGGCGCTTTTCGCCATATTGTGAAATAAGTTTGCCGTCCTGGCTGTATATCTTCAGCGGTGTCTGCAGCTGGACCGTTTTAAGGGTCGCGACATCGGGCAGGTCGGGCAAAACATAAAAATATGCCGCAACAATAGCGCCTACGCCCAGCAAGGCTAGACTAAAGAGGGCAATGAGAATACGTTTTAGCCACTTCACCAGAATATTCCAAAATAGTTCGAGGAAGCCACAGTATATAAGGGCAAAAGGCTAGGGTGAAGTAAAAAGCAGCGTCAAAAAATTGCCAATTGTAAAAGGCTTAAACATTCTATACAAATAAGTATAACGAGTTGATTTTGTGCTACTCTATCTCTGCAACCTAAAACAAAAGTGACAATGGACTATGCTTTCAAATCTATGGAAGCGTCAGGCTCCGCAGATGGTGGGGATCGACATTGGCTCCCATGAAGTCAAGGCGATTCTGCTGAGCAAGACGGCTGATGGTTTTAAAATATTAAGTCATGCCGCTGTTCCCGTTAAAAAGGGAGCCGTCAATGATCACGATATTCGTGATCCCGCAGCAGTGGTGGACAGCCTGCGCCAGGTAAGGCGTGCGTTGCCCAAAGGCTGTAAATTTGCCGCAGTGGCAGTGTCTGGTTCAGCGGTGATGACCAAGGTCATCTACATGGATGCTTCGCTGAATGAAACGGAGATGGAAGCCCAAATTGAAATCGAAGCCGATAACCTCATTCCTTATTCCCTGGATGAGGTAAGCATCGACTTTGAAACATTGAGTGTTAACAGCATCGACCCAACCAAGGTGGATGTGTTGCTCAGTGCTTGCCGAACTGAAAATATTGATGCCCGGGTGGATTCGCTGGATGAAGTGGATCTGGAAGCCAAGGTTGTCGATATCGAAGGCTATGCACTGGGTCGCTCTGTTGAACTCATCTACAGCCAGTTGCCTGAGGGCAGTGATAAAAAAGTCATTGCCATGGTGGACATAGGTGCCAACATGACCACCTTCGCCGTGGTTGAAGGTGGTGAAACTGCCTTTATCCGTGAGCAGGCATTTGGTGGAGAGCAGTTTACTCAGTCCATTCTGTCATTCTATGGCATGTCCTATGAGCAAGCCGAGAAAGCCAAAATAGAAGGTGATTTGCCTCGCAACTATATGTTTGAGGTGCTTTCGCCCTTCCAAACTCAGCTGTTGCAGCAAATTAAGCGCACGCTGCAAATATATTGCACCTCCAGTGGTAAAGATAAGGTGGATTATATCGTGCTCTGCGGCGGAACTTCCCGTCTGGAAGGCATGGCTAACCTGCTGACCAATGAACTGGGTGTTCATACCATTATTGCCGATCCCTTCCAGGGCAGTCTGCATGCCGATGAATCAGTTAAAACCACGTTGCAACCCAGTATCAGCAAATACATGGTTGCCTGTGGCCTGGCATTAAGGAGCTATGGTCAATGGCGAACATAAACCTGTTGCCCTGGCGTGAAGAGGCCAGAGAAAAGCAAAAACGTGATTATATTGGCTCTTTGGCACTGGTGTTTCTGGTTTCAGCACTACTGGTATTTGCCTGTTTGCAGGTGATCAGCGTGATGACCGATGAGCAACGTGCCCGAAATGCCTATCTGACATCAGAAATTCAGCTGCTGGAAAAGCAAATCGCTGAAATTCAAAAAATTACAGAGCGCAAAAAGGATATCGAGCGAAGGACAGCAATAATTCTGGATTTACAGCAAGCGCGAAACTTGCCGACACACGTGTTGGATGAGTTGGTGCGGGTTGTACCGCCGGGGATTTACCTATCCAGTGTCGAGAAGCAGGGCAGCATCGTCTTAATTGAAGGGCGTAGTGAGTCCAACAACAACGTGGCCAACATGATGCGCAAGATGAAGACATCTGCCTGGTTGGACGACCCTGTAATGCAGAGTATCGTGTCCCAAAATGACGAGATGCGTAAGCTGCAACGTTTCAGTCTCAAAGTCACCGTGGTTGATAAAGCGGCGAAACAAAGGGAAAAGGCAGCCGCCAGTAAGAAAGGAGCGGCAAAATGAAACTGGATCTGAGTGAATTCAACGATATCGATTTTGAGAATATTGGTGGTTGGCCAGCGCAGGTTAAAGTGGTGTTTGCGCTGCTGCTGGCAGTGTGCGTGGGGGTTGCGAGCTATTTCCTGTTTATCTCCGATGCTATCGATGTTCTGAAGGCCGAGCAGGTCAAAGAAGTAAAGTTGCGTCAGGACTTCCAGGCTAAATATCAGTTGGCGGCCAACCTTAAGCTGTACCGTGAACAGCTGAAGGAAATGGAAGCGCAGTTTGCCGAACTGCTTAAAATGTTGCCGTCTGAAAACGAAATGGATGGTCTGCTGGATGACCTGACTTTCGTGGCCACCGACGCCGGTTTGCATATTGAAAGCCTGGATTGGCTGGGTGCTGTGCCGCGTGACTTTTATATAGAGTTCCCAATTAAGATGTCTGTCAGTGGTGATTATCATCAGCTTGGCAACATGGTCAGTGGTGTTGCCAAGCTGCCACGTATCGTGAGTTTGCATGACTTTGTAATCAAGCATCAGGATGGCGACGTGTTGTCGATGGATATCCTGGCAAAGACCTATCGCTTCAAGGAAGGTACTGACTTACCACCTGAAAAAGGTAACAAAAAGAAGGGTAAGGGAGGCAAGAAATGATGAAATACTTGCCTGTTGCCGCTATCTTGCTGTTTTTGACCGGGTGCGTTGGCGATCGTAGCGATTTGGAACTATTTGTTACTACAACAAAGGCTCAACACGTTGCCAGAATTCCACCGCTGAAAAAACCACCGGTTTTCGAACATTTTGCCTATCAGGCCGAGTTGCTTCGCAGTCCTTTTGTTCCACCGTCACGTGAGTTGAGTGAAGAGTCGGTGGATGTCACCAAAGACTGTGCTCAACCGGATCTCAAGCGTCGGAAGGGCAGACTCGAAACCTATGCGCTCGATAACCTGAAAATGCGTGGAACCCTGACTCAGAATAAAAGTATCTGGGCTTTGGTTCAGACCAACGATGGCAATGTGTTCCGCTTGGGCGTGGGTGATTATCTTGGGCTGTATCATGGCCGTATCACTAAAGTCACCCCACAATATGTCGAAGTAATAGAATTAATTCCGGACGGTTCCGGTTGCTGGGCTGAGCGCTCAAGCACCCTCGAACTGGCTGGAGAATAACCTGCGAAGGATGAGGGAATGATGGAATCTTCTGCCGCGTTCATGACACGCTTCAGCAATCCTGGATTGATGAAGTCTCTGGTGGGAATCGCGTTGTTTTTTGGTGTATCAACGGCAGCTCTGGCGGCCAACCGTCTGGTCGATGTGAAGTATCACAATGTGATAGACAGCCAGTTGGAGCTGGAGTTGGTGTTTGAAAATCCAATAACCGAGCCCGAAGTTAACCTCAATGCATCGCCTGCCAAAATCTTGCTGTCATTTGATGACAGTGTTTCCGGTCTGGCTGCGCCTTCTCTGGCTGTTAATCGTGGTGGCGTAACTGAACTGCAGGCTCAGCAGCAGGATACCGATTTGGTTGTTGCGGTAAACTTGTCAAAAGTTCTGCCATACCAAGGTGCTGTAGTGGGCAACAGCTATCGCTTAACGGTCAATGATGCCGTGGTAAGTGAAGCTGCCGCCGATTCTGCTGTAGCTTCCAGTGCCTATGTTAATGGTGTAAAGAACATTGATTTTCGCCGCAATGGTAAAGGTGGTGGGGAGCTGATTGTTCAGCTCAATAACACCAAAATTGCTGCGGATGTCGAGCAAATTGGCGCCAAGTTGGAAGTGAAGTTCTATAACACAGATATTCCGCAGGATATGTTGTATGTGATGGACGTGCAGGATTTTGCCACGCCCGTGAAGAGCTTCGAAACCTTCAAAGACGATTTGGTTACCCGCATTCTTATCGATATCGGTGGCGAGTACGAGTACAACTATGTTCAGGAAGCGGCTCAATTCAAACTGTCGATGAACAAGGTTGTGCGTCAGGCTTCAGTAAAGCCAGAGAAGAAGTACAACGGTAAGACTTTGTCACTGAACTTCCAGAATATTTCTGTGCGTACCGTGCTGCAGCTCATCGCGGATTACAATAACTTTAACCTGGTGACCAGTGATTCTGTTCAGGGTGACATCACCTTGGTTCTGGATGATGTACCTTGGGATCAGGCCTTGGATCTTATTCTGAAAACCAAAGGTCTGGATAAGCGAATCGAAGGCAACATCCTGATGGTTGCACCGGCTGAAGAGCTTGCTGTCCGCGAGAGCATGGATCTGCGTAATCAGCAGGAGGTTCAGGAACTCGTGCCACTGTATTCTGAATACATGCAAATCAACTATGCTAAGGGGAAAGATATAGCGGCATTGCTCAAGAGTAAGGACTCCAGCCTGCTCACCGAGCGTGGCAGTGTGGCCGTGGACGAGCGCACTAATACCCTGCTGGTGAAAGATACTGCCGAGACGCTGCTGGCCGTGCGCCGCATGATTGATGTGCTGGATATCCCGATTCGTCAGGTATTGATTGAATCCCGCATGGTTACAGTGAAAGACAATGTGGCGGAAGACTTGGGTATTCGCTGGGGCATCACCGATCAGCAAGGTACCAAAGGCACTTCAGGTTCACTGGAAGGTGCACAGAACATTGCCAATGGCATAGTTCCCGCTATCAGTGACCGGCTCAATGTGAATCTGCCAGCACCTACCAATGCTGCCAGCATTGCATTCCATGTCGCTAAACTGGCCGACGGCACAGTGCTGGATATGGAACTGAGTGCGTTGGAGCAGGAAAACAAGGGCGAAATTATTGCCAGCCCCCGTATCACTACCTCTAACCAGAAGGCGGCTTACATCGAGCAGGGTGTTGAAATCCCTTATGTGTCTGCCTCATCTAGTGGTTCAACCACAGTATCGTTTAAGAAGGCTGTACTGTCTTTGCGGGTTACACCACAAATTACACCCGATAACCGGGTGATCCTCGATTTGGAAATCACTCAGGATAGCCAGGGGGAAACCGTGGATACCGCTACTGGCCGCGCAGTGGCAATCGATACTCAGCGTATCGGTACCCAGGTTCTGGTAGACAACGGTGAAACCATAGTGCTTGGTGGCATCTATCAGCAGAACCTTATCAGCCGTGTAAGCAAGGTGCCTGTGCTGGGTGATATCCCACTGGTAGGCTTCCTGTTCAGAAACACGTCGGACAAAAACGAACGTCAGGAGCTACTGATTTTCGTGACACCCAAGATTGTCACTGAAAAAATCTGATAGTCTTTTAAACAGCAGAGGTCGGCATATGCCGGCCTCTTTGTTTTGGGCGTGAACCAAAGTTTTCTGCGTGATCCGGATATCTGACTTGCCATGGTTGCCTCCAAACTGAGATAATCCCCGGTCAAGTCTCTTTAGAGCAAGGTATTGAGTTCGCCGCCTCTTTCAGAGGTTGGTATAGGTAGATAATTCATAAAAGATTCAGACGTATAAGAAATGGCTGAAAAACGTAATATTTTTCTGGTAGGCCCTATGGGCGCGGGCAAGAGCACAATAGGCCGTCATCTGGCGCAAATGCTGCATCTGGAATTCCACGACTCGGATCAAGAAATTGAAAGCCGTACCGGTGCGGACATCGCTTGGGTGTTTGACGTGGAAGGGGAAGAAGGTTTCCGTCGCCGTGAGGCGCAGGTAATTGCCGATCTGACCGAGAAGCAAGGCATAGTGCTGGCGACTGGTGGTGGCTCTGTTCAAAGCAAAGACATCCGTAACTTCCTGTCTGCCCGTGGCATCGTGGTTTACCTCGAAACTACCATCGACAAGCAGGTAGCCCGTACTCAGCGTGATAAACGCCGCCCACTGTTGCAGGTGGACGACCCTCGCTCAGTACTCGAGACACTGGCAGAAAGCCGTAACCCTCTTTACGAAGAGATTGCGGATCTGGTGGTGAAAACCGACGACCAAAGTGCCAAGGTCGTTGCCAATCAAATCATCGAACAATTGGGGTTCTGACGCAGCATGACACAAATTCAGGTTGATTTGGCAAATCGTAGTTATCCGATCCACATTGGCCCGAATTTGTTTAGTCAGGGAGCATTATTTGCCCCACTGGTGCGTGGCAAAAAGGTACTCGTTGTCACTAACGACACCGTTGCCCCCCTCTATCTGGACAAGATCACCGCTACCCTGTCTGCCGACGCGGCTCAGGTAGAGGCGGTGATCCTGCCGGATGGTGAACAGTACAAAACCCTCGAATATTTAAATCGCATCTTCGATGCGCTGCTCGAAGGGAATTATGCCCGTGATTGTCTTCTGCTGGCTTTGGGTGGCGGCGTTATTGGTGATATGACCGGCTTTGCTGCCGCCAGTTACCAACGTGGCGTTGATTTTATTCAGGTTCCCACTACCTTGCTGTCGCAGGTGGATTCCTCTGTTGGTGGCAAAACTGCCGTCAATCACCCCCTTGGTAAAAACATGATTGGTGCCTTCTATCAGCCTAAGCTGGTTGTGATAGACACCGACTGTTTGGCTACCTTGCCGGCTCGTGAATTTGCCGCCGGTATGGCTGAGGTGATCAAGTACGGCATCATTTGGGACAGCGAGTTTTTCAGCTGGCTCGAAGCCAATGTCGATGCACTCAAGGCGCTTGAGCAAAATGCTATTACCGAGGCCATCGCCCGTTGTTGCCAGATTAAGGCTGACGTAGTGTCTCAGGACGAAACCGAACAGGGCGTCCGGGCACTGCTGAACCTCGGGCACACCTTTGGTCACGCAATCGAAGCAGAAATGGGCTATGGCAACTGGCTGCATGGTGAAGCCGTGGCGGCTGGCATGGTACTTGCTGCACAAACTTCGGTAACACTGGGGCTAATCGATAAGTCAATTCTTTGTCGCATTACTGCGCTGATCCAGGCATTCGATTTGCCCGTCCAGGCTCCGGAGTCCATGGACTTTAACAGCTTTATTAAGCATATGCGGCGAGACAAAAAAGTACTCGGTGGTCAATTGAGGCTGGTTCTGCCTCTTGGTATTGGCCAAGCCGAGGTCAGCAGCCAGGCAACCGATGCCGACCTGGCCGAGGTCATTCGCCGCCCCTGACTGTGGGTGAACAATGACATTTTCGCTATCGGTACTCTTACCTTCCCAGGAAGCCCTGTTGCAACGCATGCAACACATGGCTTGCTACAGCCAGCAACTGGTGGTGGCGCTGGGCGAGGAGGGGGCCGGTAAGTCCACCTTGCTGACAGCTCTGGTCAGTGAGCAGGAAGAATACAACTCAGCCTTGGTGGTGTGCCCAATGCACGCCGATGCCGCTGAAATCCGCCGTAAAATCCTTATCCAGCTTTTATCTGAGCCTTTGTTTGACGATGAAGAGCCCTTGGGCAATACCCTTGGCCGCTTTGCGTCGGCGTTATCTCAGCCGATCCACATTCTTATTGATGATGCGCACCTATTGCCACTTGAGCTTTGGGCGGAGTGTCTGTTGTTATCGCAGCAAAAATGCGCTGGTCGGCCCATCGCTATCACCTTTGCCTCCGAGCCTGCAAAGGCGCGTGCGCTTTACGCCGAGCTTGGCAGCGTCCAGCGTGGCTTGATGGCACCCATTGATATTGAGCCCCTGCCACTTGGCGAGCGCGAAGCGCTGTACTACACCCTGATAAGCCGCAGCGATGACGTGCCTTACGTGCCGCGGGATATTATTAAAACTCAGCTTGAGCAGCAGGCGGGTAGGCCGGGTGAAGTGATTGCCTTGCTGGAACTGGCGCTGGCGCCCAAAACTGATGTTGCACCCTCC
Organism: Shewanella khirikhana; assembly: GCF_003957745.1. NCBI lineage: Bacteria > Pseudomonadati > Pseudomonadota > Gammaproteobacteria > Alteromonadales > Shewanellaceae > Shewanella > Shewanella khirikhana. The sequence goes on along the minus strand of NZ_CP020373.1, from coordinate 3,754,914 downwards.
CGTAAAGCTATGTGGCGAGTGCTCGCAGTGGCTGCGGTTACCTTGCTGGTGACTGCGGGGCTTTGGGGCGTAATCAGTGGTCATCCGGGGGAGGTCAATTCCACATCAGAACCCTCAACCACCCAAACAGCCACCACCGATGCCAGAACTTACGCAGAGTCTGAAGGCAGACACCAGGTGACCGGTTTGCTGTCTCCCTTTGGCAACTGGCGACTTAAGCCCTATTTTGCCAATCGAAAACAGGCATTGGATGCCGCGCTGCAAGCCGAGCAAGAAGCAAAGGCTGCGACTTTGGCGCAGGAGCAAGCTGACCTGGCGCTGCTGGCCGAAGCCAGAGCATTGGCGGAAGTCGAAACTGCCGATACCCTAAAATCAGCCAGTGTGAGTGCGGCTGCTGCAATTACCAAATCAGACGCGCCTGTCACGCAGGCAAGCACCAAAGCTGATAAAAGCGCAGCGGCGCAGCATACAGATGTTGACGCTAAGCCGATTCAGGCTAAGGCTGCTGATGTTAGGACGAATAGCGACAAGACCCGCGACCCGAAAGCAAAAGGCGTTCAAGTGACCACGCAGGGTGCAGTGGCCGACACAAAGCCTGCAGCAGATGCCGCGAAAGCTGCGGCCATTACTGTCGCAACCGACATTCAGCTGCCCAAAGAGGGCTACACCCTTCAGATAGCCACCGTTGGCAAACGTGAGTCAGCAGATGTGATCCTCAAGCGTCTTGCTAAAGAGCCCAATCTCTATCTGGTGCTGTACCGCGACAAATTGGTGATTTTGCAGGGCAACTACAGCAATCACGCCGAGGCTGACAGCCAGGCGGATTCCTTGCCGCAACGTTACGGTGGCGGTAAGCCGTGGGTGCGTGCATGGAAGGATTTGGGGAGTTATCAGCCGATTGAAGCGGTATCCGGCGGTGAAATTTCCAATTAAAGGAAGTACAATCAGATGCTTCTTATTTCTTCCGGCGACTTTTCCCAACCATGACGATTAAACAAAGAGCCTTTCTCAAGTGGGCCGGTGGCAAGTTCAAGCTGATGGACGACATTCGTCAGCATCTGCCCAAGGGAAAGCGTCTGGTTGAGCCATTTGTGGGTGCCGGTTCGGTGTTTTTGAACACCGACTACAACTCATATCTTCTTTGCGATATTAATCAAGATCTTATTGGGCTATACAAAATTGTGCAGCGTCAGCCTGAAGACTATATTCAGGCGGCGAGGGCTTTGTTTTGTGATGAGATGAATAACAAAGAAGCCTATTACGATATCCGGAAGCGCTTCAACAGTACCCGCGACGCCTTCAGTCGTGCGGTGTACTTTCTGTATCTGAATCGCCATGGATTCAATGGCTTGTGCCGCTATAACCGTAAGGGTGAGTTCAATGTGCCCTTCGGCTCCTACAAAAAGCCTTACTTTCCTGAGCAGGAAATCCGCGCCTTTTCCGTGAAAGCCAAGCGGGCCGAGTTTTTGTGCATCAGCTATGAGCAGGCCTTCGAACTGGCAAACAAGGGCGACGTGATTTACTGCGACCCGCCCTATGCGCCGCTGTCTACGACCGCCAGTTTCACCACCTATGTTGGCGCAGGCTTTACTCTGGATGACCAGGCGCTGCTGGCGCGTCATTCGCGTCATACTGCCATCGAGCGTGGCATTCCCGTGCTTATCAGCAACCATGATATTCCGCTGACCCGTGAGCTCTACCATGGCGCCAGGCTGGGAACCGTTCGGGTGCAGCGTAATATCAGCCAAAAGGGCAGCGGCCGCAATAAGGTGGATGAGCTGATGGCGCTTTACGATGAGACTTACCATCTGGAGTCGCTGGACTGATCCAGTCGATCACTGACCGGCGATTGGCGAGATGCTCGAAAGAATGCGGTTGTTAGTTTGGCAGTACCATGCCGACCAGCCAGAGCAGTCCGGCCACCAGGCAAGCAGCCAGAAAAATACCCATCAAAATAAAAGGTACCGGGGAATCGGTGCTGAAATCTTTTTGTCTTCGCTGGTCAGATTGCACGCCAAAGAAGGCGGCGACAGTGCTGGTGAATACCCGAATAACGGACCGAAACACGGCGCTTAACGCTGGCTGGCCGCCGGATTATCGGTAGGCTTGCTGTCGTGTCCGTGGAGCAACTCCAGCAAATCGAGGAAATGGAACTGAGTGGTGCGGCTGCTGCCGGAAAGCCAGGACTTCCAGCTCAAATCCTGAGACTGGGTGGCGCAACGATTGTTGGGGTGACTGGCTGGCAGACTGTTGTTGTAGCTGGTGCTGGCACTACATACGCAGGCAGACGTGCCGGGATCTTTGGCGCTGGCCTGATACACCACACCACCAATAACCACAGATGCCGCCACGGATAAGACCATGACTGCCTTGATATTGGCAAATCGGCGTGGTGCATGTTGCGGGTTGTTGGTGTCCATCGTCACTTCCTTCGAGACAGAGGCTAGCTTCGGGATTATAACAAAAGCGTGCGCTTTTTGAACAATTTTCTTTCATCTGCATCGGCACAGGCCAGTGAATAGTGCCATACCCTGTGGCCGAGGCCATAAAAACAACAGAAAGTACGGAAAAAATCAGTGAAATCGGGTAAAATATGCGCCCTCCCATTTTCAGCCAGAGACTCTGAATTATGCGTCCTTACCTGATTGCTCCTTCGATTTTGTCTGCCGATTTCGCCCGTTTGGGTGACGATGTCAAAGCCGTGCTCGATGCCGGCGCCGATGTGGTTCACTTCGACGTGATGGACAACCACTATGTGCCTAACCTGACCATTGGCCCCATGGTGTGTAAAGCGCTGCGTGACTATGGCATCACTGCCGACATCGATGTGCACCTGATGGTAAAACCTGTCGACCGCATTATTCCTGATTTCGCCAAGGCCGGTGCGTCAATCATCACCTTCCATCCGGAAGCGTCCGAGCACGTTGACCGCACTCTGCAACTGATCCGCGACCACGGCTGTAAGGCTGGTCTGGTGTTTAACCCAGCCACCCCGCTGCACTACCTCGATTACGTGATGGATAAGCTGGATGTAATTTTGCTGATGTCAGTTAACCCGGGCTTTGGCGGTCAGTCTTTTATTCCTGCTACGCTGGACAAGCTCAAGCAGGTGCGTGAGCGCATCGATGCCAGCGGCTTTGATATCCGTCTCGAAGTCGATGGCGGCGTGAAAGAAGACAATATCGCAGAAATTGCTGCCGCCGGTGCCGACATGTTTGTCGCGGGCAGTGCCATTTTTGGCAAGCCGGATTACAAGGCCGTAGTAGACAGAATGCGCGCCGAGCTGGCCAAGGTGAACGCGTAATGCTGCTCGCTGAACGTATCCGTGCCATTGCATTTGATTTGGATGGCACCCTGGTGGACAGCGTGCCGGATCTCGCCGCTGCCACCAACGACACCTTAAAAGAGCTGAAGCTGCCCCAGTGCAGCGAAGATCTGGTACGTACCTGGGTAGGTAATGGCGCCCGGGTATTGATAGCCCGCGCCCTAACCCATGCCCTCGGCCGTGATGTTACCGGCTCCATGCTCGACGATGCCATGCCCATGTTTATGCAGCATTATGAGCGTCATCTTGAGCGTCACAGCCGCTTGTATGATGGGGTGAAAGAAACCCTCAATGAGCTGTCGGCACTTGGTTTCAGAATGGCGATTGTTACCAACAAGCCGCACAAGTTCACCTTGCCGCTGCTCAAAGCGTTCGGCATTGAAAACCATTTTGAGCTGATCCTCGGCGGCGACTCTCTGGCGCGGATGAAGCCGGACCCACTGCCGCTGACCCACATTATGGACAGCTGGGCCCTTGGTCCGAACGAGCTTCTGATGGTCGGCGACAGCCGCAACGATATTCTGGCTGCCAAAGCGGCTGGAATTGCATCCTTTGGCTTGACCTACGGCTACAACTACGGTGAAGATATTGGGCTTTCCGGCCCAGATGCCGTATGTAACACCTTTGCAGAGATCTTGACCCGCCTGAAGGCGGCAGAATAACACGGAGTAAGCAGCAACATGACCAAACCCATTGTACTCAGCGGCGCGCAGCCATCCGGCGAGTTGACCATAGGCAACTACATGGGCGCACTCCGTCAGTGGGTGGCGATGCAGGACAGTCATGATTGCCTGTATTGCGTGGTGGATTTGCACGCTATCACTGTGCGTCAGGATCCGGTTGCCCTGCGCGAAGCTTGCCTCGACACCCTGGCGCTGTATCTGGCCTGCGGCGTCGATCCGAAAAAGAGCACTGTATTTATTCAGTCTCAGGTGCCGCAGCACACCCAACTGGGTTGGGTACTGAACTGCTACACCCAGATGGGTGAGCTGTCGCGTATGACTCAGTTCAAGGACAAGTCACAAAAACACGCCAACAACATCAACGTGGGCCTGTTTGGCTACCCGGTTCTGATGGCGGCTGACATTCTGGTGTACCAGGCCAACCAGATTCCGGTTGGTCAGGACCAAAAACAGCACCTCGAACTGACCCGCGATATCGCCATTCGTTTCAACAACGCCTATGGCGACACCTTCACCGTGCCTGAGCCTTTCATTCCACCTGTGGGTGCCAAGGTGATGTCGCTGCAGGACCCGACCAAGAAGATGTCCAAGTCAGATGACAACCGCAACAACGTGATTGGTCTTTTGGAAGATCCCAAAGCGGTGATGAAAAAGCTCAAGAAAGCCATGACCGACAGCGACGAGCCGCCAGTGGTGCGCTTCGATATCGACAACAAGCCCGGCGTGGCGAACCTGCTGAGCCTGATGTCCGGCGTGACCGGTCAGAGCATTGCGTCACTGGAAGCCGAGTTTGAAGGCAAGATGTATGGCCACCTCAAGGTTGCCTGCGGCGAAGCCGTAGTCGGTATGCTGGAGCCGCTGCAGGCCCGTTTCCGCGAGCTGCGTGAAGACAAAACCTTCCTCGAAGCCGTGATGCGCGATGGCGCCGAAAAGGCCCAGGCCCGCGCCGAAGTTACCATCAAGAAGGTATACGAGAAGATTGGTCTGCTGGTGTAAGCCAGACCGCAAACGAAAAATCAGCCCAGGTGGCTGATTTTTTTATGCCCGTGGGCCGTGAATTTAACCCTGCCTTAAATAGTTTCGGCCCCGGCCTGCGCCTTTATCCAGCTGGCAAAGGCAGCCATGGCGGGCTCGTTCAGACGCCGCTCGCGGCAACCAAAGTGAAAGCCAAAACCGGTTTCCAGCGCGGGCCAGGGCAGGGCCACCAACTTACCGGCGGCAATGTCGGCCTCCACAATGAAGTCGCAGGCCAGTGCCACCCCCTGTCCGGCAATGGCGGCCTCGATGGCCAGCAGCACATGACTGTAGCTTTGCAGTTGACTGCACGACAGCGGCAATTGGCGGGTCTCGGCCCAGCGCTGCCAGTCAGGGCCAATATCGACCTCATCCACCGACAGCAGCGGCAGGCTGTCCAGACTCGCAGGTAGGGTCAGCGACTCGCCCAGGGTGCTTTTGAGCATCTGTGCCAATGGCGGGCTGCAAACCGGGATCAGCCGCTCTGGTCGTAACAGCGTCTGCCAAAAGCCTTTTTGTTGCTGCACACCGCAGATAAACATGTCCGCCACCTGATCCGATATTTGCGGGTCGCCACTGACCATTTCAAGGTGAATTCTTACCCCCGGATGCTGGCGCCGGAAATCACTCAGCCGCGGAATAAGCCACTTCACCGCAAACGAGCTGTACACCGCCAGCCTCAGTTCACGGCTGTCGCCTTCATTGAGCTGACGGCACAGGCTGTCGAGTCCATCCAGCGCCGACTGCACCCCCAAAAACAGCTGCTGACCTTTGCCTGTCAGTGTCAGCTCCCGCCCTTTACGGCTGAAAAGCGGTTGCCCCAGATGCTGCTCCAGCGCCCGCACCTGATGCGAGACTGCGCTTTGAGTCAGGCACAGCTCGGTCGCCGCGCGGGAAAAATGCAGATGGCGGGCAGCCGCTTCAAATACCTGAAGCGCCCTTAACGGCGGCAGTTTACGCATGTGAAACCTGCGGATTGAATGAGGAATTAATGCATGAATCTAATTCATGGTTAAAGAAAAAACATCATTTTTAATAATAATTTGTGGGCGATATCATGCCCAGCAACGCATGAGCTGAGGTGATGTAACGTGCAAAGAGCCACCCTGATTGGCCTGGGATTGCTGATATTCGGCAATATCTTCAGCGCCCTGTATGACGTATCGGTGAAGTGGCTGCCTGACGATGCCAATGGGGCCAGTTTTTTGCTGCTGCGCCAGCTCACCTCGGTACTTATGTTGTTGCCACTCTGGTGGCTTGCCGGGCGTCCGGCGACCAATCATCTTCCGCTCCACCTTTGGCGCGCCGGCATAGGTGTTGTTGGCGCGCTCTTTTTAATTCTTGGGCTGATGGCGCTGCCATTGGCGACCGTGAGTTCGCTGTTCTATTCCGCGCCGCTGATGATCATGCTGCTGGGTTGGTGGCTGCTGGGCGAGCGGGTGAGTGCCGGCCAATGGGTGTGTGCTCTCCTGGGCTTTGCCGGGGTGCTGATTATTCTGGCGCCAACCGAACTGGGCTGGGCCGGACTTATGGTGCTGGGCGCTGCGCTGACCTTCTCGCTGTGTCAGTTGTCGTTAAGAAAGTTGCCGGTGACTGAAAGCCCTGTGTTGACCATGCTGCTGTACAACCTGCTGGGGCTGCCAATCGCGCTTATCTTTGCCGCATTCAATAACTTTGCCGGTTTCAGTTGGTCGCTGCTGTGGGTGGCGCTGGCGAGCAATCTGTTCCTGATGGCCTATCACTGGTTTTGCGTATTGGCGTATCGCCGGGCGCGTGCGGCCGACATCGCTGTGGCCGAATACAGTGGCCTGCTGTTTATCGTGACGCTGGGCTGGCTTTGGTTCGATGAATGGCCTGGAGAGGCCGTGTGGTGGGGGGCTGCGCTGGTGGTGTTGCCGTCGGCGGTGTATCCCCTGCTTGCCCGCCTGTGGCAGGCCAGAGGAAACTCAGCACTTATTCGACGCACTCAAAGACCTTAATAATCAAAGACCTTAATGACTTTGGGTGCACAGGCAGTATCACGGGCACCTTAGGCCGCCAGGTCCGCCTGCGAACGGGGAATAAGCACCAGCAGAACATCCCGGCCGTTTTAGGTTACAACCTCTACGCGGGTTTATTCGGTGTTACTCGACGTACTCAAAAACCTTAATGACCTTACGCACACCGGCGGTGTTACGGGCAACATCCACCGCCAGGTCGGCCTGCGAGCGGGGGATCAGCCCCAGCAGGAAGACTTCGCCGTTTTCGGTCACCACTTTCACCCGGGTAATATCCAGCGTCTTTTCATTCAGCATTCGTCCCTTCACCTTGGTGGTGATCCAGGTGTCGTTGCTGCGGGTGGTAAAAGACGTGGGGTTGCCAATGCGGATCTGATTGTGGATTTTGCCGCCAAGCTTCAGATCCTGCACGATTTTCACCGCTTTATCTCTCAGAGTCGAGTTGGGAGCCTGACCTATCATCAGCACGCTGGTATTGACGACCACGGCGGTGATATTGGTTTTGGCTTTCAACTCTTCGTCTTTCATCAAGGCGCTGGCAATCACAAAGTCGGCGTTGGTGTCATCCAGCTGCGTTGATATGGAGCGTTCGTCATTGGCCATCACGGCGCCACCGACGGCGCCCACCATCACGGCGCCGGCACAACCGGTGAGTGTGATACAGGCGAGAGCGGTCAGCAGCAGTCGGGTCATGCCTGTTCGTCCTGTGGGAACAGTGTGCGGTCGATATTGTCGCACAGGCAGTGGATCACCAAAAGGTGCACTTCCTGAATGCGGGCAGTGACGTTGGATGGCACGCGGATTTCCACGTCGCTGGCACCCAAAAGGCCCGCCATGGCGCCGCCGTCTTTGCCGGTCAGGGCCACAATGGTCATGTCGCGGCTCAGGGCTGCTTCCATGGCTTTAATCACGTTGGATGAGTTACCACTGGTGGAGATGGCCAGCAGTATGTCACCGGGCTGACCCAGTGCCAGAATTTGCTTCGAGAACACTTCGTCGTAGCTGTAATCGTTGGCAATGGCGGTCAGGGTAGAGCTGTCCGTGGTCAGCGCAATCGCAGGCAGCGGTGGACGTTCTACTTCATAGCGGTTAAGCAGTTCGGCCGAGAAATGTTGGGCATCACCGGCGCTGCCGCCGTTACCACAGGCGAGGATCTTGTTACCGCCCAGCAGGCAGCCAACCATCATTTCAGCCGCCTTGGCAATGGAGTCTGGCAGGGCTTCTGCGGCATCGATCTTGGTCTGGATCGACTCGGTAAAGCTGTCTTTGATACGTTCTAACATGGCGGATCCTTACAAAATAAACTGGCGCTATCATGCCATAAAGCAGCGCGGGAGTAGAGAGCAAGGGGGTAAATTGTTGTTCATAACACCCAAATCTTACCAAGTAGCTGAATGCTAAAAGGCATCTTTGAGCCAGGTCAGCTGATCGCCGGTAATGGCAACCACATCAAAACGGCAGGGAGCATCAATGCGATGGCATTGCAAAAAGTGGTTGGCGGCGCGTCTCAGACGGCCTTGCTGGGCATGGGATAGGGCATCAAGCGCATCGCCGAACCCTTTCGGCGTGCGGAATTTTACCTCCACGAACACCCAGGTTCGACCATCACGCATCACCAGATCCAGCTCACCGAAGGGATAACGCACATTGCGCGCTTCAAGCTTAAGCCCCTGTTTAAGCAGGTGCTTTACTGCCATTTCCTCGGCAAGCTGGCCTGTGTTCACAGCGGCCTCAGCACGCCTCGCTGGATTTTGCCCCAGGAGAGCTGACGTTTGATAACGCCTTCATGGGTGACCGACAACACGCCGCCACGACCCTGGAACTGATAACCGGGGAAGGCGCGCATCTGTGCCAGCTTATCCACCAGATCCAATGCATCCCAGCCCATAATAAACAGGCGCTTCTGGCCGTTATTCCAGCTTGGCCACAGGGCGTTGACGTCGCGGGCCTCGTCGGAGATTTGCATCAGCCAAGGGATGTCACTCACCATCACATTGTTGAATTCCTGCGGCACCTGATGGCTGTTGTCCTGTGGCCGCGCACGGCTCGAGGTATACATGGGCACAGGATCGGCAAACACCGAGAAGCTCACATCAATAAATGGCTTAAGCAGCTGAATTTCTTTAGGACTGGCAATCATGTAGATGGCGTCTATGTCCTCGCGGGAGCGAAACTCGGCTTCGAGTTTACGTCCCATGATTTCCTTCATGCGGGCAATGCGCGCCTGGCTGTCGAGCACGCCCAGGGCGCGCTGCACAGTGAGCTTCATTTCATTGCCCTGCTCGAAATAATGCACTTCGGCCGGGTCCTGGGTTTGCTTTTGCCAGGTTTGGTTAAAGGCCTCGGCCATACGGCGACCGGTGGCATCGGCACTGGCCAGCAGTAAAGGTTTTTCCACGCCATCGCGGTACAGGCGCTCGGCGGCGTCACTGGCTTCTTCTGAAGGAGACAGCGAGAAGAAGAACTTGTCGATATCGGCGCTGAACTGACCCAGCTGGTTCAGATACAGGCGCGGCACCAGCTGCTGCTCGGGGGTCTTGGCCATGGCCTCAATGGCTTCGATAGCCGCAGGCAGCAAAGGGCCGATGATAAAGTTGGCACCTTCGGCCAGCGCTTGCTGGTAAGCTGCCACCGGATTGGCGGCGCTGTCGTAAAAATTCACGGTGCGGTGCTGATCATCCGCCGCCAGATAGCCAGCCAGAATACCCTGCTTGATGGCGTAACCTGCCGCGGCGGCGTTTCCGGACAAGGGCAGCAGCACAGCCACATTGCCGGTGTTGTATGGCTTGGCATTGAGGGCGCGATCCAAATCGGTTGGCAGTCTGGCAGCAGCGGGGTGGAAGGGGTTTTCCCGTTGCCAGTCGCCCAGGTAGCGCACCAGTGTCTGAGGGTCTATCGCATAATGTTTGGCGATAAAGGCAAGCTGCAGCCAGCCTTTGTAAAGCGGTGAGCGGGCATCCTGCATAAAGGCTTCGATGGTTTCTTCATGCATCGGTGCCAGGGTTTTCCAGAGCCGGTCGTTAACTTCGGCCGCCTCGGCGGGGCTTAAATACTTGCCCAGCTCCGCCAGTTCTCGCACCTCTTCCATAGGCTGCTTTTGCGCCCGGAACAGCTGCGAGCGCAGCTGGTGATAGGAAACCCACTGCCAGTCGGGCAGTTTCCAGTGGCTGGGGTAAGTCAGCGCTTTCAGGGCGGCTGCCAACTCGCCGTTTTGCTCCAGGGCACGGGCGGTGAGATACTTGAATTCCGCCTGAATTTCCGTGTCCTGCGCCAAACCGGCCTTAATGGAGCCAAGTAACTGGGCGGCACCCTGCGGGTTGCCCTCGTTCAGCATCGCATGGGCGGCCAGCAACTGGTAGCGGCTGCGGGACTGGTTATCCCGCGTCGACTCGGCCAGTGCCAGGTACTGAGTGGATGAAAGTTCGGCCTTGACCAAAGAAACGGATCCCTGAGGTTGGCTTACATCTGTCCTTGGTGTGCTGCCGCAACCTGCCAATAAAGACAGGAACAGGGCAACACCTGCGAGTTTCAATTGATTCCGGCTTTTCAACACTTGGCTTCACTCTGGTAAAATGCTGCGTTAAGTTTAACCTTCTCCGGCCCGGGGTTAAAGCCTTGGCCATCATACTCCAGAGGTAATTATGTCCCTGCCCCCAGCGCTTTATATCGTTCCGACCCCCATAGGTAACCTGGGGGACATGAGCCCGAGGGCCGTTGAAATCCTCCAGTCGGTGAGTTTGATTGCCTGCGAAGACACCCGTCACTCCGGGAAATTATTCAGCCATTTTGGCATCAACACCCGCACCACCTCGGTGCATGACCATAACGAGCGCGCCCGTGCCCAATGGATTATTGAGAAGTTGGCTGCGGGTGAAGCTGTGGCGCTGGTGAGCGATGCCGGTACGCCGCTGATTTCAGACCCTGGTTATCATCTGGTGTCCCAGGTGCGTGAAGCAGGCTTTAAGGTGGTGCCACTGCCGGGCCCCTGCGCAGCCATCACGGCGCTGAGTGCCTCGGGGCTGCCGTCGGACCGTTTCTCGTTCGAAGGCTTCCTGCCCGCCAAAGATAAGGGCCGCACCGATAAACTCACTGCGCTGCGGGAAGATCCGCGCACCCTGATTTTTTACGAGTCTCCCCACCGTATTTTGCAAACGCTCGAATCTCTGGTGGCGGTCTTCGGTGCCGACAGACCCATGGTGATGGCCCGCGAACTCAGCAAAACCTTCGAAACCTTTATCAGCGGTACCACCGCTGAGGTGCTCGCGGCGGTTCAGGCCGACAGCAATCAACAGAAGGGTGAAATGGTGCTGATGTGCCACGGTTTTGTGGCCGAAGAAGACGAAGAAGCCATTCCCGCCAAGGCGATGGAAACCTTAGGCCTGTTGGCGGCCGAGCTGCCACTGAAAAAGGCCGCGGCCATTGCGGCGCAAATCCACGACCTGAAGAAAAACGCCCTCTATAAGGCGGGTCTGGCAGCAGGGCTGTAAGCCGGGTTTGACCTTTATTGGCGAAAGCCCTTGGTCGGCTCAGGTCATTGGGCTATAATCCGCGCCGAGCCGACTGGGCAGTCGCTGCGTTCGAAAGAACGGGGAGGAAAGTCCGGGCTCCATAGAGCAGGGTGCCAGATAACGTCTGGGCGGCGTAAGCCGACGACAAGTGCAACAGAGAACAGACCGCCTGCCTTCGGGCCGGTAAGGGTGAAACGGTGCGGTAAGAGCGCACCGCGCGGCTGGCAACAGTTCGTGGCAAGGTAAACTCCACCCGGAGCAAGATCAAATAGGGTTCCTTATGGCGTGGCTCGCGTTGGAACCGGGTAGATTGCTTGAGCCTGCGAGCGATTGCAGGCCTAGAGGAATGGCTGCCACTCCTTTCGGGGAGAACAGAACCCGGCTTACAGGTCGGCTCACCAATTTGCCAAAAAGGCCGCCTCAGGGCGGCCTTTTTGCTGTCTGTCATTTGCTCAGGCGGGCTGAATGTCTGCTGCGGTTGCCGTTTGCTGCGGATTTTCAAGCTGCAGCTGGTGCGCACTCAGCCAGGGTAACAGCTCGGTTATCGGCATAGGGCGCGCAAACAAAAAGCCCTGCAAAAAATGCACGCCCGCGGTGCTCAGGTACTCGGCCTGCGCCTGGGTTTCCACCCCTTCGGCCACAATCAGGTATTCCAGCTTGTGCGACAAGGCAATGATGCTGTCGAGCACATGGGTGCTCATATCGTCGCGGCCAATGGTGTCTACAAAGCACTTGTCGATTTTCAGATAATCCAGCGGCAGGGTTTGCAGCAGTGCCAGCGATGTTTGGCCGGTGCCGAAATCGTCGATGGCAATCAACACGCCCTGGCGGCGAAAGCCTTCGATCTGCCCGGCAATGTCCGGGGCTATCAGGGTGCGCTCGGTGATCTCCAGCAGGGTTTGTACCCCAGCGGTCGATAAGCTGCGTTGCAGTTCGGCGAAGTTGCTGCCACCGCCCAGGGCTAGCTGGGCCGCCGACAGATTGAAGCCAAGTTTGAACCCCTCGGGAAAGTGCAGATCGGCAAAATCTGCCATGGCCAGGCTGAACACCCGCTCGGTGAGCGCTGGCATCAAGCCGTGCTCTTCGGCGAGGGGGATGAAAATGTCCGGCCTGACGGCACCCAGCTCAGGGTGGCGCCAGCGCAGCAGCGCTTCGGTACCAGCCACCTGACCACAGGTCTTCAATACCGGCTGATAGGCCAGATAAAACTCACCTGCCGTCAGTCCGCGCTGTATGTCGTCCACCATGGAGCCGCGGCGTAAACGGTATTTACGCCACCACTGCCAACCGCCAAAGGCCAGCAATAAACACACAGGCAGCATCAGGACCAGATAATGCCAGAAGTTGTTTTTGGCGTATTCGGGATTGGACTCCAGCAGCAGTCGTATTCCGGCGTAGGCCGAGTGATACACTTCCAGCCCGGGTGTGAGGCTTGTCAGCTGGTTATCGAACAGACGAATGCGGGCTATGGGCAGCTCAAGCGGGGTTTGAAAACCGTCCAGCATCAGCTGGGCATCCAGCACCGACACCACGGTGAAGTCACGTCCGGCGTCCCTGGCAACCACCACAATCGCCGGACTGTCGGGCAAGGCCGGGGTGCCGGGCACGGCAAACACGGCACCGTCGCTCAGATCCCACAGCGGCAGAATGCTTTCTTTAGGCTCGGCTATCTGGCCAAACTTGGACGAGCAATAAAAGGTGTCGCCCTTGAGCAGCAGACTGCCACGAAAATATTCCCTGAAGGCGGCCAGCTGCGCCAGCCTGCGACACTCATCTTCGTCGCTGCTGCTTAACATGCGTTGGTTGATATCCTGCGCCACATGGATGAGACCGGTCAGGCGTTTGTTGGCAAATTCCGCCAACACCCGAACGTCTTGCTTTGCTTCCTGCACAGCAAACCAGGCACTGAGCCCAAAGGCCATCAGCGCGCAGCTGAGAAACCACAATGTCGGTGCCCGCCATTGGGTTGCACGGTTTGTTGTCTGCATAAGGTAAAACGTCTAAAAAATGCACTGAGGGCGGGCATTATAGCCAGTGACAGCAACCGGGCCGGTTACCTTTTGTATCAGAAGGGCATGTTCCAGCTGGGATCGGGTGGAAAAGAGACGGAAGTTGGCGACATCTGCCACTGGCTCAGGATGGTATCAAAGGCGCCCTGGGCCATGAGTTTGACAATCAGGCGGTTAAAGCGGGCCACCCGTTCCCGCTGACCGGGCTTGGGCTCAAAGGCCAGACAATACTGAACCCCAGACACCGCCGGCAGGAAGTTCAGCGGCCCGATACCCTCTTTGGCGGCATACCAGGCGCCCACGTCCCGATTAACGAAATACGCATGAAAACGCCCCTTTTGCAGCATCCGCAGCGGCAGTTCATTTCCCTGAGGGAACTCTACAATCTGAAATCCCTGGCCGTGCTGTGTTTTTAGACCTTGGTTCAGTTTGACCAGTTCAAAGTGAGTATTGGAGGGGACAAACACCCCTACCTTGTGCTCAGCGAGTGCCGTAAGAGCCTGGGGAGCGAAGGGTGGGCGGCTGTAGAAGCCGTATTCGGTTTCCAATAACGGCAGCGAAAACAACATGTGTTGCGCCCGCTCCTCGTTCCAGCCCAGAAACAGCGCGTCGACTTCACCACTGGCCAGCAGCTGTTTGGCGCGGGGGGTAGGCACCAGCCGCAGTTCACAGCCCTCCGGCAGGGCATTGCACACCACCCGGGTGAGCTCAATCAGCGCGCCTGTGGGCTGGCCGTTGTCGTTGTAACTGAAGGGAGCAAATTCATGGAAGCCGATACGCAGCGGCGCGCTGAGCACGGCGCTGGGCAGTAGGGCGGCAGTCAGCAAGGCGAGCAGCACCAGCGACATCCACAGCCGGGATCTTGGCAGCAGCTTTGGGCTTGGCACTCGCAACATGGGCAGCATCCAATTGGGTTAGCCTGGCGTTCCTGCTGTTAAGTGTAGTTCAGCGCCAGGGCTAGCCCGAGGGGATCAGAAGCGGTTTTTCACCAGGAAGCGCCACTCCCAGCTGTCGACGTGCTCGCCGCTTTGGAACGGCATGGTCAAATCGATGTGGGCGACGTTGCCGTAGCTGGAGCGGGACGAGTAAATCCGGGCGCCGATGCCGATGGCACCAATGGGGCCGGATACTTCGTTCAGTTCGGCCTCGGGGCCGCCGAAGGCATTACCCACGTCGATAAAGGCTGCCCAACCCAATTCGGCCAGTTGATACAGGTTGATGTTGGGGTAGTTGCGGATTTCGGCACTCAGCAGCCACTGATGGTCACCATGCTGATAGTCGTTGGGATAGCCCCTAAGCCCGGTTTCATCCCCCAGCGCCAGGGTGGTGTCCACGTAGGTGTTGTTGGAGGTGCCCAGCACGGCTTTGCCGTAGGCGGTCCACTTGGGATTGATTTGATAGAAGTATTCGGCAACACCTTGCAGTTGGTAGTTGTCCTTCTGGCTGGTGTTGAAGGTACCGCGCCCTTTCAGCGACAACAGCAGCAAGCTGTCTTCCGTGCCAAAACCGCGGGAGGACTGAATGCCCACATGGTAGCCGGGCATGTCGCCGCGGGTGTCGTTGGTCTCCAGCCCCAGGGTGAAATAGTGCTGCCAGCCGAGGTTAAAGTCTTCGTTGTAATTAATCAGATGCACATTACGCAGCACCCGATAATCGTCCTGAATGTACTGCCAGCCCACCCAGGGATAGAGGAAGTCGCGGTCCTGCGGCAGGTCGGCATCTGGGTACACATCGGTTTTCTCGAAGCTGTGCTTATCTTCGGTAATGCCCACAATCCAGCGGCTCAGGTGGCCATTGTCTTTGCTGGCCAGCCAGCCGTATCTGAGGTTGATGTAATCGACGCTGTGCTCAAACTCGTTCACTTCAATGCCGTTTTGGCGCAGGGTGTCGATGCGGGTGTCGTTGAGCGCCTCGGCGGAGTACATCAGTTTGCCATCGAGGGTGTAGAAGGGGCGCTCAAAATACACATGTGCCGCCTGGCCGTCGCTGTTGTCGTAAAAATCGGCCGCCAGGGTGCCGTGGGGCACTATGGTCAGCGGCATATCAAAGGCGACCTTATAGCCGGTTCTATCTTGATTTGCCTGATATTTCAGCCTGGTACGAATGCCCGTGCCCAGCAGGTTGTCTTCTTTGATACCGAAGGAGTACTTGGTGTCGCCGCCGCTGCGCCCCAGGCTGACCGTGGGCAGCAGTGACCAGTTATCCCAGGTTTCCACCACCACATCTTTGTGACCATTGGCCTCGTCGGCGTCCGGATCCTGCTCGGCAAACTTGATGGTGGCGTCGCGAAGATAGGGTTCGGCCCGCAGCAGTCGCTGGGCTTCATCCAGATCTTTTTGGGTCACGGCATCGGCCTCTTTAAAGCTCAGCAGGCTTTTTACCGTGGATTCGCGGGTGTTGATGTGCAGGAAGTTGGCCCAGCGATGGATAAAAAAGGCGTCTGGATCGGATTCATCGAAAATGGGATGGCTGATAACGACTATGTTGCCCACATTGCTGGGGTTGACTGCGGGGGCTGCGGTTTCGGCTTCCGGCGCTGTCTCGGCCACCGCGCCACAGGCAAGGGGCAGAGCCAACATCAAAGCGCCGTTGAGTCGGAGTTTTGTTGCCATTGCCATCCCCTTTGCAGCCGTAGGTCTCTACATTTCATTAACACCGTAAGCCGGGGGATAGTCAAGGCTGCTTTGAAAAAAACTTAAATTGTTACTTAAGCTTAAGTGAAATAAGGGGCTGGTACTTTCGACTGCCAGCCCCTTAAAATCAGAGGGTTCTGCGCGGCGGAACGGCCACGTTGGCGAAGATCAATCCGGCAATCAGCGACATGAAAATCAGGAATATCTGTGAACCGATATGGGCCTGATTAAGCATGGTTTCGCCCGAGATAAGTACGTTCAGACCTATGTAGGTTTTGCTGCCTGGAACCAGAATAACTATGCCTTGCAGCAGGGCAATCGAGGCCGGCGCCTTCATCCAGCGGGCAAACAGGTTTGAGTAGATACCCACGGCGAAGGCGCCGATAAAGATACCTATACTGTCACCCAGGTAGATACCTCCGGCCATGGCCGAGAAGAAGGCGACAATACCGGCCAGTACCCCCCAGGGCGCATCTTTCATGCGTGCCTTGAAGATAATCACCAGCGCCATCGACAGTATCGGTACCGCAGACCACACCGCCAGCTTGGGCACGGGCTGGGGCTCAACATAAATCGCCTCACCAAACAGTGCCTTACCTACCACCATGCCCAGAATGGCACCGAAATAGAGTTTAAACAGCAGCATCACCGCATCCATGATGCGCATGGTGCCGGACATCAGATCCCGCGCGGCAAGCTCTGCCAGCCCCAGGGTGAGGGCAAGGCCGGGAATAAAGATGATGATGCCCGAAAGGATAACCACCGGAATATTGATACCCGGATCGAACTGGCTGATGCCGGTGGCGGCAAGGGCGCAAACAATGGCGGAAAGTGGTTCGAGCATTTCGGCCATCCGCTTGGAGCGCTCGGCGCGATGCACCAGACCATACACAATCAGCCCCAGCATGCCTGACCAGAACACATCGTTCCAGCCGCTGCCCATCAGCATCGCAAAGGCGGCGGCCGATGAGCCAAACGCCAGCAGGGTCAGCAGCGGGCCGTAGGGATTGGGTTTGTTGATGATTTCTTCGAGGCGGTCCATGGCTTCCTGCAGCGTGCGTTTGCCGCTGATAAGCTCATCCACCAGTTCGTCGGTGCGGGCCAGTGAGCCCAAATCCAGGTCGCCTGGCTTTACCCGGGCAACGTGGTTGTATTCCTGATCGGCGTCGTGCTGCAGCACAAAGGTCATCGAGGTGGGCGAAATCAGGAAGTAGCCCTCAATGCCCAGCATGCGGGAAACGTTCTGCAGGTGGCCTTCCAGCCGATATGCCGGAGTACCAAACTTATGCAGTGCCTTACCTAACTTAATAATAAAGCGACGTTTTTCAATAAATTCTGCGTTGTCCACGCGCGGTTCACTCGCCTTGTCAATGTGCCAGCCTGTACCCCATGCTCAGGCGCGCGAATAATACCCTAAGTTGCAGCCAAAGGGTTAACGGGATTTAATGGCGATGCAAACAATATTGCCACCTGGAGAATTTTATGCCGCTTTCGGTAACAGCCTTGTATGTCAGTCTTTCGGCCCTGTTGATGTTGGTTTACGCCTGGGGAGTCGTACGTATTCGCAAACGGGAAAAAATCGGCCTGGGCTCTGCAGACAACAAGGCGCTGGAAATCGCCATGCGGGTTCACGGCAATTTTCTTGAATATGCCCCCATGTTCCTGCTGCTGTTGGCCTGCGCCGAAATGAATGGCCTGAGTGCTCTGTATCTGCACGTAATGGGCGCGGCCTGGCTGGTGGCCCGGGTGCTGCATGGCATTGGACTCAGTCACGGGCGCGGCGGTTACCATCCGGGACGCTTTTACGGCACCCTGATCACCTGGCTGCTGATCTGCGCCGCTGCGGTAATTAATCTGGGCCTTTGGGTGCTCGGCGCGCCCCAATAATGCCCCCAACAACAGTTGACAAAAAAACTCGGGTTTTGGTGGTTTTTTGGTCACACTTAAGGGCGGAGTCCTGTTATACTCCGCGCCCTTGAAATGCATCGCCAGCGGGCGGTGTCTGTTGTGATTAGCATCGTCGGGTTTTGTCATGCGCGTTGAAGCCAGCCTTTTCAACTATCCAAAGTATTGGGCCGAGTGTTACGGCACCGCTCCTTTTTTGCCTATGTCCCGTGCCGAAATGGACAAACTGGGCTGGGACAGCTGTGACATCATCATTGTGACCGGCGATGCCTATGTGGATCACCCAAGCTTCGGCATGGCGGTGATTGGCCGCATGCTGGAAGCGCAGGGCTATCGGGTCGGCATTATTTCCCAGCCCGACTGGTCCAGCAAAGACGACTTTATGAAGCTTGGCCGCCCCAATCTGTTTTTTGGGGTAACCGCGGGCAACATGGATTCGATGATCAACCGTTACACGGCTGACCGCAAACTGCGCCACGACGACGCCTACACCCCCGGCAATATCGGCGGCAAACGCCCCGACCGGGCCGTGACCGTGTATACCCAGCGCTGCAAAGAAGCCTTTAAAGAGGTGCCTGTGGTGATTGGCGGTATCGAGGCCAGCCTGCGCCGCATCGCCCACTACGATTATTGGTCCGATAAAGTGCGCCGCAGCGTGATTTTCGACGCCAAGGCCGACGTCCTGGTGTACGGCAACGCCGAGCGGCCCTTGGTGGAAATCGCCCATCGTCTGGCCCGCGGCGAAAGTGCCAGCGAACTTACTGATGTGCGCGGCACCGCGGTTATCAGCAAAACCCCTATGCCTGGCTGGCGCGGCATGGATTCGCGCAAAATCGACCAGCTGCATAAAATCGACCCTATCCCCAACCCTTATGGCGCCGATGATGTGGGCTGTCAGAACCTGTCTGGCCCCAGCGATACCAAGGTGTTTAACGACGAAACCGCGCCCGATGGCGTGACCGTGGCCAAGCCCATCAGCATTCAGCCACCCAAGCCTCGCCCATGGGAGCAAACCTATGTGCTGCTGCCGGCTTTCGAGCGGGTGAGCGAAGACAGATACCTGTACGCCCACGCCTCGCGTATTTTGCACCAGGAGCAAAACCCCGGTTGTGCCCGCGCGCTGTTCCAACCCCATGGCGATCGTGGTGTGTGGGTCAATCCACCGGCATGGCCATTGTCCACCGAAGAGATGGATGCGGTGTTTGACCTGCCTTACAAGCGGGTGCCACACCCTGTGTACGGCAAGGAAAAAATTCCTGCCTACGACATGATTAAGACCTCGATCAACATCATGCGTGGCTGCTTTGGTGGCTGTTCCTTCTGCTCTATTACGGAGCACGAAGGCCGGATCATCCAGAGTCGTTCAAAAGAATCTATTGTCCGCGAAATCAAAGATATTCAGGCCAAGGTGCCGGGCTTTACCGGGGTGATTTCCGACCTCGGCGGCCCCACCGCCAACATGTATCGTTTGGGCTGTAAGAGCGAAAAGGCCGAAAAGACCTGTCGTCGTCTATCGTGTGTATTCCCCAGCATCTGCGGCCATCTGGACACAGATCATCAGCACACCATCGATTTGTACCGCGCCGCCCGTGATGTGCCCGGCATTAAGAAGGTGCTGATTGCCTCAGGCGTACGTTACGATCTGGCCATTGAAGATCCACGCTATGTGAAAGAACTGGCCAAGTACCATGTGGGTGGTTACCTGAAGATTGCCCCTGAGCATACCGAAGAAGGGCCGCTGTCGAAGATGATGAAGCCCGGCATGGGCACCTACGACAAGTTCAAAGAGCTGTTTGACAAGTTCTCCAAAGAGGCGGGCAAGGAGCAGTTTCTTATTCCTTACTTCATCTCGGCCCATCCGGGCACCACAGATGAAGACATGGTGAACCTGGCGCTGTGGCTTAAGGAGCACAAGTTCAAGCTGGATCAGGTGCAGAACTTCTATCCATCGCCGATGGCCAATGCCACCACCATCTACCATACCGAGCTGAACTCGCTGAAAAACATCAAACACAGCAGTGAAGAAGTACCGGTACCGAAAAAGGGCCGTCAGCGTCGCCTGCACAAGGCACTGCTGCGTTATCACGACAGCGCTGGCTGGCCGCTTATCCGCGAAGCTCTGATTGCCATGGGCAAAGAGCACCTGATTGGCACAGGCACCCAGCATCTGGTGCCGCCGGAAGGCCGCGCCGAACAGTGGGCCGCCAAGGGTCAAAACGGAAAAGCCCGCAACGACAAGGCTGGTAAGGGGCAAAAAGCCTTTACCCGCTTCAGTGGCAACCAGTTTGACGACCGCAAAGGCCCGGCCGAAAAAGCCTCAGGCGCCACTAAAGCCAAGCCTCAGGGTAAAGGCGGTGCAGGCCCGGCTCCTGCTAAAAGTGGCCCGAATAAAAGTAGCCCGAATAAAGGCAAAGGCAGCAATCCACGCCCCGGCGCCAAACCTATATTCGGCAAGCCAAAGCCTGCCGGACAAGGGCAAAGCCGCAGGCCGAGCAAATAAGCTTGAATCATAAAAATGAAGCTTGAGTCATAAAAAACGCCGCACAATGCGGCGTTTTTGTTTTCAGCGACCCGCCAATCAACTCGATATTTGCCGTTAAAGCAGCGCAAGCGGCTTGATGATAAGAGCACTGAGGTACAGGCCTAAACCAAACACGGCGTGGGTGAGCAGGCTGTGCACGCGGGCATGCCATGGCTTGGGCGCCCGTGAGGCCGCAATGCCCATACCCATCGCCGGTTGCAGTAACAAAAACGGCGCTGCCACTGTAACAAGCCCGAGGGCGATTGCCGGGGCTAAGGTGGGCTCAGTAAACCAGGTGGCACCGGCAAATGGCAGCAGCAGTCCGGCAAAAGCGATGCCGATGGCGTAATGGGCGAGCCAGCCTGCCAGGGCCTCGCCCTGCTGCGGTGCGGCTGCCGTTATCGGACTATGAGTAAAGCGCCCTTTGGGCATCCACAGCAGCCAGCGGCCAACCATGGCATAGTTCAGCGAAGGCACCCCAAACAGCCTGAGTCTGAGCATTGCCCAGAGATCCATTATCAGGGTTGCCCCCACGCCAATTATCAGTATTTGCAGCAAAAGTAGCATTCTTGTGTTCCGTCCTTGTGGTTAAGCAGGTTGCAGGGTACAACTTCAAGTCAACTTGAGGTCAAGGAGGATGTGATGGACATTTCACAGGTAGCGAAACAGTCGGGCGTTGCGGCTTCAAGGCTCAGATATTATGAGGAAAAAGGCCTTATCCGCTCCATCGGCCGCGATGGTCTGAAACGGGTGTTTCCGCCCGGAATTTTGGAGCGACTGGCCCTGATTGCGTTGGGGCAGTCGGCGGGGTTTTCGCTGGATGAGATTGCCGGCATGCTCGGCCGCGATGGCAATCCGCAAATAGACAAAGCCAAGCTGGTGGAAAAGGCCGATGAGCTGGATGATCGGATCAAGCAGCTTCGCGCCATGCGCGATGGCCTGAGGCACGCCGCTCAGTGCAGTGCTCCGAGTTACCTCGAATGCCCGAACTTCCAGCGTCTGATGCAGCATGCCGCGAAAGCTGACAAAAAGCAGCGTCACTCGGGTTCGGCCTCCAGGCACAAAACTCCTACGCGCTAAACTCCTGGGGCCTGCTTTAAAGCGGTAAACCAGGGCGAGCCTTCCAAAGCAAAAACGCAGGTCAGTTAAGCATCTTGTATGATAAATTGCTGTATTTATTGCTATTTTTATTCTGTGTGAGCATTTAAAGTGGCAAACTCTTGCTGCAACCAATGGGCGAAGGCGCGCACCCTATGGTTGTGCTCACGCTTGGGATTTAGCCTCAGACAATAGTTGTAACCTGCAAATTCCGGCATGTGACTTTGCTTTGCAAGCCACCCTTGTTTGACCACGGACTCGGCGAGCACATTGCTGATAAGCGCCATTCCTTGCCCCGCCAGCACCGCTTGCAGGGTGTACTGCTCCTGCTCGAAACTGTTGATAGTAAAGCCTAATCCGTCAAGGTGCTGCTGCCATGGCAGATTGCCAAGGGCGCTGCTCTCCCGCCAGTGGGTCACAAACAGTTTGCCCGATGGCTGAAGGTTGGTGCTCAGTTGGTAGCAGCTTTGGGTCTCGGTCGCGAGCAAGATTTCCCCCTCATTCACCCCTTTACCGTAGCGCAGGGCGATATCCAGCTGCGTGGCTTCGCTGAAGTCTTGCAGGCTGTCGCTAGCAAGGATTTGTACGTCGATGTCTGGATAGCGCTGCTGAAAATCTGCAAGCCTCGGTGCCAGCCACAGGGTGGCGAATGAGGTGCAGCAGGACACTGTGATTTGCGTGGCAGGCTTGGTCAGCTCTGTCAGGGTATTACTGAGTTCACTGAACATCCGCTCCGTGGTCGCTGCCAGTTTTTCACCTTCGGCTGTTAACACCACCTGGCGCACCTGCCGCTCGAACAGGCGAACATTCAAAAACTGCTCCAGATGCTTTATTTGATGAGAAATGGCGGTTGGCGTGACGTTAAGTGCCTCGGCAGCGACTTTAAAACTGTTGAAATGGGCCGCTGCCGCAAAGGCTTTGAGGTTATTCAGCGAGGGTAACTGTGAAAACATGGCGAGTAATATAGATGAGGTAAGCTAAGTTATAGTGTGCGTTTTCTCGTTTGTCCGTCAAGGCGGTGCTTGCAAAAATGCCATGGTCTTAATTGCACCAAGGAATGCCCATGCCCACACTATTACAAATCGACTCCAGCGCCCGCAGCTTTGACCCTGAAAAGTCACAGCATCAATCCATCTCCCGAAAATTGGCTGATTGCTTTGTAAAAAGCTATCGGGCGCAGCAGCCAAACGCCCAGTACATTCAGCGCGACCTGGCAATGACGCTACCAGATTTTATCAGCGTAGATTGGATTGCAGCCTGTTTTAAGAAGACCGAACTTAGCGATGAAGAGGCGAAGGTGTTGGCGCTTTCTGACGAACTGATAGATGAGGTAGCTTCAGCGGATTTGATAGTGATTTCGGCGCCCATGTATAACTACGGTATGCCAGCGGCGCTGAAGGCCTGGTTTGATCAGGTCATACGTATCAATAAAACCTTTTCCTTCGATTTAGCCCGTGGCGATTGCCCGATAGAGCCGATTTTTAGCGGTAAAACCCTGGTGCTGCTGAGCTCCTGCGGCGAATCCGGCTTTGAGCCCGGCGGTGCTCAGGCCCACAAAGACCATCTCGGCGCCCACATTAAGCTGCTAAGTCGCTACCTCGGCGCCAGCCGGTTTTTCCATATTGCCGCCGAATATCAGGAGTTTGGCGACGAGCGGCATCAGAAGTCAGTTGCCGAAGCGCTCGACAAGGCTAAGGGGCTCGCCGCCGATTTGGCATCGCCACTGGCGGTGTAGTTGGATGTATGCTCTGCCGGGCAAACGTTAGGACCAGGACAGGTCGGGTGGACAAACCACAGAGTGCTTGCTCACCCAGCCTGCTCTCTTATGGAGTGGATAATGCATTCAAGGTGGCGAATCCGGCTCTGTCTGACATCAGCTACCTGAGATTAGGCGTCTTCGCCCTGATAGCCGGTGAGAAAAAATTCCACCTTGCCGCAGCTTTGGCAGGCATACATGTCGAGGGCTTCTTTGCTGACGAAAAGCTCTCCCAGT
The DNA here is from genome assembly GCF_003957745.1 of Shewanella khirikhana. NCBI lineage: Bacteria > Pseudomonadati > Pseudomonadota > Gammaproteobacteria > Alteromonadales > Shewanellaceae > Shewanella > Shewanella khirikhana. The sequence goes on along the minus strand of NZ_CP020373.1, from coordinate 3,731,228 downwards.
TCACCCAGCACGCCCCAACGGCTGCCTTCATGAAAGTCTTTGCTTCCGACAAAACGCAGGGGAGTATGGCAGCGCAAACATGCGAGCACAGCTTTTGGAGCAGGCGCTTCGCCGTCTCGGGGAGTATTGCACTGCCAGCAGATTTCAAAGGCGTCGTCTTCCACCTTGGTGTGGCAATGTTTGCAAATCCAGGACATCAGGTTTCTCCTAAACCAATCTGAATTGATTACGTGTCTGACTGACACAGTGCGGGGGCCAGCTTATCGCTGTCCAACGCAGGCATGATAGCGGCTTGCTGATGCCCCCACCAGATCAAGAGGACGCAGGCAACCGTTATGGTCAGGTAGAGTACAGGTTTCACATAGGCTTTGGTGCCACGGACCACCAATGTGGGTTTATATACTTTCTCGCCCTCGGAGGGAAAGCGGCCTTGCACCTGTTCCCTAATGGCCATCGGCACCAGAGTGAACAGCATTGGGACAAGCACCAGTACCGGAATACCCACCAGGATGAGCTGCCAGAAATAGTCGGCACCATTCAGGCCGGCAAACTGATAGCAGTGGGGGCGATTGGCGAAGTCCTCGATAAATGGATTGAACCACAACCACTGGCCCATAATCAGCAGCAATCCAAGCAGCGAATACAGGCACACCCGCGTCCATTTTTCTGTGCGTATTCCATGGCAGCCCCTTGTGGTCAAATTACGGCTTGTCATCCTCCAATAGCCGCTGAACCTTTTCAAGCTTGGGGGCTATGTACAGCTGGCAGAAGGGGCGATCGGGGTCGGTTTGATAGTAGTTCTGGTACTCGGCCGGCGAGGTTTTAAAGCCTTCGAGGGGCAAAATTTGAGTGATAAGAGGCTCAGGGAATTCGTTGCCAAGCACAGTTAAAATCTCAGTCAGCCGTTGCTGCTGATTGTGGTTTTGGTTGAGATTATGATTGCGAAAGTACAGCGCCGAGCGATATTTACCGCGCATGCTGTGTGCCTTGGTGGCCGCATGGGTATGCAGGTGCACCCGTACCAGCTGCTCTTCGCTTATCTTTTCGGGATCAAAACTCACCCGTACCGCCTCTGACCAGCTGTCATAGGGCGGCGCTGAGCGTGCAAAGCCCTGTTCGACCTTGATTACCCCGCTCAGGCTTTGAAACACTGCCTCTGTGCACCAGTGGCAGCCACCGCCCAGAGTGAGTAGGGCAAAGGCGCAGCCCGGCTGAGTTGCAGCAACATCAGCAGTCGGTTTATTTGGGTTTGCAGCGTGCGTTGAGTTGCAGATGGTCTTTTGTGGCATAGATCCCCCATGGCTTATTCAAAAGACCCGTAAAGCGTACTTTGGCTTTCGGGTGCTCGCTTCTATGACCATGGCCACCATGGTGAGCAACAGGGGTGAAGGTATTTTGGCAATACCACAAGGGCCGGCCCGCTTGTGGACTTGCAGCTTGCCTGCTTAACCGGCAGTTTGGACAATTGCCGGAAAATCAGGGGTGTTGCTTAGGGCTGTGATATCAGTGTTTTTCTTCATTGTGTGGCAGCACCGCGATGCGCTCGCGCTCATCGTCGGCTGGTGTTTGACTGATGGGCGCAGGTGGCGCCAGCCTGTAGTCGAGTTGTACCTCAACCCCTTTGCTAGCCTTGGGCTCGTATTGCCATTGATTCAGCGCATCGATTGAAACCTTATCAAACACGCCTTCGGGTTCAGATTTAAAAATCACCACATTGGATACTGTGCCTTTGGCATCGATATCGAACCTTGCCTGCACATAGCCTTCGATACCCTGTTTGGCGGCGTTAATGGGGTACTTGGGCTCAATGCGTACCACAGGTTTGCTGAGATCTTTGCTATCGCCAGCCATGGCTGGAGCCTGTGCCCAAATCCCGAGAGCGGCTACCAGTGCCAGTGGTGTCAGCAGTGATGCGGCGCTGAAACCCTTGCTGTGTTTGAGCTGGATGAGTCTTTGTTTCATGGTGTGTTTATCTCCATAGTGGTGAGAAAGCGGCTGCCAACTCCGGGCTACCGTGGCGGCATTACCAATTAGCGCGCGGCCATAGGCAATGCGGTCGGCCTGGCTGAGTTCGATGGTGACATCGGCGTCGCAGGCCATTTCCTGATCCTGCCTGAAGCGGCGATACGCCAGCAGGCACAGGGGGTTAAACCAGCACAGGCACAAGAGCGCCAATGCCAGTAAGTTGCAATGCAAGTCGCCCCGGCGCCAATGGCTTAGCTCGTGGGCAAGAATAAGCTGCTGATCTTTAATGCTGAAAGTGGATTCAAAGCCTTCGGGCAGCACCACAGTGGGGCGAAAAACGCCAAACACAAAGGGGCCCTCGGTTTCGCTGGAGGTCAGCAAGCGCGCGCCTGTGCTCGTGGTGTCAGCGGCAGGTTTGGCGAGTCTGATGAGCTTGGTGAGGCGCAATAAGCTTAAGCCGATGACCGCGAGTGCAATCGTGAGGCCCGTGATATAAGCCGCGCTCAGCCAATCGATGTTGCTGGCGCCCTGGGAAAGCTCGCCCAGAGTCACTCGATAGGTCTCCATGGCGCTGTTACTGACGGGGCTTGCCAAAGGGATAAGCAGCGCCAGCAGCAGTACCGGAACACACAGCCACAGGCCGTATTGGAAGCGGGCACCGAAGCGCTCAAGCACCCAGGGGCGCAGTAAAAGCAGCACTGCCAGCAGCAGCGTGAGTGGCGGCGTGAGCCTGAGAATGAGCTCAATCATGCTTCTGCTCCTTCTCCCAGGCGTCGATAAGCTGCTTAAGCTCGGCAACGTCCTCTTGGGTTAGCTTATTGCTGCCGGCAAAGCCTGCCACCAGTGGCGCCAACTTGCCGCCAAATACCCGCTCGATAAAGCTCTGGCTCTCTTTACGCTGGTAGGAATGCTCCGCAAGTTTTGGGAAGTAAAGATAGGCGCGGCCGTCTTTTTCAAACCCCAGTGCGCCCTTATTCACCAGCCGGTTTATCAAGGTTTTAACGGTTTTTTCATGCCATTCGCCGCTTTGGTTAAGTGCCTCGACTATGTCGTTGGCGCTAAGAGGCGCCTGCTGCCACAGCACCTTAAGCACTTCCAGTTCGGTGGGGCTGATGTCTTTTAATTCGGGTTGAGTCATGGCCATGCCTGCACTTTTGATTACAGATGTAATATTAAACCTATTACAATTGTAATCGTTATGGCAAGCATAATTTTTGGGCTGTGGATTTTGGCGTGTTGGCCAGTTGATAAAAAACCAATGCCTGGCCCGGCTAAATGCGCCTTGGGTTCAGGTCTTAGCTGAAGGCTCCTGCGCGATTTTTGCCGTTAATACATGGTCTTCCCATTGGCCTTTGATTTGAAGGTAGGCGCGGGCCAGGCCTTCTTTTTCGAACCCAAGCCGCTTTAGCAGGGCGGCGGACCTGTGGTTGGATGGCATGTAGTTGGCCATTACCCTGTGTAGTTTCAGCTCTTCGAAGGCATAGGCGAGGGCGGCTTCACACAACCTCGTGGCAAATCCCTTTCCCTGCAGTGACTGGTCAATACCGTAGCCCAAATAACAGGCCTGGAACGGGCCGCGCACCTGATTGCTGAGGGTTGCTATGCCCCAAATATGCGCCGGGTCGGCCAGCACCAGATAGCTGCAATTGCTGGTCTCAATAAGCGAGGCTTTGATGCGTGCTTGCCACTCGGCAGCGCTGTGATAATCCGCAGCCCGCAGTGGCTCCCAGGGCGAGAAGTGGGCCTGATTGCGGCTAAAGTAGTCTGCCACCGCGCTGGCATCGTCCTCCCGAATCAGCCGTACAGCGCAATTTTTTGCATCGAATTCAGCGGCTTTACTGTGGTGCTGGCTGAGGCACTGGCTGCGGCGCTGGGTGAGTGAGTCTGGCGGGTTTGACATGGCAGGGTTCCGGTGGCGGGTAAAATTCAAGCATCTATTAATTCTCTCGATGTTACACTCGGGTAACACCTTCGCCAAACCCATAAGGAGCCTGGATGGTCAATCATTGGCTGGCCGCGCTGACCCGATACCCACTGTTTTTAATGCTCGGCTTGGCGGCAATCGCGTTATTCAGCCTGTTGGATGGCGAGCCCTGGCTTAGTGCAAATCGATTGTTGCTGCTTGTTGGCGTGACGCTGGGGATGGCGGGTACCCTGCTTTTGTTAGCTGCGGCAGGACTCTTTCGGCGGGTTGGCACCACAGTAGACCCAACCAAGTCGCCGGATGCGCTGGTGACCCATGGTCTGTATAGCTTCACCCGTAACCCCATGTATCTTGGCATGTTATTGCTGCTGGTGGCCGAGGTGTGTTTACTGGGCCGAGCGGTGGTGTTGCTGTCTCCGCTGTGCTTTTTTGTGCTGATGAATGCCCAGCGTATTCCCGCCGAAGAGGCCATGGTGGAGGCGCGTTTTGGTGCGGCATTTATCGACTATAAGGCCCGGGTCAGGCGCTGGTTATAGCCGCCTGGGTGAATTGCTGCTCGGCAGCATTGGGTTCATTTTTGAATGAACACGCGATTGCCCCGGCTATTGGGGCAGAGCTTGAAGGAGGTTTCCCATCGATATGATAGAGCCAACCAAGTACGTCAAAGCCCCCGGCCGCATTCTGATTGTCGGCTTCGGCAGCATAGGTCAGGGCCTGTTGCCGCTTATCCTGCGCCACATAGATATCTCCCCCAAAAACATCAGTATTATCACCGCCGACGACCGTGGCCGCGAAGAAGCCGACAAGCTCGGCATTCGTTTTATCGAATTGCCCCTGACCCGCAAAAACTACCAGAGCGAGCTGACGCCGCTGGTGGGCAAGGATGACTTTTTGGTGAATCTGTCGGTGGATGTGTCATCCATCGCGCTGATTGAGTTTTGTCAGGCCCGTGGCGCCCGTTACATAGATACCTGCATCGAGCCCTGGGCCGGCGGCTATACCGACCCCAGCAAGTCGTTTGCGGCGCGCTCGAACTATGCCCTGCGGGAGCGGGTGTTGGCACTGAAAGACAAGTATCGCGGCGGCCCCACCGCCGTGGTGGCTCAAGGTGCCAACCCTGGCATGGTGTCCCATCTGGTGAAGCAGGCGCTGATGAACCTGCAACAGGACATTTTAGGTACCCATATTGAGCCCAAGAGCCGCGATGAATGGGCCAGACTCGCCCACGACCTCAACATCGAAGTGATTCATATCGCAGAGCGTGACACCCAGGTGGCCAATCAGGCCAAGGCCATGGATGAGTTTGTGAATACCTGGTCCTGCGACGGTTTTGTCAGTGAAGGTGCTCAGCCCGCCGAACTTGGCTGGGGCACCCACGAGAAACACTTCCCCCGGGATGGCGGTCGCCACGAGGAGGGCTGCGGCGCGGCCATTTACTTGAAGCGCCCAGGCGCCACGGTAAAGGTGCGTACCTGGACCCCCAACTACGGCCATTTCCACGGCTTTTTGATCACCCACAACGAAGCCATCTCCATCGCCGACTTCTTTACCCTCAAGCAGGATGGCAAGCTGGTGTATCGCCCTACCTGCCATTACGCCTATCACCCCTGCGACGATGCTGTGATGTCGCTGCATGAGTTCAATGGCAAAAATTTCCAGATGCAATCACGGCAGCGGCTGATGCGGGACGAGATTGTCAGCGGTATCGATGAGCTGGGCGTGCTGCTGGCGGGCCATAAGAAGAATGCTTACTGGTACGGCTCGCAGCTGTCTATCGACGAGGCGCGGGCGCTGGTGCCCTTCAATGGCGCCACCAGTCTGCAGGTTACCTCGGCAGCGCTGGCGGGTATCGTCTGGGCGCTGGAAAACCCCAATGCCGGGGTGGTGGAGTCGGACGAGATGGATTATCGCCGCAACCTCGAGATCATGGGGCCTTATCTTGGACCCGTGGTGGGGGAATACACCGACTGGACTCCGCTGTATGAGCGTGGCGAGCTGTTCCCGGAAGATGTGGATGACGACTACGCCTGGCAGTTTAAAAACGTGCGGGTGTAGAGAAAGCAAAAAACGCCACGGCAAGGGGCCGTGGCGGAGAGGTTATGACCAAACCCGCGGCGCCGGTGGAAGTGAGGGCGGCGCCGATAGCCCGGGGCATCATGGCGAATGCGTCCCGGGATTGGCGGTCATCAAGGCGTGTGTGTCACGCAGCTTCCTGAGGATCAGAAGAAGTAGTTAATGCCCACCGCAAATTGGTTGTCTTCCAGCGCTTCGAGCGACTTGTCGTCCATATCGGAGAAGTCGAGTTTGGCTTCGAAAAACATCACTGTATCCAGGCTGTAGCGGTAGTGCAGCCCCACCATGGCGAAGCGGCGGGTCCAGTTGCCGCTGATGGGTGTGCTCTGGTCGGTATCCAGATCCAGATAGCTCAGCACCGCCATGGGCACAAAGCCATTGTCTGCCTGCCAGGCCAGCATCAGCTCGGCGCCGGTGGCATCGTACAAATCGCCGTTTACCTGCTCGTTATTCTCACTCTTGTGGGCATTGAAGCCCACATAGAGACCGTCGGCTTTGCGCTCGTCGGCATAGTGGTAATAGCTGCCGTACATGGCGCCTATGCCGATGATTTGATTGGCTTCATCGATTTGGCTGTTGCCAATGTGGCCGGTAATGTCGCCACGGTTCATGCCCGCCAGCAGGCTGAATTTATCGGTCACCGCCCAGGTGATAGAGGCGCCGTAGCTGTTGTCGAAACTCAGCTTGGCATCGTCAATCTGATTGCCGTCGCTGTCGGTAACGCTGATATCACCGTTGTTTTTGGCGGCATACTGCAGCGCAACGCTGAGGGGGCCAAAGCTGTTGCGGTACTGGAAGGCGCTGTCGGCACGGCCGGTGCCGGTCAGGCCGCCATCGCCAAAGCCGTAGGCGCCCACGCTGTAACCGGCAAACACGTTCGGCAGGTCGGTGGTGCCGGCCACATCATAGTAAGCGCCCCACTGCTTGCCGAAGGTCAGGCTGCCGTATTTGTCGTGTGACAGGCCCACATAGCCCAGACGGTTATTGAGGAAGTCGCCGCTCTTTTCGGCGCTCAGTTTGCCGCCCTGCATCACCAGATCTTCGTTGCCGGAGACGATATTCACGCCCCATTCGGTCACCGCGTAGGCGCGCCAGCCGTTGCGCTCTTCGCGCTCGAAGGTAAAGCGCAGCTGCGACAGGTTGTCGTTCACCGCTGTTTCGTCGCCATCGTAAAGGGCGTTGAAGCCGAGCCAGCCGGTGAGGCCGAGGCTGTTCTTGTTGTCGTTGTACAGCTCCATGGCGTTAGCTGAGCTGGCGCCAACCAGCAGTGGCAGCAGCAGTGCCAGGTATGATTTTTTCATGATTCCACCTTTGAAATGCTTGTCGTGGCCCCGCTCTGTGGCGAGGCCTTATTTGTGTTGTGTTCAGGCCTGTTGCAGGCGCAGTTCGTTTTTCTTGGAGATAACGCCGTACAGGGTCCAGCCGAAGAAGGTGGCAATGGAGCCCAGCATCACGGCGGTTTCACCTGAGCTGTACAGGGCGTAGAAGCTGTAGAGCGCCCCCATTACCGCCATGCAGTTGGCGACACGGGCCTTGCTGACCGGAATGTTCATCTGCTTTTGCATTACGCCAAGGGCGGCCATCGACAGGATGTAAGGGATGATGTTGGTTACCACCGCCAGGTTCACCAGGGCTTCAAACTGCTTGTTCAGCGAGGGGCTGATGGTCATCAGACTCAGCACCGACTGGATTGAAACAATCGTCAGCATGCCCAGCACAGGTGCTTCGGCCTTGGTGACTTTGGAGAAGATTTTGGGGAAGAAGCCTTCGTCGGCAGAGGCCTTGAACACCTGAGCTATGGTGAACTGCCAGCCCAGCAGCGAGCCGGTGCAGCTGATGATGGCGCAGGCCATGACGATGGCACCAATGGTGGGGTTAAACATCTGGGCAAAGGCCAGACCGAAAGGCGCGTTCGACAGCGCCAGCTCGCCGTTTGGCACAATACCGGCAATCACGTTGGTGGAGACGATGTAAATCAGCGCTGCGCCCAGGGTGCCGCCCATTACCGCGATAGGCACGTTCTTCTCTGGATTTTCAACCGCTTCTGAGTTGGCACAGGCCGATTCCAGCCCCAGGAAAGCCCACAGGGTCATGGCGATGGAGCCGCCCAGCGCTTCAAAGAATGGCAGATTGTGTGGGTTCCAGGCTGACTTGTAGAGGTCAAAGTCGAACCAGTACCAACCTATGATGGACACGCCAATCACCGGCAGGATGATGCCCCACACAGTGATGCTGGACACCTGACCCGTGATGCGGGCGCCGCCGAAGTTGGCGACTGTGGCGAGCCACAGCACGCCAATGGTGGCCAGACAGGTGGCGATGGGGCTTAACTCCACGCCAAACAGCACGGCGCCGTAGCCCACCGCCGAGATGGCAATGGCCACGTTGGCGATCAGCAGCGATACCGCATAGGTGTAGTTGGCCATAAAGTTGCCGCTGCGGCCGAAGGCGTATTCGGCGTAGCCGCCCATGCCACCGGATTTTTTACTGAACATACCGCATTTGGCGAAGGCAAAGGCCAGCGCCGTGGAGCCCGCGGCCGTGACCAGCCATGAGAGTACCGAAATGGTGCCAACCTGTGCCAGTTGGGTCGGCAGCATGATGATGCCCGAGCCCATCATGTTAACTATGGTGAGAATGGTGAGTTGAACCACGCCTATCTTGTTGTTTGATTTACTCATAATAGTGTCTCGATTCGTTTTGGTTTTAAGGGGCGGCGTCCCTTGGCCGCCCCGCCGTTATCAATGCTTGAGCACGTAACCCATGGCCTGTACCCGGCCGCTGTCGCTGCGCTCCAGATACACGCCCTGCAGCTCGGGGGCGAAGCCCGGCAGCAGGTTGATGCCTTCCTCGAGCGCCAGGAAGTAGCGCTGCACCGCGCCGCCCCAAACCTCGCCGGGCACCATACAGAGCACGCCGGGTGGGTAAGGCAGGGCGCCTTCGGCCGCAATCTGGCCTTCGATTTCACTGAGCGGCACCAGCTCGGCCTTGCCGCGCACAAAGGCGATATTGGCGTCCTGCGGGTTCATCACCGCTTTGGGGAAGTGAGCGGCACGGAACATCTCTTTTTGCAGCTGCTTCACGTTGCGGCTGACATAGAGGTCGTGCATTTCCTGACACAGGCGACGGATGCTGTAGCCCTCATAGCGCTCGCGGTTGGCGCGATAGACGTTGGGCAGCACCTCGCTTAAGGGCGCATCTTCGTCAATCAGCTTCTCGAAACGGGCTATCTGGGCCACCAGATGCTGCATCTTGGCCATGTCTTCTGCGGGGGTCATGAGGAACAGGATGGAGTTAAGGTCGCACTTCTCGGGGATGATGTTGTTTTCCCTCAAGAAGTTGGCAAGGATGGTGGCCGGGATACCGAAGTCTTCGTACTCGCCGGTCTCGGCATTGATGCCGGGGGTGGTGAGCAGGAACTTACAGGGGTCGACAAAGTACTGGCCCTTCTCGTAGCCCTCGAACGCGTGCCATTTAAGGCCTGGCTCAAACTCGAAAAAGCGCAGGTCATCGGCCATCAGCTCGGTATCAAAGCTCTGCCAGGGCTCGCCTTCCACAGTGGTTGGGATAAAGGGCTTGATGTACTTGCACTTTTTCAGCAGCAGCTTGCGCGCTTCGATACCGGCTTTTACCGCCTCGCGCCACAGATAACGGCCGCTGGTGCCTTCGTGCATCTTGGCGTTCACATCCAGCGCCGCAAACAGCGGATAGAAGGGGCTGGTGGAGGCGTGCATCATAAAGGCGTTGTTGAAACGCTTATGGTTGCAGTAGCGCTGTTGTCCCTTGATATGGCGGTCTTTTTTGTGGATTTGCGAGGTTTGTGAGAACCCGGCCTGCTGCTTGTGTACCGACTGGGTAACGATAATGCCGGGATCGTCAGCGCCGAGTTCCAACAGCAGCGGCGAGCAGTCTTTCATCATCGGAATGAATTGCTCGTAGCCCACCCAGGCCGAGTCAAACAGGATGTAGTCACACAGGTGACCGATGCGATCCACCACCTGACGGGCGTTGTAGATGGTGCCGTCGTAGGTGCCAAGCTGGATGATAGCGAGGCGGAAGGGGCGCGCCTCCTGTACCCGCTCAGGGGCGACCTTGCCGATTTCGTCCCGCAGGTAGGCTTCATCGAAACAGTGGGAGTCGATGCCGCCGATAAAGCCGAAGGGGTTACGGGCCGTTTCCAGATACACAGGAGTGGCACCGGCCTGAATCAGGGCGCCGTGGTGGTTGGATTTGTGGTTGTTGCGGTCAAATAGCACCAGATCGCCGGGGGCGAGCAGGGCATTACACACCACCTTGTTTGAGGCGGACGTGCCGTTCAATACAAAGTAGGTTTTGTCGGCGTTATACACCTTGGCGGCGTATGCCTGGGCGTCGTGGGGGGCGCCTTCGTGGATAAGGAGGTCACCGAGCTTCACGTCGGCGTTACACATATCCGAGCGGAATACAGTTTCGCCAAAGAAATCAAAGAACTGACGACCAACGGGATGCTTGCGGAAGAACTGGCCACCCTGATGCCCTGGGCAGGCAAAGGTGGAGTTACCCATTTCAACGTACTTTTTCAGGGTGCCGAAGAAGGGCGGCAGCAGGGATTCCTGATAACGGCGCACCGCAGTTTCGACCTGTTTGCCATAAAAGTCGGTTTTGGCATTACAGAGTTCAAATACCCCGGTGATGGCGTCGCAAAAATCATCGGGGAAGGCTTCTTCACAGCAAACAGAAACAAATATCGGTAAATTCAAACCGGTATTTTTAATTTTATCGACAATGCCATTATTTACGTCAGTAACAGAAACAACGGCGGCACCCACATCACAAAAGTCTGTGGTTAAAACGTTGACGACTTCCCGTTTAGTATCAAAACAGGCGCGAACAGATAAGCTGGCAGCAATTTTTAACGAATTCATAATTAACCTGATTAATTTTGGTTAGCCGGACCCCTGCCAATATTTAATAAATCGACATGGTAAATTCCGGGCAGCCGAATGGGTGCTGACAAATCAGGACTGCGAATTAATAAGAAGGCGCAGAGTTTCCCTGACAGAGTCAGTCCAGGCTGGCAGATAAATTTAGTTTTTTATGCGATAGACTCTCGGGCGACAGATAGCCCAAGGCGTCCGGCGAAGGCAGGATTAAAGCAGGAAGAAGAATGAATAGTCGAAGTAGTCGCGTTGCTCAGGCATCATGATATGCCTCGTTCGGCGAATATGCGCCATAATCTTTGATTTCTTTCTCATATACAACTCCATTACGAATATAAAGAAACCAGTGGAAGAAAATGCCTCATTTGGCAGGGTGATTTTATCCGTACACCAGCGAAGATAATTTGAACTGAATCATAAAAAATAAACTCTGTTAAAAAATGTAACCCCATGTAACCAGTGTAATTATTTTTATTAATTTACGTGAGATTAATTCAATGGCCACTCAATTATTAAAATGGATAATCGTGATATGCATGTTCATTTTATAAAAATGGCCAGGCGTCTTTATTTAATCAGTCTGGATGAATAATACTTCATCATCACTGACACCCGAGGGCTTTTCGCGTACAGTAAACGTTCTAAGGCAGAGGAGCATGGCCATGGCAGACAGCGAGTACAGTGACAGCAGTTTTTGGCAAAAGGTAAAGGATTTTGCCAAGCAAGCGGGTCGTGAAGTGATAGAAAAGGCACTTTGGCTCTACTATGCCGCCCAGCGTCCGGAGACCCCTGCCTGGGCCAAAACCATTATCTTCGGCGCCCTGGGCTACTTTATTACCCCGGTGGATGCGATTCCGGATCTCACGCCATTGCTGGGCTTTACCGATGATTTGGGCGCCCTGGCTGCCGCGCTGACCATGGTGGCCGTGTATATCGATGAGGATACCCGCGCCAAAGCCACCGACAAGCTGGATAACTGGTTCGGCGCCGATAAGCCAACCGATTGATATTGAAGTGCTATTTCATCTGTTTCGCGAAGGCCGAAAATATTCTTTTTCTGCCCTATTCCGGTTTTTCGGGCGTGGCGATATAGTGTTGCCACGCTGATCCCAGCAGTCCTGCCGAGAAACCCCATGATCCCTTTTTCACCACCTGCCAAAGCGGCCAAGTCCACGGGTCGGGTGACGCATGCGTAAGCAACAGCTCGAATTTACCTATATGCGCGCCATCGCCATTTTATGGATTGTGGCCGGGCACAGCATTTATAACTCGGGCCAGGGATTTCCGCTGGGGTTGGAAAACCTGCTCAGGGGCGGTACGGCGCTGTTCGTGTTTATCTCGGGCTACTTTTATCACCGCATTTTTTATCCGCGGATGGTGTACAAAGAGTTTATGAGCGCCAAGGTGCGCAATGTGCTGGTGCCGTTTTTATGGGTGTCGCTGGTGGGGCTTGCGATGCTGGCGACCCAGTGGAGCCTGATGTACGACCGGCCGCTGTCCGAGGTGGGCAAGGGCATCTACTACACGGTGCGAAATGGCTACGTGCTTTACCCGCACTGGTATATTCCCTTCATCATGGCGGTGTTTGCCATCTCGCCGGTGTTTTCGGCCTATATTCGCCTGAGCGCTACCGCCCGCTGGCTGATTTTCGCCGCCATGTGTCTGGTGTCTGTGTATATTCACCGGCCCATAGGTAATATCAATGTGCTGCATTCGGTGGTGTATTTCACCCCTTTCTACCTGATGGGTATTCTGTATTCCGCCCATGAAGACTGGCTGCGCCGTCATGCATTGCCGCTGCTTGGCGCGGCGCTGGTGGGCACTGTGCTTAGCCTGTATATGCAAACTTATGTGTCTGGCCATGTGGGCAATTACCACAAGGCTGCGCTGGCCTTTGGCGGGGTGGACTGGCAGTTTGTACAGAAGTTCAGCCTGTGCGTGCTGGCGGTGGGCCTGTGTCTGTGGATGTCGCAGCAAACGCTGTCTGAGCGTGCCAACAAGGCCTTGGGGGCGCTGGCGGAAATGAGCTTTGCCATCTTCTTTATTCACCCGCTGTTTTCCATTGTGTTTGGGGTTATAACCGGTCTGCTGCGCTTTAAACTGGCCCCCGGCAACATGTGGACGTCGCTGGCTTTGTCATTGTTTATTTTTGTCTTTTTGCTGGCTGGCAGCGTGTTGACCGCCAAGGCCATCAAGGCAAAGCTGGGCGATCGCTCCCGCAGTTACATTGGCTGGTAATGGTTTGCCGTGGTGATTTGCCATCCTTAAGGCTGATTTCACCCTCGGTTGATAGGCTGACCTTTTACTGGGGGAGAACAACAATGAACCATAAACTGACTTTGTTGCCGGCCTTGCTGCTGGCAAGTGGCACCGCCATGGCTGCGCCGCCGCATCTGCAATTTTTCGACAGCCTCAGCGCCCTGTGCGGTAAAGCATTTGAAGGCAAGGTTACCCGCAGTGATGCCAGCGACGATGGCTTTGCCGCATCGCGGCTGGTGATGCATGTACGTGAGTGCAGCGACAATCAAATCAAGGTGCCTTTCCATGTGGGTGAAGACAGATCCCGTACCTGGGTGATCAGTAAAACCGACACTGGCCTGCGTCTCAAGCACGACCACAGATATCAGGATGGCCGCGAGCACAAGGTGACCCAATACGGCGGCGATACTGCCGATGTGGGCAGTGCCCGCTGGCAGTCGTTCCCGGTGGATAGCTTTTCCATCAATAATTTCAATGACAATGGCCTGACCCAGTCGGTCACCAATGTGTGGCATCTGGGGCTGAATCAGCAGAGTTTCAGCTACCGCCTAACCCGTGAGAACCGTGACTTTTTGGTGGAGTTTGATTTGACTCGTCCCATCGAATTGCCACCTGCGCCCTGGGGCCACCAATAAGCGTATTGCGGCTGACAAACAGCAAAAAGGCGACCCTGGGGTCGCCTTTTGTTTGACGGGTTTATCTATCCGGCTTATTTGCCTTCAAAGGTGAAGGATTGTCCGGCCAATGCCGCCTCAAACATCAGCCCGCCCTTGGCGGCGGTAAACACCGTCATGCCATTGATATAGGCTGCGGTGGCGTTCTGGGCGCCGCCTGACTGGCCAGCACCGGCCGAGTTGCCTGTGGTGCCTGCCTGGGCATTGGCGCCAACGTTGATGGCCACGGCGGATGCCTGACCACTGAACTCGAAGCTGCCGCTGGTAAAGTCACGGAAGGCTTTCTCGTCTTTAAAGAAAATGATCTCGCTGTAGGCCTGGCCGCCGAGCTGCAGACCAATTGACACCTGAGTCATGCTGGAGTCGCCCACATAGGCGCCCTGACGAAACACCCGGCCCTTGCCGTAAGCCGCGCCAATGCCTATGCCACCTTTGCCAATGGTGGGGAACAGGGCATAGCCGTAGGCGGTGTCGAAAAACTTGTGGGTTTCACTGGCTTGTCTGAAGGTGGCCAGCGCGTCCTGATATTTGGCGTCATCCTCGGCCGCAGTGGCCTGGCCGATACCCAACAGCATCAGAGTTGTAAGCAACAAAGTCTTCAATGATTTCATGGTGCTCTCCTAATTCGGGTGGAGTGGTTGACAGACACCAGCATAGGCTCAGGCCAAAAAAAGTGAATAGCATTCAGTAAAAAAGCGTCCGAAAGGACGCCTTTTTTGCTCAGATGTCAGCCGGGGTTAAGGTTCAATCCCCAAAACATAATAGTTGAACCACTTCACATCCCACTCCATTTTGGCCTTGCGGTGCTGATACTTCGAAAGCCCATGGCCCTCGCCGGGATAGACCACCAGTTCCACCGGCACACCCAGATAGTTGTGCAGTGCCCGGTACAGACCCTGGGCATGGCCAAGGGGTACCCGGGCATCTTTCTCGCCGATGTGGATAAGGGTTGGGGTTTTGATTTTGTCGGCGTGGCTCAGGGACGAGCCATGGGTGTAGGCATCGGCTTTTTCCCAGGGCAGGCCTTCCATAAAGTTGACCACGTGGCCCGGAGTGTCTTCGAGCATCCACTGCAAACGCTGATCGAACACCCCGGCGCCTGAACTGGCCGCCTTGAAGCGGTCGGTGGTGCTGATAAGCGCATTGGTCAGATAGCCGCCATTGGACCAGCCCATCACCGCCAGCTTGTCGCCATCGACAATGCCATCGGCAATCAGCTTATCGACGCCCGAGAGGATGTCTTTGACTTCGATATCGTGTTCACGGCCAACCAGATCGGTGAGGAACTTGTCGCCATAGCCGGTGGAACCGCGGTAGTTGGGTGACAGCAGGGCCCAGCCCTGGGCCGGGAAGCTGGCGCGGCCATAGCTGCGATGTTGCAGCGAGTAAGGCGTAGCGGCGGTGGGGCCGCCGTGGATTTGCACCACCAGTGGCAGCTTGCCTTTGGATTTATCCCAGCCAAAGGGTAGCTCCAGAATGCCTTCCACCTCAGTGCCGTCCGGCGCCTGCCACTTGTAAATGCTGATTTGCGGCAGCTGCCAGTCGGCGCTCTGGGGGTTGATATTGGTCAGGCGCTTGGGTGTGGCTTTTTTGCCATCGGCATCGGCAACAAAGAGATCGGTAAAGTGGCTCAAACCGTTGTGGCTGAAGGCGAGGCGCTGGCCGCGGCTATCGAAACTGTAACCGCCCATCACCAAATCACCGCCGACCACGGCGCGGGTGTCGCCCTGCTTGAGGCCGTTGATTTCAGTACAAAACAGCTTAACCCGGGCCGCTTCGGCGCCGCGATAGCACAGCTCATCGCTGCCCGGGCGCCATTCAATATCGGCACCATTGAGGGTGACCTTGCCGGGACGGGTGAGTTCCATCTGGCCCTTACCCTGGGTATTCACCACAAACAGACGCCCCGGATGACCGTCAAAGTCGATACGAAATGCCAGCCGCTCGCCCCTGGTGTCCCAAGCCAGACCCTCGAGCCAGCCGTAGGGGGAGGCCGCCTGCTCGCGCCAGCTGGCGTCTTCCAGTACCCGGTTTTGCTTATCGGCGGTATTGAACACTTCAACCCGCGACCAGCCTTCGAGGTACACCAGCTCGTTATCGTCGGTGGTGATGCGGGCGATTTGCTTGCCATCGGGGCTGACACTGAAGTCCCACACTACCTTATCGTCGTCCAGCAGCAGTTGCTGACGGAAATTTTGCAGATCCAGCCTGTACAGCGGATTGGTGTCACGCTTGCCATGGCCATACTGAGGCGCACTGTGGCTGGCGCGCATGCCGGCCCAGGTATCTTTGTCTTTGGTTTCTTTGTTGGCGAGGAAGTAGAGCGCAGCGCCGTCTTTGGACAGCTCAAAAGCGTTCACACCGTCTTTTTCACGGGTCATGGCCACGGCTTCTGAGCCGCCTTTGGCAATACGGAACACCTGCGGCTTGCCATTGTAGGGGGCCTTGGCGCCTTCGCGCTTTTCTTTGCCGATGTAATAGATGAACTGGCCGTTGGGGCTCCAGACCGGGCGGGACTCGCTCTCGTCGGTGAAGGTCAGACGCACTGGCGCCCGATTTTGCAGATCGATTTGCCACAGATCGGCCTGGCTCTTGTCGAGTTCCTTATCCCAGCGGCTTTCGAGCCAGAGCGCGTGATTGCCGTCGGGACTGATAACCACAGATCCCATGTTGGCGATACTGAAAAAATCATCGACGGTAATTTGATGGGATGGTGCGGCCATGGCGGCAGGCGCGGCCAGTAATCCGGCCATCAGCAGACGTTGGTAAAGCGGTGACATCAACAATTCCCCCGTAGTTGAAAACGAGGTTCACCTTAACGTCTTGGTTATAAAAACACCATGAAAAAGCTTACTTTTTTTCCTCCTGCAACAGCTCTTGCAGGTAGTTGAGTTCATCGGCGCTCAGCAGTTGGCTGCTGGATTTCTGGCTGATATTGCTCGGCAGTGTGAGCTTGCCGCGAAGGTAGGCGGCGCGGGTAATTTGATGCAAACCGTAAAAGGCCAGCAGGTACAGGCTGAGCAGTAAAATCATCCGTGGCAGCATCAGCATCAGTTCACTGGCGCCATCGCCGAAGTATATCGGGATCAGGGTAAGTACGACCCTGAGTAACCAGTTGAACATCAGTGCCAGGCACAAGGTCATCAGCCAGCGAAAGCGGATGTCCTGCAGGTTTTCTTCATGGGCGCGGGCGCTGCGGCCGCGATGGCTGAGTAAGAGTCTGAAAATCAGCATGAAATAAATGCAGGTTTGCACAAACAGCAGCACGGTCAACACCGCCGTGAGCGGGGTGTAGTCGGCGAGGGAAAGCTTGTCGCCGTCGCTGGGATTCATCAGCCCGGGGCGCAGCATTTGGTCGACGGCCACTCCAATGGCAATCAGAGGTGCGGGCAAATAGTGATACCAGAAATGGCCCCGGTGTTTGCACAGCGCCTGGTGGCAATATTGATACAGCAGCGGCATCAAAAGGAAGTAGCCGGGAATAAACAGGCTGTAGATCAGTGGCATCGGCAATGACACCGTATGGCGGGTGAGCAGGCCACTGAAAAAGGTCAGCGAGACCAGCGAAAAGATCCCCGCCAGCAGCCGGTGGTTGCCGCTTTTAGAATGGTAGAGGTAGCGCAGATAGAGTCCGAGTCCCAAACAGTGGAGCCCGCCGAGCAGCGATAGCCACTTAAAGGTTTGCTCCAGAAACTCCGTCATGGGCGCGCACTCATGTTATTGAAAAAGTTACCGTTCGAACTCCTGTTTTAGCCCATGCGCGCTGTGGTGGCAATCCTGCCTTATTCTGATGCTGCCTTTTGTAAACGCTGATGACGGTTTGAGAGATTTTTGGGCGGCTTGCCCGGCGCCGCTTTACGCTCCAGCAACAGATGGCGAATGGCCAGAATAGGGTGGGGCAGCAACATCCGTGGTCCGGCATAGCGCATTATGGTGCGGGCCTGCTCCCGTGGCTCAGGTTTGTAACAGTGCACCGGGCACTTGTTGCAGGTGGGCTTGTCCTGTCCATAGGGGCATCGGTCCAGACGGGTTTTGGCGTATTCCAAAAACGCCTGACACTCATCACAGGGGCTCTTGCCGCCATGATGATCACGGCAGTAGATGGTAACCATGGCGCTGATGGTGGCAAACTCCCGCCCCAGATTGCCGCTTAAGATGATGGACTCGGTCATGGGAAATACCCAAGTGTTTTACTTGGTTTTATCTTAGTCCCCGAGGCCAGTGAACTCAAAAAGGGATCGTCAAAGCATGAAGGTGCGCACAAAAAGAGCCTTTTATGCCATAGGTAAATTTTGATGCCCGATACCACGGAAGGTGCATAAATACTTGATTTGAACAGGTGAAATGCTCTAATAATAACCACTGCTCCCGGCGTCGACAGGATGCCGGACATTGGGGAATGGCGGCGAGGCTGCCAAGAGAAACAGGATACACACCATGAAAATCGTTGTACTCATCCTGCTGGTGCTGGCTGGGGTCTTCCTTTACATACGTGCCAAGCGTCTGGCCACCGAAGAGCAATATGGTCGCAGTGACCGCCCAGAGGCCGGAAAATCCAACGCGCCCGCCGAAGTAGAGCCAGAAAAGGCCGTTGAAGTACAGGAAAAAACTGCTGAAGTGCTGGAAGCAGAAGTTTTGGATAAAGCGGCTGTGGTCGACGTGGCCGCCGCAGTTGACGCTGCACAGGACGTTGAAGCGACCCAGAAAGTTGAAGCTGCTGCAGCCGAGCCTACCAATGAGGTGGTGGCCGAGGTGGTAGCAGCTAAGCTGCCAGAGCCAGAGCCAGAGCCAGAGCCAGAGCCAGTTATCGATACTCCCGCTGCCGTTGTCACAGGGCTGGCGGTGCCTGATTTTGCCGCCGAGCCTCTGGCGCGGGCCATCCGTGAATTCAATGGCGCTGGCAGCGATGAGCTTAAGCATCAAAGCCTGCTGGCGGCCATCAATGAATGCTACAAGCAGCGCAAAGACACCGCGCACCTCGGTTTTGGTGCCGGTCTTGCTGACGACTATGCCAGGCTGGCCATTAAGGTGCTGGGCTCGGGCAAGCCGCTCAAGGGCGTTGGCTTTATGCAGCTGGCAACCCTGCTCAATGACAAGGGCGACTTCAACGGCGCCATCGACATTTGTCGTCAGGCACTCGACCATGGTCTGTCCGATGGTACTGTCACCGGCTTCGAAGGACGTATCGCCCGCATCGAAAAGGCCCGCGACAAGGCTGCTGGCTAGTCCAGACTGGCAAGGGCCTGCCCAAGCGGGATAAACTACAAGGCGGTGCAGTTGGCACCGCTTTTTTATTGGGAGCTGTGGTTGAAACGTCTCATCGTAAGCGTGCTTGCCACCCTGTTGCTCGGCGCCTGTACCCAGGCGGATCAGTGGACACTCACCTTCCGGCAAACGCCGGCGCAGGGCCAGTGGCAATTCAGCGACATTGCCGGTTACTACCAGAGTCTCGAGCAATGTCAGGCCAAGGGCGAAGGCCTGCGGCGCCTCGCCGGTGATACAGGTCAGTATCAGTGCGCACAGCAATGCGAGGCCGAGCAGGGCCTGCTCAGCTGCGCCCTGATTGCCCCTTCCACGTCATTCCCCAGTGCGCAAGAGAGCCAATGAATATCCAACACATCAGCCTCGATAAAGAGGCCATCAGCCTTGCCATTCGCGGCGACATCGATTTTGACCACTTTGACGAATTTGCCGAGCCACTGGCTGCCGCCCTCGACTGCCGGGTGCTGGAGCGTCAATGGGGTGCCGACCGCCATCAGTGGCTGCTCGATTTTGAAGGCTGCCGCTTGTGGCTGAATTTTGAGTTTTACGGCGACGTAGCCTGGCTTGCAAGCGATCGGGAGGAAGATCTCGAAGTGCTGGCCTTCCTGGCGAGTTTGCTTGCTCCACTGGTGCAGGGGGAAGCCCGATGAGCGCCGCGTTTCATTTTCATTCGCTCACGCCAGATACCATACTCGATGCCATTGAATCGGTGGGCATTTATCCAGAAACCGGTCTCACGCCCCTGAACAGTTTTGAGAACCGGGTGTATCAATTCCGCTGTGACCGCGGCAATCGTTATGTGGCCAAGTTCTATCGCCCCGAGCGTTGGACTGATGCCCAGATTGCTGAAGAGCACGGCTTTGCCTTTGAACTGGCCGATGCCGAGGTGCCGCTGGCTGCGCCAGTGCTGATTGATGGCAAGAGCCTGTTTCATTTCAATGGCTTCCGCTTTGCACTGTTTCCTTCAATCGGTGGTCGGCCGTTTGAGATGGACAACCTCGACCAGCTGGAGGCCGTGGGCCACTTTATTGGCCGTCAGCATCAGTTGGGTAAGGGCGGACAGTTTGCAGCCCGTGAGACCCTGTCGGCCGCCATGGCGGCTGAGGCGCTGGCTGAGCTGCTGTCATCATCCCATGTGCCGGAAACGCTGCGCGCCGATTTTGCGGCGGCAGGCCAGACGCTGGTGCAGGCCATTGAGCAGGCGTGGGTAGAGACCACAAGTCTGCGTTTGCACGGAGATCTGCACCCGGGCAATATTCTCTGGACCCCGGATGGCCCAGGGTTTGTTGATTTGGATGATGCCCGCAGTGGGCCAGCGGTGCAGGATTTGTGGATGATGCTGGCGGGTGATGACAATGAGCGGCGCATGCAGCTCGATACCCTGCTTGGCGCTTACGAAGAGTTTTGCGACTTCGATATGAAGGAGCTGGCGCTGATTGAGCCGCTGCGGGGGTTACGGATGCTCAGCCACATGGCCTGGATTAGCCGCCGCTGGCAGGACCCGGCCTTTCCGATGCATTTCCCCTGGTTTGCCGACGAGGCTTACTGGCAGCGACAGATAAGGGATATGCAGGCGCAGGTGGCCCAGATTGGTTTGCCGCCCTTGACTCTGCAGCCATTTTGACGTCTTTTGTAACACAAAGTTGAACTATGGGCTTGAGATAGCATCAAAAAGCATATTAGTTTAGGCAAGTTGATTTGGTCCGCTGGACCCGAAAACCAAGGAAACAAGATGAAAAAAGCGCTTCTGATGGCTGCCGCTCTGCTGGCAATGCCCTTTATGTCTCTGGCCGCCGATTTTAAAGAAGGTGTGCATTACGAAGTGATCAACGAAGGTCCTGGCAGCGCCAAGCCTGAGATCACCGAGTTCTTCTCTTTCTACTGCCCACACTGCTACAACTTCTCCAAAACTGTGGTGCCAATGATCGAAGAGAAGAAGCCTGAAGGCGTGGCCTTCAACCAGGCTCACGTTGACTTTATCGGTCGTGAAATGGGTGTGGAAATGTCGCGTGCCTTTGCCGTGGCGCACCAGCTGAAAGTCGAAAAGAAAATGGAAAAGGCCCTGTTTGCTGCTATCCACGACAAGAAGCAACACTTCACCACCCGTGACGACGTGCGTGCCCTGTTCGTGGCCAACGGCGTAGACGGCAAAGACTTTGATTCTGCTGCCAATTCATTCATGGTGAACGCGCAAATGTCCAAGATGAAGCGCGACACCGAAAACGCCAAGCTGTCAGGTGTGCCTGCGCTGGTGGTAAACGGCAAGTACAAGGTGCTGACCGACTCTATCAAGAGCTACGACGAGATGCTCGACATCGCTTTCTATCTGTCGACCAAGAAAGACTAAGTTTTTGTTCGATAGCAAAAAAGCGCCCAAAGGGGCGCTTTTTTTATGGCTGTTTGCCGATGGGCTTACTGATGCAGGAAAATCCAGGCAAAAAAAAACCGTACTCCCTGGTCGCAAGAAGCACGGTATAGAGCCACATGGCTCAGTTTTACCCTGAGTAACACGGTAAATGTAGCAATTCGTCATAAGCTTGGCAAGCGACAGATAATTGACGTTAAAAAAAAGACTGTTTGGTTGGGCGGTAAATCAGCAGCTTACGTCAAGGGAAGTCAATATTTACAAATTTCTGCTTCGACGGATGAAACTTGACTGGTAAAAGAAGGGTCGAACTACTGTAATCAATAATAAGGGAAGGTACGAACAGGTTCTGCACCTGCTCCGCGGGGGCAAACTGAGGACTTGTTGGCACTGACCCAAGAAAACAAACACAGGAGGGTCACGTGAGAGTTTTTCCTGTTTATGCTCCCAAGCTTATCGTCAAGCATGTAAGGATCTTTTTGACGGGGGCTATCTGGGTGAAAGACCTGGGACGGCTGGAGTTTGAAAAAGGAAAATTTTTACTGCCCCGGAAGAGCCTGCCTCAGGTTAAGCAGGCGATTCTGGAATTGAACGAGCTGATTGAAGCTCAGAATCAAGAGGCCAAGACAGCCTGAGGCATAGCGTCCGAACAGTCAGTCAACCTGGTTGCTCAGCAAACCAACCAGACCGGTGATCTTATCATTCCAGGAGCCGAGCTCCTGCTTGAGTTGCTGGTTTTGCTCAGCCAGGTTGGCAGACTTCTCTTTCTCTTCTTCGAGTTCCAGCTTCAGAAGTTCAATCGACTCCAGTGCGGCTTGGATTTTGGTTTCCAGTTGGGACAATAGTTCAAGGCTCATGGGAAAGGTCCTGTAAAAAAGGGTTCTGGATGGAGCCCAGATTCTAGCAGGGTCAAGGCGGTGCACCTAGTGCAAATGCGCAATTTATGCCAATTCACCGGTAAGTTTACCCAGCCAGGATGCCCGCTGCAGTGGGTGTTGTCGGCAAGGGAGCCATCGCCTCATCCACAGGGCTGACGCTAAGCTGCGCCCACAAGCTTGGTGCACTTTCTAAAGCGGCAAGCCAAGCCTTTGATCCCCTTGATTATCCAAACCAAAAAGCCAGCCAGCAATGGGCCGCCTGCAGGGCATCAAGCCCGTCGTTCCCTTCGTCCGCTCGATTTTAACCACCGGACTTTGCAGCCTTGGCACTCACGGGTATGCTGAGCCACATTGATTGTATTTTCGACCGGGATTGCCTGTTTTGCTTGAACTCTTTCCGCTGCTGCTCACCCTGACCCTGGCCTTGTTGCTGCGGCGCACCCTGATTGCTCTGGGGGCGGGCGTGCTTTGCGGCGCCCTTATCCTCAATGATTTCGCGCCGGTGGATTCGGTTGGCTACCTTGGCCGGGGTATTCAGGGGCTGTTTTATCAGGACGGGGCCTGGCAGAGCTGGCATTTGAATGTGCTGGCGGCCATGTTGCTGCTGGGGATTATGACCAGTCTACTTGGACGCAGCGGCGCCGTGGCCGAGTTTGGTGTTTGGCTGTCGCACCGTATCCGCGACGGCCGTCAGGCACGCCTTGGTGTGGTGGGGCTGGGTTTTCTGGTGTTTATTGATGGCATTTTCAGTTGCCTGGCGGTGGGCAGTGTGGGGCGGCCGCTGGCACAGCACTATGGTATTTCGGCCAATCGCCTTGCTTACATGGTGGATACCACCGCTTCGCCGCTGTGCTCGCTGGTGCCGGTGGCCAGTTGGGGGCCTTATGTGATGGCGCTGCTGGCGGGGATTGCCTTTTTGCCGGTGTCACCGCTGGAGGCCTTTATTGGCATTGCCGCAGTGAACTTTTACGCCATTGGTGCCCTGCTGCTGGTGCTGCTGGGCTCCTGGCTGAACTGGGGCTGGTCAGGAGAGCCTGAGCCGACAATCGATACAGCGGCAGATGACCTGACTCATGCTTCGCCCTGGCCGTTGTTTTTACCGCTGGCTGCGCTGCTGATCAGTTCGGTGGCTTTTACCCTCTATTCCGGCAGTCGCCTTGCCAGCGAGCCGGGGCTTGGCGCCATGCTTACCGCCGCCGACATAGGCGCGGCCATGCGCGATGCCTCCGCCCTGGCGGTGCTGGTTGCCATGGTGGGCAGCCTCTGGCGTGGCCGTGGCAGCTTGCTTGGTGCTGATTTGCTGGTGGGGCTGAAATCCATGGCGCTGGCGGTGGGAATTTTGCTGCTGACCTGGATGATTGGCCAGCTTATTAAAGATTTGGGCGCTGGCGCCCGGATAGCCAATCTCGCCCGTGAGTGGCTGTCGGCAGACTATATGCTGGCGGGCATTTTTGGTCTGTGCGCCGTGATGGCGTTTGCCACCGGCACCAGCTGGGGCACCTTCGCGATTATGATCCCGCTGTGCGCCGAGGTAGCGCACTCGCTGCAACCTGAATTATTACTGCCGGCGCTGGCAGCTGTGATGGCAGGTTCTGTGTTTGGCGACCACTGCTCGCCCATTTCAGATACCTCGATTTTGAGCGCGACCGCCAGTGGCGCCGAGGTACAGGGCCATGTAACCAGTCAGCTGCCCTTTGCCCTGATGGCTGCCATTGCGGCCTTGTTGGCGTTTCAGGCGCTGAATCTGGGGTTGGCGACCGCTGCTGCGCTGGGGCTGATGGCGCTGGTGGCCACGGCGCTGCTGTGGCTGTGGCAGCGGAGATTAAAGGCTGCGGAGACCAGAGGCAGCGGCGACTAAAGGCGGCGAGGGCACGGGCCTGAGCCTCTGAGCGCGGGCAGTACAGTAATTTTCACGCTGGTCGGTTAGCCTGGGGCGTGCGGCCGGGATACAATCGGCCTTTTCGACAAGCGATATAAGGAATTGCCATGAGTATAGTTCGCATGGACACAGGCACCCGTATGAGCAGCATAGTGATCCATCAGGGCACTGTGTATCTGTGTGGTCAGGTGGCCAAAGACAAATACAGCGACATCACCACCCAAACCCACACCATGCTGGAAGAGGTGGATACCCTGCTGGCGCAGGCTGGCAGCAGCCGTGAGCATCTGCTGAGCTGTACCATCTATCTGAAAGACATGGCCGATTACGACGCCATGAACGCGGTGTGGGATGCCTGGGTGCCACAGGGCCATGCTCCGGCACGGGCCTGCGTGGAAGCTGCCATTGCCGAGCCTGAGTATCTGGTTGAAATATCTGTGGTTGCGGCGCTGAAGGATTAAGGATTTATCAGGATCCGGCCAAACTCGGCACCCTCGATATCCGGGGTGATGGCAATGATGCGGTCGAGGCGGATGGCCCTTTGTTGGGTGGCTGTGTCGACCAGCAGCCACTCGCTCTTGTCGGCGCGGGTTTCTGTGGTTACGGCGCGGCCGTGGATACGGCCTTCTTCCTTCAGTTCCAACAACAAGGGGTAACGCCGGATACACGCAAGCTCCAGATAGTCATAACGATCACAGGCGATACCTTGATAGGTTTGCATAAGTCTTATTCTCTTTATCACTTTACGAAATAACGCACTGTAAAAACCTTAGTCGCTGGCTGACGATTTTCAAGCAAGTATTTGAAATTGCTTTTCCGAACGGCGGGTCTGTTTGATTAACCGCCCACCACCGGAGTCCCAGTATGCGTCTGCTTTGGTTGTTTGTCTTGCCAGCCTTACTGGCCTTGCCGTTGTCGGCCGTGGAATTCAGTGCCCGCAGCGAGAATCCCGAGCCCATTATTATCGAACTCTACACCTCTCAGGGCTGCAGCAGTTGTCCGCCCGCCGAGGCGTGGCTGTCTGCGTTTGCCAAAGAGAAAGACCTTTGGCACAAATACTTCCCGCTGGCATTTCATGTCAGCTATTGGGACTACCTGGGCTGGAAAGATCCCTTCGCCGACAAACGCTTTGGCAAGCGCCAGTATGCGCACTGGAATCGCAAGCACAGTAAGGGTGTGTATACGCCACAGATTTTTATCGGCGCAGATGAGTGGCGTGGTGAAGATCGTCGCGGTGAAAGGCGTGGCGGTGAAGGCCGTCGCGCTGCTGCAGCGCCTCTCAGCCTCAGCCTGAAAGATAAAAGGCTCAACGCCGATTATGGCGCCGCCGCGCCGCTGCTGAACCTGGCCATTGTGGGAGTGGGAATTCACACCCCGGTAGCCAAGGGGGAGAATCGCGGCAAAACACTGCAGCAGGACTTTGCAGTGCTGTCGCTGTATCAGTTTGATAATCAGTCGGATATTGCCAATATCAGCCGTTTTGGCGGCGAGCTTAAATTGGATATGGACGCGCTGTTGCGCCGTGCGCCACGGCTGGCGCTGGTGGCTTGGGTAGATGAGGATATGCAGCCGTTACAGGCAGTTGGCGGCTGGTTAACGCCCTGAGCCGAAGTAGTGGCTGTTGCGCCAGGCTCTTTCGCGGCCAAAATGGCGCAGCGGTAACTTGTGTCGGCATGGCCTTTGTGATGAGCTAGGGCGGTTATTTATATCACGGAGGATAGCCAATGAAACTCCTGATGGTGCACGGCTGGAGTGTCACCAGCACAGACACCTACGGCGGCCTGCCCGAGGCCCTGGTCAAATGGGCTCCCACCGGCCTGGCGCTGGACATCACCCATATCTATCTCGGGCGCTACATCAGCTTTGTTGATGAAGTGCGCATGGACGACCTGACTCAGGCCTTTGAGCGCGCCCGCCGCGAAACTCTGGGCGATGAACCTTTCGCCGTGGTGACTCATTCCACCGGCGCCCCTGTGATGCGTTGCTGGCTTGCCCGCTATTATCCCGATGGCCTTGGCCAGTGCCCACTGACCCACCTGATTATGCTGGCACCTGCCAATCACGGCTCGGCGCTGGCGCAGCTGGGTAAATCTCGCCTCGGGCGAATAAAGTCCTGGTTTGAAGGCGTGGAGCCTGGGCAGCAAATCCTTGATTGGCTTGAACTTGGCAGCCTGGGGCAGCATAAGCTCAATCAGTATTGGCTGACGCAAAACCCCTCTGCCGATGGCCTGTATCCCTTTGTGATCAGCGGCGAAACCATCGACCGTCAGCTGTACGACTACCTCAACAGCTACACTGCCGAGCCCGGCAGTGATGGGGTAGTGCGCCTGGCCGGCGCCAATCTCAACTATCGCGCGCTGGTGTTGCAGGAGTCCGCTGAGCCGGACGACAAGGGCTTGGTCCCGCTGACCATAAGCCAGGATCAGCGTTCCCCAAGCTGCGGTTTTGAGGTGTTGCCCAAGGCCAGTCACAGCGGCAGCAAGCTTGGGATCATGGCATCAGTCAACGCTAAAAGTGCCAATCCCAAGCCGGTGGTGAGCAGCATTCTGGCCTGTTTGCAGGTTGGCTCGGCCAGCGCATTCAATGCCCTGTGCCAACTGCAAAGCCAGCCTGCCAAGGGGGCGCGCTTTACCCAACTGGTGGTGCGGCTGTGGGACAGCGAAGGCGAGCCTCTCAAAGACTTCGACTTCCTGCTGCTGGCGGGGCCGGACTATGACCCCGGTAAACTGCCCAAGGGCTTTTTTCAGGACAGGCAGAAGAACCAGCGCATCGGTAATGCCCTGACTCTGTATTTGAACCATGACCGCATGCTGAAAACCGCCGAAGGCTGCTGGGGCTTTCGGATTTTGCCGCGGCCGGACAGCGGTCTTGTCCATTACCGGGCGGTGGAATTTCACTGCGAGGGGGCCATTGCCGATTATCTGAGGGCCGATGAAACCCTGATGCTGGATGTGATCCTGACCCGGCACATTCACCCGAATGTATTCAGCCTGACACAAACAGAACTGGGGGATTTCAAGCCGTTAGCCAAGGTGTAGCGCCTAAGGAAGTTCTTGCGAAGGACTTGAGCCATTCGCAGGAACTGTGGCTTGCATCTATCCGCTGTAGGCTCACGCAGAGCAAGCACGGGACTTATTCGCATCTTCCCTCACTGTTTTTAACGGCTATCAAAAAGTGTTCGGTCTCGCCACGGGTTTCTGTGCTTTGCTGCCACACAGGCTCAAGGCCGAGTGCACTTAGCTGTGCAACCAGATCGGCGGGGCTGTGGCCCTGACGCCAGACGCTGTCGCCATGGCGGTTGGTTTGGCTGTGGGGTGTGGTGTCGCACTCGATAAAACTCAAATACAGCAGGCCGCCCTGCGCCAGTTTGGCAGTGCAGTCACGTAAAAATTGCGTGGCGCTGTGGCTGTCGAGATAAGGCAGGCCGAAGGCGCAGGCTATCACATCAAACTCGCCAGCAAGGCTTGCGGTATCCCTAAGATCCACACAATGAAATTCGCCATCCGGCAGCGCCTCTTTGGCGAGCATCAGCATTTGCTGTGATAAGTCGGTGGCGGTGATGGTAAGCCCGGGAAAGCGGGATTTAAGGTGCAGGCTTAAGGTGCCGGGGCCACAGGCGAGGTCCAGCAAGCGAGTGTGGCCGGGCTGCATTCTATCCGCCAGCGCATCGAAGGTGGCGAGGTAACTTGGCAGCAGCGCAAAGGCGTCTCGATAGGCCTTCGCATGTTTGTCGAAGGTGGCAACGGTTTGCGCGGTTTCGGCAGCACGGATGTGGCCGGACATGGTCAGCTCCTTGGGTTTGCCTGCTTATTCCTGCCATGGCTGGTGGCAGGCCTGGTTGTAACAGGCGATGTAATAAAAAAGACCGGCGGGGCCGGTCTTTGTTTTTGGCATATTTTCAGCAGCCTGGCAATTGATAGCTGCGCCTTGAGCAGGGTTAGAGGTGACGCTCGCGGGCATGCTCGTTGTGACGCTCGCGCTGTGGCTGTGCCCGTTCACGGGGCTGATGGTCACGTTGCTGCCGCTCCCTTGGCTCGGCCTGTTGCCGTGGCTCAGGGCGCTGCCTTGTTTCTATCTGCTGTCGTGGCTCTGGGCGCTGCCGGGGCTCAATTTGCTGACGCGGCTGGGATTGCAGCTCGCGCTGGCGCTCCTGGCTTTGATGCTCCCGTTGACGCTCGCGGTTTTGCAGTTCGCGCTGCTGCGGCTGGCTGCGCTGTTCCAGTCGCTCACGGCTTTGTTCACTGCGCTGAAGGTTGCGCTCGCGGTTGTCAATTCGCTCACGGCTGCGACCATCGGCCTGAAGGCGGTTTTCACTGCGCTCCATACGGGCCTTGAAGTCGCGTTCGCGGCTGCTATTGAGCTCACGGCCGTTGAACTCGCGCGTGCGCACCTCGGCATTGCGGCGGTCATTGTGGGCAAACTCACGGCTGAACTCCTGTCTGCGCTGATGCTCCCGCTCGATACGGCTTGGCGCATTCACATGGTAACGCTTACGGATATCGGCGCTGCGATAGGCCACGCCACGGCGATGTCCCGGGTCGTGGCGCCAGCGCTGAGCACCCTGGCTGATGGCGTATCTGGGTTCGGGCGGACGACGGTAATGATGGTGATGACTCACAATCACGTGTCTGTCGTACCAGTGGAAATTGGAAAAGTAAAAGTTAAAGGAAATGCTGATGCCCGAATGCCAGCCAAAGTGACGATGGTAGTGGGCATAACCGGGGAAGGGCGCCCAGTACACAGGTGGGTAGCGGTTCCAGCGCCAGTGACCATACACCACCCGTGGGTCGTAGTAGGGCACGTAGATGATTTCAGGGCTGGGCGACTCAATAATGATTTGAGTGGGCTGGCGCTTCACTACCAGATTATCGCCGCCATCGAGGTTACCGGCGCGATCGGCCTCGCGGCGCAGCATTTGAATACTGTCGAGCACCGCCTCTTCATCGGCGAGGAAGGCATCCCCCAGATCCCGGGTCCAGTTAAGGTCATCGCTCATGCGTTCCAGCACATTGGGGAAGGCAATCAGCGCGGTGACGCTGGGGTCCCAGCCCTGCTTCTCTGCCTTATCCATCAGCTTCTTATCGCTGAGCTTGCGATTTTTCTCGCGCCAGCGGCTTGCTTCCACCACTTCCAGCGGATAGCTGGAGGCAATCAGGATATGGGTCAGCAGGGTATCGGGGTAAAGGGCAATGGGCGCCAGCAGCCGTGCCAGCTCGGCTTCGCTGAAGCGCTCGGCGCGGATACTGCTGCTGTATTCACTCGGCTCGGCCTGAGCCACCGAGGTGCAGCCGGAAAACAGGGGCAAACACATCAGGGCCGACACAAGTTGTATTCTGATAGACCTGTTCATAGGGCCTCCTTGACTGTTTCATACCGGCACAATGCCAGTTTGATCACAGGCTACAGGGGTGAAGATGAACGAAGGCTGAAGGGCGAAAACGGCCGCAAGGCAAACGACAGAACAGTTTCTGTCGTTTAGTTTGAGCCGAAGGGACTCAGGCCCGCCACGCGGATATTCTGTTAACGCAGAAGGCACGTTTGGGCTCTGACGGGACAGAAAACCCTGCGGGTTTTGTCGCTTTGCAAGCGACGGAAGCCGTTATCCCTGGCGGGATTGGCTGCGTGCCGCAGCCGAAGGTCGTGGGCAAAATGCATCCATGCATAACAGCCAGTTCGCCATCCATGGCTCTCGCTCGTGGGCCTGTCGCTGAGCGACACTCGCCAACCCACACCCGGAGAAAGGGCGTAAGGGTGCCTATCAGGCAAGCGACAGAATAGTTTCTGTCGCTTAGCTGGAGCCGAAGCTCGTCTCGAGCACCACGCGGAGGCCGTTTCGACTTACAAATGCGTCCATGCAAAAGAGCCAGCTCACCATCCATGGTTCGCGCTCATGGACGCTCTGGCGGGCATGAACCCTTATCCAATCCCACTGCGACCCCAGACGAAGCCGAAATCCCCTCGGTCTTATGGACGAAATTGGCTAACGCTTCAGACTCCCGAATTTACATCCCTATAAATTTATCCCGGCTCGGCTATCCTTGCCTCGCGCTCATAGGCTTGCCGCTTCGCGACATTCGCCCCTTCTCTACTGGCGCCGCTTGGGCGAAGCACATCCCTATGCTTCACTCCCAGCTCGGCTATCCTTGCCTCGCGCTCATAAGCTTGTCGCTTCGCGACATTCGCCCCTGTTTCGGCTCACTCAGCCCAACAGCCAAAGCGGCTTCGATGGGGGGAGAAGTGAGACCTTTGAGTACATTGCTGAGTGAGAGATTTGTGGTGTCCGCACTTTTGTTTGTTAGCTCCCGCTAACTCATCAATTCGAGCAAGTCGTTGCTCAGAACTTAAGTGACCATATTTATCTTTAAGGTATGTAGACCTGGTGTTTACCTCGCTGATAATTTCGGTTCTAGCATTGTTTGGAACAACATGTAGCTATCTAATTACCAGCCCTTTGCTTGTAGATACTTGTCAGGAATTCTTAGCCTAATCTCTTTATCCAATATTGATGGAGCTGCTCTTAAATCTTCACTAGACAATGATGTTTTGAATAGTTGCAATTGAAACCCTGACTGGACAATCGAGAAAAACAAAGTATTTTTCTCGATGGCTAACCTCACCACAAAATAGTTGTAAAGAGTCATTTCAATTGTCAGGTGCAAGAATGGAGTATCGGTTGACTCCTTAACAACAAAATCTTTTACGGCTGTCTTAAAATGCTCATCGAGCTTTTCAATAAGAACATCTTCTAAGTCATCACTTCGCATACCAAACTCCATCAACTTCTCTTAACCGTTTATATCCATGTGTATTCTGCAAGTATTCCCACTCTTGCAGCAGGAATCCACCGTTGGTTCTAGGATCGTGACTAAACTTAATTTGTTTACCTGCATTTACTGCATCGTCCAACACTGGAATATTAAATGCTCTAAACATGTCATCATCAGACAACCCATATTTTGAAGTAACAGAGCCCCATTCACTACCAAGGTCAAAGTATGTCGCGTTCTCAGTTCTAGCAATCGCCACATAAGAATCAGGCCCAGGTACGCTCCAATCTTCAACACCATTTGTTATCGTGGGTCGATACTTTCCTAAGACAAGCGTGGCGGAGTCAGCGTTGTGCAGCGACCGCCCCTTGATTGCAAAATAATCGACCTCTGGAACTTTTTGAAAAATGTCATCTAACTTGTTTGGTGTAACACCCAAATCAGCAGCAGTACTCCCAATGTCGTCCAAGTCTACCTTAGTTTGAGCTTTCGTGTCTTTCACCGCATCGACAATCGCATCTTTGATTTCTTTGGCGTCTGTGATGATTTTCTTACGGTTTACCGCGGCTTCGGCAACCAGCAAGCCTGCCTCGTATCCCCTGAGAGACTGGATTGCATCGGCGCCGCCTTGTTGAGCGGGGCTAATGCTGACGGTTTCAATCTCCCGGTAACGTTCAGCCAATTCTTCGCTGCTTAAGGCTTGCCCTGTTGCCTTGTCTGTTGCCTGGATGATGCCCTGTTCAGCAAACCATTCGGCCTGTGAGGCCCGCTGACCGGCAATGAAATCGTTAAGTACTTGCTTACCTGCGCCAACAAGGCCATCAATGGCATCTTCAAAGAATGAGCTGCTCGAATTTGATGTAGAAGCGGCGCTCCACTGCGGCCTTGGAGGCAGGGATTGTAACTTGTGCTGGAATTCATTGGATAGGAAGGGGCTGCTGCGCTCAAAAAACAAAACGCCTTCGAGATCTCCGCGGCCGCTGAGTAAGAAATAGTCGCCTCGGTTTATAAGAGGGCGAATATCTTCCAGCAGGTTATCGACCTGATGAGGAGTAATACAAGCGCCCAAACCTCGGTCGCAGAGCATTGAATCAAGGCCTGATATATAGGGATGGCAACCCGGTTCGCGTCGTAGGCTTGAGCGGATATTTGCCAAGGCCTGCCGTGGTTCCACTATCAGACCTATGTCGTCCAGATAGGCATCGCTATGATGTACAACCCGCATCTGTTTCTCCCTGTATCCTCATCCCGAGAGGCGTAAATCCCTTTGGTTGCCAAATATGGTGAACATGGCTACCTGCTTCTGTTCTGCGGATGAACACGAATAAAAAGGCAGACTGACGAACGGCTAAATGCTAACAAAGCCTGCATTAACACTAAATAGCCCCAAACGATTAGCACTTTAGGTTGAGGCATATTCTTTGAGGAGATATTTTGGTTGCTATGGCTGCGACAGATGGTTCTTGAATTCAGCAGTTTGAGGGTATTTTGGATAGCGAGTCAGTGCTTTTGATGCGGGAATAATTCAGCTGTCGAGAAGAAAACCTGCGCGCTATTGCTAAAAAAGCGACATAAATACTCAAAGAGCTATTTGACTCGCCAAATACCTTCTTTGTCACTATTAATCCGGCAGAGGTAAGCGAATACAGATATTGGCCAGCCATATCAACAGACATGCCCCCATGCATTACCCAATCCCAGCCAAGAGTATTGCCCCGGATGTGCCTTTGTTGTACCTTGGTGCACTTGTTACTGACAAGGCTTTTTTAACCCTAAGATGATGAATTACAGGCGTTAATTAAGCAGGTGCTAAACAAGAGTCGCCTGCGGCCAGTGCGGCAGCACATCAGCAGTACAACAAGCGATACGACAATGTGGATCAGGGAAGAACCGCTCAGCCACGCCTTCACAGGCACGGCCAGCAACGCAGGGACAGCGCCAGCCAAGCGCCTTTACGCTAAAAGCCCGCTCACCCTTCAGCTTCTCCCCTCATCTCACAAGGCCATGTGGCACCCGCAGGTCATTAAGCAGCATTAAGCAGGTCATTAAGCAGAAAACACTGCACAAAACTTGACCTAACCCTAGGTTTACTATCACCCAAGCTGCTAACTTGCTGTTGTTTTAGTTGAATTTTTTACAAACGGCCTTTAACCAAAGCCAGTTGGTCAGGTACGCTCTAAGGCTGCAAGCGCCGGTGCGGTAGCCAACCCGAAATTCGGGCGCTGCGCTTTGCCAGGATGAATTGGCAGGTCAACCGACCTGCGGGCGGTTTGGTGGAATGCCAAACTTCGTTTGGCGAAAGTCGTGAGCTCCGCTCACACAGGGCAAGAGGGAATCAGCAGCAATTCCCTCTTGCATCTCCCTTGCCGCCCCTGACGAAGCCGAGCACTTTGGCTTTATGGGCTGAAAACGACCACCGTGACCGATTCGCTCCAAGCTCAACGGTCACTGCCTCGACGAAGCATATCCTTATGCTTCACCCCCGGCTCGGCTGTACTGCCTCGCGCTCGTATGCTAGTCGCGATGCGACACTCGCCCATATCTCGGCTCGCTCTTTTCACTCAGCCCAACACCCAAAGCGGCTTCGATGGGGAATAAGCGTGTCGTCAGACAGTGAGATGAACAGTTTCATCTCACTAGCGTTTCCCGAAGGCCTCTGGCCGCCACGCGGAAAAATGGAGTGAAACCTTTGAGTACATTGTTGAGTGAGAGAGTAGTGGGTGTCCGCACTCCTTCTCTCTGTTATCCATCAGAATTGGCCCAATTCTGTATGCCCATACAGTATGATTTAAAATCAGCCGATTTTGGAGCTAAAAACCGTGCCGTCTTTGCGCACTATTTCTGAAACACTTTTTATAATCACAAAAAATTCATGAGCTTAAAATGGTGCGCGAAACAAAGCGAGCGCAAATCATGCGCATGCGCACTTTCCACCCAGAATGATTTTTGCTAGGTTGAAAATCAAATTTAAAAACAGCGTGTTGCGTGAGATTTTGCCAAGTGGTCGGAGGTGAGATTATGCGCATGCGCACTATACAAATGTTAGCCGTCATTAAATGACATCATCACACTTGAATAGAGGATTAGTAAATGGATATTGGAGTTTATTCACTCAAATCGATTTCAGATGAGAAAATAGATACTTTAATTGGTGAAAGGAAGTCTTTTGTTCTTGAGGATATAGCTCGTTTAAACTTAGGCGAAGCAGTAAAAACAGTTGAAAGAATGATTGAGTCAAAGGGGTTGAAGTGTCGTGTATATACAAAAGGCCGCTCTGCAACTGTTGCCGCAGCGGCCATCCCAGTTTCGCCAACAGTGATTGGTGGTTGGGCATCCGCAATTGGGATTGGCATCCATAATCTGGCGACGTGGAACCCTGATTACGAAATTGCAAAAAACATAGCAACAGGCACACTGACTGTAACTTTCAAGAAGTAGTCGGCTAACAAAGCCAGGCAACATCGCCCACTGCGTGGGCTGGACCTCCGTTACGGCGTTTGTTTTTGGGTTTTCGCTACGCTACCCAAAAACAAACGCCTCCACTTCGGCCGCTGCTGGCGGCGTTAGGCATTATGGAGAAAAATAGTAGTAATGAGTAAAAGAACAGAAAATGCTCTTCTTGCAAGAGGTTTTGATAGTCATTTGGCTTCACGATTAGCTAATAGTGGTGTCACTTTAGCCAATTTGAAATCTATGCAACGGAATCAATTGTTAAACTTAGGATTAAATGAACACTATATATCTATTGTTTATTCAG
Source organism: Shewanella khirikhana (assembly GCF_003957745.1). NCBI lineage: Bacteria > Pseudomonadati > Pseudomonadota > Gammaproteobacteria > Alteromonadales > Shewanellaceae > Shewanella > Shewanella khirikhana. The sequence goes on along the minus strand of NZ_CP020373.1, from coordinate 3,696,506 downwards.
AACCGCGACCACCGATACCAGAAAAAACATTATTGAGTGTACTGTATAAAAATCGTAGGACTTGTTGTGTTTGTAGAATTACACAAAAACCTATCATTCTACATCATATTAATGAATGGTCTATATCGAGAGACCATTCTGAGCAGAACTTAGCTACATTGTGTTTAGATTGTCATGATCTCGCACATAGTAAAAAACAGCTGAGTCAGAACTTAATACCCAGTGAAATTTTAAATTGTAAGCTTAAGTGGGAGTATGATGTTAGTACCCTCGATACACAGACTATATTAAGGCTAAAGCAAGAACGTGATGTTGCACGTTGGGATTGGATAAACCTCCAAAGAGTATTTGAGTTACTAAATAATCTTGAGTTCTCTATTGAAGATTCCCCTTTTATTACACAGCTAAAAAGTAATAATATAATTGATTCACGAGGCTTCATAAAAGATGAACAGTTTTGGAATCTAGGTAAAAGTACACAGCATTATTTTATTGATTTCGGTGGCGGCAGTGATATTGCTTCATATTTGAGTGCAATATTAGAGGCTGTAGTAACTACAATTCCAGTTACTGACATTACGCCAATGCTAAAAAATCGTACAGAAATACAGTCGTTAGTAACTAACGGAAGTTACATTGCAGTGCAAGCACCATTTTATTTCACTTCTATCTCCGGTGCAGATTCGCTTCGAGATGAAGTCAAAACGGCATATTATCAAGGTTATGGTATTAGGATTGAGTTCACATTCCAGCCTTGGTATTGCATGAGTTGTAGTGCAAGGCATGGAGCAATGACAGGTCGTAAAGTACAAACAATCTTTGGATTTGTTAGGGATATATCTTCTGTTGATGGCGAATTAGTAATTTCTTTATCCTGTTTAGGTGCAGGGACAGCCTTCAAAAGACATGAGAACAGGGTTCGACCAAACTTTTATAATTAGATATTCCTAACAAACTGTTTAAGAGTGATTCGCAACGCGTGGCATTTTTACTATGCGTTGATTGCGGAAGCATCGGTATTGCGTTGCTCACACCTTAACAGGGCGTTATGTGGCTCAGAAAAGTCAGGACACCCGTAACACTTCACGCGCAGATTGCACCAGCTTATACCCCCATCGAAGCCGCCGAAGGACATTGGACTAAATGGCGTGGGCGAGGCAGGACGCTGAGCCAGCTTCAGTCGAATCAGGGATGAGCGTCTGAAGCGCTAGCCAATTTCGTCCATAAGACCGAGGGGATTTCGGCTTCGTCTGGGGCGTCTTTTGGGTTGCAAGGGGCTTTGGACGAGCAAAGCCCCTTGCCCCGGTGAAGCCTGGAAGGCTTCGATTTGTGTCGCTTGCAAAGCGACTCGCTTTAAACCTACTTCCGTCGTTTGAAAAACGACTTCAAAAAAACTTCCCGTCGCTAAGTCAAGCGAACCAAGTTACTGGGGAAACGACACCTCAAACCTCGCCCCGCCGAGCAAATCACTGCGTTCGACCCGCAGCTTCCCCTGATAGGCGTCTGTCAGGTCGCGGACTATGGCGAGCCCTATCCCATGGCCCTTGTCATAGGTATCCGCGCGAATCCCGCGCTCAAAAATCCCATCCCGCATCGACTCATCCACCCCGGGGCCATCGTCCTCGACGATAAGTCGCAGCCTGCCATCCTGCTTGGAGGCACTTAATTGCACCCGAGATGAAGCCGCCTTGCAGGCGTTGTCCAAGAGATTGCCCAAAAGCTCGGTCAAATCGCCCTTATCACCCTTGAATACCAAATCGGCCGTGAGCTTAAGCTCAAAATCGATGCCCTTGTCGCCGTGGATTTTGCTTAAGGTGCGACTTAAGCGCTCGGCCTGGGGCAGGATTTCCACTCCCTGGTGCCAGGAGGCGGCGCCGGCGCTCTGAGCCCGTTTAAGCTGATGGCTGATGCTGTGGCTGATGCTGTCCACCTGCTCCATCACGGCTTCATCCAGTCCCGGGTGGCTTTGCAGCACCGCCAGTGGGGTTTTTAAGCTGTGGGCCAGATCAGAGAGGGCATTGCGGTAGCGCTTGCGCTGGTTTTGCTCTGTGGTTAACAGTGAATTGAGCTGATGTACCAGCGGCCCGAGTTCCGCCGGGTAGTCATCATCGATGCGCTCCTTGTCGCCGTGCTCCACGGCCTTAAGTTCGGCCTCGAACCGTGACAGCGGCTTTAAGGTCCAGCGCAGCCACAGGCCAAGCACCACGGCAAGCAGTGCCAGCGCCAGCAGCAGATAACGCCACAGGCTGGACTCGAACTCGGTGAGCGCCTCGCGGTAACGCTGCTGGGATTTAAGAATATGAATGCTTAAGGGCACATCCACGCCCTTGCTCTCGTACAGGGCGGTAAAGCTCATGACGAACAGCGGCTCGCCGTTGAGTGTGGTTTCGCCGAACACCTTGGCATCGGCGCCGGGGGCGGGAGTGGGCAGCTTGTCGATGGCGCCGTGGCCAATCAGGGAGCCGGAGCGCCACAGCACTTCACCTTTCCCAGAGCCAGAGCCTGAGCGCACTTCGGCATACAGACCTGAGCCATCGACATTGAATTGGGGTTCGTTGAGGAAAGGCGGCATTTCCAGCTTGCCGTCTATCACGTCGGTTTGTGCCAGCACCGAGTAGATAAGGGCGCCAAGCTCGTCGCGGCTGCCCGCCAGCGCCTGACGCTCGAACGCCTGAAACAGGGCGATGCCGAGGGCGGGCAGCAGCAGCGCCACCAGGATGGCGGCACTGACGAAAAGGCGCGTCTTCAGCGATAAGCGGTCGATAACGCCGGAGGCTGGCCGTGGCTGAGATAAAGGCGCAGTTGCCGGCTCGGGCGCAGGCGAAGGCTCAGGCGAAGGGGTTGGCGTAGAGGCTGGGTCTGACATCAGCTGAGCAGGTTCAGCCGGTAGCCCTGACCGCGCAGGGTTTCAATCAGCCCGAGCTGGTTGTCCGGGTCGAGCTTTTTACGTAGCCGGCGGATAAAGACTTCAATCACGTTGGAGTCGAGGTCGAAGTCCTGATCGTAAATATGCTCGGTAAGCACGGTTTTCGATTGCACCTCGCCCCGGTGCATCATCAAAAATTGCAGCAGCCGGAACTCGGAGGCCGACAGGCTGACCCGCTCGCCACCAAGCAGCACTTCGCCGCTGGCGGTATTGAGGGTAACAGGGCCGTTTTCGATGATGGGGCTTGCCTTACCCGCGCTGCGGCGAATAAGCGCCTTTAAGCGCGAGGCCAACTCCCGCGGGTGAAACGGCTTGGTAAGGTAGTCGTCGGCACCGGCATCCAGGCCTTCGACCTTGTCTTCCCAGCTGTCGCGGGCGGTGAGGATAAGAATAGGGAATTCACGGCCCTCGGCCCTGAGCTTGGTCACCAGGCTGATACCATCGAGCTTGGGCAAACCCACGTCGATAATGGCGGCGTCGTAGTCGTATTCCAGCCCCTGAAACAGCCCCAGTTCGCCGTCGGCGGCCAGATCCACGCTGTAGAGGTTTTCTCTGAGGTGATCCCCCAGATTGGCGGCCAGAGCCGCATCGTCTTCAACCAGTAACAGGCGCATTGTCAGTCTCTCCCAACCCGTCCGGTACGGGCATCCACAGATACGTAAAAGACCTTGCCGTCGTTGCTGACCATCTTGACCCGGTAGCCGGGGTTGCCACCCACCTGGGCGCGGCTGACCTTGAGTACCCGGCCCGGGTAGCGGCCTGCGGCCATACCGGCGGCCTGATCGCCACTGGTAACCTTAAGCCCCTGCTGCTGCCCCTGATTGTTCATCTGGGCATAGGCCTGTGCCATGGCAGCGCCTGGCGCCGCCAGTTGCAAACAGGCGCAAAGCAATATTGTCAGCAAGATCCGGTATTTCATGTCTTTTATCTCTGCGTATCAATGGTGCCAGTGTAAAAGATCCCCCGCGTGAAAGGAAAGTGCGAACAGCGACTTAACTCGCAGGATGCGTTGTGCCATCCGGGGGCGCCTCTGGAAATCCATTGCCATATTGATAGCGGTTAGCGGCTGAACATTGGCTGAAGGGGGTAAAAAACAGCGTTCAGGAAGCGTTCATGGCGAAGCGGATTTAATGGCTTCAACAAGTCAGTACGAGGACGCGACTATGAAGACATTATTCCAAGGCACAGTTTCCAGTTTCAGCATTAAGGCCCTGGTGGCTGCCACTGTGCTGGCGGGCAGCTCGGCTTACGCCTCGGCAGACGAGGTGACTGGTACGCCCATTGGCACGCCGAAGATTGCCGCCATTGGGACTCAGCTCAGCGACAAGCCAGACAGCAGTCGCTACGTGGATGAAGCCGTTGCCAGCGAGCTTAAGACTCGGGTTCAGCAAATTCAGGCCGTGGCCGCCGAGCCCAGAACCCGCGAGCAAGTGGCGGCGCAAAAGCAAAAGACCTCCACACTGCAGCGCAGCCGTCAGCAAAGCTATGGTGTGTATCACGACTTCAGCTTCTACGATGCCTTTGCCCGTCTGTTTGAAGACAGGGACTACGACGGTTTCCACCGCAGCTTTTCGGTGACCTTCGATGCGGATGTGTATTCCAACTATCCCGATGAGTCTGTGCCCGTGTATGCCGAGCTGTATTTGAGCCGCAATGGCGGCGACTGGGTGCGCTACTTCACCACCGAGACCTTTTATATTCGCGGCGCCAATGAGCTGGACGACTATGAGGTGGTGACCACCCTGGCCGATGGCTATGGCACCGACCACTACGATGTGCTGATCGATCTCTATGAAGTGGGTTACAGCGACGTGGTGGCGACCATCAGCTCGGACGATACCGATGATTTGTACGCCCTGCCGCTGGAAAGCGCCAACTATGACCGCGAACAGGAAGTGGTGGTTGAAGTGGAAGGCGGCGGCAGCCTGGGCGCCGGTGCCCTGGCCCTGTTGGCGCTGGGTGCCTGCCTGCGGGGCCGCAGACAGGCTGCCAGGCTCAATCGTTAACGTCTGAATGAGGGTTATTCGAGGGTATCGAGCCAGGCCAGCAGTTCGGCCTGATGTTCCCCAAGCCGTGGTGGTGGCAGCGGCGAGTTAAGCGCCTCACCATCCATTCTCAGCGGGCTGCCCACAAAGGGCAGCCTTTCGCCGTTAAAGTCGCGCTCAATTTGCATCTGCCGATGTTTGGCCTGGGGCTCATCCAGGGCCTCGGCCACGTTGTTGATAGGCCCGGCAGGCACCCCGGCGCCGTTCAAAAGCGTTAGCCACTCGCCCTTGGATTTGCCCAGCATGGCGGCCTTTATCAGCGGCAGCAACTGCTCGCGGTGGCTGACCCGCCCTGCATTGGTGGCAAAGCGGCTGTCACTGGGCAACTCCTGTAATCCTGCCAGTTCGCAGAAGCGGGCAAACTGACTATCGTTACCCACCGCCAAAATCAGGTGGCCATCGGCGCAGGCAAACGCCTGATAGGGCACGATATTGGGGTGGGCGTTGCCAAGCCGGGGCGGATTGTCGCCGCTGGCGAGGAAGTTTTGCGCCTGATTGGCCAGCATGGCGAGCTGCACATCAAACAGCGCCATATCGATATGGCAGCCAAGGCCTGAGGACAGGCGTGCCACTATGGCGGCCAGAATGGCATTGGCGGCATAAAGCCCGGTAAAGAGATCGGTAATGGCCACGCCGGTCTTCATCGGCTCACTGGTATCGTCGCCTGTGAGGCTCATCAGCCCGCCCATGGCCTGGATCATAAAGTCGTAGCCGGCCCGGGGCGCATCCGGGCCGCTCTGGCCAAAGCCGGTGACCGAGCAATACACCAGCTTGGGGTTTATCGCCTTGAGGCTCTTATAATCCAGGCCGTACTTAGCCAGGCCGCCCACTTTGAAGTTTTCCAGCAGTATGTCGCTGTGGCGGGCAAGCTTTTGAATTCGCGCTACATCTTCGGGATTTTTTAAATCCAGCAGCAGGGATTTTTTACCCCGATTGGCGGCAAGGAAATAGGCCGCATCGCCTCCATCATGGCCCCCGGCGTAGGGCGGCCCCCAATGGCGGGTATCGTCGCCGCCGTGTGGGTGTTCAACCTTAATGACTTCGGCCCCCATATCGGCCAGTAACTGACTGCACCATGGACCGGCCAGCACCCTGGATAAATCCAGTACCCGCAGGCCTTTGAGCGGTTGTTTCATGGAGTTTCCTTAACGGTTTACAGCTTCTTTTTGTTGGAATAAGCATCGCTCTTGACTTTATCCCTGCTGCTCCCTAGTCTGCAAGGTCAGTTATCAAGGTGGTATGCAATGGATATAAAGTACAATTTAAAACCCGCATCTGAGCGCCGCACTGAGCCTTTTGAACCTCAGGGAGAAGTGGGATTCGGCAAGCTTCGTACCGATCACATGTTCATGATGGATTACAAGGACGGCCAGTGGCAAAACGCCCGCATTGAGGCCTACGGTCCCTTTGAAATGATGCCAGGCGCCATGTCGCTGCATTATGGCCAGTCTATCTTTGAAGGCGCCAAAGCCTTTATGCATGACGACGGTGAAATCTACACCTTCCGTTTGGACAAAAACGCCCAGCGTCTCAATCGCTCGGCAGACATTGTCTGTATCCCGAATATTCCGGAAGCCGTGCAGCTCGAAGCCATCAACGCCCTGATTGATGTGGACCGCCTGTGGTTCCCCCGTCAGGAAGGCGCCTGTCTTTATATCCGCCCCTTTGTGTTTGCCACTGAAGATCGCCTGTCGGTGAGCCCGTCAAACCAGTACACCTTCTGTGTGGTACTGAGCCCAAGCGGTGCTTACTACGGTAAAGATTTGAATGCCATTCGCCTGCTGATCACCACCCAGTTCCACCGCGCTGTGTCTGGCGGTACCGGTGCCTCCAAGGCCGCCGGTAACTATGCCGCATCGCTGCGTGCCGGTAAGGCTGCCGCCGAACACGGTGCTGCCCAGGTGCTGTATCTGGATGCAACCAATCAGTACATCGAAGAAGTGGGCGCCATGAACCACTTCCATATCCGCAAAGATGGCACTTTGATTATTCCTGAGTTCACTGACACCATTTTGCGCTCTATCACCTCTGAGTCGATTCTGGCACTGGGTGAGGAACTGGGCTGCGAAGTGCGCCAGGAAACCGTGAAACTGAGCGACTTTATTGCCGATATCGAAGCCGGTGAAATCGTTGAGGCCGGTGGTTTTGGTACCGCCGCCGTGGTCTCGCCGGTTGGCTCTTACATCTTCGAAGATGGCCGCATCGTCACCGTGGGTGATGGCAAGGTAGGCGACCGGATCCGCCACATCTACAAGGTGTATACCGAGATGCAAAAAGGCCTGCGCCCCGCCCCCGAAGGCTGGGTTCGCAAAGTCGAGCACCGCGGCTAAGCACGCGATAATTTGGCTGTAAAAAAGGCTCCCGCAGGAGCCTTTTTTGTTGCTTGAGTTTTACCTTCAGGGCTGGTCTGAGGTGGCTTTCTCCCTCAGCAGCGCCAGCGCCTCGCTGGCTGACATAGGTTTGCCGAGCATAAAGCCCTGTACTTCGTCGCAGCCGTGGCGGCGCAGGTGCTCGAGCTGCGCTTCGTTTTCTACCCCTTCTGCCACCACATTCAGCTCGAGGCTGTGTGCCAGGGCGATAATCGCGCCTGTGATGGCGGCATCGTCGGGGTCGGTGCTGATATCGCGCACAAACTCACGGTCAATCTTCAGGGTATCCAGCGGGAAGCGCTTCAGGTACGCCAGACTCGAGTAGCCGGTGCCGAAATCATCCACCGCCAGTGACACCCCGAGCGCCTTGAGCCGTTGCAGCACTGCCACCGATTCCTGCGGGCTTTTCATGATCATCGACTCGGTCAGTTCAAGCTCCAGGCATTTGGCGGGCAGGCCTGCCACCGCCAGCGCCACTTCGATGGTGGACAGAATATCCGCCTTGAGCTGACGTGCCGACAGATTGACCGCCACATGCAGGTTATCGAAGCCTTCCAGGGCCCAATTGGCCATATGGCTGCAAGCTTCGTTGACTACCCAGTGCCCGAGCTGATTAATCACGCCAATCTCTTCGGCAAGGGGGATAAACTCCGCCGGGGAGATGGGCCCCAGCTCGCCACTGTGCCAGCGCAGCAGGGCTTCAAAGCCGGTGATGCGGCCATCGCTGACCCTGAACTTGGGCTGGAATGCCAGGCTGAGTTCGCGGCGGCCTATGGCCTGTTTCAGCCCGGCTTCCAGTTGTACATGGCGCATGGCGTATTCGTTCAGGCGCGAGGTGTAGAACTGGAAGTTGTTTCTGCCCAGCGACTTGGCGTGATACATGGCGGTATCGGCAAACTTGATCAGCGAGGCACTGTCTTCGGCGTCCAGCGGATACAGGCTGATGCCGATGGAAGGCGAGATGGTGAGTACCTGATCTTCCAGAATAAACGGCGTTTGGAAGGCGCGGATGAGCTTTTCGGCTATCACGGTGGCGGCCTTGGTTTTGTGCACCCCTTCGAGAATGATGGTGAACTCATCGCCACCAAGGCGCGCAACCGTATCGCCTTCGCGGACACAATTTTGCAGCCGGTGGGCCACAGATTTCAGCAGTAAGTCGCCGATGTGGTGGCCCATGGAATCGTTGATGTGCTTAAAGCGGTCGAGATCCAAAAACAGCAGCGCCACCATGCTCTCGGCACGGTGTGCCTGAGCCAGGGCGTGGCCCAGACGGTCCTGGAACAGGGTGCGGTTGGGCAGTTGGGTCAGGGGGTCGAATGAGGCCAGCTGGCGCAGGTCTTCTTCGGCCTTTTTGCGGTCGGTGATATCGGTAAACACCGCCACAAAGTGGCTTGCCTCTGACTTGGTGTCCAGCACTTGATTGATCTCCAGCCAAATCAGAATGGCGCGCTGATCCCGGGTGCGGATTTTCAGCTCGCCCGCCCAGTGTTTGCTGCGCAGCAGTTGCTGCTCAATGGCTTCGTACAGCAATCTTTGGTCGCGATCGTGGGCGAGGAACAGGAAGTGTTTGCCTTCCACCTGCTGCGGAGTAAAACCGGTAATGAGGGTAAAGGCCGGGTTTACCGAGGCCACCCGATAATCCAGGCTGCCCACCACCACGGCTTCGTTCATGCTGGCCAGCACCTGGGCCGAGAGTCTGAGCTCGTTTTCGATGTTCTTGCGGTTGGTGATGTCCTTGTGGGTGCCCACCATCCGCAGCGGATTGCCGTCTTTATCGCGCTCCACCACCTTGCCGCGGTCCAGCACCCAAATCCACTGTCCGGGGGTTTCCTCTATGCGGTATTCGGCCTCATAGAAGGCGCGCTCGCCGTCGATGTGTTTATCCACCGCCTGCAGCACCTTGGCTTTGTCTTCGGTATGGATTTTTTCAAACAGCACAGGGCCGTCGACCTGCTGCTCCATATGGGGATGCATGCGGGTGCGGAACACCTTGCCGCTGGGGATATTCCAGTCCCACATGCCATCGCCGGAGGCCCACAGTGCCAGTTTCAGCCGCTCTTCTGAGGTGCGGATGCTGGTTTCAAACTCCAGTCGCTGGGCCTTTTTGGCCTGACGCTCGCGCCAGAACCAGCCAAGGATCCCCAGCAGCAACACCGCATAGACCACGTAGGCCGGGGCGGTACGATAGAAGGGCGCGTTGACGTTGAGGGCGATGGTCATTACCTGATGCCCGAGCGGATTGGCATTGAGGCCGTGACGCACCCGCAGCAGGTAGCTGCCGGGGCTCAGGTTGGTGTAGGTGATGTGTGACAGGGCCTGGGCGCTGCGCCATTGGTTATCAAACCCTTGCAGGAAGAAGGCAAACCTGTCTTCGCCGGGGTAGGAGAAGTCCAGTGAGGTGACCTCGAAGCTAACCACCTTGTCGTCATACTCCATGTTCACTTCCGGCGGCGCGCTGAGGTCCAAAACCCGGGTGCGTTTGCCGCCGATGCTGTAGCTGGTCATGGCCATGGCCGGTTCGTGACGCACCTTGGGAATCTGCTCGGGGCGGAACCGGGTAATACCGTTGATACCACCAAACCAGAAGTAGCCGTCTTTTCCGGCGAGTTTGACGCCGCCGTTGTATTCCTGCTCCTGCAAGCCTTCAAACTTATTGAAGGTGACTACCCGCTCTTCTCCGGGAATGTAGCGGCTGATCCCGGCGTTGCTTGAAAACCAGAACTGGCCCAGCTTGTCTTCGAGGATGGCGTAAACCGTGTCGCTGGGCACGCCCTGCTCGGCGTTCAAATGGCTTATCTTCCAGCCGTTTTCGCTGTGGCTGAAAATGCTGATCCCGCCGTGGGTGCCGACCCAGATATCGCCGTTGGCGGCCTGATAGATATCGCGCACCCGGTTATTGCCGAGGCTGTTGGTATCGTTGGCGTGGTGGGTGAAGGTTTCGATAGCGCCACTGACCGGATTGAGGCGGATAAGGCCATCGAGAGTACCAATCCACAGCCAGTCATCGATAAATCTGAGCACCAGAATTTGGCTTAGTGGCAGGCGGCCATCGAGCAGGGCTTCCAGGTGGAAGGTCTGCAACTTGTCGCCGTTCAGCGGCATGTTGTACAGGCCTTCATCTGAGCCCATCCAGATATTTCCGCGGCCGTCGAAGGCAAGGGAGCGCCCCTGACCATGCAGTTTTTCCGGCTGGAACAGCGAGAAGCTGCCATCCTGCGCCAGCTTGCCAAGACCAAAGTTGCTGGCAAACCAGAGGTTGCCGCTGTCGTCGGCCTGGATGTCCCGCACCACCAGTGAGAAGGATTCCTGCGCCACCCCCAGAGCGTTGGCAAAGAGGTCGTTGCGATAATGGTAGCCGTCCTCATAGGGGTTTAAGGTTTTCACCCCGGCGCCTTCGGTACCTATCCACAGGGTGCCGTCAGGAGTTTGGTGAATCGCACGCACCATATTGATTTGCTTGGGTAAAGCAATATTGTTGTCGAACAGATGTTCAAAGTACTGCCGCTGAATATTGATTTTATCCAGCCCCGAATAGCTGCCGCCGAGCCAGAGCACGCCGTTGGGGTCCAGCAGAATGCTCATCAGGTTGTTGTCGCTGACATCGCGGAAACTGCGGGAATCGTTTCTGTGGTAGCGGGCATGCCAGCGGTCGGTGTTTTTCAACTCAATCAGACCGGCGCCGGGGGCGATGGCCCAGATCTCGGTGTCGGAGGCAAGGGTAAAGTCGCGCAGATCGCCCTGGAAAAAGCTCTGGGGTTCGCTTTGCCACAGTTCGCGGGCAATGTGGGTGTCCAGCTCGTAACGCCACAGGCTTTTGCCAATGGCCAGATAGGCGTTGCCATTGAGGCTGCGGATGCGGTTCACCGGCTGATCTGCAGGTAATTTCAGCCGAACGATATTGTTGCTGCTGACCGCATAGGTGCCGTGCTCGCGGGTGCCAACAAGCAGGTATTCATCGGCCACATTACCAAGGGCGGTGATCCGCGGATGCAGGGCATTTCCCAGCGGAATTGGACGTATCTGACCGCTTTTGCGCTGCATGGCGAACAGGCCTTTTTCGGTGCCAATCCACAGGCTGTCGCCAATGACGGCCAGCTGGGTCACCCTCAGCTCAGCCAAGCCGGATTCACTGCCAAAGCGGGTGAATTTACCGGTTTTCAGATCGAGACGGTTGATGCCCTGGGTGTAGGTGGCGACCCACAGGAAGCCTTCCGGATCCTGCACTATGTCGGTGAGGTAGCCTTCTGAGATGCTGGTATCGTCGTTGGGGTTGGGGAGGAACAGGCCAAATTCCTGGCCGTTAAAATAGTGCAGCCCGTCCTGAGTGCCAATCCACAACATACCGGCTTTGTCGGTATACAGGCTGGTGATGGTGTTCTGATTAAGACCGTCGCTGCTGCTGAAATGCTGAAATTCCAGAGTGTTATGGTAGTGATAACTGCCGTGATCGGCTCTTGCCACAGACAGGCAAAGACCCAGGATCAGAATCGACAAGGAGCCAAAAAGTGCTCGAAACATGCTTCTCCAATCTTGCAAGGGAAGGCCTGTGCGCAGTGAGCTGCGTCTTTCCGGCCAGGATTATTATCCGGCATTCATCGCTGTTGCCTGAATGCCCTTATGTTCCTCACAGGGTATGAGTGTTGTTTTTTTGTTGTAAGTGGTTAGATTCTAGCGCCCGGGTCGGGGGTGTCAATTTGCTTGTAACGTAAAACGATAAAAAGAAAAAAGGCCCCGCCGGAAGGGAATAAGCGGAGCCTTCAAAAACCGAATTGAATGAGGCATTTCAGTGCAGCCATGCCTCGATGAAATATTTGCTATTGACTCAGCAGGGGCATCCCCTGCGCCAGAGAAACCAGCAGTGCCGCCAATATCCCAAATGCCATCAATCGCTTAAGCCATATTATTTGCCTGGGTGATTGCAGCTTACTGCCCGCAAGCTTGCCAAGCGCCAGCCACAGCCCATCCACCAGTACTGCCAGCAGCAGGCACACGGTAATGGTGACTGCGTAGCTTGCCAGCGGGCTGCCAAGGGGCAGGGCAAACTGGCTCAGCAGCGACAGCAGTGCCATATAGGCTTTGGGGTTCATCAGGTTAAACAGCAGCCCATTTTTGAAGCCCACGGCGTTGTCGCTGTTTGCCGTCACCTGCTGTGAGGTGGCAATGCGAAACGCAAGGTACAGAATATAGGCCGCCCCCAACCACTTGAGGGTGCTTGCCAGCACGGGAAAGCTTTGCAGCAGGCTGGCAAGGCCACTGGCCGCAGCCAACATGATAAGCAGTAAACCCGCTATCAATCCGCCCAAAAATGGCAGGCTGCGTTTGACCCCCTGTGCGGCGCCAAGGGCAGCCAATGTCAGCGGCGCCGGCCCCGGCGAGCCGAGCAACAGCACAGTGGCGACTGCCAGCAAGGATAAGGCTTCAAACAAACTACAGGCCTCCGGTTACATCAATAATGCTGCCGCTGACAAAGCTGGCATCATTACTGAGCAGCCAGACGATGGCATTGGCCACTTCGTCGGCTTGACCGCCCCGCCCAAGGGGAATGCGGCTTTGCAAGCGGGTCACTCTGCCGGGCTCACCGCCATCGGCATGGATGTCGGTATGGATAAGCCCGGGGCGCACGCCATTAACCCGAATACCGGCGGGGGCAAGCTCAATGGACAGCCCCTTGGTAAAGGTGTCGATGGCGCCCTTGCTGGCGGCATAGTCGACATACTCGTTCGGGCTGCCGGTGCGCGCCGCGCCGGACGACACATTGACGATGGCGCGGTTTACGTCCTTATCCAGCGTTAACATCCGCTTTGCCGCCTCACGGGCACAGAGAAACTGCGAGGTGACATTGGCGCTGAGCACCCGATTGATGCGCTCGGCATCCATCTGCAGCAGTGGCATCTGCCCAAGCAAGATCCCGGCGTTATTCACCAGATGGGTGAGGCCACCAAATGCCTCATCGATTCGGTCAAAGAGCGCCAGCACCTGCGCTTCATCGGCCACATCGGCCTGCACACAAATCACCTCGGTGATGGACGAAAGCTCTTCGGCCAGTGCCTCGGCAGAAGCGCTGTTGCTGCGATAGTTAAGGCAAATGCGCCAGCCCATTTGAGCCAGACGCCTTGCGGTGGCAGCCCCTATGCCCCGGCCGGAGCCGGTAATGAGTACTGCTGGCTTAAGTTGCGGCATCAGTCCTGAGGCACCCGCACTGTGCCTTCCATCAGAATGCGCGCCGAGCGACTCATGATGGCCTTGGTGACGGTCCACTGGCCGTCCACTTGTTTGGCTTCGGCGCCTACGCGCAAGGTGCCGGATGGGTGGCCGAAACGCACCGCCTGCCGCTCACCGCCACCGGCGGCAAGATTCACCAGGGTGCCCGGAATAGCGGCCGCCGTGCCTATGGCCACTGCGGCTGTGCCCATCATGGCGTGGTGCAGCTTGCCCATGGACAGCGCCCGTACCAAGAGGTCGATATCACCCGCTTCAACCGTCTTGCCGCTCGACACCACATGGGTCATGGGCCTGGATACAAAGGCCACCTTGGGGGTGTGCTGGCGGGTCTTTGCTTCATCGAGGGTCTTGATAAGCCCCATTTTGATGGCGCCGTGGGCGCGCAGCTGTTCGAACATGGCAAGCGCCGCGGGGTTACCGTTGATGGCTTCCTGCAGCTCGTCGCCGCGATAGCCAAGGTCTTCGGCATTGACAAAAATGGTTGGGATCCCGGCGTTAATCAGGGTCGCCTGAATTTTGCCGCTTAAGTGCACCTCGGTGGGCACGTCCAGCTCGTCCACCAGATTGCCGGTGGGGAACATGGCGCCGCCATCTTCGCCCCCGTCCTGAGAAGAGCCATCGGCAGGATCAATAAACTCCAGCACGATTTCGGCGGCGGGAAAGGTTACCCCATCGAGCTCGAAATCACCGGTTTCCTGCACTTCGCCGTTGGTCACAGGCACATGGGCGATAATGGTTTTGCCGATATTGGCCTGCCAGATGCGCACTTCACAGATACCATTTTCAGGCACCCGGGAAGCATCCACCAAACCCGCGTGAATGGCGAAAGCCCCTGCGGCGGTGGACAGGTTGCCGCAGTTGCCGCTCCAGTCGACGAAGGCGGTGTCGATGGACACCTGACCATAGAGGTAATCCACATCGTGACCGGGCACGCTGCTCTTATTCATGATCACGCACTTGCTGGTGCTGGAAGTGGCGCCGCCCATGCCGTCGGTGTGCTTGCCATAAGGGTCTGGGCTGCCAATCACCCGAAGCAGCAGGGCATCACGGGCTGCGCCTGGCACCCGGGCCGCCTCAGGCAAATCGTCGAGGCGGAAAAACACCCCTTTAGAGGTGCCGCCACGCATATAGGTGGCTGGAATACAGATCTGTGGTTTAAATGCCATAGCATTGAATCCTTTGACATAAAATCATGTTCATTAATCGGTTAGTCTTAACTAACCGATTATCTGGGCCAACGAAGCCCCGAGCGCAACAGGCAGCGTTATGAATTGGCCAGGAAGTCCTGGGCGAAGCGTTGGAGGACACCGCCGGCCTCATAAATGGACACTTCTTCTGCGGTATCCAAACGGCAGCGCACCGGCACTTCCACTGTCTCGCCAGTTTGACGACGGATAACCAGCGTAAGCTCGGCACCCGGGGTGCGCTTGCCCTTCACATCGAAGGTCTCGGTGCCGTCTATGCCGTAGGTCATGCGGGTTTCGCCCGGCATAAATTCCAGCGGCAATACGCCCATGCCCACCAGATTGGTGCGGTGAATGCGCTCGAAGCCTTCGGCCACAATCACTTCAACACCGGCGAGACGCACGCCTTTGGCGGCCCAGTCACGGCTGGAGCCCTGACCATAATCCTTACCGGCCACGATGATCAGCGGCTGCTTGCGCTCCATGTAGGTCTCAATGGTTTCCCACATGCGCAGCACCTTGCCTTCCGGCTCGAGGCGGGCGAGCGAACCCTGCTTCACCTTGCCATCTTCGTCTTTCACCATCTCATTGAAGAGTTTGGGGTTGGCGAAGGTGGCGCGTTGTGCTGTCAGGTGGTCGCCCCTGTGGGTGGCGTAGGAGTTAAAGTCTTCCTCCGGCAGGCCCATCTTGGCGAGATACTCACCGGCGGCGGAGCTTGCCAGAATCGCGTTGGAGGGCGACAGATGGTCGGTGGTGATGTTGTCACCCAGCACCGCCAGTGGCCGCATGCCGCTTAGGGTTCGCTCACCGGCAAGGGCGCCTTCCCAGTAGGGTGGACGGCGGATGTAGGTGCTCTGCGGACGCCAGTCGTACAGTGGCTTCTCGGTGCCGTATTCCACGGCCAGATTGAACATGGGGTCGTACACGGCGCGAAACTGCTCAGGTTTCACCGATGACTTGATGATGGCATCGATTTCCGCATCCTCTGGCCACAGGTCTTTAAGGGTTACTGCATTGCCAGCATCGTCTGTGCCGAGCACATCTTTTTCGATATCGAAGCGCACAGTGCCCGCGATAGCGTAAGCCACCACCAAAGGCGGCGAGGCCAGAAACGCCTGCTTGGCATAGGGGTGGATACGGCCGTCGAAGTTACGGTTGCCCGACAGCACCGCGGTGGCGTACAGATCCCGGTCGAAGATTTCCTGCTGAATCACTGGGTCCAGCGCGCCGCTCATGCCGTTACAGGTGGTGCAGGCGAAAGCCACAATGCCGAAGCCGAGCTGCTCAAGATACGGCAACAGACCTGCTTCTTTCAGGTACAGCTCAACCGCCTTGGAGCCCGGGGCCAGAGAGGTTTTCACCCAGGGCTTGCGCACCAGACCTTTTTGCACCGCGTTGCGGGCAATGAGGCCCGCGGCAATCACGTTGCGGGGGTTACTGGTGTTGGTACAGCTGGTGATGGCGGCGATGATCACAGCGCCATCGGGCATCTTACCAGCTTCTTCTTGCCAGTCGGCGGCAATGCCCTTAGCGGCCAGATCGCTGGTGGCCAAGCGGGCATGGGGGTTGGAAGGTCCCGCCATGTTGCGTACCACGCTGGAGAGGTCAAACGTCAGCACCCGGCCATAGTCGGCGCCAGTCATGGCATCCGCCCACAGGCCTGTGGTTTTGGCATAGTTTTCAACCAGCTGCACCTGCTGCTCGTCGCGGCCGGTGAGGCGCAGATAGTCAATGGTCTGCTCGTCGATATAGAACATGGCGGCGGTGGCGCCATATTCGGGGGTCATGTTGGAGATGGTGGCGCGGTCACCCAGAGTGAGCGCCTTGGCGCCTTCGCCGAAGAACTCAAGGTAGGCACCAACCACCCGCTCTTTACGCAAAAACTCGGTCAGTGCCAGCACCACGTCGGTGGCGGTAATGCCGGGGTTTGGTTTGCCGGTGAGCTCAACACCCACGATATCCGGCAGGCGCATCCAGGAGGCGCGGCCCAGCATCACGTTTTCGGCCTCAAGGCCACCCACGCCGATGGCGATTACGCCCAGAGCATCCACGTGTGGGGTGTGGCTGTCGGTGCCAACGCAGGTGTCGGGGAAGGCGATGCCATCACGCACCTGAATCACCGGCGACATCTTTTCCAGGTTTATCTGGTGCATGATGCCGTTGCCGGGGGGGATCACGTCCACATTGCGAAAGGCTTTTTTGGTCCAGTTGATAAAGTGGAAGCGATCGTCGTTGCGTCTGTCTTCGATGGCGCGATTTTTCTCAAAGGCATCCTTTTCAAAGCCGCCGTGTTCCACCGCCAGTGAGTGATCCACAATCAGCTGGGTTGGCACCACAGGGTTTACCTTGGCCGGGTCGCCGCCCTTGGCCGCAATGGCATCCCGCAGGCCGGCAAGATCAACCAGGGCCGTTTGGCCAAGAATGTCGTGGCACACCACGCGGGCAGGGAACCAGGGAAAGTCGAGGTCCTGCTTGCGGAAAATCAGCTGGCTTAAGAAGTCGTTCAGGCGCGCAGGCTCGGCCTTGCGCAGCAGGTTTTCGGCCAGCACCTTGGCGGTGTAGGGCAGTTTGTCGAAGGCGCCGGGGGCGATGGCGTCCACCGCCTCGCGGGTATCGAAGAAGCTTAAATTGGTGCCGGGCAGAGGCTTACGGAATTGAGTGTTCATAACGGCGTTCCAGACATGCAAAAGGGGCGCGAATAATGAGTGGCTGTTGTTTTGTGCGGCAGGCGTTATTGGGGCCGACTGCTCGCCGGCCCCGCTGTTATCAGCCGCGCTCGCTGATGGGGGTAACGCTGCGCAGTTCCACACCCACATAATCGGCGCTTGGGCGGATGATGCGGTTGTTGCTGCGCTGCTCCATCACGTGGGCTGTCCAGCCGCTGACCCGCGAACATACGAAGATGGGGGTGAACAGCTTGGTTGGAATGCCCATGAAGTGATAGGCGCTGGCGTGGAAGAAGTCGGCGTTACAGAAGAGCTTTTTCTGTTCCCACATAAAGGCTTCGCAGGCCACGGAAACACGGTACAGACGGTCGTCGCCGTATTCCCTGGCGAGTTTTTCAGACCACTCTTTGATGATGGCGTTGCGTGGGTCGGACTCGCGGTAGATGGCGTGACCAAAGCCCATGATCTTCTCTTTGCGCTCCAGCATACCGGCCAGTACGTCGCGGGCGTGCTGCTCGTCGCGCATGTCCTGAATCAGTTCCATGGCCGCTTCGTTGGCGCCGCCGTGCAGTGGGCCACGCAGTGAGCCGATGGCACCGGTTACGCAGGAGTGCATGTCAGACAGGGTCGAAGCGCAGACGCGGGCGGTAAAGGTAGAGGCATTGAACTCGTGCTCTGCGTAGAGGATGAGGGACACATCCATGACCCGGGCGTGCAGGGCAGATGGCGCCTTGCCATGCAGCAGGTGCAGGAAGTGAGCACCGATTTGCTCGTCATCGGTCTCGGTTTCGATGCGCACGCCATCGTGGCTGAAGCGATACCAGTAGCAGATGATGGACGGGAAGGCCGCCAGCATGCGGTTGGTCACGTCAAACTGGTCGGCAAAGCTGTGTTCGGTTTCCAGGTTGCCCAGCATGGAGCAGCCGGTACGCAGCACGTCCATTGGGTGAGCATTGGCGGGGATGCGCTCCAGCACTTCTTTCAGTGCCTGTGGCAGACCGCGCAGGCCTTTGAGCTTGGCGCGGTAATTGTCCAGCTCCAGCTGAGTCGGCAGTTCGCCGTAAAGAATGAGGAAGGCCACTTCTTCGAAGCTGGCGTTCTCGGCCAGATCTTTCACGTCATAGCCGCGGTAGGTGAGGCCGGAGCCGGATTTACCCACTGTGCTCAGGGCGGTTTCACCGGCGCTCTGACCACGCAGGCCTGCACCACTCAGTTTTTTATCGGTTGTCTCAGCCATTTTGCATTCCCTCGTAAACTCGTCTTTTTCTGAAGGCCGGCATCGGTAGGGCGATGGGGTCCCGGCGCTGATTTATGGATTACTTTGTTCGCCCCGGGGTTTTAGCCGGGGCGGGAAGCAGCTACTGCCTGGGCTTTATGCCCCGCTGTCTTCGTCCCTGTGTTGCTTATTATCTTGCTGTCTTGTCTGGTCTTATTTGCCGTTCGCCTTATTTGTTTTTGCCTTCGGCAAACAGGCGGTCCAGCGTGTCTTCAAAGTTGTGGTAGTTCAAAAACTCGTACAGTTCCTTGCGGCTCTGCATGGTGTCCAACACATTGCGCTGGTGGCCATCGTTCATCAGCGCCTGCATCACCTTAAGGGCGGCCTGGTTGGCGGCGCGGAAGGTGCCGAGCGGATACAGCACCATGTCGGCACCGGCTTCGTACAGGGCGGACTTGTCGAACAGCTCGGTCTGACCGAATTCGGTCATGTTGGCGAGGATCGGCGCCTTTACCGCATCCTTGAACTTGCGGTACTGGGGCAGCTCGGTCAGGGCTTCGGCAAAAATCATGTCGGCACCGGCCTCGATATAGGCCTGGGCGCGCTCGATACCGGCATCGAGGCCTTCCACAGCTACGGCATCGGTGCGGGCCATGATGACGAAGTTCTCATCGGTACGGGCATCCACGGCGGCCTTGATGCGGTCA
Organism: Shewanella khirikhana; assembly: GCF_003957745.1. Taxonomy (NCBI): domain Bacteria; kingdom Pseudomonadati; phylum Pseudomonadota; class Gammaproteobacteria; order Alteromonadales; family Shewanellaceae; genus Shewanella; species Shewanella khirikhana. The sequence continues at coordinate 3,677,171 of NZ_CP020373.1, read as the reverse complement.
ACCATCTCTTCGGTGCTGACCACGGCCTTGTTGGGGCGATGACCGCAGCGCTTCTGGGACACCTGATCTTCCATGTGCACCGCGGCAACACCGACCTTTTCAAATTCCTTGATGGTGCGGGCGATGTTGAAGGCGCCGCCCCAGCCGGTGTCTATGTCAACCAGGAGTGGCAGCTTGGTGGCTGAGGTGATGCGACCGGCATCAATCAGCACATCGTTCATGGAGGTCATGCCCAGATCCGGCAGACCATAGGAGGCGTTGGCCACCCCGGCACCGGACAGATAAAGCGCCTGAAAGCCGGTTTTTTCGGCCATCAGAGCGAAATAGGCGTTGGTGGTGCCGACGATTTGCAGTGGCTTGGAGTGTGCCAGTGCGTCGCGAAAACGCTTGCCTGCGCTGTGGGTCATGCTGTCTCTCCCTTTAATTGCTGTGTGTTGGCGAAGGTAAGCGAGCTGTGCTCACGGGCGCTCGCCTCGGCCTTGAGTTCTTTAAGACGCGCCTCTGTGTTGCGTCGTCCCTGTTCGATATGGCGCTGCATCAACAGCGCCGCCAGTTCACCGTCTCTGTCGCTGATGGCTTCCACTATGCGTCTGTGTTCAGCAATGGCACGGCTTGGGCGCTGGTGGTTGCTGCACTGGTAGCGGTACATGCGCAGCAGGTGGTACAGGCCGCCCATCAGGGTTTCCTGCAGGTGTTTGTTGCCGCTGGCGCGGATGATTTGATAGTGAAAATCCACATCACCCTGCTCCTGAAAATAGGTATCGCCCTGCTTGAGCGCCGCTTCCTGACGCTCAAGCAGCGCCTGCAATTCGGCAAGTTGGGCGTCTGTGATGCGCTCGGCGGCGAGGCGACAGGCCATGGCTTCCAGGGTGGAGCGCAGGTCGTAGAGATCGTTCAGCTCTTCCACCGACAGCTGGGCCACCCGGGCGCCCACATGGGGCATGCGCACCACCAAACGTTGCCGCTCCAGGGTTTGCAGCGCTTCGCGGGTGGGGCCGCGACTGATCCCGAATTGGGCGGCCAGCGCCTGTTCGTTGATCTTGCTGCCGGGGGCCAGTTCGCCCTTGATGATGGCGGTTTGTATGGCACTCAATACCTGATCGGCCAGGGTAGCCGCGCCGCGATCAACGGCACTGCGTTCAGTGCCACGTTCGGTGCTGAGTTCAGTACTGAGTTCTTTGGAGTTGCTCTGGCTCATCTGGGCGTTGGCTCGAATGGTTGCCACTGTCGCTTTCGCAGCGGCTTGGTCACTGACAATGGTTGAAAATTAGACCCGTTCTGGCAGATTGTCAACAATCTGTTGACGTAGACGTAAGTCTAATTATTTCAGCTCTGTGACTTAATTGTGGTGTAAGCGGCTGATAAGTGATGAGTTATTTTGCTTATTCTGTTTGCTACGCTGTTTGCGTTACAGCAAGTGGAAACTATTTATTGTCAACAACTGGCGATTTTGCACTTTGTCTGCAAGGCGTGGGATGATGTGGTTATCAGCCGATAATGGGGGCGGCGGTATTTCACGAAAGATGCCGCCCGGCACCGAGTAAATAAGCGATGGAAAAAATTTTGGTGAGCGCCTGCCTGCTGGGCGAAGCCGTGCGATATGACGGCAAAGATAATTTGCTGGATTCCCCCCTGTGGCAAGGCTGGCAGCAACAGGGACGCTTTGTCAGTATCTGCCCCGAATGCGCCGGCGGCTTGCCGACGCCCCGGCCTGCGGCGGAAATTGTCAGCCCTCCGGCAGAAATAAGGAGACCACCGGCGGAAATCTCGCGGCTGTCAGCGGAAATGCAAACGCCAGACCCAAAGCAGGCCATTCGGGTCGTCACCGTGACGGGGGAAGATGTGACTGCCCCCTTCGTGCGGGGCGCCGAGGCGGCTTTAAAGCTTGCCCGGGAAGCCAATATTCGTTTTGCCATTTTAAAGGCCCGCAGCCCGTCCTGTGGCAAGGGGCTGATTTACGATGGCAGCTTTTCCCGCACCCTGATTGACGGCGATGGCATTACCGCAGCGCTGCTGAGTCAGCACGGCATAGAAGTCTTTACCGAACATCAGTTGCCGCAACTGGCAAAGCGGCTGGCCGAGGTGGGATCCTGAGGCGGTGCGCGGGTAATAAAAAACGCAGGCACTGGCCTGCGTTTTTATGTCACTGCAGCGACAAGGCGATCAGTTGGGGCTTCGCCCGGCGAGCTCACGGTAACTGCTGGTGCTGGCTTTGTGCTCGGCCAGCAGCTCATGAATTTGTTCATCCTTTTGCAGCCAGATCTCATTGAGCCAGCGCTGGAACTGGGCGCGGTACTCGGCATTGCTGAAGTACTGCTTGTCATCCACTTCGGGCACCGGCAGTGCTTCAACTCTGACAACGATTTTGCTCACCTTGCCCTGCATCACCCCGGCAAGAATGTCTTTGGGCGCATCGGGATACACCACAGTCACGTTCAACAGGTGGCTGAACTGCTCACCCATGGCTGAAAGGGCGAAGGCGATACCGCCGGCCTTGGGGCGCAGCAGATAGCGATAAGGGGAGTTCTGCCGGTCGTGCTTTTCTTCGGTGAAGCGGCTGCCTTCCACATAGTTGATGATGGAGGTGGGCAGATCGCGGAATTTTTCACACGCCTTGCGGGTGGTTTCCAGATCCTTGCCCTTGAGCTTGGGGTTCTTTTTCAGCTTCTCCGGGCTGGTGCGATTCATAAAGGGCATATCCAGCGCCCAGCAGCCCAGACCCATAATGGGTACATAAATCAGTTCTTTTTTGAGGAAGAACTTGAGCATGGGAATGTGGTTGCGAAGAATATAGGTTTGGGCGGCAATATCGAAGCCGCTCAAATGGTTACTGATCACCAGATACCAGCCGTTTTTATCCAGCCCATCGAGACCTTTTACATCCCATTCGATTTTGGCAATCAGCTGCAAAATAGCGCCGTTGAGGGTAGCCCACAGCCACATAAAGCGGTTCATCAGCATGGTCACCCGGACACGACCCGCCTTGAAGGGGGTCAGCAGCTTGAACAGGCCACCGATACACACCAGGGAACCGCAAATGGCGGTATTGATAATGAGCAAGCTACCGCTTATGAAAAACAGCAGCGGCCCCGGCAAAAAGTTAAGCATGTTGTTCAGAAACCTCAGTTTTTATCTCTTCTTCACCGGAAAGCTGTGCCAGGATGCCGTCTTTGCGGACCCAAATCTGGTTGAGCTGTTCCTGGAAGTCTTGCTTGAACTCGCGGTTGTTGATGTAGTCGCCGCGCATCTCGGTGGCGATATCCGCCACAGTCACGTGCACGCGGATTTCATCCACCTTGCCGGAGATAAAGTCCCAGAAGCTGGGGACCTTGCCGGGGTAATAAATCGCGACGTCCACCAGCTTGTGGATTTGCTCGCCCATGGCGGAAAGGGCAAAGGCCATGCCGCCGGCCTTGGGGCGCAGCAGATGCTGGAAAGGTGAGTTCTGCTTTTTGTGTTTGGCAGCCTGGAAACGGGTGCCTTCAACAAAGTTCATCACGCTCACCGGCTTGTCTTTAAACTTGGCGCAGGCGCGGCGGGTGATTTCAATATCTTTACCCTTGAGCTTGGGATTCTTCTTCAGCTCGGCGGTGGAATAGCGGCGCATAAAGGGGAAATCCAGCGCCCACCAGGCCAGACCCAGTACCGGCACATACAAGAGCTCTTGCTTCAGGAAGAACTTCAGGAAGGGGATTTTGCGGTTGAATACCCTTTGCAACACCAGAATATCGACCCAGCTCTGGTGGTTGGCAATCACCATATACCACTCATCGCGGCTCAGTTCGGCGTTGCCCTGCACATCGATACGCACCGGGTGCAGCACATTTTGGATAAAGCTGTTCACCGAAATCCAGTTGGAGGCACAGCCATCCACCAGATAGGACATCAGCTTACGCAGGGCAGGAATGGGCAGCAGCTTTACCAGACCAAGCAGCAGGATAGGGACAAACCAAAACAGGGTGTTAAAGGTGTACCCCAGAAAAGCCAGTGAGCCTCGGATAAGCGACAGCAGCGCGCGCATTCATACCTCCAGTAATTTGTGGAGGCCTATGTTAACCGTGAATGACGCATTGCTCAATCTTGACGCCCGCCCGCTGCGGCTGGCACTACCAGTCGAATGATTTTTGTGGCTGTGCCAAGCTTTGGCGTGGCAATTGGCGCCAACTTGATCAACACTCATTTCAGTTATGCCGTGGAATAGTGTCGATGCGCCTGCCAACCCGTATTTTGCTTTTGATTTCAATGATGTTGTCGCCGTTGGTGCTACAGGCTGCCGAGTCTGTTGTGACCATGGCATACCGCACCACTGAAAAGCAGCCCTTTATCGCCAAGGCGCCAGACAATAGTGGTCTGTTTGAAGACATGTATCAGGAAGCTGCACGCCGCGCCGGGCTGACGCTGCGAATTGTGCGCATGCCCAAGGTGCGGGTGATCAACGCCCTCAAGGAAGGTGAAGTCGATTTCTATCCGCAGTTTACCTTCAGCGCCAAACGCAGCGCATACAGCTTTTTTGCCCCCAATGGCCTGCGGGTCGCCTATTACGCCATCTCCACGCCAGAGATTGAACGGCTTGCCAGCGTGGCAGATTTCGACGGCCTGACGTTGTTGCACGGACTGGGGAACCCCGACTATTTGACCAAGCTTGGCTTTGGCGCAGCCAGGGTGACTCATCTGGAAGTGGCCGAGATGGACCTGCAAAAAGCCATTCACATGCTGCAAAAACGCAGGGCCGACGCCTATATTTACGAGGCCGAGCCGCTGGCGTACGCCCTGTTGCAGAGCGGTGCCAGCGATATTCGCTTGCACAAGGAATTATCGGACCAGGTGGAATGGGCGACCCTGGGCATCTCAAGACGCTCGGTACTGCTGGCGCTTGAGCCCAATCCGGATTTCAACCCAGATGCACCCATCAGTCGCAGCAATCAAGCCGAGCGTTTGGTGCCCGGCTCCCCCATGGCGCGCATGGTGGCCGCGCTCGACAGCATGAAGCAGGATGGCACTCTGGCAGCGCTGTCCGAGCGTTATTTGGGGCGTTGAGTTTGCAGCATGCGGTCACAACTCTGCTGCCGCCGCGCTCTGGCGATTAGCTGCAATGAGCCACGACTAGCCGATAGCAGTCAGATGATTGGCTGCGCTTGTGCTCCCGCCGCGGCGCCGGTTTCGATAAACACAGGCACAAGTCCGGTCTGCTCCGGGTAGGCCTTTGATACACAAGCTTTAACCGGTTCAAGCAGCGCGTCCGGCAGCAGTGCCACCACGCAGCCACCAAAGCCGCCACCTGTCATACGCACGCCGCCCTGGCCCTTGAGTGCATCGGCGACTATCTCCACCAGCGCGTCGATGGCTGGCACAGTTATCTCAAAGTCGTCCCGCATCGAGGTGTGGCTCTCGCTCATCAGCTTAAACACCCTTTGCATATCCTGCTGATTCAAGGCCTCGGCGCAGGCTAAGGTGCGAAGGTTTTCGCTCACCACATGGCGGGCGCGGCGAAAGGCTGTGGCATCCAGTCCATCGGCATCGGCAAAAAGCTGCTCCAGTGACAAGTCCCGCAGCGCCTTCACGCCATAGTAGCTGGCGGCGCTCTCGCACTGGACTCGTCTTAGATTGTACTCGCCATCTACCAGACCGCGGCGCACATTGGAGTTGATGATGAGCAGCTTAAAGCCCGTAGGCAGCGGCACTGAGCGGGTCTCGAGGCTGCGACAATCAATCAGGCTTAAATGCTGCGAGTTGGCACTGGCGCTGATGAGCTGATCCATGATGCCGCAGTTGCAGCCCACAAAGTGGTTTTCACAGGCCTGACCCAGCCTGGCCATGTCCTGAGGCGTAAGCCCAAGGTCGAAGGCGGCATTGATGGCATTGGCGAGCGCCAGTTCAAGCGCCGCCGAGCTACTGAGGCCGCCGCCCTGGGGTACATTGCCGTGGATGACCATGTCCATGCCACGGAGTTTCTTGCCCCGCTGCGCTGCGGCATCAGACAGCATCAGCACCATGCCGCGCACATAGTTGCGCCAGTGGACGCTATCGTCCGGCGTGATGGCATCGAGCTGGAAGTTGTCTGCTGTGTGTTCGGTCTCGTTGGCGGCAAAGACCCGAACCCGGTTGCTTTGGTTGGTGCACAGCGCGACTTCAGTAGAAAAATCGATGGCACAGGGCAGCACGAAGCCGTCGTTATAGTCGGTGTGCTCGCCAATCAGATTGACCCGTCCGGGGGCGCGGCCCAGCCATTGAGGGCTGGCGCCAAAGTGCTGCTCAAATAAGTTACGAATAGGCTGCATTGGGTTATTCCATCAATTCGCGCAGGCGCGCGGCGGCCTGCTCCGGGGTGAGATCCCGCTGGGGTTCGGCCAGCATCTCATAACCCACCATAAACTTACGCACAGTGGCCGAGCGCAGCAGCGGCGGCAAGAACACCGCGTGCAGCTGCCAGTGACTGTTATCTTCACCGTTAAAGGGCGCGCCGTGCCAGCCCATGGAATAGGGGAAGCGGCAGCCAAAGAGTTTGTCGTAGGCGCGGGTAAGCTTGCCAAGGATGTCGGCCAACGCAGTCGATGCTTCGCCTGACAATAAATGCAGCTGAGTGCAAGCCTGGCGTGGCAGCAGCATGGTCTCGAATGGCCAGGCGGCCCAATAGGGTACCAGCGCCAGCCAGTGCTCGTTGACGTAAAGCAGGCGGCTTTCTTGGGTCAGTTCGCGCTTGGCGTAATCCAGCAGCAATGCCCGGCTATGGGTCTCGAAATAGCGGCGCTGCATTTCATCTTTTTTGGCCGCCAGGGTTGGCAGTGTGTCCTGAGCCCAGATTTGCCCGTGTGGATGTGGATTGGAGCAGCCCATCACGGCGCCCTTGTTCTCGAAAATCTGCACCCAGGGGTAGTCTTTGCCAAGGTCCTGAAGCTCCCTCTGCCAGCAACTGATAACGGCGCCAAGCTCATGCTGATTCATGTGTGCCAGGGTCTTGCCGTGATCCGGCGAGAAGCAAATCACCCGGCTGGTACCCCGCGCCGAGGATTGCCGCAGCAGCGGATCGTCCGATGGCGCAGGCGCCGGGCAGTCAGGACTCAAGGCGGCAAAGTCGTTGGTGAAGACAAAGGGGCCCTGATAATCCGGGTTCTGCTCCCCAGTGATACGTCTGTTGCCCGGGCACAGGTAGCAGTCCGGGTCGTGGCTTGGCAGCGCCGTTTCCTCGTGTTGCTCCTGTTGCCCCTGCCAGGGGCGCTTGGCCCTGTGGGGCGACACCAGCACCCACTCATCGGTAAGTGGGTTGTAACGCCTGTGGGGATGCTCGCTGGGATCAAACTGCATTGATGACTCCATTAACCATGTTGCCAATCAGGCCGCTTCCGCCAGGGCGGTATCGCCGGGCAGTAAGCGGTTAACAATAAGGGTTACGGCCACCGCCACCACCAGGGTGATAAACATCAGGTGGATGTAGTGCAGCGGGCTCCAGACGAAGGTAAAGACGGCATAGGTGATAACGCCGCTGACCAGGCCGATGCGCACCGCGAGACCGCGGACGTTGTCAAACAGCATGGCCACCAAAAAGGCCGCCATCACCGGCATGCTGTAGAGACCGTTAAGCTTTTGCAGCAGCGCGATAATGCTGTCGGCATTCTGGTAGATGGGTACCAGCAGTACGGATACCACCGCAAAAATCAGTGCCACCCGCTGGCCCATGGCCTTTACGCATACCTTGGCATTGAAATACTTCTGGTGCACATCCAGGGTGTAGAGCGCCGAGGCGGAATTGAGGCAGGAGTTAAAGGTACTGAGCACTGCACCTGCCATCACGGCGGCAAAGGCACCGGAGAGCCAGGGCGGCAGCACCTCGGCCACTATCACTCCATAGGCCTTGTCGCCGATATCGCCATAAAGCTTGTAGGCGGCAATGCCCGGCAGCACCACAATCAGCGGAATCAGCAGCTTCATGGCTACGGCGGCGTACAGGCCTTTTTGCGCTTCGCGCACGTTCTTAGCCGCCAATGCCCGCTGGGTGATCACCATATTGGTACCCCAGTAAAAAATCTGGATAAAAATCATGCCGGTAAACAGGGTGTGCCAGGGGATGTCCGACTGGTCGCTGCCAATCAGCGTCAGGCGTTCGGCGGGAATGCCCTCGAAGTTCCAGCCGATGGTTTCCATGGCCAGCAAAGACACCAGGGTACCCATTACCAGCAGGCCAATGCCGTTGAAGGTGTCTGAGATAGCGATGGCACGCAGGCCACCGAAAATGGCATAGAGCGAGCCCACCACTGCAAACAGCGCCGCGATTACCAAAGTGGTCAGTCGCTGGCTGCTTTGCGGGATACAGGCAAAGCTATCGTCGGCAGCGACGCAGCTCATGCCTTCCGCGGCCGCGTTCAGCATTTGGGTGTCGCCGAAAAAGTTCACATGGAACATCGACTGCATAAATAGGGCGCCGGTGTAGAGCACCACGGGCAGCAGGATAAACATGTAGCCGAACATAAAGAGCACGCTCACCATGGCGCGGATGTGGGGGTCGCGAAAGCGGTGCTCCAAAAGCTCTGTGGTGGTCGTGCAGCGGTAGCGGTAGTACATGGGAATAAGCCAGTGCGCCAGAATAAGCAGCCCCAGCGCCGCGGCGATCTCCCACCAGGCCACCAGCAAGGTTTGGGCGCCATTCATGCCGACAATCTGCTCGGCGCTGATATTGGTGAGCATGATGGAGCCCGCCACAAAGACCCAGCTCAGGGTGCCGCCGGCGAGGAAATAGTCGCGGCTGTCGGACGGATCCCGCGGCACATTGCGACATTTAATGTAGGTGAACAGCGCCACCAGCGCCGTGAGGCCGATAAAGATGCCAAGTTGCAACAGGTTGATATTCATTGTTTTACCTTATCTGCATTGGATGCGTTCGAGGTGTCGCCCAGATACAACTCGGCGGGGCGGGTGAGTATGGGGTCAAAGGGCACCAGCATAAAGCCGTACTCATATGGCTTTGGCGGCAGGCTGTATTGGCCGTGTACATGGCGGCCCCAGGACGTATCGCCGCCTACGCCCATCTGTTTGTGGTCGATGTTCCAGGTGACGCCGGGGCTGAGGCGAATATCGGCGCCGTGGCGGCTGGTGGAGGGCACCAGTCCCGAGGCCGATTTGCCATCGCCTGCCACCACGAAGTCGAGCTCGGAGGCCTTGAATGGCCAGGCGCTGCCGCTCAAAAGCTCACCGTCGGTGGGCAGCGCGAGCACGCCAAGCGCCTTGCCGGAAATGGCCATCCAGCGCACATCGGTCTTGTTGCCGGTTTCCTGCGGCCGGGCGTAGCGCTCGAACTGCTCGGCAATAGGGCCGACATAGCTGCCGATTGCAGCGCCGGACTTGCGATCGGCATAGCTCTCGCCGGGGCCGCGGCCGTACCAGGCCAGGGTGTCGAAGCCATCGGTCATGCGCCACTGCATGCCAAAGCGGGGCAACTTGGGCAGCTGCTCGCTATTGGCCGCTGGGATAAAGCGGTTTTGCAGCGACAGACGGCCATCGGCATAGAGCTGCCAGTGCTGCTCGTAGTCCGCATTAAGACTCGCCGAGTGGAAGCGGCTGTGGATGCTGACTGTGCCTTTTTCTTCGGCCAGCTTAAAGCCAGTGAGGCCAAAACCCTGCCAGGCCTGCTGCCAGGGCGCGGCCCACTCGTGCATGCCGTTGCCAAGGTCGTTGTCGGTGGGGGCGCGGTAGAAGTTGGCCTCGGGGGCCGACTCGATAAGCGCCCGGCCGCGATACTGCCAGCCGGTGAGTTCGCCGCGCTTGGGATTAAACTCGAAGCGGGCGATGGGGCTTGTGATGATAATCGCCTCGCTCGTCTCGCTCACGTTAAGCTTGCCAGTGGATGAGGCCGCAGCCATGGTTGGCAGGGGGCGCTTCGATGTGAGTGCAAACTGATCCCAGGCCAGCAGGTGATTTGCCTGAATAAGCCCATCGGAGGCGAGGGTTCTGGCCTCCAGAGTCAGCAGGTACTCACGTCTATCGTCCATTTTGGGCAGCGCTGGCAGGGTAAGGCGCGCCTTTTGCCCGGCTTTGGGATTGGCTTTTGCGGGGTTGGTTTTTGTGGCAATAGCGCCGCTCGCCACCGTCTCGCCATTGGCGCTGAGGCGATAGAAAAAGCCCAAATGAGACAGGTCATTGAAGTCGTAACGGTTTTCCACCTCAAACTGACCATCTTTGCCTCGATGGAAGCGCACCGGCTGATAGACCTTCTTCACTTCGCTTAAGTGAGGGTGGGGCACCCGGTCGGGGTTTACCAGCCCATTGTTGAGGAAGTTGCCGTCGCTTGGCAGTTCGGGATGGAAGTCTTTACCGTAGGCCCAGTATTTGTGGCCATCGGCGGCGGTGTATTGCAGTGATTGATCCACCCAGTCCCAGATAAAGCCGCCCTGCAGCGCCGGGTACTTGTCGATAACATCCCAATAATCCTGCAGGTTGCCCACCGAGTTGCCCATGGCGTGGGCGTACTCAATCATGATCCCCGGCCGGTCGGGGTTGGCACTGGCAAACTTTTCCAGCCGCTCGATGGAGGGGTACATGGGGGCGAAAATATCCGTGTAGTCGTCCAGCTCCGCCGGTTCATACTGCACCGGGCGGCTGCCGTCGCGCTCCTTGAGCCAGCGGTAGGTTTCTTTGAATACCCGGCCTGTGCCTGCTTCGTTACCCAGGCTCCAGATAATCACCGACGGATGGTTTTTATCGCGCTCAAACATGCGGCGGGTGCGCTCGAGGTGCGCGGGGATCCAGCTCGTAGTGTCGCCTATCTGGGTCTTTTCATCGATGGCCAGCGGGTGGCTCTCGATATTGGCTTCATCGATAACATAGAGGCCGTATTTGTCGGTGAGTTTGAGCCAGTAGGGGTCGTTGGGGTAGTGGGAGCTTCGCACCGCGTTGATGTTGTTTTCCTTCATCAGGCGGATGTCCTGCAGCATGCGCTCGCGGCTGACCACATGGCCCGTGCGCGGGTCGGTTTCGTGCCGGTCAACGCCGCGGATGCGGATGGCCTTGCCGTTAACTAAAAGCTGGCTTTGGTTGATTTCGATACGCCGGAAGCCCAGTTCGATGCGGTTGACCTCGAGGCTATGGCCGCGCTCATCCTTGAGGCTCAGCAGCAGGGTATAGAGATTTGGCTGCTCGGCACTCCATAGCTTTGGCTTGCTAATGCCTGCATTGAAACTCAGCTCCTGCTTGCCCTGCAGCATGAGTGACCGCTCACCTTTGGCCACCTCGTTCATCTCACCATCCAGCAGTCGATAGCCAAGGCGCAGGTTTTTGCCCTGCGCTTCATTTTGCAGCGACACCTTGAGGCTTAAGCTGCCTTCGCTCAGCTCGGCATTGAGGCTGGGGCGGGCGTCCACATCGGCAATAAATTGCGGCTCGGTGGCGTAGAGGAAGACGTCTCTTTCGATGCCGGAAATGCGCAGCATGTCCTGACTCTCGAGGTAAGAGGCGTCGGACCAACGCAGTATTTGCAGCGCCAGCAGATTGCGGCCTTCAGTGACAAAAGGCGTGATATCGAACTCGGCCGGGGTCTTGGCACCCTGGCTATAACCCACTTCTTTGCCGTTGAGCCAGACATACATGGCCGACTTGGCGGCGCCCACGTGCAGCACCACCCGCTTGCCCTGCCAGGCCTCGGGCAGCTCAAACTGTTTACGGTAAGAGCCCACCGGGTTGTAGTCGGTGGGGGCGTCCGGCCACCTGGTATCGAAGGGATAACGCTCATCGAGGTAAATCGGGTGATCGTAGCCCAGCACCTCCCAGTTCGACGGTACCGGGATGTTGTCCCAGCTGCTGTCGTCATATTCTGGCTGGGTGAACCCTGCCGGTCTGCCCTTGGGGGAGCGGGTGAAATGGAAACGCCACAGGCCATTGAGATCCAGATAGTTGGCCGATTGACGCTCGTCGCCATTCATTGCCATTTCGCTGTTTTCAAATGGAAAAGCCGTGGCATGGGGCGGCAGCTTATTGATGGCGAATACCTGGTGGTCGCGCCATTCGCGATCGGTGAATGACAGCTCTGGTTGTGAACTTGCACCGTGGGCAGTCTGGGCACTGCCGGGCAGTCCTGCGAGCATCAGCAGCGCGGGCAATAAGACCTTGAGTTTGTAAGGGTTGGGCATGGGATATCCTTCCGGGTTTGCCCTTCTGTGGGGCAATATTTCGCCGCAAGGTATCAAAGATATTAAATATTGTATACATCGAATCCAAAGAATCTATTCCCGAAAAATCACCTTTAGGGGTGATGGGAGCAGAGCTAAGGCTCTGGCAAGATGAGCGACTTTGCCAAAAGCGACCTCAGCGCCCGAGCTGCTGTGACAGACTGGCAAGCAGCCTGTCCATGGCGCGATACCCAAGCGCCTGTGCCAGATGTTTGCGCTCCACATTGGGGCTGTTTTCAAGGTCGGCAATGGTGCGGGCAACCCGTTGCAGGCGGTGAAAGCTGCGCACCGATAACCCAAGCCGGTTAACGCTTTGCTCAAGAAATTCAAGATCCTGCTGAGTAAATCCAGCCTGTTTCAGCTCGTTTCCCGTGAGTTCGCTGTTGAGCTTGCCAGCCCGCGCCAACTGGCGTTCGCGGGCAGCAGTCACCCGGCGGGCGATGGTGTCAGTGGTTTCGGCGGCCGGGGCGTTTTGGGTGAGGGTGCCCGGCGGCAGCGGCGGCACTTCAATGGACAAATCGAAGCGGTCCAGGAAGGGGCCTGAAAGCCGCGCCAGATAGCGACTTATTTGCTCAGGACTTGAGCGGCTGCCGGGGCCGGCGCTGCCGCAGGGGCTTGGGTTCATGGCGGCAATCAGCTGAAAACGGCTGGCAAAGGTGAGTTTGGCGGCGGCGCGGGAGATCACCACTTCGCCGGTTTCCATTGGCTCGCGCAGGCAGTCGAGCACCTTGCGTGGGAATTCGGGCAGCTCGTCTAGAAACAACACGCCCCGGTGGGCGAGGGAAATCTCCCCTGGCTTGGGCACGCTGCCACCGCCAACCAGGGAGATGGCCGAGCAGGTGTGGTGCGGCGATCGAAAGGGGCGGCGATGAAACTCACTGGGCTTGATATTGAGTCCGGCGACCGAATGCAGCGCCGCCACTTCAAGCGCTTCGTCATAATCGAGCGGCGGCAGTAAGCCCATGATCCGGCTGGCAAGCATGGTTTTACCGCAGCCAGGCAAGCCAAGCATCAGGAGGTTATGAGCGCCCGCAGCGGCTATTTCCAGCGCCTGCTTGGCCTGATACTGGCCAATTACATCGCTAAGGCAAGTCACGGCGCCGGGCGCTTCTTCGAGCCACTCGGCGCCTTGCTCCAGCCCCGGCAAGGGCTGCTGACCGTGGAGGAAGGCCACCAGATGGACCAACTGGCTGCACAGACGAATGGCGGGATAATCGACCAATTCGGCATCGGCGCGGTTGGCTAGCGGCAGTATGAGTTCGCGGCCGTCCCGGCGGGCGGCCACAATCACAGGCAGCAGCCCGGAGCAGAAGCGTACTTCGCCCGACAGCGCCAGTTCACCGACAAATTCACGGTTTTTCAGGCTGGTGAGCGGGATTTGCCCCGAGGCTGCCAGAATACCGATGGCGATGGGCAGGTCGTAACGACCACCCTGTTTGGGTAAGTCGGCTGGGGCCAGATTGACCGTGATGCGGCGCATCGGGAATTCAAATCCGGCATTGACCAGGGCGCTGCGCACCCGCTCGCGGGCTTCTTTGACCGAGGCTTCGGGCAGGCCAACCAGATTAAACGCAGGCAGGCCGTTGGCCAGATGAACCTCGACGGTAACGGCTGGGGCTTCCACCCCCAGGCTCGCACGGGTGGCGACGCAGGCAATGGCCATTGGACAAGTCCTTTTTATCCTTTGATGGCGTAAGTTTAGCAGCTGAATTGCAACCGAATTGGCACAGATGAAACCACTTTGTTTGTACGGGAGTACTAAATGCTACATTGCATTGTGTTACGAAATGTGCGATTTATGGTTAAATCAACTGATTTTTTGTGCAAGGAAGACGCTCGACCAGCAAGGATACCTGGCTCTTGGGGAATTAGGGTGTGCTCATGAGGCTGATGTTCTTTTTGGGGATGCTGTTGCTTTCGTCCCTGACACAAGCCAAAACCGACGTGCTGTTTCTGAATCCAGGTAGCAGCGATGAAAGCTTTTGGGGCGACGTGGACAGCTTGCTGGTGGCCGCCGCCATTCGCTTTGACATGGAAGTGGAAACGCTCCACAGCAACCGCAATCATTTCGATATGATCCGTCAGGCCAACGAAGTGGCCCAGCGGCCCGATCTGCCTCCCTACGTCTTTCTGGTCAACGAAAAGCAATCCGGCCTCAGAATGTTGGATGCCTTTTATCATAAGCCTGTTTATGTCCAGTTCGTGCTGAATGACATCAGCCCCGCCGAACGCCAAACCCTGCTGCAAGACCCGCATTGGCATCAGTATTTGCTGCCGCCGGTAGTGCCGGATAACCGTACCATCGGCTTTGAAACCGCCGGGGCGCTGGTACAGGGCCTCGGCGGCAAAGATATTCAAGTTGTGCTGGTATCGGGCGATAAATCGACACCGGCATCGGTGGAGCGTACCGAAGGTGCATTGGCCGCATTGCAGTCGATGGCCGAAGTCAGCACCGAACAAACCGTGTACGGCCAATGGCAGGAAAACAAGGCCTACCAACAGGCGCAAGTGCTGTTGCAACGCTATCCGGGGCTCGATGCCATTTGGACGGCGAATGACCATATGGCATTTGGTGTTATCCGTGCCATGAAAGAGAAGCGGTTGGCGCCGGGGAAAAAAATACGGATTGCCACCATCAACACCTCAGCCGAGGTGCTGGCCCTGAGAAGAGAAGGGGCCATCAATGTGCTGGGGGGCGGTCATTTTCTTGCCGGTGGTGTGGCGCTGTCGAATGTAAAACAACATATGGACACAGGCAGCTACCCTACAATTCATTACTCCCTGTTCAGGTTGCTTGAGCCCGACACTGAATTTTTTATCGCCCTCGAACGGCGGGATTGGGAGTTGTTGTTGGATATTGCACTAACCCGGAATGACGCGCCGGACTAAGAGTGCAGTTCAGGCAATTGCCTGATTGAATAAGAAAAGGTGACATCTTGAACCCCCGGGTGAATTCCATCAGCGGCAAGGTAACCCTCATGATAGTTGGCGTCAGCTCGGTGTTTGCCCTGCTGACAATGTTGGTGCAGCTTGTCTGGAACTACCTGGATGCGGTCGACAACGCCCAAAATGAAATCCAGGGCTACAGCGAGCTCATCTTACCTTCCATGGCCCAGGCTCTCTGGGATGCCGATACCCCGCTGCTGAAAGACATGCTGACCAGTATTGGCCGGGTGCCTTCGGTCAGTGGTGTCGAACTGGCAAGCCGCGACGGCGTGTATATTCAGCTGGGGCAACACACTGACCAGCTGGAGGCGGTGCGCCATAAGCTTATCCAGCTGCCGGTGTATTATGACGGCCTGCACATTGCCACCCTGTCGGTGTTGCTCGATCGCAATGACATATACCTCACCCTCTGGCAGCAGATGATTTTTATCGTGCTGGGCAATGGCCTTAAAACCCTGGTGATGATTTTTGTCATTCTCTATTTGCTCAAACATTTGATTATGCTGCGATTGCAGCAGCTTTCGGTGTTCGCCGATGCCATCAGTTTATCCGATGGCGAGCGTATCGACCGCTCGCTCAGGCTCGATCGCGGCGACGATGAAATCGGCCAGGTGGGGCTGGCACTCGAGCGCATGTATCAGCGGATCCGCTCGGATCTGGCGCTTATCCGTCATCAGCAGCGCAAGCTTGCCAGGCGGGGGCGGGCGCTCAGCCACACGGTGGCGCGTCAGGATGATTTGCTCAATTGGCTCGCCCGCGCCAATCAACTGCTGGCGCAGGTCAGCCTGCGTTTTTTAAGTGCCTCGCCCACCGAAGTGAGCCGCGAAGTAGACTTTTTCACCGCCGAGCTTGGCGCCATGATGAACGTGGAGCGGGTGGCCGTAATGGCCTTTGTCGATGGCCGGGTGGAGTATCGCAGCTTCTGGTTCAAGCATGCCGATGCGCTGCCGGCCAAGGATGTGATAATCGACAATCTCGCGCTGCTGAAGGAAAAATTCGACAGCAGCAACACCATAGTGGTGGAGGATATTGAGCAAATCCGCGAGACAGACCCGCTGGAATACAACTATATGAAGCAGGTCGGCATCAGCTCGGTGGCGGGGTTTGCCATTACCGACGGCGATCTGCTGCTGGGCATACTCTCGGTGGCACGCACCGAAGGGCCGCTGGAATGGTTTGCCGAAAAATCGGCAGTGCTGACTCAGTTTGCCACCGCGCTTAACGAGCTTTGGGTGCGGGAGCGGCGCGAAAAACGGATGTTGGAGCTGCAGCAAGAGCTGATGCGGGTCAATGTGCAGCTGGCCGAAGAGGCGGTAACTGATGCACTGACCGGCCTGACCAATCGTCGCCCCTTTACCGATCGGCTCGAAGCTCAGCTTGAAGACGGCGGCGTGCTGCTGATGGTGGATGTGGATTACTTTAAGCGTTACAACGACACCTATGGCCATGTGGCCGGTGACGATGTGCTGAAAAAGCTGGCAGCGCTGCTTAAGGCGGAATCGCCCGACGCCACTCTGCTGGCGCGTATCGGCGGTGAAGAATTTGCCATGGGGGCGCCATTGATGGAGCCTGCGGAGCTGGAGAGGGTTTGCGATAAGCTGCTGATGGCGGTGCACCGATTACAGCTGCCCCATGTGGGCTCGCATCTGGGCTATGTCACCCTGAGTATTGGCGCCGTGACCCTGGAGGATTGCCACAGTGTGCGGGAGGCCATGAGTAAGGCCGATGCCAGTTTGTATCTTGCCAAAGAGTTGGGGCGTGATAGCGCGGTGATTAATGGCACGCCCTACAATCCGCCGGGCGAGTGGCGCGCCTGAGCTTGAGTTTGGTGTGAAGGCTCAGGTTTGCAGGGTCAGTTCAGGGGTAAAAATAGCTGTGTGCTGCTCCATGCGTTTGGCGTGGTACATGGCAATGTCGGCAAATTTCATCAACTGTTTCTTATCGTCGGCATCCCGTGGGTACTGGCTGATGCCTATGCTGGTACCCACTGCAACCCGCAAGCCATCAAAACAAATATCCTGTTTCAGCTGAAAGTGGATCTGCTGGCAAAGCTCCCGCGCCGATTGGGCGGTAAACCCCGGCAGCAGCATGGCAAATTCATCGCCGCCCAGGCGGGCGCACAGGGCGCTGGATGGCGTGAGCGACAACAGCCGGTTGCAGGTTTCCTGCAAAACCCGGTCGCCAATGTGGTGGCCATAGGTGTCGTTGATGATTTTGAAGTCATTCAGGTCCATGATCATGCAAGCAAAAGGCTTTGCTTCCTGCAACAGCTGATCAAATTTTTGATAGTAGGCGTTGCGGTTGGGCAGACCGGTCAACAGGTCGTGTTCGGCCTGAAAGCGCTTTTCTCTCAGGGTATCGAGCAGCCGCCGAATGGTGTTGGCACTCAGTTTGGTCACCAGATACACAAAGCCGCCGCCACCACCAAAAATTGCCGCCACGACCAGCTCCAGTTGGGTCACTTCGTGGCCCAGTATCATCCACAGATAACCCAGGTACCCCATCACAAATCCCATCACCAACACCAACAGGGTACACCAGGCGCGGTTGTGGAAATCCGGCAGTGAACAGATGCGCCACAGCGTTGGCAAAGAGGCCAGCAAGGCGAGCAGTCCTATCGTGGTCAGTGCAAAAGCGGCAATATCCATCCGGCTGTTCCCCAAAGGTTGAGTGGCGTCTCCATTCTGCTTTGAGCCTTCCGTGGAGATCCCAGTATAGATAACTTTTGCATACAAAGTCAGCGCTCATTTGCCAGTAAGCGTGCGCTCACTTTGCTCAAGAATTTTTGCCAGTTCTCCCTGTTGCCTAAGCTCGGTAATGCGGCGGTTGAAATGGGATAAAAGCCAGTTTTTCTGTGGGCTTTTTGGGGAAATCAACATATAGAAAGGCTCACTGGGAGCGCCTGTGATCCGGCCCTTGTCCAGCGGCGGCAGGTGCACATTGTCGAACAGGGCGGTTACCGCCGGCAGCAGCTCGAGACGATCAAGATAGAAGCGGCAGCGACCGACTTCCAGCATTTCGGCCAGTTGCTGGTAATTGACCATGCGGGTGACATCCGAGCCTTGCGTCAGACCAAACTGAGCATAGTTGTGGCCGCCAAGCCCGCACACGGGCCCCAGCGCCTGCAGGGCTGCACCGCTGGCAATTTCGTTTGGGGTATCGGCGGCCCTGGCCAAATAAAAATAACCGGGAGTCAGGTAATAATAGGGTTCGGATGAGATATAATCCCGTTGCCGCTGCTCGTTCATGGATGCGCTCATGGCGGCATCCACAGCACCGGTTGTCAGGGACATAAGACAACGCCGCCAGGGCAGGGACACCACTTCATAAGGAACCCCCTCAAATACCCGCTTCAGTATGTCTATGTCGTAGCCCGCAAGGGTGTCGGTTTTTACGTTGTTTTCACGGACAAAATAGTTGAAGGGCGGGAATTCAGTGACCTCAACGCAGAAAGTCAAAGGGCGTTCTGTCGCGGCATAGATACAGGGCGAGAACAGAGTCACACAGCTGCAAATGATCAGCATATATAATGACTTGAACATAGCTCCCCTCCGGCTCCCGCAGCATTTCAGAGTATAGCAAGTGAAGCGCAAACCTGCGTTTCCAGGATGGATAATTCCATGAGTTTTTTAGAAAATATCTCGATTATTCTGGCACTTATATGTGTCAGTTGTTTCTTCTCCATGTCGGAGATTGCCCTCGCGGCGGCGCGTAAAATCCGCCTGCGGCAGATGGCCGACGAAGGTAACGAAAAGGCCGAGCGGGTGCTGGCATTGCAGGCCCATCCGGGCAGCTTTTTTACCGTGGTGCAAATTGGTCTCAATGCCGTAGCCATCATGGGCGGTATCGTGGGTGAGTCGGCCTTTACGCCGCACATCATGGCGCTGCTCAGTGGCGTGGTGCCCGATTCCTGGCTGGCCAAGCTGAGCTTTGTGCTGTCGTTCCTGTTGGTGACCAGCCTGTTTATTCTGCTGGCCGATCTCATGCCCAAGCGTATCGCCATGGCCATGCCCGAGCGGGTTGCGGTTGCTCTGGTGGGTGCCATGGGGCTGTGTATTACCCTGCTTCGGCCGCTGGTGTGGGTGTTCAATGGCCTTGCCAACGGCCTGTTTCGGATGCTGCAAATACCTACCGAGCGCAACGACACCATCACCGAAGACGATATTTATGCTGTGATGGATGCCGGTGCCGAGGCAGGGGTAATCGACAAAGGCGAGCAGAAAATGATGGAGAATGTGTTTGAAATGCAAAGCATTCCTGTTACTTCTGCCATGACACCCCGGGAGAGCCTGGTGTTCTTCCTGCAAAGCGATACCGAAGAGGACATCAAGCGGAAAATCGCCGCCGATCCCCACAGCCAGTTTCTGCTCTGTGATGGTCAGCTGGATGCCATTAAGGGTTATGTCGACTCCAAGGATTTGCTTATCAAGGTGATCAGCGGCCAGACGCTGAACCTGAAAGACCCATCATTGGTGCAGAGTTGCCCGATTATTCCCGACACCCTGAGCCTGTCGGAGGCGCTGGATTATTTCCGCAATAACCGGGTCGACTTTGCCGTGGTGCTGAATGAGTACGCGCTGGTGCTGGGGGTGGTGACCTTCAACGATCTGCAAAGTGCCGTGATGGGCACCTGGTCGCTGGCGGAAGGGGAAGAGCAAATCGTTGCCCGTGATACCTCGTCCTGGCTGGTGGATGGGGTGACTCCCATCACCGACGTAATGCGCGCTTTTGGTATCGACAGTTTTCCCCAGAGCCAGAACTACGAAACCATCGCCGGTTTCATTATGTTCAAGCTGCGTAAAATCCCCCGTCGCACCGACTTTGTGGTCTATGCCGGTTACAAGTTTGAAGTGGTCGACATCGACTCATACAAGGTGGATCAGCTGCTGGTGACCAAGGTGGAACAGCCGCCCAGTGCTGAGAGCGAGTAAATACGAAAAAGGCCGCATTATGCGGCCTTTTTTATGCTTGGGAAGATGCGAACAAGTCCTCGCACAGCTCTGGCTTTGATAGCGACGACAGTTCAAGGCATTCAACTGAAAGCATGCCGAGGCCTGCTGAAGTTGAATAACGCTGAAATGGTGTTGCTATCAAAGCCCCGCAGGGCGTGGCTTACAGCGGTATCTGCTGCGTTACAGTTCTTGCGAAGGACTAGGTAGGGCCATTCGCTGCGAACTGTGCCTTGCATCTATCCACTTTAAGCACACGCAGAGCAAGCACGGGACTTATTCGCATCTTCCCTTTCAGTACTCGATGCAGTCGAGAAAGGCGGCTATCAGCGGGTCGTCGCGGCGCTTGCTCTTGCAGCAGCAGCCCAGTTCAAAGGGGGCGATGGCCACCGGGCTTGGCATCAGCGCAATGCGGTCGCGCACCGGGCTGTGCTGAATCACCACTTCCGGGGTGATGCTGACGCCGCAGCCCAGCGCTACCATGGACACGATCGCCTCATGGCCCGACACCTTGGCGTAAATATTGGGCTGAATGCCCATCGCCTTAAACCAGGCATCGGCGCGGCGTCTGCCGGGGCCATGATCCTGAATGATAAAGGGCAGCTTGTCCCAGGGGATGGTTTCTTCGGCGAGCAGCTCCCTGGCGCGGCAGGGCATTTGTGGGGTGATGATAGTCAGGGGAATGGTTTCAATCGGGGCAAAGTGCAGATTATCCGGGAAGGATTCCGGCAGTGCGGCAATGGCGATATCGGCACGGTTTTGCTGCACCTCACTCACGGCATTGGCCGCATCCCCGGTGCCGAGCACAATTTCCACCAGTGGGTGTTCGCGGCGAAACTTATCCAGCAAACCCGGCAAATGGCTGTAGGCGGCAGTCACCGAGCAGTACAGATTCAGCCGTCCCATTAACTGATGCTGATTGGGGGAAATGCGGCTTTTCAGCTGCTCCCAGCCATTAACCATGTTCTGGGCAAACTGGCGAAACTCCACTCCGGCGGAGGTCAGGCTCACGCTGCGGTTATCCCGTTCAAACAAACGGGTGCCGGCATCCTCTTCCAGTCGCTGCATGGCGCGGCTTAAGGTGGAGGGGCTCACGTGCATTTGCTCGGCGGTGCGGGCAAACTGCAGGGTGTCGCACAGGCTCAGGAACAGCTTGATTTCTCGTATATCCACACCGACCTCGACTCACTGATTTTATCTGAAACTACGTTGCTTAAAGTGAAACAATAGCTTTCGTTTATATCATTTTGAGCAATGCTAACTCTCCGCTATAGTGATTTCAATCACAATCGGCACAGGCCAAAAGAGGCATGCTGGTTGTTTGAACCCAATTGACGAAGGATAAGTGGTATTCACTATGGCTAACTACTTTAACTCATTGAATTTACGTCAGCAGCTGGCTCAGCTGAGCCAGTGCCGTTTTATGGATCGCAGCGAGTTTGAAAACGGCTGTGACTACATCAAGGGCTGGAATATCGTTATCCTCGGCTGTGGCGCCCAGGGCCTGAACCAGGGTCTGAACATGCGCGACTCTGGCCTGAATATCTCCTACGCCCTGCGCGCTGAGGCTATTGCCGAGAAGCGTGCTTCCTGGAAAAAGGCCACCGACAACGGTTTCACCGTAGGCACCTTCGAAGAGCTGATCCCACAGGCAGATCTGGTACTGAACCTGACGCCAGACAAACAGCACTCCAACGTAGTTAACACTGTAATGCCGCTGATGAAGCAGGGCGCGACTCTGTCTTACTCCCACGGCTTCAACATCGTTGAAGAAGGCATGCAGGTTCGCCCCGATATCACCGTGGTGATGGTGGCCCCCAAGTGCCCTGGCACCGAAGTGCGTGAAGAATACAAGCGCGGTTTCGGGGTTCCTACCCTGATTGCGGTTCACCCAGAGAACGACCCACGGGGTGACGGTCTGGAAATCGCCAAGGCCTATGCCAGCGCCACCGGCGGTGACCGTGCCGGTGTATTGCACTCGTCATTCATCGCCGAAGTGAAATCGGATCTGATGGGCGAGCAGACCATCCTGTGTGGCATGCTGCAAACCTCTGCCATCCTCGGCTACGAGAAGATGGTGGCCGACGGTGTTGAACCTGGCTATGCCGCCAAGCTTATCCAGCAGGGTCTGGAGACCATCACCGAAGCGCTCAAGCAGGGCGGTATCACCAATATGATGGATCGCCTGTCTAACCCAGCCAAGATCAAAGCATTTGATATGGCTGAAGAATTGAAAGGCATTCTGGCACCTCTGTTCGAGAAGCACATGGATGACATCATCAGCGGCGAATTCTCCCGCGTGATGATGGAAGACTGGGCCAACGACGATGCCAATCTGCTGCGCTGGCGCGCCGAAACCAACGAGACTGCGTTTGAGAATGCCCCAAGCAGCAATGAGCATATCGACGAGCAGACATACTTCGACAAGGGCATCTTCCTGGTGGCCATGATCAAGGCCGGTGTAGAGCTGGCGTTCGATACCATGGTTGACGCCGGGATCATCGAAGAATCAGCCTATTATGAGTCTCTGCACGAAACGCCGCTGATCGCCAACACCATCGCCCGTAAGCGTCTGTACGAGATGAACGTGGTGATTTCAGATACCGCCGAATATGGCTGCTACCTGTTCAACCATGCCGCCGTGCCTATGCTGCGTGACTATGTGAAGTCCATGTCAGCCGAGTACCTGGGCGCCGGGCTGAAAGACGGCTGCAACGCTGTGGACAACGTGCGTTTGATTGAAGTGAATCAGGCCATCCGCAACACCGCCGTTGAGTACATCGGTGAAGAGCTGCGCGGCTACATGAAAGACATGAAGCGCATCAGCGCTGCCCAGTAACTGGGGCACAATGCCGGGTTGTTCAAGGAGCCAACGACCCGGCTGCAACAAATGCAATAAAGCAACAGTTGTGTTGAGTGGTCACAACTGCCGCTGGCCGAAAGGCCTGAGCTTGTGGCCAAGCTCGATACTTTTTCTGTTGTTGTTTGCATTGTCTCGGCAGGGAAGCTGAATCTTTTTTGGAATGCAAATTTTCTGTTGTAAAGCCGGCAAGCTTTGTGCTAATTCTTAAAGCTCGCTCAAAAAGGCGACATCAGAAACGAATACGCAAGTTGATTAAGGACTCTGTCAAACGTGTTTAACCAGGCTGCCAAGCTCATTCTCGTGATTATTACCGTAGTGATTATTAAGTCACAGCGGGGACGGCGCATGGCAAACTGACAGACCTAATCTAGGAAAGAAGTTGCAGAAAAGCCCCCCGCTCCGAAAGGACCGGGGGGTTTCTCGTTTCAGGGCATTTGAAAACTACCGTAATGGCACAGAGCAGGAATTTAGATGGAAGGACAGATGATGAGAGGGGCTGACGCAGTCATCAAGGTATTGGCCGCCCATGGGGTGAACACGGTATTCGGTTATCCCGGTGGCGCCATCATGCCCATCTACGATGCGCTTTACGGCAGTGAAGTCGAGCACACCCTGTGCCGCCACGAACAGGGTGCTGGCTTCGCTGCCGTGGGCTATGCCCGCGCCAGTGGCAAAACCGGCGTCTGCTTCGCCACCTCTGGCCCCGGCGCCACCAACCTTATCACCGCCCTTGCCGATGCCCTGCTGGATTCAGTGCCCGTGGTGGCCATCACAGGCCAGGTGTCCACCTCGGTTATCGGCACCGATGCCTTTCAGGAAATCGATGTGCTCGGCATGAGCCTGTCCTGCACCAAACACAGCTTTATGGTGCAGAGTGTCGATGAACTGGTGCCCACCCTCTACCGCGCCTTCGAACTTGCCGCCTCGGGTCGTCCCGGCCCTGTGCTGGTGGACATCCCCAAGGATATCCAAATCGCCCAGCTCGAATACCGTGCCCCGCTGCTGGCGGTGGCCGATGAGCCCGAACTGCTGGATGCCGACATAGACGCCGCCCGCGCCCTGATAGCGGCCGCCAAAAAGCCCATGTTGTACGTGGGCGGCGGCGTGGGTATGGCTGGCGCTGTTGAGCAGCTGCGCCGCTTTATCAAGGCCACCAACATGCCTTCTGTGGCAACCCTGAAGGGCTTGGGAACCATCCCCCATGGCACCCCGGGGTACCTCGGCATGCTGGGGATGCACGGCGGTAAGGCGGCAAACCTTGCGGTGCAGGAATGTGATTTGCTGATGGTGGTTGGTGCCCGTTTCGATGACCGCGTGACCGGCCGCCTGGCCTCATTTGCGCCCAATGCCAAGGTGCTACATCTGGACATAGATGCCGCCGAGCTTGGCAAACTGCGCCAGCCCGATGTGGCCATTGCCGCCGAGCTTCGCGCCGTGCTGCCACGGCTTGAAATGGAGCTGGATATTGCTCCCTGGTGCAGCGAAGTGGAATCGTTGGCCGAGGCCCATCGCTGGGACTATAACCACCCCGGCAGCCTTATCTACGCCCCGGCCATGCTGCGCCGTCTGGCCAACAAGTTGCCGGAAGACAGCGTGGTGAGCTGCGATGTAGGCCAGCACCAGATGTGGGTTGCCCAGCACATGCATTTCCGCCGCCCTGAAGATCACTTGTCCAGCGCTGGCCTTGGCACCATGGGCTTTGGCTTGCCTGCCGCTATCGGCGCCCAGATGGCCCGTCCCGATGCCACAGTGGTGGCCGTGTCCGGCGATGGCTCCTTCATGATGAACGTGCAGGAGCTGACCACCATCAAGCGCCGTAAGCTGCCGGTGAAAATCCTGCTTATCGACAACCAGCGTCTGGGTATGGTGAAGCAGTGGCAACAGCTGTTTTTCGAAGAACGCTACAGCGAGACCAATCTGTCGGACAACCCGGACTTTGTCACCCTGGCCTCGGCCTTCGAGATCCCCGGTCGCACCATTTTCGGCGCCGACGAAGTGGAAGAAGCACTGGAAGAAATGCTCACCTGCAAAGGCCCCTTCCTATTGCATGTGGCGATAGATGATGCCTTTAACGTCTGGCCGCTGGTACCGCCCGGCGCCTCAAACAGCGATATGATGGAAGAAATGGAGAGAAGCACATGAACCACAGCCTGGAAGTTACCCTGATGCAGCGTCCCGAAGTGGTTGAGCGCGTCCTGCGGGTCGTTCGCCACCGCGGCTTTACCGTGACGAATATGAATATGCGCCTCGGCGAAGAGAGCGTGTATCTGTCGATGTCGGTTTCCAGTGAGCGGGCGATTGAGCTTTTGAGCAACCAGTTGACCAAGCTGGTGGATGTGACCGGCTGTCATGTGATGCAGCCCGCCATGTCACAGTCGGCAAGTGCCTGATCTCATAACATAAGTAAGATATTCTGTTTCCATCAAAAAATTGAAAAAAGCATAGGAAGTTTCAATGGCTAAATTACGTTCCGCCACCAGTACCGAAGGCCGTAACATGGCTGGAGCCCGCGCCCTGTGGCGTGCCACCGGCGTTAAAGATACCGACTTCGGCAAGCCCATCATCGCCATTGCCAACTCCTTTACCCAGTTTGTGCCCGGCCATGTGCACTTAAAAGACATGGGCGCCCTGGTGGCGTCGGCCATCGAAGAGGCGGGCGGTATCGCCAAAGAATTCAACACCATCGCCGTGGATGACGGCATTGCCATGGGCCACGGCGGCATGCTGTATTCGCTGCCATCACGCGAGCTGATTGCCGACAGCGTGGAGTACATGGTCAACGCCCACTGCGCCGATGCGCTGGTGTGTATCAGTAACTGCGACAAAATCACCCCCGGCATGCTGATGGCGGCGCTGCGCCTCAATATCCCTGTGGTGTTTGTTTCCGGCGGGCCGATGGAAGCGGGTAAAACCAAGCTGTCTGACAAGCTCATCAAGCTGGATTTGGTGGACGCCATGGTGGCGGCGGCGGACGACCGCATCAGCGACGCCGACAGCGAGCAAATCGAGCGCAGCGCCTGCCCGACCTGCGGTAGCTGCTCCGGCATGTTTACCGCCAACTCCATGAACTGCCTCACCGAAGCGCTGGGTCTGTCACTGCCGGGCAACGGCTCCATGCTGGCGACCCACAGCGATCGCCGTGAGCTGTTCCTTGAGGCCGGTCGCCGGGTGATGAAGCTTGCCAAGCGTTACTATGGTGACGATGACGCCTCTGTGCTGCCCCGCGCTATTGCCTCTTTCAAGGCCTTTGAAAACGCCATGGCGCTGGATGTGGCCATGGGCGGCTCGTCCAATACCGTGTTGCACCTGCTGGCGGCGGCCCAGGAGGCCGAGGTGGATTTCACCATGGCCGATATCGACCGCATCAGCCGCAAGGTGCCGCACCTGTGCAAGGTGGCGCCGTCCACGCCCAAGTACCATATGGAAGATGTGCACCGCGCCGGTGGTGTGATGGCGATTCTGGGTGAACTCGACCGCGCCGGATTGCTGCACACAGACGTAAACCACGTGGCATCGGAAGATGGCACCTTGAAATCTGTGCTGGAGCGCTTCGATGTGGTGCTGACCCAGGATCAAAAAGTGCACGAGTTTTTCCGCGCAGGTCCTGCGGGCATCCCCACCACCCGAGCCTTCAGCCAGTCCTGCCGCTGGGACACCCTGGATGATGACCGCCGCGAAGGCTGTATCCGCAGCCGTGAGTTTGCCTTCAGTCAGGAAGGTGGCCTGGCCGTATTGTCGGGCAATCTCGCCGAAAACGGCTGTATCGTGAAGACCGCCGGGGTGGATGACTCCAATCTTAAGTTCAGCGGTGTGGCGCGGGTATACGAGAGCCAGGAAGACGCAGTTGCCGGCATCCTTGGCGGCGAAGTGGTGGCCGGTGACGTGGTGGTCATTCGCTATGAAGGCCCCAAGGGCGGCCCCGGCATGCAGGAAATGCTCTACCCAACCAGTTACTTAAAGTCCCGCGGCCTGGGCACCCAGTGCGCCCTTATTACTGACGGCCGTTTCTCCGGCGGTACCTCGGGGCTGTCCATCGGCCACGTGTCGCCCGAGGCGGCCTCCGGCGGCACCATAGGCCTGATTGAAAATGGCGATCGCATCGATATCGATATCCCAGGCCGCAGCATCAAACTGCTGGTGAGCGACGCCGAGCTCGAAAGCCGCCGCGCAGCCATGAATGCCAAAGGGCCACTGGCCTGGAAACCACTGTCACGGGTTCGCCCTGTTTCGATGGCGCTTAAGGCATATGCCATGCTCGCCACCAGTGCCGATAAGGGCGCGGTGCGTGATGTCTCCAAATTGGAGGGCTGAGATGCTGGATTTTGCTGGCGGTGGTGACACGAATAAATCAGAGGTGAAGCCTGTGGATCTTGCTCATTATTATCTGCAAAAAATCCTGCTGTCGTCCGTGTATGACGTGGCCAAGGTGACGCCTTTGTCGCACATGGGCAAGCTGTCGGCGCGCCTCGGGCAGGAGATTTATTTAAAGCGTGAAGACATGCAGCCGGTGCACTCCTTCAAGCTGCGCGGTGCCTACAACCGCATTTCGCAGCTGACTCAGGCTGAATGCGAGCGTGGTGTGGTCTGTGCCTCGGCCGGTAACCATGCCCAGGGCGTGGCGCTGTCGGCCTCAAGCCGCGGTGTAGATGCTGTGATAGTCATGCCCACCACTACGCCGGACATCAAAATCGATGCGGTGCGTCGCCGCGGCGGTAATGTGCTCTTGCACGGAGAGTCATTCGATCAGGCCAACGCTCATGCCCAGCATCTGGCGCAAACCGAGGGACGGGTCTATATCGCCCCCTTCGATGATGAGGCTGTGATTGCCGGACAGGGCACGGTGGCCCAGGAAATGTTGCAGCAGCAGCGGGATCTGGAGCTGGTATTTGTGCCCGTGGGCGGCGGCGGTCTGGTGGCCGGTATTGCCGCTTACTACAAGGCGGTGCGCCCGTCTGTGAAAATAATCGGGGTCGAGCCAGAAGATGCCGCTTGTCTTAAGGCTGCCATGGCGGCGGGTGAGCCCGTGACACTGTCTCAAGTGGGCCTCTTTGCCGATGGCGTGGCGGTTAAGCGTATCGGCGCCGAGCCCTTTCGCATCGCCAAACACTATGTGGATGAGGTGGTCACCGTGAGCTCGGATGAAATCTGCGCTGCGGTGAAGGATATCTTCGAAGATACCCGCGCCATCGCCGAGCCTGCCGGCGCGCTGTCGCTGGCGGGGCTTAAAAAATATCTGGCACAGGCTACGCCAGCCCTTGCTGAGGCGGGTAAACCGGCCCGCAAGGTGGCCGCCATCCTGAGTGGCGCCAATGTGAATTTCCATAGCCTCAGATACGTGTCTGAGCGCTGTGAGCTTGGCGAGCAAAAAGAAGCGGTACTGGCGGTAAAGGTGCCCGAAGTGCCCGGCAGCTTTCTTAAGTTTTGCGAGCTTTTGGGCAAGCGCGCCATGACCGAGTTCAACTACCGCTTCTCTGGCCGCGACAGCGCTGTGGTGTTTGCCGGTATCCGCCTCTCCGGCGGTCAGCAGGAGCTTGCCGAGATAATCGCATCGCTCACCTCAGGTGGCTTTGAGGTGCAGGACTTAACTAATGATGAAACCGCCAAACTGCACGTGCGCTATATGGTGGGTGGCCACCCCACAGAGCCTTTGAGTGAGCGGCTATTCAGCTTCGAGTTCCCCGAGTATCCTGGGGCGCTGCTTAAGTTTTTAACCACCCTTGGCAGCCGCTGGAACATCAGCCTGTTCCACTACCGCAACCACGGCGCCGCCTTTGGGCGGGTGCTGGCAGGCTTCGAGGTACCGGAGGGCGACCATGAAGCCTTTGGTCGCTTCCTCACCGAGCTTGGCTTTGTGTGGCAGGAAGAAACCCACAGCCCGGCTTACCGCTTGTTTTTGGGTAGTAAATAAATATGAAGCGCCCCTCCCTTAGACCAAGGCAGGGGCGTTTTAGTATCAGCAATGTGTTAGGGTAAATGCTCGAAATCATTATAAAGCCAATAAAATAACTCAGACCTCAATGCGGCACCGCCGCGACAACCTACAAGGAGTCTCCATGCAAGCCGCTCCCAAGATAGCGCCCTTTATGCCGCCACGCCGTATTTTGATGGGCCCGGGCCCTTCTGATGTGTATCCCGAGGTGTTGCTGGCCCAGTCGCGCCCCACCGTGGGCCATCTGGATCCCTTGTTTGTGGCCATGATGGATGAGCTTAAATCCCTGCTGCAATATGCCTTTCAGACCCAAAACGAGATGACGCTGGCGGTATCGGCGCCGGGTAGTGCCGGTATGGAAACCTGTTTTGTGAATCTGGTGGAGCCGGGCGAAAAAGTGGTTGTATGCCGCAATGGGGTGTTTGGCGAGCGGATGCGCCAGAACGTGGAGCGCTGCGGTGGTGTTGCTGTGGTGGTGGACTTCCCCTGGGGCGCACCGGTTGACCCAGACGTGGTTGAAGGGGTGTTGAAGCTTAATCCCGACGCCAAATTTCTTGCCTTCGTCCATGCCGAAACCAGCACAGGTGCGCTATCGGATGCCAAAACCCTGTGCGCCCTTGCCCGTGAACACGGCTGCCTGTCGATTGTCGATGCCGTGACTTCTCTTGGCGGGGTCGAGCTCAGGGTCGATGAGTGGGGCATAGATGCCATCTATTCTGGCAGTCAGAAGTGCCTGTCCTGCGTACCGGGCCTGTCACCTGTGTCTTTCTCCCCAAGGGCGGTTGAGAAGCTTAAAAGCCGCAAGACTCAGGTGCAGAGCTGGTTTTTGGATCAGACCCTGGTAATGGGCTACTGGAGTGGTGGTGGCAAGCGCGCTTATCACCACACAGCGCCGGTTAATGCCCTCTATGCGCTGCACGAGTCACTGCGGCTGCTTGCCGAAGAAGGCCTGGAAAATGCCTGGGCCAGACATCAAAATATGCATCAGCTGCTGAAGGCCGGCCTTGAGAAACTTGGGTTGGGCTTTGTGGTGGATGAGGCTTACCGCCTGCCGCAGCTCAATGCCGTGTACATTCCAGAAGGTGTGGATGATGCCGCTGTGCGCAGTAGCTTACTTGGTCGCTACAACCTCGAGATTGGTGCCGGACTTGGGGATCTGGCGGGTAAAGCCTGGCGGATCGGGCTGATGGGCTATGGCGCCCGCGCCGAAAACGTGGCCCTGTGTCTGCGGGCGCTGGAAGAGGCGTTGGCTTAAGGAGAAACCGCGCTGCGGATTGGTCTGTTCGGTTGTCAGCGTCTATAGTTTAAGACAATGATAATTAGAAGGGATCTTATGCGCTTATCCTTGTTTTTGCTGGCGATGTGTCTGGCGCTCGCCAGCCATGCCGCCACTGTCACCATAGGCGCTCCAAACAATAAGCCGCCCTACGTGCTCGAAGACTCCGAATCCGGCCTCGAGCTTGAAATTATCCGTGCCGCCTTTGCCGAGGTTGGCATGGATGTTCGCTTTAAATTCTATTCCCGCAAACGCCAACTGTTGTTCTACGAAAAGGAACGCCTCGATGGGGTGATGACGGTGAACAGCTATTTCGGTCTGCCGGGCTATGCCTCTGATCACTATATCTATTACCGCAATGTCGCCATCAGCTTAAAAGAGCGGGGGGTGAAGCTTCGGCAAATCATCGACTTAAAGAATTACAGCGTGGCAGCCTTTGAAAATGCGTCCTTTATGCTGGGGGGCGAATTCCAGAAGGTGAGTAGCAACACCATTTACCGCGAGTTAAACCCGCAAACCAATCAAAACAAGATGTTATATCTAGGCCGCATCGACGTGGCGGTGGCCGACAAGTACATCTTTCTGGCCAACAACCGCTTGGTGGAAACCGAGGTGGATACCAGCCTGCCGCTGGAGTACCACGAGGTATTCCCCCGCACCGCCTATCAGCTGATGTTTCACAACTCTGTGGTGCGGGATGCCTTTAACGAGGGCCTGAAAAAAATCAAAAAAAATGGCCAGTACCAACAGCTGATGAAAACCTATTTGAATTAACGTCGAAACAGCACTGGCAGCCGTGCCAGAGCAATGCCGACCATCGCCAGTGGCAGGGCGATAAGGGTTGCCGCCAGCACGTCCTGACTGTGGTGCATCCCCAGCAGCATCCGTGAAAACCCCATAGCTACAGCCCAAATCCCAAGCAGACCACACACGCCCCAGTGCCCCGAGGCGATAAAAAACCAAAATCCACTCAGTGCCAACACGGCCGCAAACAGGGTATGACCCGAGGGAAAAGACAGGCCAACTTCGTGCTGCCAATGGTCGGCGATGGCGGCGGACAGTGGCGGCAGACTGCTGTTTTGCTCGGCAAAGAGGCGGGAGATTTGTTCCCGGCGCTCGGGTTTGGACTTCTGGTAAAAGGGCTCAAGCTCCAGCAGCCCTTGCTCGGCCATCCACTGGGCATTGGGGCGGGGCTCATCGAAGCAGGTTTTCAGATACTCATTCAGCACCAGTCCACCACCCAGGGATAAAGCCAGCGCCAGCAGCATTCGGGTCGCCTGGGCGCGCGATAAGCGATAAAACCCCAATGCAGCCACAGCTACCGCGGTAAGGGCACCCCAGGGCGCCGTGCCGGTGAAGGTTACCCAGTAGAGGGCATCTGCGCCAATGGTGTCGAGCCTGAGCAGTGGAAACAGCTTGATATCCAAAAGATAAAGCATGGCGGATGGCAGCAATAACAGCAGCCAGAACAGCAGCAGTAACAAGGGGCGCGAGCCCTGGCCAAACCGGGGGGCGTGGGTGTGGTGCATCTTAACTCCTTTGATGCGGTGGAAAGCTGAGTGTACCCGGTTGGGACAAATAAAAAAAACCGGCAGCCAAAGGAGAGGGGGGCTGCCGGTACCTTCATCGAGGCTCAAGGGATGAAGTGATTAGCCGGGCACGCTTTGGCGGCGGGTGAGGAACATCAGCGTCAGCAGGACCGCCAGCAGCAGGCCGCTGCCCATCAAGAGTGCGTAATCTTCCAGGCGCAAAATGGAGTACAGCAGGCCATACAAACCCAGCAACATCACCAGCATAATCACGCCCCGGCCACGGCTTTGGGTGGCGCTGGCCACATACGCAGGAATGCTGAGCACAGGCACCAAAGCCGCGAGCACATAGGCCATGCCAAAGCCAAGGTGTTCAGACAGCGCCAACAACAGCAGGTAAAACAGCGTCATGGCTGCGCCCACCATCAGGTACTGCAGTGGCGATAAACTCTGACCCTGACCCAGTTCAAACATCAGCAGCAAGATAAAGGTCAGGGCAACGAACAACAGACCATATTTGATGGCTCGCTCGATTTTGCCGTAGTGGGTGACGGGTTCAAACAGCTGGGTATGGGCCCGGGCTTCCAGCAGGCTCTGCCCCTGTGAAGTGCGCATGATTTGCGGATAGTTACGACTTAAATGACTGATATTCCATGAGGCGTTAAAACCATCGGCGCTGATATTGCGCTCGCTGGGGAGTATGCCGGTAAAGCTGGGATGGGGCCAATCGGCGCTGAGGCTAAACTCGGAGGCCTCGCCAAGGGGCAGAAAGCCGATCCCCTGCGAGCCACGCAGGCGCAGTTTGAAGTCCACGGTAAAGGGAGCGTGTTCCTGACCCAGTTGCAGGGGCCGATGAAAACCTCGATTCAGCGCCTCGATGGCAAGGCCGGTGCCGGACATCAGATCGCCGCCGACCCGTGGACCATCACCGCTGACCACAAAGCTGTCTACCCCGTCTATTGCCTGATTGGCGGAGAGGCCAAACACCAAACGGGCGCGGGAAAATTCGAATGATTCCAGATTGCTGATGATGGGCAGATTGACATCGAAGCTGGCCTGGCCCTCCACCCCGCTTTGGTACACCAGCGAGTGGTAGATGCCACGGTCGCGAAAGTCATGCTTGAGATCGGCCTTCATTTTCAGGTGCTTGGGAAGGATCAGCAATTCATCTTCCACAGTACTGCGACGCTGGCGACGGCTGCCATCGGCCACGGTTTCTTCGGTCAGCACGGCATAGCGGTAGGGCAGTACCAGCACTGGCCCTGTCAGCAGTTGCTCCTCACCCCAGGACTCGCCGATGTCACGTACCACGTCGCGGTACAGGCCTTCTCGTTCTGAGGCCAAATCCTGTACCAGGGTGAGTGGCACTATGGCCAGCAGACACAGCATTAGCGTAAGAGCACCTTTTAAAATCAATGACATTCTCGCCAGCAGTGCTGGGTTTTCGGTATTGCCGTACAGGCGTCTGAGCCCGGCGCGGATGGCCATAAAACCACCAAAGCCAAGGCCGCCGAGCAGCGCCAATGCCATGAGTCCAAAAAACATGTCCGCCATGATTCTTCCTTGCTGAAAATTTGGGATTGAGAGCCTGACTAATTGAAACAGTTTGGCGCTAAAACAGGGGGGCAGACCGCTGATCAATTGTGGCAAAAAGATGGCAATTGCTGACCGGCTGTACAGATTTGCGCCGTTTCTGTTTGGTCTGCGGCTGCCGGGTGAGGTGGCATTTGTGGGCAGACAGGGCATGAACTAGGCTCTAAGGAAGGGCGCTGCCTACCCGACAGAGTCTTAATACCGGGATGCCGCAAGGCATATCAAGGAGGATACATATGCACCTTATCGCCAACCAGATGGAGCCTGCGCAGGTTGCCGCGCAGCTAAGTGCCCATTTTCAGGGGGAAACCAGTGATGCCCTCTGTATGAAAGCCTGTTACAGCGCATTGTTGAGCCCGGAAGCCACCTATATCTTTTTTGCCCGCTACGCGGCACTGAACGGTTATGCCGGGCCTTTGGTGGCGCGCCTTGCCAGCAGTTTGGGGCTAAGCCGGGGGATATTTAAAGACCACAGCGAAAGCAGCGATGTTTCCGACAGGGACATGCTCATCGCCCAGCATGTGTTTGCCGCCACTGTGGATGAGTTTGGCGACAGCAAGCAGCGCGGGCTGACCCACAGAACCCTGGCACAGGGAACCGTTGAAGCGGCGGCGCGTTACGCCTGCCTGACCCGCCATCGCCGAGAACAATTAAGCCGCCTGCCGGTGCAGTATCAGCCGGTATTGCATGCCTTTATCCGTGAATATCAGGGGGAAGTTGGCAATGCCCGCGCGCTTATTCGCGCCCTTGGCTTTCATCTTGCCAGCGAGCAACGGGCCGACCGCGAATATGCGCTGATAGACGAAGTCTTTTGCCATACCAGCTGGGGCAAAGAGTTTAAGGCCTGGCTTGCCGACAACAAACGTGTTGAGCTGGCGGGGGAGTCGATTCCCGCCTGGTACTGGGTCGCGACCCATGGCCATTATGGTGGCACCGGCGTTGAGTGGGAGCACTTCGATGAAGCCCTGGGCGCTATTCGCCTGGCAAGGCTATACAGTCCTATATCGGTGGATGAGTTCGACCATCTGATAGAAGTGGGCTATCAGGCCTTTATCGACCTGATAGACACGGCCTTTGTGGCGCTGGCGGCAGAATGCGATGCCCTGGCCGAGACCGATTCGATGGCCTTTGCCTGATAGGTGTGGTTAAGCCGTGCTGATAAAATCTTGCCCATATCACGCCTCTTGCCGTTGTGCTGGCCTATGCTTAACAGGTCAGCAAACCCCGGCTACGCCACGCCAAAGGTTGCCGGGGATACGGGAGGTATCTGATGAGCTACTCCGTTCAATTTACCCTGGCTATCCGCAGTTTTGATCAGAAACGGGCGGCGTTTTTATCGAAAAAACTCAGCTTGCCGTTTGTGCCCTTCGTGGGGCTGAGGCTGGTGGAGCCCTCCGGCAACAGCGAACCTGTTGTGTCTGTGGCCTGGTCCAACGAAAGCCAAAGTTTTCATTGCCATATCGACGCGATTCAAGCCCAGATGCCTTCAGGCTGTGAGCTGGATTTGGACTATATGATTGAATCAGCGAGAGATAACGGCTGGGAAGGGGCTGCCAAGATATACCAGTTGGCCGCCTGATATCGCCGCTTTCGGCGCTGTTTTCAGTGGACGATACTGACCTCGTCCAGGCTGGGTTTTGCTGTGCAGAAATATGGCTTGGATGGGGAAAATGCCGTGCGGCATTCAGCGCCAGCCTTCAGATATCAAGCTGGCAAACAAAAGCTTATAAACAAAAAACCGGGACGAACCCGGCTTTTTAGTGTCTGAATCAAAAGGCTTAATTGCCCAGTTTCTTTTCCAGCTCATCGACTTTGGCTTGCAACGCTTCCAGCTTTTCGCGGGTACGCAGCAGCACGTGTTGCTGTACTTCAAATTCTTCCCGGGACACCAGATCCAGCTTCATCAGTTGGCTTTGCAGTACCTGCTTGCTGCGATCTTCCATTTCACCGGCAAACTGCTTCAGGCCGGACGGCAGGTTGTCACTGAGCTGCTTGGCGAGCTCCTCGATTTTTTTGGGATTCAGCATCTGTCATTCCGCCTTGGTTTGAGTTGGCTCGATTGTACCCCAGCCAATGCCTAAGCCCAAGTGCCTCGGTGGATGAAGAAACGCCTCCCAGTGGAGGCGTTGTCAGTCTGGACGGACCTTGTTTGCCTAAGCATCGAAGCGGTCGGCATTCATTACCTTGCACCAGGCGGCCACAAAGTCCTTCACAAAGGTCTCCTTGTTGTCGTCCTGGGCGTAGTACTCGGCGTAGGCGCGCAATACCGAGTTGGAGCCAAACACCAAATCGACCCGGGTGGCGGTCCATTTTTTCTGGCCACTGGCTCGCTCACATATTTCATAGAGATTGTTGGCAACAGGCTTCCAGCTGTAACTCATATCGGTGAGGTTAACGAAAAAGTCATTGCTGAGGCTGCCGGGATTGTCGGTCAGCACCCCGTGGGCTGTGCCACCATGGTTGACCGCCATGGCCCGCATGCCGCCAATCAGCACCGTCATTTCCGGCGCAGATAGCCCCATCAGTTGTGCCCGGTCGAGCAGCATTTCTTCCGGCGTGACCACAAAGTCCTGTTTTTGCCAGTTACGGAAACCATCGGCCAGAGGCTCGAGCACCTCAAAGGAGTCGATATCGGTTTGGGCCTGGCTGGCATCACCGCGACCTGGGATAAAAGGCACCTTGATATGGAAACCGGCGGCCTTGGCAGCCATTTCAACACCGAGATTTCCGCCCAGGATCAGGGTGTCGGCAATGCTGACGCCCATGTCGCTGGCGATGGGGGATAGCTGCTCAAGTACCCTGGCCAGTCTGGTAGGCTCGTTCGCTTCCCAGTCTTTTTGTGGCAGCAAGCGGATGCGGGCGCCGTTGGCTCCGCCGCGCTTATCCGAGTTTCTAAAAGTTCTGGCGCTGTCCCACGCGGTGGCAACCAGTTCAGCGGCGCCAAGCCCTGTGGCGGCGATGCGTGCCTTCACCGCTTCCGGGTCGTACTGGCTGTTACCCTTGGGCACAGGGTCCTGCCACAGTAAGTCTTCAGCCGGTACATCGGGGCCAAAGTAGCGGGATTTGGGGCCCATATCCCTGTGGGTCAACTTGAACCAGGCTCTGGCGAAGGTGTCGGCAAAATACGCGGGATCGTTAAAGAACTTTTCGGCGATACGGCGGTAATCCGGATCCATCTTCAGCGCCATGTCGGCGTCGGTCATGATGGGGTTGCAGCGAATATTGGGGTCTTCCACATCCACTGGCTTGTCTTCGTCCTTGATGTTGACTGGTTCCCACTGCCAGGCGCCTGCTGGACTCTTGGTGAGCGCCCAATCGTAGTTGAACAGTAGATGGAAATAGCCATTGTCCCAGCGGGTGGGATGGGTGGTCCAGGCGCCTTCGATACCGCTGGTGACTGTGTTACGACCTATGCCGCGGCTTTGATGATTCATCCAGCCAAAGCCTTGTTCCTCCAGCGGCGCTGCTTCTGGCTCTGGCCCCAGATTGGCGGCGCTGCCGTTGCCATGGGCCTTACCTACGGTATGACCACCGGCGGTCAGGGCCACGGTTTCTTCATCATTCATCGCCATTCTGGCGAAGGTCACGCGCATATCCTGGGCGGTTTTCAGCGGATCTGGATTGCCGTCCACCCCTTCCGGATTGACATAAATCAGCCCCATCATCACAGCCGCCAGCGGGTTTTGCAGATCGCGAACGCCGGAATAGCGGCTATTTTCGCCGCCGCTTGGGGCCAGCCATTCTTTTTCAGCCCCCCAGTAGGTGTCTTTTTCGGGATGCCAGATATCTTCGCGGCCGAAGGCAAAGCCAAAGGTTTTCAGCCCCATGGATTCATACGCCATGTTGCCGGCCAATATCATCAAATCGGCCCAGCTCAGCTTGTTGCCGTATTTCTGTTTGATGGGCCACAGCAGGCGTCGCGCCTTGTCGAGGTTGCCATTGTCGGGCCAGGAGTTAAGCGGAGCAAAGCGCTGCGCGCCGCTGCCGCCACCGCCGCGACCGTCGGCAATGCGATAGGTGCCGGCCGAGTGCCAGGCCATGCGGATCATCAAGCCGCCATAATGGCCCCAGTCGGCGGGCCACCAGGCCTGGCTGTCGGTCATCAGGGCTTTGAGGTCTTGTTTGAGAGCCTCCACATCGAGGCCTTTGAGGGCGTCCCGGTAATTGAAACCCGGCGCCATGGGATTGGTTTTGCTGTCGTGTTGGTGGAGTATGTCTAGATTCAGGGCCTTGGGCCACCAGTGGTTTTCTGCCTGGGTGGCAGAGGTTGCACCACCGTGCATCACCGGACATTTGCCTTCATTACTCATGTTGCTGCTCTCCTTAGTACCATTCCCTGTTTCAGGGCTTCCATCAGAAAACATGGCATCGACAGGAGCTTGGCACCTGAGTCATTCAGCTGCGATTGGCCGCCGACACCTTTGGCTGCACATTGTATTGACTCCACCATACTAGTAGAGCCCGCTGTCAGCTTCCAATCAGATTTAACGATTGCAATGAGCTGTTATTTAAGCGCCGGTGCAGGCTGAACGAGGGTGAAAATGCCATAAAAAAAGCCGGGACAGTCCCGGCTTTTTGCTTGGTTCAGCTATCAGGTATTGGCTTCGACAAACTCGGGCAGCGGCTTGTGCTTTTCGCCAAGGAAGCTGTAGATCACCGGCAGTACAAACAGGGTGAACACAGTACCTATGGCAAGACCTGCCACAATCACCAGACCAATGTTGAAGCGGGCCACGGCGCCGGCACCGGAGGCAAACAGCAGCGGAATAAGGCCCGCAATCATGGCCGCGGTGGTCATCAGGATGGGGCGCAAACGGATTTTGGCCGCCAGGCTGATGGCTTCGATTCGGCCAATCCGGCGGTGCAGCTGCTCTTCCTTGGCCACTTCACACATCAGGATGCCATGCTTGGTGATAAGGCCCACCAGGGTAATCAAACCGACCTGGGTGTAAATGTTCATCGACGATAAGCCGAACACATGGGTCCAGCCCAGCGCGATGAGGGCACCACAGATGGCGAGCGGTACAGACACCAGGATCACAATCGGATCTTTCAGGCTCTCGAACTGACTCGCCAGCACCAAAAAGATGATGGCAATGGCCAGCAGGAAGGTGCTGTACAGCGCCGAGCCTTCAGTTACAAACTGACGTGCTTCGCCAAGGAAGTCATAGTTGTAGCCCTTGGGCAGCTCGTTATCGCCGATATTTTTCAGGAAGTTAATCGCATCGCCAATGGCCACGCCCGGGGTGGCAACGCCGCCCACGGTCAGTGAGTTCATCTGGTTAAAGTGCGGCAGCGAGCGTGGCTGGGCCACCATCTCGATTTCCACCAGGCTGGAGAGCGGAATCGACTTACCGTCAGCCGCCTTCACGTAGTAGTTCGCCAGCGATTCAGGGTTGGCGCGCAGTTTACGCTCCACCTGCGGGATCACCTCGTAAGAGCGGCCGTCCAGATTAATGCGGTTAACATAGCCGTCGCTCATCATGGTCGATAGCGTCATGCCTATGTCCTGCATAGTCACCCCATAGGTGCCCGCCAGATCGCGCTTGATATGAATGCGCATGCTGGCAGAGTCGAACTTGAGGTTCATCTCTGAGTAGATGAAGTACGGACTCTTTTGCACCTTATCCAGCACCTGGGTACCAATCTGGAACAGGCTCTCGAAGCTGCTGGCGGTGGTGATGACAAACTGGATCGGCAAGCCGCCCGAGGCGCCCGGCAGTTCCGGCATCTCGAAGGTGGTTACCGCCATGCCGGGAATGCCCTTCACTTCACCGGCAAAGAACTTCTGCATTTCCTTCTGGCTCTTGTCACGCTCGCTCCAGGGCACCAGCGGCGCAATACCAAAGGCCTGATTGGCATTGGGAATACCGACGAAGGCCAGTGAGGCGGCCGACTGCGGCTGGGCCTTAATCATGTCGGTCACCAGCTTCATGTTGCTCTGGATGTAATCAAGGTTCGCGGTAGAAGGCGCTGTGCCCATCATCATCACCACGCCCTTGTCTTCCTTGGGGGCAAGCTCGGCGGGGATGAATTTAAACAGCAGCGGCAGTGAGGCAAACACGATAATCGCGAAGGCCACCACCACGGCGCGCTTTTGCATCACGGCGGCGAGCATACGGGCATAGCTGTCGGTCATGCGGGTTAAGGTGGATTCCACCGCATGCTCAAACCTGCTCGGGGCGCTGTGGGCTTTAAGGATTTTCGAGCACATCATCGGCGACAGGGTCAGTGCCACAATACCGGAGATAAACACGGCGCCGGCGAGTGTCAGGGCAAACTCTTTAAACAGCGAGCCTGTGATCCCGCCCATCAGCGCAATTGGCGCGTACACCGCCGCCAGGGTGATAGTCATGGAAATCACCGGCACGGCGATTTCGCGGGTACCTATGATGGCGGCGCGAAACGGCGTTTCACCGAGCTTGATATGCCGGTCAACGTTTTCCACCACCACGATGGCATCGTCCACAACCAGACCAATGGCCAGCACCATGGCGAGCAGGGTCATCAGGTTCAAACTGAAGCCGAAGGTCTGCATGATGATGGCCACACCAATCAGCGACAACGGAATGGTCACGATAGGGATCACCACGGCCCGCAGCGAGCCCAAAAACAGGGTGATCACTACGATAACGATGATGGCGGCCTCGCCTATGGTCTTGATAACTTCATTGATGGATTCATCGATGGCGCGGGATGAATCGTACAGGATGCGCGCCTTGATGGATGGCGGCAGGTTACGTTCGATTTCCGGCAACAGGGTGCGGGCATCGGCGGCTACGGTGAGCGGATTGGCGGTTGGGGTGACATCCAGACCAATCACCACGGCCTCCTGCCCATCGGCGAGAGCGCGGTATACATCGTGGCTCTTATCCAGCGACACTTCGGCGATGTCGCCAAGGCGCACCACCTTGCCGTCACCGCTTTTAATCACCAGGCGCTTAAGTTCATCAATGGTGGCCACCTGGGTATCGGCGGTGCCGTTAAACAGGGTGTAAACGCCATTGGCCTGACCCACGGCCGACTGGAAGTTGTTGGCCTGCAGTACCTGCATGACTTCGGTGGCGCTTAAGTTAAAGGCGCCCATCCGAGCCGGGTCGAGCCATATTCTCATGGCGTACTGAATGCCGCCGTACAGGTTCACCTTGGCCACGCCATTGATGGTAAAGAGCTGCGGCTTGACCACCCGCTCCAGATAGTCAGTCAACTGACTCGAGTTAATCTGGTCGCTGGAAAAGGCGATATAGAGCACTGAAGTTTGCGAACCGGTGGACATGGTCACGGTCGGGTCTTCAGACTCTTTCGGCAATTGCGAGCGCACCGAGTTCACCTTGGCGAGAATATCCGCCAAAGCGCCATTGGGGTCGGTGTTGAGCTTCATGTAGACGTTGATATTTGACTTACCGAGAAAGCTCTCGGAGGTCATAAAATCCACGTTGTCGGCCTGGGCCAGCGCCTGCTCCAGTGGCTGGGTAATAAAGCCCTGAATAAGGTTGGCATCGGCGCCGTAGTAGCTGGTGGCCACGTTGACCACGGTATTGGTCATCTCGGGGTATTCCCGCACCTGCATGCTTTTCAGGGCGTTAAGGCCCAACAGCAGGATAAGGAAACTTATCGAAATCGCCAGCACCGGCCGCTTGATAAAGATATCGGTAAAGCGCATCCGGATGTCTCCTTAGAGCCTTGGCATGGCGTCAGATTCGGTCAGGGCCTTGTCTTCCACCACCTTCACCTTGCTGTTGTTCGACAGGCGGATTTGACCCGATGTCACCACCATATCACCGGCCTTAATGGCGCCACTTACTAAAGCATCATTGCCGCTGCGCTCCAGCACATTGACGTTCATCTGATGCACCCGTGACAGGGTTTCACCGTTTTCGGTTGTCTCTTCAACCAGATACACAGAGTTGCCATAGAGGGTGAAGTTGATGGCGGTTTGCGGCAGCACAAACTGGTTTTCAAGGGTTGGCAGTAACACATTCACCCGGGCGAACATGCCGCTGCGCAGCTTGGCGTGGTCGTTCGGAATACGCGCCTGCACCTGAATCAAACCGCTCTGGTAAAACACAGCAGGTTCGATGGCGGCAATCTCGCCCTCAAAGGGCTCGTCGGGGTAGGCATCCACAAACACATGAATTTTCTGACCTACGGCGATGCGTGGCAGCTGGGTTTGCGGGATGGTGAAGCGGATTTTCATGGTGCTGATGTCTTCCAGACGCACAATTTCGCTTCCCACCTGCAGGTATTCACCCAGGTTGATGTTGCGAATACCCACCAGGCCATCAAAGGGCGCGCGGATTTCACGGCGGCCAATGGTGGCTTCAAGGCTGTCGATATCCGATTTTAGTGCCAGATACTTGGCTTCGGCGTTGTCCAGATCCTGCTTGGATACCGACTTTTGCGCATACAGGCGCGACAGGCGCTTGTAGTCGGCTTCGGCGGCAGGCAGCTGCACCAGCTTGGACTGCAGATTGGCTTTTTCAACCTGGGTGTCCAGCGCAATCAGCAGCTGATCTTTGCTGACTTTGGTGCCGTTCTCAAAGGCTATTTGGGTGACGACCCCGGCGGCCTCGTTGGCGATGGTCACGCCCTGATGAGGCTCGACAAAGCCGATGGCGTCAATGGTGGGCTGCCAGCTTTGTGGGCTGACGGTGAGGGCGGTGACCGGAAATTCCGCTTCCGGCATATTGGCGATGGCATCGGCAATCTTGCCCTTCACAAACAGGTTAAAGCCGATGACGCTCCCCAGAGTCACCAGCGCTATGGTCAGCATGACCAGGATCCACTTCTTCATTGCCTTTTGGCTCCGCTTGATGGTGGTAATTACAGTTTAAAAATCAACGTTTGATAGCGCGCCAGCTGAGGTCACAGACCACAGCCAACTCGTCCATTGAAAAACTCAGGCCGGTGCGACGCATACGGCGGCACAGGCCAACGGCCGGCTCGAAGGCCAGCGCAAACAGCAACTCGTCATTCAGATCGACAATCAATCCCTCGGCCTTGGCCTCATCGAACAGGGTGTGCAGCGGCGCGAAGGTTTCACGCTCGAATTGCCGATGCTCAGCGCTGTTGGCACCCGGCAGGTGGGTGTATTGCTCAAAGTTGAGCCGCTCCAGGGTGCAGGTTTCACCCAGCCTGATAATGTTGAACCACACCTTGCGAAAGCGTTCTTCAATGCTGCCCTGATCGGCATCTTCCAGGATGGACTGGGCTATTTGAGTCAGCACATCGCGGCGCAATTCATCGATGAGTTCATCCTTGTCGGTGAAATAACGGTAGATGGTGCCTGCGGCTACACCGGCATCCTTGGCGAGTTTTTGCATCGACAGATTGTGCAACCCCTCGTTGGCAATGATGTTTTCCGCAGCTCTCAGTATCTGTTCCCGTTTATTGTCCATGGTTTTAATCGGTAGTGAATGAACGTTCATTCATTTTATGGTGGCGAAGTTAAATTGGCAAGCGCGGCTGTGGTCGCTCTTTGTAAAAAGGATCTGCTATGATCCCGCTTCTGTGTTCGTTTGCCCCAAGAGAAGTTTGCCCCGATGAAGCTCAACCCCGCGCAAGATGAAGCCGTCCATTATGTTTCCGGACCCTGCCTGGTATTGGCCGGGGCGGGCAGTGGCAAGACGCGGGTTATCATCAATAAAATCGCCTATCTGGTGCAAAAGTGTGGCTATCAGGCGCGCAATATTGCCGCGGTGACCTTTACCAACAAGGCGGCGCGGGAGATGAAAGAGCGTGTGGCTCAGTCGATGGGCCGCAAAGAAGCGCGGGGTCTTTGGATCTCAACCTTCCACACTTTGGGGCTGGAAATCCTCAAGCGCGAACATAAAACCGTGGGCCTCAAGGCTGGGTTTTCGCTGTTTGACGATCAGGACACTCTGGCACTGCTCAAAGAGCTCACCCTGAACGAGCTCAAAGAAGACAAAGACTTGCTTAAGCTGCTGGCGAGTGCCATTTCCAACTGGAAGGGCGCACTGGTGATCCCCGACCATGCCCGCAAAATTGCCAAAGATGAGCGTGAGCAAATGTTTGCGCTCCTGTACCAGCGCTATGCCCAGCATATGAAGGCATACAACGCGCTGGATTTTGACGACCTGATTTTGCTGCCCACCCTGCTGCTCAGGCATAACCCTGAGGTGCGCAGCCGTTGGCAGGCGCGTATTCAGTACCTGTTGGT
The DNA here is from genome assembly GCF_003957745.1 of Shewanella khirikhana. Classification (NCBI taxonomy): domain Bacteria; kingdom Pseudomonadati; phylum Pseudomonadota; class Gammaproteobacteria; order Alteromonadales; family Shewanellaceae; genus Shewanella; species Shewanella khirikhana. Next base: position 3,633,754 of record NZ_CP020373.1, on the reverse strand, counting down.
GGACGAATATCAGGACACCAACGGCAGTCAGTACGAGCTGGTGAAACTGCTGGTGGGCGAGCGGGCCCGCTTTACCGTGGTGGGTGACGATGACCAGTCGATTTACTCCTGGCGTGGCGCCAAACCGCAAAACCTGGTGCTGCTCGGTAAAGATTTCCCCCAGCTTAAGCTGATTAAACTCGAGCAAAATTACCGCTCCAGCCAACGCATCCTGCGGGCGGCCAACATTCTGATTGCCAACAATCCTCACGTATACGACAAGTCGCTGTTTTCTGAGCTGGCATACGGCGAGCCGATGCGGGTGCTCACGGCGCTCAATGAAGAGCAGGAAGCCGAGCGGGTAGTGGCCGAGATTATCCGTCACCGCTTTGTGGGCAAAACCAGTTACGGTGATTACGCCATTTTGTACCGCGGCAATCACCAGTCCCGGCTGATTGAGCGGGCACTGATGACTAACCGCATTCCGTACAAGCTAAGCGGCGGCACCTCGTTTTTCTCCCGCGCTGAAATTAAAGACATCATGGCCTACCTGCGGCTGGTGGTGAATCCGGACGATGACAACGCCTTCCTGCGTATCGTCAACCTGCCCAAGCGCGGCATAGGTCCAGCCACGCTCGAGAAGCTCGGCAATTTTGCCAACAGCAAACATATCTCCATGTTTGCCGCCATCTTTGAGCCGGAAATTGAGCTGCATCTGGGTGCCAGTGCCCTGAACGCGTTGGAAGAGTTCGGCCGCTTTATTGTGGAGACTGGCGATATTGCCGAGCGCGGTGAAGGGGTGGATGCCATCAAGCAGCTTATTCGTAATATCAATTACGAAGATTTCCTCTATGAAAGCAGCCCCAGCGCCAAGGCCGCCGAGATGCGGATGAAAAACATCTCCGAGCTGTACCGCTGGGTGACCGAGATGCTAAACGGTGACGACTTGGATGAGCCCATGACCCTGCCGGAGGTGGTCAGCCGCCTAACTTTGAGGGACATGATGGAGCGCTCCAGCGAAGATGAAGCCGGCGATCAGGTGCAGCTGATGACGCTGCATGCCTCCAAGGGGCTGGAGTTTCCTTATGTGTTTATGATTGGCATGGAAGAGCGGATTTTGCCGCACCAGAGCAGCATAGATGAAGACAATGTGGAAGAAGAGCGCCGCCTCGCTTACGTGGGGGTGACCCGCGCCCAGCGTGAGCTGTGGTTTACCATGTGCCGCGAGCGGCGCCAGTTTGGTGAGACCATGCGCTGTGAGCCGAGCCGCTTTCTGGATGAGCTGCCTCAGGACGACTTGATTTGGGAGAGCCGCAAGCAGCCCCAGAGCGAACAGCAGCGTCAGGAGACCGGCAAGGCCAATATTGCCAACATCCGGGCCATGTTCAAAAAGTAAGGGTGGGGTAACAGTCATAACAGGACAAGGACGGCTGGCAAAGCTGAATGCCGTCCTTTTCTCCCGCCATTTTTAAGAAGATTGCCGCTTGAAGCCGATAGGCTTAAGCGTATTCCTGCTGCGCAATCACTTCGCAGGCCGTCAACTGCTGGATAAGCGGCACACCGGCCTGCGCCAGCGCATTGCGGGTACTTAGTGGCTCGCTGCCTGAGGCGATGACCCTGAGCCCCAGTGACATGGCTGCCACCGCAGATGCCGTTAAAAAGCGTACCTTTTCTGAACCAGCCTCACCCTGAGCTTCTGCCAACCGCAATGCCTGAATTGGCATTAAGGTCAGTGATTTCAGTGAGCTGAAGCCGTTGCCATAGCCCGAGAGTCCGAAATTCACCTCAAGCTTACCCAGCATATCAAACCCGGCAATATGGCTTTGGCTGTCCTGTACCAGGGCGGCTTCGTCAAAGAACACCCAGATATTGGCTGCATGCATTCTGACGTCTTTCAGCAGGTTTTTCAGTTTTCTGAGTGCATGCTTGTGTTTTAGATGAGCGCTCGACAGGCATAGATGCAGCTCGGTACTGGTCAGCCAGCCCGGCAGCGGCTGAGACAGCGCCTTTAGCAGATATATATCCAGCTCCATGCTGAGGTTGGAGCGCTCAGCAAGCTCAATGAGCGGCCCGGCATAGAGTTCCCCCTGGGAAGGGTGCTGCCAGGCGAGGGTAATGCGGTGGGCCACGGGCGTGTTGCCATCCATGGTGATTACCGGCAAGGCTCTGAGATACAGGGCATCCTGAGCCAGCGCATCCCTCAGCAGGGCTTCATCCTGGCGCTCTTTGTCGTGGGCTTCACGGCGCTTGGTATCAAACATCACATAACAGCCCTTGCCCCGGGCTTTGGCCTGATACATGGCGCAGTCGGCGTCTCTGAGGATAGACTCGGCGGTATCCTGATAGCTGCGGCCACTGACGGCCACGCCAATACTTGCCCCCGACTGGAACAGGCTGTCGCCGAGCTGGAATGGTTCAGACAGCTGCGTGAGAATACGCTCGGCCACTTCTTCGGCGTCTCTTGGGCTGTTGATATCATCCAGCAGCACAACGAATTCATCACCGCCCAGACGACCCAGGGTGTCGTTTTCCCGGATGCAGGAGGCAAGGCGCCTGGCGGTTTCAATCAGGAAGCGGTCGCCTTCCAGGTGGCCGAGGGTGTCGTTAATCTGTTTGAAGCGGTCGAGGTCGATAAACAGCAGGGCGAATTGATCGCGGCCGTGACGGCGCACATGGCGCACGGCCTGGGCCAAACGTTCGGTAAACATGCTGCGGTTGGGCAGGCCGGTCAGCGCATCATGCTTGGCATCGTGGATAAGCTGTTGCTCGACTTCGCGGCGACGCAGGATTTCCTGCTCCAACTCGCCATTGAGTTCGGCCAGTGCGCGGGTGCGCTCGGCGACCTTTTCTTCCAGCTGCTCGTAGCTCTTTTTCAAAAATTCGGCATGCTGTTTGCGCTCGATGGCGGTGCCAATGTGTTGGGAGACGAAAGTCAGCAGTTCGAGATCGCGAATTTGATAGTTCTGACTCATGCTCAGGCTGTAAATGGTCAGCGCGCCTTTCACCTCATCGCCAATAAACAGCGGCACCCCAATCCATTGGTGCATCTTTTGGGTGTTGTTGAGCTCTGGCGTTTGAGCATATACCTCACCGCGGGCGACCAGGGCCCGAATGGCACTCTGGTCCAGCAGCAGTGGCCTGCGGCGACTGAGCAGATATTCGGTCAGGCCATCGGTCAGCGGCCTGCGTTTGGGGGCTTCGGTACCGAGCTGAGAGACATAAAACGGAAAACTCAGCGCCTGCGCTTCTTTTTCTATCAGGGCGATATAACAATTACTTGCCGGAATAAGGTGGCTCAGGATGCTGTGCAGCCGGGCGTAAAAGTCGGGATGCTCAAGCCCGGTGGCCGACAGTTCGGCGATTTCAAACAGGGATTTTTGCAAGCGTTCGGCACGGCGGCGTTCGTACACTTCCAGCTTGAGCTTATCGTAGGCCTCGCTAAGCTCGCGGGTGCGCTGTTCGATGGATTGTTCGAGTTGTTCGTGGTGTCTAAGCCGCTCCATCACACCGGAAATATGGTGGCTGATAAACTCCATCAGCTCAATTTCGGTAAGACCGTAATTCACCTCAGGATTATAGGTTTGTACCACCAACACCCCTGTGGTGCGATCCTGATAGCGAATTGGCACCCCCAGCCACTGATGGCTGGCACTGCCTAGGCTGACGATATCGCCGCTGGCTTCCAGCCGTTCAAAGTCGGCCTGGCCACAGAGCGCGGTTTCGCCCTGACGAAACACATAGCCGGTAATGCCGCGCATCAGGATTTGATGCAGGTCCTCATCCGGATACATGAGTGATGGGTGCGGATCCTTTTCATCGGCAAAGAAGGGAATTTCCAGATGCTCGGTGCGATGATTATAGGTGGCGATAAAAAAGTTGTCGGCGGCGATGAGCGACTTAAGGTGGGTATGCACCCCGGCGTAAAAATCTTCAGGGGAGCTGACTTCGGTGGCGATATGGGTGATCTGCAACAGGGCATCGCGGACCACTTCGGCCCGTTTGTATTTGCCTGCCAGGCGTCGTAATCGATCGACCCGCTTGAGCAGACGGCTAATGTCGTCCCCGGATGGGGGATTGGTTTCATCCGTAAATCCAGAATCCCTTTGCATATCGCTCGCCGTAATTTTTTTGTTATTTGACGGGAAATTGACCCAAGAGAACAGCATACCCTTGAACGGGAACGCCATAAAGTGAATTCTTAGAACGTTTTTTGCGCATAGGGTAGGGGCTTTTTGTCAAAACTTGAGCAAACGAATAAAAAAACCATTTTATGCTCTGGACTCAGGGACAAATACCTCCTACTATATGCGGCGCTGACACGGCAGGGCACCCATAGCTCAGTTGGATAGAGCGCACCCCTCCGGAGGGTGAGGCCGAGGGTTCGAATCCTTCTGGGTGCGCCAGTTGGTTCGACAGTGTCAGCAAAGGAAATTCAGTGGTGACTGTAGCTCAGTTGGTAGAGTCCCGGATTGTGATTCCGGTTGTCGTGGGTTCGAGCCCCATCAGTCACCCCACTTCCTTCAGAAGGTAAAAAACGTCGGTGATTAGCGCAGTCTGGTAGCGCATCTGCTTTGGGAGCAGAGGGTCAGAGGTTCGAATCCTCTATCACCGACCACTTCTGAAAAGTCCAGTTTGAATGCCACCCGGCATTTTTTTTATTTCTGGCAATCGCATGCTCAAACATGTCGGTGATTAGCGCAGTCTGGTAGCGCATCTGCTTTGGGAGCAGAGGGTCAGAGGTTCGAATCCTCTATCACCGACCACTTTCTTCGCTTTATCCTTGCTGATTTTACTGTCTGCTTTTCCGCGTTTCACATCGCTATTGTTATTCCGCTGTCCGTATTTATTCTTTGGTTTTAATTCGTTTTGGTTGCTTGTGGCCGACTTGCTGCATTGAGCTCGCTGCAATCAAGATAATGGCCCCGCTGCCTGCAAACCTCATCAAACCTGCTGCTTTAGCTGGCGGTAGCGTTAAAGCTTACTCAAAGGCCTGCAGACGCCTTTTAAGGGCTTTGGCGAGAGCCTGTTGAGTGACTTGTGAGTATTGGCCTGTGATCCTTGCAGGCATGCCTTACGAGGCGCATCAATTGCCTTTGCGGCAAAAAGAAAGGGTGCTCAAGGCACCCTTTAGTGTATCTGAAGTCTGGCTTAGTCCACGGCCACCGGCGGGGCGATAAAGCCTTGATACGCTGTGGTCTTCAGTGGAACAAAGCGCTCCAGCTGCGGCTTTTCCTGAATACCTGTGACAATCACCTGGATTTCCAAACCGCGGGCCACGTTGACCAGCGCGCGGCACAGCTCGGCATTGTGCTGGTTTTCGTCATAGTAGGCGAAGGATTGATCCAACTTCACATAACTTGGGCGCAGGGTCTGCAGGTACGACATTGAGCCAAACTGACGGCCAAAGTGGTCGATACCAAACTTGGCACCATTATCGCGGATAATGGCACACAGGGCTTCACATGCCTCTGGATTGCTGTAGACGCCGGATTCAGGAATGTCGAAGCACAGGCGCTCCGCCAGCGGAGTTGCGCGCAGGAACTGCTGCAGCCACTGGTGGAATTCAGGATCGGTCAAACTCTGATGGGTCAGGTTGATAGCCAGCGGCTCGAAGTTACGCTCCAGCAGGTGGATATCGTGCACCTTCTGGATAAGGCATTTGTCCAGCAAGGCGCCCAGCGACAGCAGTTCGACGTATGGCATAAACTGCCCGGCATGGGCCAGCTTGTCACCAATTTCCAGCTGACAGTAGAGTTCCCGTTGCAGCAAGCCTGCGCCGTCGCTGAGTTGGATAGGCTGCCAGCGGAACTTGAACAGCTTGGCGTTGATGGCGCTGGAGAGCTTCTCGCGCCACTGCTCGCGGGTGAACAGCTGCTCTTCGTTGGACTCAAACCAATGGTAGACCTTGCCGGACTTGATGGCGCTTTGCAGCGCGTTGTCCGACTGCGCCAGCATATCTGACACTGTCATGGAGCCGATGCGCTCGGCAATACCAATGGCAAACTGCTCATTCGGCTTACCACCTGCTTTGGAGATTTCCTGATTCACAGTGCGAATAAGGGTTTGCAGGTATTTGCTGATTTGCTCTTTGTCGACATCGAACACCAGGAAGGCAAATTCGAATGCCGCAATGCGGGCCACCACGCCAGGGGCGATTTCGCCGAGCTGACTTTGCAGTTTTTCAGACAACAGCTTGATGGTTTCGTCACGTACCTGATAGCCGTACTTGGCGTGTACTTCTTCCAGCCAGTCAAACTTGGCCATAAACAGGGCGCCGCTGCCAGGTTCTGACAGCCAGCTGTTCAGGCGGCCCACCAGATATTGGCGGTTTGGCAGGTTGGAGACCTGATCCACCAGATTCTTTTTGCGAAGTGCGGTGACTTCTTCATCCAGTGAGCTGAAGATTTGTTTGAGCTGGGCAGACATGCTGTTGAACGCAATCACCACTTCCTTGAGTTCAAGGGTTTTGGGAATGGCCAGTTCAGGCCCAAATTGGCGATTGGCAATGCTCTTGGCGTGCTCGGACACCACATGCAGTGGCTTGAGGATCCAGCCCAGGCCAAAGCGGGCGAGGAAAATGGTCACCAAAAACAGGATTGAGAATACGATGATGGTATTGGTGAGGATCCGCCACAGCTCGTGGTAGCCAAAGCCCGGGTGCGCAGTAATTTCAAGTTGTGCCAGTTGCAACCAGCCAGAGGTAATGGTGCTTTCTTTTTTGATGGTGCCGAAAATACCAAGGTTGATGAACCACTCTGGCACACCCTTAATTTTCAGTGAGTTATTCCATTCTTGCTGCTTGCCATCCACAAGCCAGGTCAGCTTGACCTGTTGGTAGTAACCGCCTTCAAAAATCACATTAATCAGGGTTTCGGCGGTGGCAATGTCGCCGGTTTCCAACGCAGGAACCAGCAGCAGGCCCAATGAGTTGCTGACGTTATTGAGGTCAGATTCCATTTGGTTGGTCAAAAAGCTCTTGGTCTCTGTGAACTGCACATAGGCCAGGCTGGTTATCACCAACAGAAACAAACCAAACAATAGCGAGTACAGCTGTCGAAACAGTGTCATGCGGTAGTTACTCCAATCTCATCTTGGGTTGTCTGAGCCGTTCAACCCCCAGTCTTCGGGTTAAATCGGACCATTTCTCCAGCCGCGAGGACGACCCCGCGAGCTCACCCCGTCCCTTTTCTTTGTTTAACCACAGTTGTTTACCGTTAAAGCTGTAAACTGGCAGCAGGTCCCGTCGTTGCGTGGCCGGTTTGATGGCCTTGTCCAGGTTGTCCAGTACCAGAGGTACCGAGCCCGGTGTTTCGTAATACGCCAGCACCATGTGGTACTGGTTGACCGAGGTTGCTTTAACCATGGTGATCCTGAGCTTCTCGTCCGGAATGCCGAGCTGCAACAGGGTAAAATATTTGGCGATGGAGAAGTCCTCACAATCGCCGCCGGCAACACCGATAAACTCCATGGGCGTGGCCCAGTAGTTCGATTCGCCCCATAACCTGATATCGTCAACGAAGGTAAACAGATTAAAGAAGGTATTCACCTTCGCCAACTTTTCTTTTTCGCTCAGTCCCTGAGCCGAGTCCACTACCTGAAACCAGGCATTGGCCCGTTTGCCGGCGCGAGCGCCGTATTTGTTCTCCAGGGTGGAGACAATCTTGTTACGGTCCAGCTGGGCACTTGACTGCGCGAACAGACAAATCCCCAGCAGGGCCGTTGCCAACACGCCATGTCGGCAGACCTTTAATACGCTTTTGGTTATCTCATGTCTGCCTGTCATGGTTTGAGGTCAGTACACTATTTCACTTCTTGATCAACAGTATATATGTTCCACTTCATGTCGGCAGTAGTGTCGTCACCAACAATCTCAGCGATTACACGACGGTTTTTGTCGTGTGCCTCAGGCGAATCGCTTGGGTCAACAGGGTTGTTGTAACCAAAGCCGATAGCCTTGAGGCGGCCGGGTTCGATACCGTATTGCTGCACCAGCACTTCGGTAACCGCGTTGGCGCGGCGCTGGGACAGGTCCATGTTGTAGTCGTAACCACCGGTGCGGCTGCAGTGACCTTCAATGGTCACGGCGGTGTTAGGGAATTGGCGCATAAAGCCTGCCAGTTCCTCAATTTGGCCGTAGTACTGCGGAGCCAGGTAGCTTGAGTCGTTCGGGAACAGGATTTTCAGTTCGCGGCGCTCGTTGATGGCCTTGATTTGACCACAGCCGTAGTTGTCGATGGCGGCGCCATTAACGGTACCGGCGCAGCGCTCACGGGCTTCAATAACGCCGTCACGGTCCGGATCGTTCAGGTCGAACACCTGCTCGGTGCTGCCGTCCATGCTCACGGTGTCGCGCATCGAGCACGCGCCCAGGCTCAGCAGGGCCAGGATCAGTAGTGTGGTTCTCATTTTGTTACTCCCCCTTCATATTCACGCTCTCCCTGCCAAACTGTCGGGCGGGTTACCTTCAGAGAATCCAGCAGACGACCGGTGGCGTTCAGCACCCGGTACTTGGCCACGATTTCGTCGTACTCGGCCTGCAGGTAGTCTTTGCGGGCTTCAAACAGTTCGTTTTCGGTATCCAGCAAGTCGAGCAGGGTGCGCTGGCCGAGGTTGAACTGTTGGGTGTAGGCCACCTGGGTGTCCTTGGCGGCTTTGACGTGATCGCGGATATAGTCTTTCTGCGGCGTCAGCATTTCATAGGCGTTCCAGGCCAGGTTCACCCCTTCCACCACTTCGCGGTAAGCGCGCTGACGGATTTCTTTGGCTTCGCCGATTTTGTAGGCCGCTTCTTTTTCGCGGGCCAGATCTTTACCGCCGGCAAACAGGTTGTAACGAACCCGCACCATGGCAACCAGATCGTTGCTGTAACCGCCTACGTCGCTGCGAAATGCGCCTGAGCCGGATACGCCGTCTTCGCCATCGAGGTTGTTGTTCCAGTTACCGTCCAGCTCCAGGGTGACCTTGGGGTAGTAGCCGGACTGCGCTGAAGAGCGCTCGTTCTGGGCCGCTTCAATGTCGGCGGCAGCGGATTTGAGTACCGGGTGGTTGTCCTGGGCCAGCGTCATGCTGGTTGCCAAATCGGTTGGCAGCATGTCGGCATCGGGCACGGGCACAATCATGTCATCCGGGGCCTTGTCGACCACGCGGCTGAACTGGGCCTTGGCATCAAAGAAGTTGTTGCGGGCGGAGATCAGGTTGGCGTTGGCGCGGGCCAGACGACCGGTGATTTGCGACAGATCCGCAATCGAGCCCAGACCTGAGTCGGTGCGCTGCTTGATCTGATCGTAAATTTCCTTATGGGTCGCCAGGTTCTTTTCGGCCAGGTTCATCACCTGCTCAGTGCGGATGTAGTTGATGTACACCTTGGTCACATCCAGCGCCATGTCCTCGGCGGCGGCAAACAGGGCCCACTGATCGGCGCTGGCTTCAAAGCTTAAGCGGTCGACTTCGCTGGAGGTGTAGAAACCGTCGAACAGCATCTGGCGGATACTGATGCCCGCTTCGCCGCGCTCGAGTTCAAAGTCACCATTGTCGCGGCCAAAGCGGCGACGGGTAGATGGGCTGTCGGTTTGCTCCCAACCATAGCCACCGGTGAGATCCACCGTGGGCATATAGCCGGCAATCGCCTGATTGACCTGCTCTTCGCGGGCCTTGAAGCGGTTGAAAGCAGCGCGCAGTTCTGGATTGCTGTCCAGGGTGTGCGCCACCGCCTGTTCCAGCGTCATGGCTGACGCCGACAGAGGCAACATCATGCCCCCCAAGGCGGCCGCCAGTACGCCAAGGCGTAGCTGATGCAAGCGTGTTTTTAACATGGTTAAACCCTCCCGGTTTAGTCAGAGCCTTATCTTTCCCTTAGTGCGGTATCTTTGGCTCTTAGAATTGGATTTAGTAAGTACTCAAGAATGGATCTTTGCCCGGTAATCACATCAACGGATGTGAGCATGCCGGGGATAATTGGCATCTCCGTGCCATCGTCTTTAACTAAGCTGGACTCTTCGGTCCTGACGCGTATCAGATAAAAACTATTGCCTTCTTCATCCAGGGTCGTGTCGGCACTGATATGCTCTACCGTGCCTTTAAGGCCGCCGTAACGGGTAAAGTCGTAGGCGGTCACCTTAACAACAGCGGGCAGACCTATATGCAGGAAGGCGATGTCTTTGGGGGTAATTTTGGCTTCGATCAACAGCTGATCTTCAGACGGAACAATTTCCATAATATCGACCCCAGGCTGCACCACACCGCCGAGGGTATTGATATGTAGGGTTTTTATTGTGCCGTTTACCGGTGAATTAATCACCGCTTTGCTGACCTTATCCTGGGCCCCCACCTGGGCCTCGCTCATACGGGCGAGTCGGGTCTGCATTTCGTTGAGCTGGGCGCGGGTATCGGCGGCGAACACGAATACCGCTTCGCGTCGCTTAAGGATAGCCTCGTCCAGCGAAGCTTTGATTTTAGGGCGCATTGAGCGCAAGGCCTTGAGTTCGCCCTGTAAATCGTTAACGGTCCGCTCGAGTTTGAGCAGTTCCACTTCAGGCACAATGCCTTTTTGCGCCAGAGGCCGGGTGAGTTCCAGTTCGCGGCTGATGAGCTGGAAACTGGTGGTCATGGTGGCAATCTTGGTGGTGAGCTCTTCGCTTTCCTGCTGGCGCTGCTGAATTTGGCGCGCAAGAATTTCGAGCTGGTTTTCCAGATTGTCCAGACGACCGTTGTATTCGGCTTGCTGGTGAGCCACCAGATCCGGCTTTTGGGCGCGCAGATCGTTGGGGAACACCAGCTGTTCTTTGGCGATACGCACCTGCTCGCGCCAGTCTGAGGCCATGTCGGACACGGTAATGCTGTTCAGCTCGGCCCTCATGCGAGCAACATTTGCCTGCAGGCTGTAAACCTCTTCTTCCTGCTGGGCGAAGTCGGAGCGAAAACGAGTGTCATCGATGCGCGCCAGCGGCTGCCCTTTGGTCACCAGGTTGCCCTCACGCACAAAGAGTTCTTGCAACACGCCGCCATCGAGGCTTTGAATCACCTGCACCTGGGACGATGGGATAACCTTGCCTGAGCCTACAGTGACCTGATCGAGCTTGGCGAAAAATGCCCATATGAGGAATGAAACAATCAGCGCAGAGAGCGCCCAAATGGTCAGACGATGGCTGGTCGGGGCGTCGGTCATCATGGCGCCATAAACGTCATCGACCATTTCCAAATCACGGGTTGTCAGATGCTTACTCATGCTTTGGCACCTCCCGCAAGCAGGCCAAGACTGAGTTTTTCCAGCACTTCATTCTTGGGACCATCGGCCAGCACGTGGCCGCGGTCGAGCACTATCACCCGGTCAACCAGCTTCAGCAGGTGCATTTTGTGGGTGATGATAAGCAGAGTTCTGTCTTTGCTCACATGCTCCATGGCGCGGATAAACTGTTTTTCGGCGCGGGCATCGAGACTGGCGGTGGGCTCATCCATCAGCAAAATTGGCGGGTCGTTCAGGGTCGCCCTGGCCAGCGCTACCGTTTGCCGCTGACCTCGTGACAGTGCCTGGCCACCTTCACCAACCTGCTGATCCAAACCTTCGGACTCGAGGTTGGTAAACAGGCTCACACCGGAAATCTGTACGGCGCGGATCAGCTGATGTTCAGACACCTGGCGGGTGCCAAAGAGAATATTGTCGCGAATCGAACCGTGGAACAGCACTACGTCCTGGGGCAGGTAGCCGAAGTTGCGTCTCAGGTCGCTGGGGTGAATTTGTGCGCTGTCGATGCCGTCGTATCTCAGGCTGCCCTTGGTGGGCTTGTACAGACCACACAACAGTTTGGCGAGGGTACTTTTACCCGAACCATTACGGCCGATGATGGCGACTTTCTCACCCGGCTGGATGTTCAGTGAGGTGGGGTGCAGCACGGGCTTTTCGGAGCCCGGATAACAGAAGCTCACATGGTCAGCTTCGATTTTGCCCAGCAGACGGGTTTTGCTGACCAGGTGGCCCTTGTTTTCAAACTCGTCTTCCTGGGTCATGATTTGATCCAGCTGACGCAGGGCGCTTGCCGTGTGGTTGGCCCGGGTTAACAGTCCGGCTAACTGCGCCATGGGTGACATGGCACGGCTCGAAAGCATTACCGCGGCAATAATTCCACCCATGGAAATGGCATTGTCGGCCACCCGGTATACCCCAAGGATCACCACGAATACCACTGTGAGCTGCACCATAAAGCTGGCGACGTTACTCACTGAGTTAGATAGCTTTTTCGCTTTCAGCTGCCAGTTGGCCGTATGGCCAATCATCTGTTGCCAGCTTTTTTGCACCAGCCCTTCGGCGCCGTAGGCCTTAATGGACTCAAGCGCCGCCAGACTTTCAATCAGGTGGCCGTGTTTCAGGCTGGCAAATTTATTACTTTCGTCGATAGCCGCCTTGAGCCTGGGTTGTATATACAAGGTGTAACCGATAATCACCGCGCCACCCAGTAACGGCAGTAGCGCAAGGTCGCCGGATACGATGTAAATAATGATCAGGAAAAACAGCGCGAAAGGTAAATCCACCAGGGTAGTAATGGTCGCTGAAGTGAGAATGTCGCGAATACTGTCGAATTCACCGAGTTGCTTAGCCATACCGCCAACGCTGGGAGAGCGCTTCGACAGCGGAATGCCGACCGCCTTGGCGAATAGCTGGGAGGAAACAATGATATCTACTTTTTTACCGGCAACATCAATAAGGTAACTGCGTAGTTGCCGCATCACCAAATCGAAAATATAAGCAATGCCGGCACCGATGGCGAGTACCCACAGGGACTCGAATGCGAGGTTGGGCACCACCTTATCGTAGACGTTCATAATGAACAAAGGTGATACCAGCGCAAACAGGTTAACCAGTACCGAGGCTATCAGCGCATCACGGTAAATGGGTGCCGCGTCTCTTAAGGTCTTGAGTAGCCAGTGCGTTTTATTGTCGTGATGATGCACATCAAAACGCATATCACCGCGATATTGCTGTTTGACCAGAAACAGATAACCCACATACAGGGTTTCGAGTTGCTCGATGGCCAGTGTTTCTTCGCCACCGGTCTCGGGAAGCTGAATAACGGCTTTATCTTCAGTGAGCTCTCGAAGTAAGCAGGCTTTTTTGTCTTTCAGCAGCAGGATGCAGGGCATCATGATCGGCGACACCTGATCGAGCCCTTTGCGGGTAAGGCGGGCATTGAGCCCTGCTCTGGAGGCGGCCTGTGGAACCAAATCCGGCGTCAGCACAGCTTCGGAAAGGGGCAAACCTGCCGCCAGAGATTCACTGGAGCAGGGGGAGCCAAAATATTCGGTGAGGAGCACCAGACTATCCAATAAAGGATCGACGGTAACCCGCGTGGAAGCAGCGATAGTCCATTGCTCTTCGCTTCCGGTAGCAGATGAAGACACCTTTTAAATTTACCTTATTATTTTTATAACCTTAGGGCCAGTATAGCCATGCCGGACCATATTGCTATAGTCCGGCATGTAACTGGTTCAAACATTAGGGATGGAGGGGTTTATCGTCATCCAATGGCAGGCTGTTGCCCACAGGCTGAACATTCCCTGTATCTCCCTGAGTATCGACAATCAGCGGACCTGCACCATTGCCCAGCAGGTTGGTGATGATGCCTGTTTCATCTGAAGCATCCAAACCATACTCGTGAGCCAGATCCACTCCGTCGAGCACGATACGCTGATCAACGTTTCCATCTTTGTCAGCATCGATTTCGATGGTGGTGGAGCCGCCGGCAATGCTGAAGCTGAGGAAGTCTTCCAGATTTCCACTCTCTTCACCCTGCAGCAGATCGCTCAGATCCAGTTTATCTTCATTGACGTCGAAGTCGATGATATGGTCGGTACCGGTTTCGCCAGCCTTCCATACGAAGGTGTCTGCACCGCCATCGCCACGCAGAACGTCGTCGCCAAGACCACCTATCAGGGTGTCGTTGCCGTCACCGCCACGAAGTGCATCGTTGTGGCTGCCACCATCAATGTAGTCATCTCCGGTGTGCCCGTAGAGTATGTCAGAGCCAGATTGACCGAAGATTTTATCGTTGCCGCTACCACCGTTGACGACATCCGCTCTGGCAGAAGACACATCATTGGAAAGCAGCATGCCATCAGTATCCACAATACTGTCTGGGCCAGCTAATGTTCCGGTCATTATATGATGAGTCGACAGAGTATTAACCGATAGCTCGAGTTGGTCATCTGTTCCAAAGCCAGCAGCACCGGTTTTACCTGCGTAGATAACATCATTACCCTTAGCGGTTTCGATATGGTCGTTGCCATCACCACCACTCACAACCTGGATGTTTTTAGTGCTGTGACTCTGGTTATTTGCACCTGACGCACTAACCATATTTCCATCGCGGTCCGTGATAATGCCACTTAATCCTCCACCGAATGTGGCATTCAGTACTTTCTGTCCGGCGCGATTTGCACTTTCGCCATTAACAACAATGATGGTGTCATTGAGGTTAGAGCCTTGAGTTGAAATCAAGTCAGCATCCGCAATATTGATACCATCGGCATTTACTGGATTGACATCAATCTTCAAGGTAGCGCTGGTTTTATCACCATCGCTATCTTGGGTGGTGTAAGTAAAGGTTTCGATGTCACCAGATGCAGGGATACTGTTGGCACTCGCTGTTAACTGGTAGGTATAAGTACCATCAGCATTCAGGATTAAGTTGCCGTAAGTCCCAGCGATGATCGCGCCTACTTGGCCAATAACGCCAGTGTCGGTTTGATCTCCCTCTGCCACACCTATGATGGTTGGAGCGCCATCGGCACCCACGATATCGTTGGTGAGCACGTTGCCCTCGGTGTGCGGCAGGGTATAACCATCTCCTGGAACCATGCGCACCACCAATTCATAACTGTTGGCAGCATTTTCGGCGGTGTGGATTTCAGTAACCACGTTTCCTGTGACTTTATCTTTAAAGCCAATAACCTGCAGGGTGTACAACGCACCTTCATAGTTAAAGGTCACACTGGTTTGTCCTACCGTTACTATGTCCTTAGATGCTTCAGGATCGTCGCTGTTGGGGGTCTCATTGTGGGAGAAGTTGAGATCCAACGAAACCGGCGTGGTTTTGCCATACGCATCGGTCAGCGTAAATGCCACATTCATCTTGGCACTGGTGATTGAAGTGCCGGAGTAAGTAGGCCAGTTATAGTGGGTAAAGGTACCGAGCACTATGTCTTCATTCAGTGCGAGCTGGCCAGACAGACCTGCGTCATTATCGATAAAGCCATAACCTGACTTGTAACTGCCTACAGGTGAGCCCCAACGCAGTTGATCCAGGCCGCTGTCGTTATCCAGACCACCACCATTAGCTGCATCGGTTCCATCGAACATCTCGATGTGGGAGCCGTCATTGGTTTCCGTCCAATTCGCGACAATACCGGAAACCAGGAAGCTGTCGACGACGACATCAATACTGTTGGTATCATCAACAGCAAGGTTTTTGTCGTCCGCAACGGTGACAGTCACGTTGGACGTTGCACTGAGACCTGTGCCTGACACCCCGATAACTTCAATGCCGGAGATAGTCAGGTTGTCAGTATTGACTGAGTGAGGCAGGGTAGTAAGCAGTTCAGCTTGAACCGTGACATCTCCTTCCTCGCCGGCATTGATGCGACTCCAATCCAGCGTTAAACGGATAGCTTCGCGGCCCATTGTAGTACCAACAAGCTGACCGGCTTCGTTTAATGCCCAAGACACATTGGCATTAATGCCGCTGACTTGGATATTGCTGAAGTTGCCAAACTGGAACACACCTATAGCATCGCTGCCTGCTTTGAAGGTTAGATTCTGTGAGTCAGAGTCCAAACCATTGTCCAGCAGGTCAGCCTCTTGCAATCTGGCAGTGGCACTGGTGGTCAGTGCTGTCGGTGCCAATGGGGCGCCTCCGGGCGCCGCCAGATTAATATTAAACTCGCCAGAGGTGGTGTCACCGTCGCTGTCTTCAACTGTTACGTCGAACTTCAGTGAAACATCCTCGGTAGAACTCGAAATGACGTCAGCACTGGTGCCCGTAAACTGGAAGCGGTATTGGTTACCATCTCCAGTAGTAGTTAACTCTATATAGCTGATTGGACCGAGATTAGAAATCGCATCACCGCTGGCGATATCACCCTCACCCAACAAGGTGCCGTCTTCGGAATAGGCCTTGAAATGGGCTAGAGCTGCACCTGTAAAGTTCACAGCGGCACTGGCAACATCCTGTGCGAAATCGATGACAAAAATTTCACCATAATCCACAAAAGCATTATTGGCTCCGAAGCCGCCGGTATTACCATTCACTGTACCTGGGTTGTCATTTGTGTAATGTGAGCTGAGGGTAAACGCCAGCTCATAGTCGGCGCCTAATTGTGACAGATCGTTGTCGATATCGAAGGTGCCATTAGTTGCATTGTAACCAACGTACACAGCTGGGCTGTTACCGCCCTCACCACCGTCGAGCTCTGCCACTTCAATTTTAGACAGTGTGTCGATGGTTTGGAGCAAACTCATACTGTAGCTGTCGCTATTCGGATCAGCTGTCAGTGTGAATACGAGATTTTGATCTGTATTGGCAGCGTTATAAGCACTCGGGGTGGCGCTGCTGTCAGTATAAGCGTAAAGAACATCAGGATTTAGTGGATCAACATAGTAGAACAATGTCTTGCCGTTTGAGGTAATATCTGAATCAGCAAAGGTTATATTCGTGCCATTCCAGCCATTGACGTTGGCAGACAGATCGGCACTATAGCCCTGATCTACACCGCTGGTATTCAGTAATCCAGTACCCTCGTAATCGCCAATGACGTTATTACCGTTCAGGTCTCCAGTGGCAAGGTCAACTTCATCATCTTCCACTGTGAGGTTAACAGTACCGCTGGCACTGTGGTTTTGCGTATCGATTGCATTGACTATGATGCCGCTAATACTGATGGAATCAATGTCAACAGGATTGCTGCCATGTTGAAGGTTATCCAGTAGGGTCGCAGTCACGTTGACGTTACCGGTTTGGCCTGCACTAATAGTCCCACCACTGAGCGACAGTATGATCATTGGCACTCCGCCGATGCTACCAATCAGGTTGCCGGTATTGTTGTCGACATTCCAGGAAATGCTTCCGTCCAATCCCGTCACAGTAATGCCTGCGGTAGAACCAAAGGCAAAGCTGGTTATGTCTGCCGAGCCACTGGCAGTGAAAGCCAGTGACTGACTATCAGTATCCTGATCGCTATCAGCAGTATCTGTATCTGCATCTTGCAATGCCAGAGTAGCCGTTGCGCCACCGAGAATATCGTTGTCGGTGATGGTTGAGGTACCGGTCACGGTGCCGTTGCTGCCGGTGCCGCTGAGGGTGTAGTTTTCAGTCAGTTCAAAAATGGTGTCGTCGGTGGTGCCGACCTGCACACTGAAGCTGTTGGTGTTGGCCGGTACGGTCACACTGAAGCTGCCGTCGGCGGCCACTGCCACCGTCTGGCTCACGCCATCTATCACCACGGTGACCTGGGTACCGCTGAAGTCAACGCCCTTGGTGGCGGTGCCACTGGCGAGGGTCAGGGTCAGGGTGGTGTCAGTGCTGGCAGTGTTGGTCAGGGTCACCGCGAAGGTGTTGGCCTGGCCTTCAACCACGGTGTCACCGGTGATGCTGGCCACTTTCGGCGCGCTGTCGTTGTCGGTGATGGTTGAGGTACCGGTCACGGTGCCGTTGCTGCCGGTGCCGCTGAGGGTGTAGTTTTCAGTCAGTTCAAAAATGGTGTCGTCGGTGGTGCCGACCTGCACACTGAAGCTGTTGGTGTTGGCCGGTACGGTCACACTGAAGCTGCCGTCGGCGGCCACTGCCACCGTCTGGCTCACGCCATCTATCACCACGGTGACCTGGGTACCGCTGAAGTCAACGCCCTTGGTGGCGGTGCCACTGGCGAGGGTCAGGGTCAGGGTGGTGTCAGTGCTGGCAGTGTTGGTCAGGGTCACCGCGAAGGTGTTGGCCTGGCCTTCAACCACGGTGTCACCGGTGATGCTGGCCACTTTCGGCGCGCTGTCGTTGTCGGTGATGGTTGAGGTACCGGTCACGGTGCCGTTGCTGCCGGTGCCGCTGAGGGTGTAGTTTTCAGTCAGTTCAAAAATGGTGTCGTCGGTGGTGCCGACCTGCACACTGAAGCTGTTGGTGTTGGCCGGTACGGTCACACTGAAGCTGCCGTCGGCGGCCACTGCCACCGTCTGGCTCACGCCATCTATCACCACGGTGACCTGGGTACCGCTGAAGTCAACGCCCTTGGTGGCGGTGCCACTGGCGAGGGTCAGGGTCAGGGTGGTGTCAGTGCTGGCAGTGTTGGTCAGGGTCACCGCGAAGGTGTTGGCCTGGCCTTCAACCACGGTGTCACCGGTGATGCTGGCCACTTTCGGCGCGCTGTCGTTGTCGGTGATGGTTGAGGTACCGGTCACGGTGCCGTTGCTGCCGGTGCCGCTGAGGGTGTAGTTTTCAGTCAGTTCAAAAATGGTGTCGTCGGTGGTGCCGACCTGCACACTGAAGCTGTTGGTGTTGGCCGGTACGGTCACACTGAAGCTGCCGTCGGCGGCCACTGCCACCGTCTGGCTCACGCCATCTATCACCACGGTGACCTGGGTACCGCTGAAGTCAACGCCCTTGGTGGCGGTGCCACTGGCGAGGGTCAGGGTCAGGGTGGTGTCAGTGCTGGCAGTGTTGGTCAGGGTCACCGCGAAGGTGTTGGCCTGGCCTTCAACCACGGTGTCACCGGTGATGCTGGCCACTTTCGGCGCGCTGTCGTTGTCGGTGATGGTTGAGGTACCGGTCACGGTGCCGTTGCTGCCGGTGCCGCTGAGGGTGTAGTTTTCAGTCAGTTCAAAAATGGTGTCGTCGGTGGTGCCGACCTGCACACTGAAGCTGTTGGTGTTGGCCGGTACGGTCACACTGAAGCTGCCGTCGGCGGCCACTGCCACCGTCTGGCTCACGCCATCTATCACCACGGTGACCTGGGTACCGCTGAAGTCAACGCCCTTGGTGGCGGTGCCACTGGCGAGGGTCAGGGTCAGGGTGGTGTCAGTGCTGGCAGTGTTGGTCAGGGTCACCGCGAAGGTGTTGGCCTGGCCTTCAACCACGGTGTCACCGGTGATGCTGGCCACTTTCGGCGCGCTGTCGTTGTCGGTGATGGTTGAGGTACCGGTCACGGTGCCGTTGCTGCCGGTGCCGCTGAGGGTGTAGTTTTCAGTCAGTTCAAAAATGGTGTCGTCGGTGGTGCCGACCTGCACACTGAAGCTGTTGGTGTTGGCCGGTACGGTCACACTGAAGCTGCCGTCGGCGGCCACTGCCACCGTCTGGCTCACGCCATCTATCACCACGGTGACCTGGGTACCGCTGAAGTCAACGCCCTTGGTGGCGGTGCCACTGGCGAGGGTCAGGGTCAGGGTGGTGTCAGTGCTGGCAGTGTTGGTCAGGGTCACCGCGAAGGTGTTGGCCTGGCCTTCAACCACGGTGTCACCGGTGATGCTGGCCACTTTCGGCGCGCTGTCGTTGTCGGTGATGGTTGAGGTACCGGTCACGGTGCCGTTGCTGCCGGTGCCGCTGAGGGTGTAGTTTTCAGTCAGTTCAAAAATGGTGTCGTCGGTGGTGCCGACCTGCACACTGAAGCTGTTGGTGTTGGCCGGTACGGTCACACTGAAGCTGCCGTCGGCGGCCACTGCCACCGTCTGGCTCACGCCATCTATCACCACGGTGACCTGGGTACCGCTGAAGTCAACGCCCTTGGTGGCGGTGCCACTGGCGAGGGTCAGGGTCAGGGTGGTGTCAGTGCTGGCAGTGTTGGTCAGGGTCACCGCGAAGGTGTTGGCCTGGCCTTCAACCACGGTGTCACCGGTGATGCTGGCCACTTTCGGCGCGCTGTCGTTGTCGGTGATGGTTGAGGTACCGGTCACGGTGCCGTTGCTGCCGGTGCCGCTGAGGGTGTAGTTTTCAGTCAGTTCAAAAATGGTGTCGTCGGTGGTGCCGACCTGCACACTGAAGCTGTTGGTGTTGGCCGGTACGGTCACACTGAAGCTGCCGTCGGCGGCCACTGCCACCGTCTGGCTCACGCCATCTATCACCACGGTGACCTGGGTACCGCTGAAGTCAACGCCCTTGGTGGCGGTGCCACTGGCGAGGGTCAGGGTCAGGGTGGTGTCAGTGCTGGCAGTGTTGGTCAGGGTCACCGCGAAGGTGTTGGCCTGGCCTTCAACCACGGTGTCACCGGTGATGCTGGCCACTTTCGGCGCGCTGTCGTTGTCGGTGATGGTGCTGTCACCGCTGGCACCGCCGCCGTTGGCGGTGGCAGTGAGGGTGTAGTTCTCAGTCTGTTCAAAGATGGTGTCGTCAACCGTGGCCACCTGCACCAGGAAACTGGCGGTACCGGCGGGGACGGTGACGCTGTTGCCCACCACGGGCACGTAGTTGGCGCCGCCATCGAAGCTGACCATGTAGGTGGTGCCGGTATCGGTACCGACAATGGCCGTGCCGTCGCTGAGCGCCAGGGTGACCGTGGTCTCGGTGGCGCTGGGGTTGCTCAGAGTGACGGTGAAGGTGTTGTTCTGACCTTCGGTGACCTCATTACCGGTGACGCTGTTGACGGTAGGAGGCTCTTGCGCGTCGAGGATCGTGGTATCTACCGTTGCGTTAGACAAATCCAGCAGTTCGAAAACATCGGAACCTGCAGGAGTCTGAATGGTACTCACTGAAACGCTGAAATCCTCGTCACCTTCGTAAACTCCATCATTAATAGTATCTACCGTAAAGGTGGCGGTGGTGCCATCGGCACCAATCACGGCCTGGGTGGTTTCAACGATGTCGTCGCCACTGGCGGTGGTGTAGCTGTAAGTCAGGGTGACGATGCTGCCCGCCGGGGCTGGCTCGCTCAGGGTCACGGTGTAGGTGCCGGTGACCTCGCCTTCGGTCACAGTGTCAGGACCGCTTAATGTCACGGTGACTGTGTCTTCTTCCCCTGGAACCTCAGGGTCAGTCGGGGACGCCGCATCCTTGATGGTGGTTTCCACGCTGGCGCCGGACAGGTCCAGCTGCTCGAATACGTTGCTGCCGCCGTTGGTGATACCACTGACCGACACGGTAAAGGCTTCATCGCCTTCGGCGTAGACGTCATCCACGGTGGTGATGGTAAAGCTGGCGGTGGTGCCATCGGCGCCAATCACGGCCTGGGTGGTTTCAACGATGTCGTCGCCACTGGCGGTGGTGTAGCTGTAAGTCAGGGTGACGATGCTGCCCGCCGGGGCCGGCTCGCTCAGGGTCACGGTGTAGGTGCCGGTGACCTCGCCTTCGGTCACAGTGTCAGGACCGCTTAAGGTCACGGTGACTGTGTCTTCTTCCCCGGGGATTTCAGGGTCAGTCGGGGACGCCGCATCCTTGATGGTGGTTTCCACGCTGGCGCCGGACAGATCCAGCTGCTCGAATACGTTGTTGCCGCCGTTGGTGATACCACTGACCGACACGGTAAAGGCTTCGTCGCCTTCGGCGTAGACGTCATCCACGGTGGTGATGGTAAAGCTGGCAGTGGTGCCATCGGCGCCAATCACGGCCTGGGTGGTTTCAACGATGTCGTCGCCACTGGCGGTGGTGTAGCTGTAAGTCAGGGTGACGATGCTGCCCGCCGGGGCTGGCTCGCTCAGGGTCACGGTGTAGGTGCCGGTGACTTCGCCTTCGGTCACGGTGTCTGGGCCGCTTAAGGTCACGGTGACTGTGTCTTCTTCCCCGGGGATTTCAGGGTCAGTCGGGGATGCCGCATCCTTGATGGTGGTTTCCACGCTGGCACCGGACAGGTCCAACTGCTCGAATACGTTGCTGCCGCCGTTGGTGATACCACTGACCGACACGGTAAAGGCTTCATCGCCTTCGGCGTAGACGTCATCCACGGTGGTGATGGTAAAGCTGGCGGTGGTGCCATCGGCGCCAATCACAGCCTGGGTGGTTTCAACGATGTCGTCGCCACTGGCGGTGGTGTAGCTGTAAGTCAGGGTGACGATGCTGCCCGCCGGGGCTGGCTCGCTCAGGGTCACGGTGTAGGTGCCGGTGACCTCGCCTTCGGTCACAGTGTCTGGGCCGCTTAAGGTCACGGTGACTGTGTCTTCTTCCCCTGGAACTTCAGGGTCAGTCGGGGACGCCGCATCCTTGATGGTGGTTTCCACGCTGGCACCGGACAGGTCCAGCTGCTCGAATACGTTGCTGCCGCCGTTGGTGATACCACTGACCGACACGGTAAAGGCTTCATCGCCTTCGGCGTAGACGTCATCCACGGTGGTGATGGTAAAGCTGGCGGTGGTGCCATCGGCGCCAATCACGGCCTGGGTGGTTTCAACGATGTCGTCGCCACTGGCGGTGGTGTAGCTGTAAGTCAGGGTGACGATGCTGCCAGCTGGGGCCGGCTCGCTCAGGGTCACGGTGTAGGTGCCGGTGACCTCGCCTTCGGTCACAGTGTCAGGACCGCTTAAGGTCACGGTGACTGTGTCTTCTGGGCCTGGTACGGCTTCATCGACGATATTGGTGGTCGCACTGTTATTGCCGCCAATGTTGGCATTACCACCGGTCACACTGGTGATGGTGATGGTGAAGTCTTCAGAACCTTCTGCCAGGGCATCATCAATAGTGTCGATGTTAACGATAACGCTGGTTTGGCCGGCAGGGATCACGACGCTGACCACACCGGTAAAGTCGGTGCCGTCGATGGCGGTGCCGGAATAGGTGAAGTTAACGGTTACGTCCTGGGTGGCAGGTTGATCCAGTGTCACGGTGAAGCTGGCGGTGTCGCCTTCGCTGACGTCGGTTTGGTTGGCGCTGATGCCCACTTCGGGATATACCACATCGCCGTTATCCGTGGCAGAACCTGTGTTGCCTGCGGTATCAGTCACGCTGGCATCGGCGGTGTAGCCACCTTCAGACAGGGGATCGATAACATCAACCGAATAGGTGCCGTCGGTGTTGACCGTGGTGGTCAGGGTCTGGGTGCCACCATTGCTGTCGGTGACCACTATGGTCACAGTGCTTCCGGGTTCGGCATCAGTGGTACCAGTAATGGTTGGGGTATCGTCGGTGGTGTTATCGGGCGCAACAACAGTAATAACTGGTGGGGTTACGTCTAACGCACCGGGAAGTTGGGTTTCCTGAACGGTGGTGTCGGCAGCTGGGGCATCACCAGTAGTGTCAAATCCGCTTGAAGCCAGGGTCTCGCTACCGGTACGGGACAGCGTGACATAGCCTGAGCCACCTTCATTACCGGTAACACCACCGGCAGCGGTTTCAGGCAGATCGGCAGTCGGGTCATCGCCAGCGGCGATTTGAGCCTGCAGCGCTTCGATTTCATTCAGCGCATTGGGATCGATTTCCTCTTCACCAACGGGTGGCTGGGCGGCAGTGGATTTGGCATCCGCTTCGTCCAGGGTTGTACCATCGTCCAGCTCCAGTTCAAATCTGGTGTTGTCTGCCACCAGCAGAACGGCGCCTTCGGGAATGGCATCACCGGCAGAAACCAGTTTCTCTGTTCCGCCAGCATCCATGCTAATTTGCCCATCTACAAACTTGAGCATTCCATTTTTTGGTGTGATAAACGAACCCATAACAAGCTCCCAACAGCCTATATTCGATACGATTTTTGCCTGAAAGTAGACAAAAAGATCCCAACTTAAGAAGTACATTGTACGCTTAAATGTGATATCGGTCAATTTTTTGACGGTGATCTTACTTATTAAAAAATATAGTTTTTCGAGCTAGTTTTTGACGTTTTTATACTAGATTTGACATACCGTATATGGGTATTTTGTGATACAAAAACACAACATATGGTACGTTGTCTTAAAAAAGAAAAAGCGCCCTTACAGATGTATCTATAAGAACGCTTTGTTTTGGTTAACGAAATGTTGTTCTGTATTGAGATCAGGCCTTGGCAGCGCGGCGATAGTGTGTCAGGGCAAGGTTGGTATCACCCAGTTGCTCATCCAGCTCAGCAAGGGCAAGCCAGTTTTCGCTGCTGGGGTTCAACTCACAGGCCTTCTGTGAATGGGCTCTGGCACCCTTAAAGTCCCGTCCCTGGCGGCATAGCTGGGCCATGCACTCCTGATATTCGTGGATGTCCTCATACTTTTGCCCGAATCTTTCGAGCTGCAGCCGCGGCGCTTCATCACGACCATTAAGGATTTGCCCCAAGGCGGCCAGCACATCGGCATCTGCCTGCGACTCCATGTCCTTGAGCAGTAGCTTGATGGCTTCGTCCCGTTTGCCTTGCCTGGCCAGACCCAGGGCGTAGGCGGCACGATTGGCACTGAGCTGCTTTTCTGCGCGTGACAGCCACTGCCATTCTTTATCCAGCGCATCCCAGCTGTCATTGCCGGCTTGCTCAAGCAGATTTACGGTCACTTTCTGCTGCAGCTGCATCAACTTGTCTTCACTGAGCAGGCTGTGTTTGCGAATGGCAGGCAGCAATTCCCTCAGTGCACGCCAGTCCCCGGTCGCTTGGTAAACCTCGATGGCGAGTCTTATCACAGGTGGTTTGCTCTTGCTGGTTGGATTGAGTTTTGCCAGTTCAGTCCCTGCGCGCTCAATCTGTCCCTGTTGCAGCAGATAACGGGTGTGGCTGGTTGCCACGGCGAATTCGGCCAGCGGTTCTTTAGCGGCGCGCTCAAGATAGCTGTCGCGCTCGGCATACTTACCCTGGCGCTGGGCGGCGCGGGCCGCTGCCAGCAGGTTGAGTGCCGGCAGCTCGCCTTTATCGGCCCCTTTGGCCATAAAGCGTTCTGCGTCGCTCCAGTTTTCTTCTGCCAGTGCCAGCGCGCCGGAAAGCGTGTGCTTCTTGGCAGCATTGCGGCGCCAGCGCTCAGGCAGATAACGGCTGCCAAGCAGCAGATTCAGCAGTTTTACCACCAGCCATTCGATGGCGATGATGACACCGTAGGCGATAACCAGCATCACCACGGCAAACACCAGACTGGTTTCAATCTCGTAGTCGAATGCCGACAGATACAGGTAGCCGGTATTGCCCATCAGGTAGGGGCTCAGGCACAAACCAATAAGGATGATGCCGAGGTAAATCAGGGTCCTGATCATAGGTTTATCCCCTCAGCTGATGGCGGCAGCGCCTCCGGATTGGCGTCCGGCTCGCTGTCGGGCTCACTGTCAGGCGCGGTCAGCGGCATGTCCTGCGGGGCGCTTTCCTGCGTCTGGGCCGCAGGCTTCACGCCATCCTGCACCAGGCTGCGGAGCATATCCGATGACTGGAACTTGCTGATGGGAATGGTGTCTATTCGCAGGTTCGCCAGTTTATCGAGACTTTCAACCACCTGGGCGCCTGAACCTTGTTCCTGGCTGAAATAGAGCTTTACCCAGCCCTCGGCGGTAACCACGGCTTCGCGGAAGCTGCGTTCGTCATGGCGATACAGTGCCAGCTGTGCCTGCAGCAGCTTGGAGCGGATATTCTGCTTCAGATACCACTCCTGCTCCGGTGCCAGCAGTGGCGTGATGTCTTTGCTGCGATGACGCACTGTGACGAAGTCGCGGATCAGCGCCTGCCAGCTCTTGGCGAGGTTGGTTTGCCAGTCGTCAATCGACTCGCTCAGGGTGTCTATGTCTTCGGGCGTGTATTCATGCTTGTTCTGCCCCGGAGTCAGCTGCTCAAGCCGCTTCATGACTTCATCCAGCGCGTACACGTTGCCGGCGACATCCGTGCTGCGCACCGATGCCACCTGATCCATATCCGCAGCCAGTGCCTTGCGCAGTTTGAACAGCGCCGGGTCCTGCATGGCGGCAATGCGCTCATCGGCGGCCTTGAGCAGGCTCAGCGCCGTGCCAGGGTCAAGCTCAAGCCACAATTTGCGACCTGCCATACGTACCAGATAGTCGGCTTCGGCAATCAGCCAATCGTCCGGGGTCTTTTGCGACAGATTCGCCAGTCGCTTCTCCAGCGCTATTTGATCTGCCGTCAGCCTGCCAAGCTCCTGTTCAAGCGCGACCACCTGACGCTGGCGCTGTTCGAGCTGACCCAGACGCTCCATAGGCGCCTTCAATGCCTGAGCGGTGGATTCTTCCAGCGACTTGGTGTGATGGAACTGCTCAACGAGCTGCTGATACAGATAGTAGCCACCGGCGAGGGCGGCAGCGCCCATACCCAGTGACAGCAGCACTGCCAGACGCAGCGCCCATGAGCTGCCTTGCCGGGGAGGCTTTTCAGGCTGTTGGGGGGCGGAAAGGGTGTCGGGAGTGTCCTTGGCTGGCAGAGTTTGTGGCTCTGGGCGCCCGGCTTCTTGCTGTTGGTTTTCCATGAAACAATCCTTGATGCCAGAAAGCGTTCAATTCAGGGAAACCAAAGCAGCAAAAGTTCACATGCCCAGTGCGTCCAGCACGGCGGCTTGATTTGCTGCTCCGGCGTTGGTGACTCTGACAAGTCCCAGCTCCCTTGCCCGGTCTTCAACCCGGGCGCTGGGCACTATGATATGACAGCCGCTAAGCCAAGCAAAACTGTCTTTGGGTACGAGATTTATCAGGTTTTCCAAGACTTCGCCACTGGTGACCACTATGGTGTCCACTCCGAAGTCCTGCCAATGCTGGCTAAGTGCGCTGCCATCGAGGCTTGGGCAGGCGCGCTGATACACCTCAAGATAGCTGACTTCGGCGCCGCGCTCACGCAGCCCTTCGGCCATGGCTTCGCGGCCGCCGCGGCCTCGGACTATCACAATGCGTTTGCCGCTGACATTGGCCAGGGAGGGCAGAGTAAGCAAGCCTTCGGTGGCCTGACTGTCGGCCGGCGCGCGCTCGGCGTGAATGCCGTAATCGAGCAGCGCCTCGGCGGTGGCATCGCCCACAGCATAATAGTGGGCATCTGGCCAATTGCCGTTGAGGGCTTTGGCGCCATAGCTCACGGCGCTGGTGCTGATAAAAATCAGCATATCAACGCCGACAAGCGCGGCGAGCTGCTCATTCGTAACCCCCAATGACTGCACCGCCAACAATGGCTGCACAGTAAAGGGAATACCCCGGGCGCTGAGGGCGGCCGTCATGGCGCCATTTTTACCCTCGGGACGGGTGAGCAGCAGTTTCATGATCAGTCTCGGGCGTACACGGCATCCAGAATGGTTTTGGCGCCGCGGCTCAGCAGGTCATCAGCAAGCTGTTGACCCAGTTCAATGGCGGCCTCTTTGTTGCCGCTGACGGTGCCTGTGATGACTTCGCTGCCATCCGGATTACCCACCAGACCACGCAGGGTCAGGGTTTCTCCCTCGATTTCGGCAAAGGCACCGATAGGCACCTGACAGCCACCTTCCAGACGGGTGTTCATGGCACGTTCGGCCAGTACCCGCTGACGGGTTTCTTTATGCTCAAGCGGCGCCAGCAGGGCTTTTACCCGTGCATCATCGGTACGGCATTCAATACCCACGGCGCCCTGGCCATTGGCAGGCAGTGACTCTTCGGCGCTGATAAAGCTGGCAATGCGCTCGGCCAGTTCCAGACGGATAAGACCGGCGGCGGCCAGAATGATGGCGTCATATTCGCCTGAGTCCAGTTTGGCCAGGCGGGTGCCCACGTTACCGCGCAGATCTTTAATCTGCAGATCCGGACGACGGGCACGCAACTGGCACTGACGACGCAGGCTTGAGGTGCCTACAACGGCGCCCTGTGGCAGCTCATCAATGCTCTTGTAAGTGTTTGATACAAAAGCATCACGCGGATCTTCACGCTCGCAAATCACTTCCAGGCCCAGGCCGTCAGGGAATTCAACCGGCACGTCTTTCATCGAATGCACCGCAATATCGGCACGACCTTCCAGCATGGCGACTTCCAGCTCTTTTACGAACAGGCCCTTACCACCCACCTTGGCCAGCGGGGTGTCCAGAATAACGTCACCCTTGGTGCTCATGGGCAGCAGTTCCACCACCAGGCCGGGATGAATGCGCTCAAGTTCTGCTTTTACAAACTCAGCCTGCCACATGGCGAGGGGGCTTTTGCGGGTCGCGATACGAATAAGGTTTTGAGACATGCCGATTTTCCATCTTATGGTCTGCGTTAATTGCGCCAATGCTAACATTGCGCGGGCGGCGATGTAAGGAACGCCGGTCGCATCTTTTTGCAGCCATCCGGTGATTAGACGATAAAAGTGTGATCCTGCTCCCAAAAGTTTGCGTTGGCCATCAGGGGTGTTAGCATGGGTTCATTCTTTCCAAAGGATTGGCGACACCCGCAGATGATCTCACAGAGCCGGTGGTCCACAACGGCACTAAGCCTGTCTGAGCGACTTAATAAAGTCCGCATGGCACGGGCGCTGGCACTGCTTTCTCCGCTGAAACGCCATCTGCTGCACGCCATTCCGCTGCTGCTGCATTTCCACGGCCCCCGTCTGCCCGGCTACAACGGCCACGCCACTCCCTGCGGACTGGCTGGGTTTGAACCCGAAACTCCCCATCTTGAAGCGGCCAAAGTGCTGTCTTTGGGCTTGCCAAGCCTGCGTGGCGATTGGCCCCATGCCATCGAGGGTGTCTATGCCATGGGCAGCACCGGCAGCTTTGGCCAGAACCCTCTGAGCGATGTGGACGTATGGGTTATCCACGAACAAAGTCTGGTGGAAGAAGACGTTGCTGCGCTGGCGGCCAAACTCAAGGCCCTGACCGACTGGTTTGCCGGGTTCGATTTTGAGGTGAATTTTTATCTGGTGCACCCACGTCAGTTTCGTGGCGACAGAACATCGGAAGACAAAAAGCTTACTCTGGGGGTGGAACACAGCGGCAGCGCCCAACATTGGTTGCTGTTGGAAGAGTTCTACCGCACCCAAATCCGCCTCGGCGGCAAACCGCTTTACTGGTGGCCCGATGCCAGAGTCAGCAGCGATGGGCTGTGGCTTGGTGACGTGCACAAGCTGCCGGCGAGTGAATATTTCAGTGCCTCGCTGTGGCAACTCTACAAAGGCTTGGTGAAACCCCATAAGGCACTGCTGAAGGTGTTGTTGCTTGAAGCCTATGCCTGGCGCTACCCGGATACCGAGCAGCTCAGCCAGCGGGTGTGGCAACACACCCTGGAAGGGGATTTCTCGGCGTCCAATGACCCTTATTTCCTGCTCTACGAAACCATCGAAGAGTACCTGACTTCCATCAATGACCACCGGCGGCTGGAGATTGTCAGACGCTGCTTTTATCTCAAATGTGCCGTGCGCCTTAGCCAGCCGGAACAGCCCAAAGACTGGCGTTATCTCAAGATGCAGCTTTTGGTCAGCGCCTGGGAGTGGCCTGAAACCCTCATCGAAACCCTCGACAGCTGTGAGCACTGGCACAGTGGCCAGTTGCAATGGTTTAACGCCCAGCTGAACGAGCTGATGCTGGCAAGCTATCAGACGCTGCTGCATTTTGCTTCCCGCCACGGCATCAGCGAGGGATTGAGGGTGGAAGATCTCGGTATGCTCACCCGCAAGCTGCATACCTATTTCAGCGAAGATAATCATTTGATCCCCAAGCTGAATTTACTGTGGAGCCAGAGGGTGGAAGAGCCGAGGATGACGGTGATCACCAGTCAGTCTGATGGCACCCACTACTTGTATAGACAAGCGCCCGATGCCTCGGCTCTTAAAGGTGAGGCGGCGGTATTTGTGGCTGACAATCTGGCGGCGCTGCTGCTGTGGTCATCACTCAATGGCGTTGCCGGTGAGTCGACCCAATGGTTTTGGTATGGCGATCGTAAGGCCGGTAAACGTCTCGAAGATGCGAGTCGGCGCTTATCCAGCGCCATTGCCGATGTGGACCCCAAGGTGTCGAAGCAGGATTTGTGTCAGCCATGGCATTACCGCAAGCTGGTGCTGATGGTGAACCTTGAGCAGGACCCTACGCCGGGCTGGCCCGGGCAGGAAGTGTTGATCGACATGATGAATGCCAACCTGTTTTCCCTCGGCAGGCAAAGGCGCAATATGCTTGGCTCGCTGGATGTGCTCTGTTTCAACTCCTGGGGCGAATGGCATTGCCATCACTTCGATGGTGAGCAGGCGCTGCTGAAGGCGATGACCTTTATTGCCCCCGGTATTCGCCGGGCAGGCACCAAGGTAGATTTACGCACCATTGGCTGCAGCGAGCGGGTGCGGCCGCAGCTGGAATTGGCGGTAAATACCTTGCTTAAACAAGTCGCTACCTTGAGCTGTCAGGCCAAGGTATCCTCTACCCTGATGCAGCCGCTGCGCATAGGTCACAAGAGTTATGGGCTGTTTTTCAATACGCTGGGAGTGGCGTTTGAAGATCTGGACGATGCGGCGTCACTTTACCGCCAGCTGAGCCACGGCAATCTGGTGGCGCTGCCCAGGCCAGAGCTTGGCGACGACCCCTTTGCCAGCGTGCCGGAGCTTATCCAGGACTATGCCACTCGGGATGTGATCCAGTACTTCCTGCGCCAGCGCGATGAAGGCATAGATGTGTTTATTCTCAATTCCGAGAACCAGTTAAGTCACTATGTGCAGCATGGCACCACGGTGGAAGCGCTGGTGAACAAGGTGAGCCAGCAGTCGGCGTTTGAAGGGCTGTATGAGGTGCGTGGCCGCTTTAATTTGCCACAGTTTTTCCAGCTGGTTCGCCAGCAGGGGGAATTACGGGCACAGCCGGTAGGGATGGCACGGGAAGATTTAGGCGCGGAGTTTTAACGCGGCTTACTGCTAAGAACGGTGGCTTGAGGAAGGCGGCTTGAGGAGCAGCGCACCTTCCTCACCCAAGCCTTACCAGCACAGGTCCAGATTGGCCTGACGCTTAATGGACTCTTTCAAAAATGGCATAAATTCGGCACCGCCGTTACGCTCGTCAATCCATTTTCCTTCTTTAAATCCAAAGTGATAACCGCCAAAGCGGGTGGCCAGCCATACTTCGTGCAGCGGCTCTTGCTTGTTGATCACGATTTTGGAGCCATCTTCAAACGTCAGCTGTAACACCCCGCCCGAACTGTCGATATCCACATCGGCATCGTCGTTGTCGATGGCATTTTCAACTGCGGTTTCTATGATGTTGAACATTTCATCGGCCAAATGGTGAAACTCTGTGTCTGTCATCGCCATGTATGTTGATCCTTTTCAATCTTGGGCTTGAGTGCGATTATAAGGCCAAACCCGCGCCATATGCATTGAAGTTGAGAAAAATGAGACTGTATTTATCCCTGTTGCTTGCTAGTCTGCTCCTGTTGGGCTGTGGCCAGAAAGGCCCACTCTACAAGGCGCCACCCGCTCCTGATAATCAGCAGCAACCCGCCGTCGCCGACAAGCCAACCAAAGATGACCGCAACCAATAAGGAAGTACACCTTGGATCATTTCCTCTATCGTGACGAGCGGCTGTTCGCCGAAGACTGCGATGTGGCAAGCCTTGCCGCTGAACATGGCACGCCCCTGTATGTTTATTCCCGCGCGACTCTCGAGCGTCACTGGCACGCCTTCGATGGCGCTGTCGCCACGCATCCACACCTGATTTGCTATGCGGTCAAAGCCAACTCCAACCTGGCGGTACTCAATGTGCTGGCGCGCCTTGGCAGTGGTTTTGATATCGTCTCTGGCGGTGAGCTGAGCCGCGTTATTGAGGCGGGCGGCGATCCGGCCAAGGTGGTGTTTTCCGGCGTGGGTAAAACCGTTGCCGAAATGGAGCTGGCGCTCAATACCGGCATTATGTGCTTTAACCTGGAGTCCGGTGCCGAGCTTGAGCTGCTCAATGAAGTAGCGGGCCGTCTTGGCAAGGTGGCGCCTGTGTCGCTGCGGGTCAATCCCGATGTGGATGCCGGCACTCACCCTTATATCTCCACTGGCCTGAAAGAAAACAAGTTTGGTATTCCCATGGAGGAAGCTGAGGCGCTGTTTGCCCGCGCGGCCGCACTGCCGAATCTGCAAGTAAAAGGTGTGGATTGCCACATTGGCTCGCAGCTTACTGAGCTTAAGCCCTTCCTCGATGCCATGGACCGCATGCTGGCGCTGATTGACCGTCTGGCTGAGCAGGGCATTGTGATTGAGCACTTCGATGTGGGCGGTGGCCTTGGCGTAACCTATAACGGCGAGACCCCGCCGCATCCGGACGTGTATGCTGCCGCTATCCTCGAGAAGCTTAACGGTCGTCCGCTGAAGCTGATTTTTGAGCCTGGCCGTGCCATTGCCGCCAACGCCGGTATCTTCGTTACTCAGGTGCTTTACACCAAGGACAATGGCGACAAGCGCTTTGTGATTGTCGATGGCGCCATGAATGACCTTATCCGCCCGTCGCTTTACGGCGCCTGGCAGAACATTATTCCTGCGGTTAAAACTGACCGCGCCACTACCCTTTGCGACGTGGTTGGACCCGTATGTGAAACCGGTGACTTCCTCGGTAAAGACCGTGATTTGGCGGCGGACAGCGGCGATTTTCTGGTGGTGCGCAGTGCCGGTGCCTACGGTTTTACCATGGCGTCGAACTACAACACCCGCCCCCGCGCCGCCGAGCTGATGGTCGATGGTGACAAAGCGTTTGTGGTACGCGAGCGGGAAAAACTCAGTCAGCTCTGGCAAGGAGAGCAACTCCTGCCGTAAACTGGGGAAAGTACCCGATTTTTGGGCGCCGGAGCACAGGCCCGGCGCTAAGGAAGCATAGCTTGATCCACTTCACCAAGATGCATGGTCTGGGCAACGACTTTATGGTTGTCGATGGTGTGACCCAGAACGTGTTCTTCTCGCCGGAACAAATTCGTCGTCTGGCCGACCGCAATTTCGGTATCGGTTTTGACCAGCTGTTGTTGGTCGAGCCGCCCTACGATCCGGATCTGGACTTTCACTACCGTATCTTTAATGCCGACGGCAGCGAGGTGGAGCAGTGCGGCAATGGCGCCCGCTGTTTTGCCCGTTTTGTTCGCAATAAAGGTTTGACTCAAAAGCATAAAATCAAAGTCAGCACCAGTGCGGGCAAGATGACACTGCGGCTGGAGCGCGATGGTGGTGTAACCGTGAACATGGGCGTGCCCATCCTGGACCCGGCGCAAATTCCCTTTAAAGCCAAGAAGTTTGAAAAAACCTATTTGCTGCAGTCGGCCCAGCAAACCTTTTTGTGTGGTGCCGTGTCCATGGGTAACCCCCACGTGGTGCTGGAAGTCGACAACATCACCGAAGCGCCGGTCGCTGACGTGGGTGCCCAGTTGACCCGCCACGAACGTTTCCCCAAGGGAGTAAACGTCGGCTTTATGCAGGTGGTGAGCTCTGAGCATATCAAGCTGCGTGTTTACGAGCGCGGCGCGGCCGAAACTCTGGCCTGTGGCAGCGGCGCCTGTGCCGCCGCCGTGGTGGGCCAGCTGCAGGGCAAGCTTGGCAAGCGGGTGCGGGTGGATTTGCCCGGCGGCAGCCTCACCATCAACTGGGAAGGTGAGGGCAAGCCCCTGTGGATGACGGGCCCGGCGCAGCAGGTTTACGACGGACAAATTCAGTTATGACAGACCCAAAGCATAAGACAGACGCCCCCTTCGATGAGCAGATAATCCGCGAGTATCTGCTGGATAATCCTGACTTTTTCAGTCGTTATCCCGAGCTGCTGCTGGCCATGCGTATGTCCCATAACGAGCGCGGCACTGTGTCACTGGTGGAGCGCCGCCAGGAGATGCTGCGAGGCCGGGTCACTCAGCTTGAAGAAGAAATCACAGCGCTGATGACAGAGGCGCGCCGTAACGAAAAAATCTTTCGTTTCAACAACGATTTGCAATTCCGCCTGCTGGAGTGTGAAGACCTCGGCGATGTGCGTCAGTGTCTGTCGCAGTCGCTGATGGGCGAATTTGGCTTTACCCATGTGCGTCTTATCACGGTGCACGATGTCGACAGCGAATTGTCGGCCATCTGGAGCAATCGTCTTGCCCGCGGTCACTATTTTGGTCGCCTCACCGCCAGCGAATCGCGGCGCCTGTTTGGCGCCGAAGTGGGCTCTGTGGCCCTGACCCGGCTGTCGGAGCATTGTGGTCAGGTGGTGTTTGCCATCGCCAGTCAGGATGCGGCTCACTTTCACCCCGAGATGGACAACCTGCTGCTGGATCAACTCAGACGGCTGTTGGACCATCTGCTGCCAAGGCTGTAATCATGGCCGGCCAAGAGTCCTGGCTGGAGCTGTTTACCCTTTATCTGGCTACTGAGCGGCAGTTGTCACCCAACACGGTGCGCAACTACCGCTTCGAGCTTGAGCGCGCCACTGAGCTGATGGGCGGCAAACCCTGGCATGAGGTGACCCGTCAGGAGCTCAGCGCCGTGATGGCCAAACTCCATCGCCAGGGCCTGGGCCCCCGTTCGCTGGCACTGACGGCCTCTGCCTTGAAACAGTTTGGTAAATTCCTGCTTAAAGAAGGGCTTATCAGCAGCGATCCGGCTGCAACCCTCACCGCCCCCAAGCAGCAAAAGACTCTGCCAAAGAATCTGGATGTGGATTCTATTACTCACCTGCTGGACATTCCCCCCGAGGATTGGATAGCCATGCGCGACCGCGCCATCATGGAGCTGTTCTACTCCTGCGGCCTGCGTTTGGCAGAACTGGCCGGGCTGGATGTGCGTGACCTGAATCTTGAGGCGCGGGAAGTGCGGGTGCTGGGTAAGGGCAGCAAAGAACGCATTCTGCCGGTGGGCAGTGTGGCTGTTGGGGCGCTGCAAGACTGGCTTGGCCATCGCAGCCAACTGCACTGCGCCGACGATGCGCTGTTTGTGTCGACACGGGGCAGCAGGCTTTCCCACCGCAGCATCCAGTCGCGCATGGAAAAATGGGCGCAAATTCAAGGCTTAAGTGTTGGGGTGCATCCGCACAAGCTCAGGCACTCCTTCGCGACTCACATGTTGGAATCCAGTGGCGATTTACGGGCGGTGCAGGAGCTGCTCGGCCACGCCAATCTGGCCACTACTCAGATTTACACCAGCTTGGATTTTCAGCATCTGGCCAAGGTGTACGACGGCGCCCATCCCAGGGCACGCAAAAAGGGGGACTGATGCAGATTTTCCGCCGCCTGCGGCCCATCGCGGCCATCAGTTTTGATTTGGACGATACCCTCTACGACAACCGCCCCATCATAGTCGCGGCCGAGCAGGCTTACCTGGATTGCTTGCAGCGGGAGTTTCCGCAAACCCGCCAGTGGGGCAAGCATGAGTGGCGTCATCTCAAGCTGGGGCTGATGGCAAAGCACCCGGCGCTGTCCCACGACCCCACCGCGCTGCGACTGGCCACCTTAACCAGCGGCCTTCTCCATTTTGGTCTGAGTCAGGCAGATGCCGAAGCAGGCGCCGCGCGGGTGATGGCGGAGTTTGTGCACGCCCGCAGCAATTTCAGGGTGCCCGATTCGACCCTTGAACTGCTTGGTAAGCTGCAACGCCGCTACCCTCTGATAGGCCTGACCAACGGCAATGTCGACCCGGAGCGCATTGGCTTGAAGGGGATGCTGGAGTTTGTGCTTTCTGCCGGGGAGGGTAAGCGGATGAAACCCCACCCTGATCTGTTCGCCATCGGCTGCGACAGGCTGGGGATCCCACTTTCAGCGCTGCTGCATGTGGGCGACAGCCACAGTGCCGACGTGCAGGGCGCGTTGCGCTCGGGTTGTCAGGCGGTGCTGCTTAATCCGGGTTTTGGTCAGACAGAGGCAGCAGCGCTTTCATCGCCACTGCCGCACCTGCAAATCTCCCGGCTGCAAGCCCTCGAATTGTTGCTGTAGGCGACAAGTTTTACTGCTGGCTGAATTTATCATTTCATTAACAATCTGAACCTGTTAGCCTGTATTTACCTCGTCGGAAAGGGGATTTGAGGTGTCAGGGTTCAAGGCGCGCGTCAGGCAAGCTGGTTGGGCAAGCATTTTGCTGTGTTTGCCCTGGTCGGCCTTTGCCCACAACATTTATGGCAACGATGGCTTTTTAACCGGGCTTGCCCATCCATTTTTTGGTCTCGATCATCTGCTGACAATCTTTGCCGTGGGTCTGCTTGGTATGCAACTCGGTGGCCGGGCGCGTTTCTCAGTGCCTTTGGCCTTTATTGGATTTTTGCTGTTTGGCGCTGTGGTGGGGCTGCTCAGGGTGCCCATGCCGCTGGTCGAGGATGGTATTGCGCTGTCGGTGGTGCTGTTCGGCATTGCTTTGTTGCTCGGACGGGATTTGCCGCTGTCGTTCGCCCAGGCCTTTGTCGGGATCTTCGCCCTGTTCCATGGTCATGCCCACGGCACAGAAATTCCCGAACTGGCCAACCCCGTGTGGTACAGCATGGGCTTTGTGCTCGGCAGTGTGATTATCATGCTGATTGGCGCGGCCGTGGCCTGGTATCTCAGTCTTATCGAAACCGACAAGCCGCTGATGAAAGGGTTGGGCGGGATTATCGCTTCGCTTGGGGTGATGCTCTGGTGGTGGTAGCCCTCAGGCTTGTGGCCCACACAGGCGGCGCTGTTTACGCAGCAGTTGGCTGACCTGGCGCCGACTGGCGCGCATATCCGATGAATCCACTCTGAAATAACTGCCGCCGTAGGGATCCTTGCCCAGATACACCGGCTTTTGCCAGGCCCTGGCTTCGGGCACGTGCAGCCTGATCAGTTTTTTACCCGCAAGTTCAATAATTTGTACATCGGTTGGCGACAACACATTACAGGACACCCTGTCCCTGTCTGCCAATATGTGCCAGATTTCTTCCAGCATCGGCAACGGGTTGGCTATGCCTTCGATACTGAACTGGCCGGCCGATTCACGCACACCCAGAATAATCTCGCCGCCAAGGGTATTGGCAAAGGCACTGTAACTCTCCCACATGTCTTCCGGCAGCTGGCCCTGACCATCCCGGCCCGCCGCCAGCTTAAACTCCACCTGCACCGACTCATGCAGATGCTGAATATCATCGAGGGCAAATTGGGTCATGGGCTGTCCTTGTACTGCAGTTTCCCCTGATATAACACGGGTTTCGCCCTCTGACCAGTGAGGGCTCAGCCCTTGCCCGGCTTCACCGGCTTAAAACATTCCTTATCGAGGCCGTATTTTTTCATCCGCAGGTAGAGCTTTTTGCGGGGCACATTGAGGTGATCTGCCGCCTCCGACACCCGGCCCGAGAACAAAAACAGCGCATCTTCAATCAGACGCTTTTCATAGTCGTCCACCAATTCATCCAGCGGGCCTTTGACCGAGGGCGCCGCCGCAATCCGCTGCACATTGGCAAGTTTGACTATGCCAACCGCGTATAGCTCGGCCACGTTGCGAAGCTCCCGCACGTTACCGGGCCAGCTGTGCTGTTTGAGGTTGTCCAGATAACGGTTTTCCACCGCAGGCACCTTGCGCGACAGTCGGCGGCAGCTCTCTTTCAGGAAGGCCATAAACAGCGGCACTATGTCGCTTGGACGTTCGCACAGGGCTGGCAGCCGCAGCCTGACCTGGGAGAAATAATAAAAGCACTCGGGGGTAAGGGTTTGCTGCTGTACCAGGGCTTCGGGCTGGCTTTCCAGAATGGCAATGGTGCGCACATCCTTGTTGCCACGGCGTTCCTGATCCAGCAGAAAGCTTGCCAGCCAACGTTGGCTGTCGGTGGGCAGATGCTCAAGCTCCCGTAAAATCAGGGTGCCGCCACGGCTGGCATCCACCGCCTGTTGCAGTTTCTCCGGGCTTTCCACCAGAGCGCATTCGAGCTGTTGCAGTGGCCCTTCGGCCCTGGGGCCAAGCTTGTGCAGCAGTGCCGCCAGGGTGTTGCGACCGACTCCGCGGGGGCCTTCCAGCATCACGTCGCGGTCGGTTAAGGCCAGCTGCCCCAGCTGCTCTCTGAGGTCGTTGATTTGCGCGCTGCTGCCAAGCAGCTGGCCTGCGAGAGAGTCCTGAATCGTTTGCCGCTGACCAATCAGTTGGTGGCGCTGGGTGGCGGCTTTTTTCACCAGCGCAAGAAAGGTCGGTGGGTCGAGGGGCTTTTCGATAAAGTCGGCGGCGCCTTGCTTTACCGCCTTTACCGCCAGCGGAATATCGGCGTGCCCCGTGATCATAATGACCGGGATCTGCGGGTCGATGCTGTGCACGGCTGCCAGCAAATCCAGCCCGTGCATGGCCGGCATGTAGATGTCGCTCACGACCACGCCGTCCCAGTCGCGGCTCAGTACCTCCAGCGCCTTTTGCGGCGAGCTGGTTGCGCGCACCTGATAGCCAGACAGATAAAACAGCTGCCGACAGGCATCCAGCACGTCCTCATCATCGTCGATAAGCAGCAGATTCGGCTTGGGTTTAAGCAGATGGGACATGGGGGAACTCCAGCAGCATCAGGGTGTTGCCTTCCATGGTGCAGGCAAGGCGGATATCGCCTTCCTGGCGCTCCATCAGGGTTCGGCAAATCGACAGCCCCAGCCCCAGCCCCACTTCTTTGGTGGTGACAAAAGGCGAGAATAGCTTTTGCAGCACAGCCTCGGGAAAGCCTGGGCCAGTGTCGCGAATGGCAATCAGGGTGCTGCCGGGCTGCGGTAGCTGTTCGATAAGGATGTGCCTGTGCTCGCAGCTCGCGATGGCATCGAGGGCATTGACCAGCAGGTTAATCAATACCTGTTCTATTTCCACCGGATCGCCAATTACGCTCAGGTTAGCCTCAAGGCGGCTTTCTACCTGCACGTTATCGCGCTTTATCCGCGGGGCGAGCAGCAGCAAGGCGCTATCGGCCACGGCGCCAAGGGACAGGGCTTCTCTGACCCTGATAGCCGGCGTTTTGCGGGCAAACTCTTTCAGCGCACCCACAATGCGGTGCATCCGCTGGCTGAGCTGACCGATGCGCTCAAGGTTGTCGCTCAGTAGCGTCATGTCGCCCTGCTCGGCGGCCATACGGCTGGTGTAAAGGAAGGTGGAAATCGCCGACAGCGGCTGATTCAGCTCGTGGGCCATGCTGGTCATCGCCTGGCCCAGCACCGCCATTTTGGCGGCCTGAATGAGTTCGTCCTGAGCCCGCAGCAGGTCATTCTGGGCCTGGGTGCGGCGCTCAACTTCCTGCTCAAGCTGCTGATTTTTGTCTTTCAGATCCCGGGTGCGCTCGGCTACCCGCTCCGACAGCTCGCGGGCCGTCAGCTCCTGACGGGTCATGTCGGTGATGGTGATAATGGTTTTAAGCTCCCCCGCTTGCTCATAGCGGCGAAAATCGAAGTGCCAGAAGGCCTGTTGCTTGTCGCTGCCAAGCTCCAGCAGACAGTGGCTTTGGCCGTGTCGCTGCAAGGTGCTGCCGGGGGCAAACTGGCTTGCCAGTTGCTGCGCCGCCGCAGGGGGAAATGCCTGCCACAGCAGTGACTGCTCGGGCTCATTGCCAAGGGGCAGCAGTTCGCGGGCGATGGGGTTGACCGATTCAATGGTGCCATCCATCAGGCAGGTGATAAGGCAGGCCTGGGTATTGTTAATCAGGTTGAGGGCATTGGTTTTGTCCATCAACTGCCGCTGGGCACGAAACTGCAGCAACTGCTCACCGAGGCGGCCAATCTCGTCGCTGCCGCGCACGCTCAAGGGTCTCGACAGGTCGTTGTTGCACACCTTGGCCAAGTCTTCGCTGAGCAGGTTCAAGCGGCCAATCAGGCGCCTTGAAATCAGTCCGGTCAATACGAAGGTGCTTAAAATCAGCGCTCCGGTGAGGATGAGCAGCAGCCAGGCTTTGCCTTGACTTACCTGCCGGTTGGTGGCCCGCACCAGGGACTCAAGATTGGTGTTGGCCTGGGCCACCGCAGTGACCACCTGAGCATGGTAGGGTTGGATAAGCTCGTTGATTTGCGGTTGCAGTGCTTTGATTTGGCGCTGGTTTTCCACATCTTCACCGAGCAGTTGATGCAAGGCGCCTGCGGGTTTTACCAGCTCCACCAGTTCCTGCAAGATCTGGCGGTGGCTCACGGTCGATGGGTAGGCCGCAAGCTGGGTGGTGAGCAGCCGTAACTCATCGATTTGAAAGCCAATAAATGAGAAGGCGTGCTCCAGCTCCCTTTGATGGCGCTGGTTAATGATCTCGGCGCTGAGCTGATGAATTTCGTTTTCTTTCAATGCGATATTTTGCAGTACCGAAAACTCCTGCAGCACCGAATTGATGGTAGTGGCCGAAGTGCGGTTACCAAGCTGGGCGCTTAAGTGCCAGGCCACTTCCTGCAACAGTGGCGTCATTTCATCTGTCAGATCCTGATGCAGCCTCGCCAGCTGCTTTTGCTGCGATGCCAGGTGCTGCGCCAGGGTCAGTTGGTGGCGCAGCAGCTGATTCTGGTTTTGGATCAAGGCTTCAAGCTCGGCAAAGCGGGCCTGTTGCCGTGCCAGCTCATCGTCGCTGTGCAGGTTCACAAGGTAAGCATTTTCAAGCTCGCCCATGGCCTCGGTAATCTGCCGCTCGAGGGTCAGCAGGGTGATTTCATCCTCGGCGCCGGGCAGTTGCCCCAACAGCTGCAACAGCCGGTTGCTGGCGCGCTCCAGCTTATAGGTGGCATTGATGGTGGGCACGCTTTCGCTGATGATGCTGCTGACCTGGGCGCTGAGCTGTGTCCATACCCCGAGGCTGGTCAGGCCGACCAGCAGTGTCAGCCCCAACATGGCCGAAAAGGCAATAAAGAGTCGCCTGCCAAGGGGCGATTGGGACTTGGACATCAGGGGTACTCCAGGGTGCGAACCAGTGCCATGGCCTGCTCCAGTTGCTGAGCGACCTGCATGCGCCAGTCCTGCATGGTGCGCTCCATCTGCGCCGAGGGTTGCTGTTCATAGTCGGCAAACACCGCCTGCAGATCGGGGGACATGGCTTCGGCTTCGCTGATGGGCACCTGGCTGGCAAGGGCGATGGCCTGGGTCAGTACCTCATGGTTTTTCAGGGTATTTTTCATGGCACCCTGGGCCTTGATGATGGCAAGCCAGGTATAGCGAAGCTTGGGCAGCTGCTGAGAAATCGCCTGTTCAAACAGCGCTTTAATCACATTGTTGCGCAAAAACAGCTGCTGCTTTTCAATAACAAAGTCGGTGCTGTGGGCCAGCTTGTCATCGTTTAAGGGCGTTTTGGCGAACTCGGGTTCGGTGAGAATGGCCTGGCCCTCGGCCGACAGCAAAAAGTTCAGAAATTGCCTGGCTTTATCGGCGTGGGCCGCCTTGGCAGTGAGGCCGCAGTAGGTGGGCAGAATGACGGTGTCGGGTAAATAGCTAAAGCCCACATACTCGAAGTGGCGCTGGGCGGCACTGGCGTAATTGTCTATCACAGGGCCTGCGCCCACCAGGCCACGGCTGATGGCATCGCTTACCCCGAAACTGCGGGCCGACAACGAGGCAAGATTGCCACCAATGCGCATCAGCAGTGCCCAGCCTTCGTCCCATCCTTCTGATTGCAATATGTTTTCCACCATCATATGGGTGGTACCCGAATGGCTGGGCGAACTCATCATCACATGGCCGTTAAAGCCGGGCTGGGCTAAGTCCTGCCAGCTGCGGGGCTGTGGCAGCTTATGTTTATCCAGGTAGTCACGATTGAACATCAGCCCAATGCCGGAGTAAGCCACCGGCAACACATAGTCGCTGGCCGGCAGGCTGTGGGGCGCAAGCCAGCTGGGAACATCGGACAGCTTGCCAAGCGGTGCCAGTAATTTTTGCTGATGCAGGGTTTGAAACAGTGTCGGCGAGGACGACACCACCAAATCCACCTTGGGCTGGTTGCCGTCGGTCAGCAGCCGGATAGCGGGCAGGGTGCGGCGGTAAATCACCCGCACTTCGCATTGCTCCCGGGCCGAGAATTTATCCACCAGTCCTTTAAAGGGCAGCTCGGAGAACGAGGTGAGGATCACCAGGCAATTGTCTTTCGCCTGGCCGGTTATTGGCCAGCTAAGCCAGAGCATCAGTAGTAGGGCGAGCAGTTTTTTTTGTGTCATGGCTCAAATTTTTTAATCAATTTTTAACGTTTTTTACACCTTGGTGAGTCGGAACTGACCCAGGGTTGGCCTATTTTCCAACAATAAGTGTTTATCGGTGAGTGTAGCCATTCCAATTTTGACCCGGAAATTCTGCCTTTTGAGTTAAATCTGACCCACTTTACGGCTTTTGTCCCCGGCAATTGTGCCTGAAAAGATGCGGACAAGTCGGGAGCCGGATCCCGGCGAACGAGCAACTTAAACGTGGGAGGAAGGCAGATGCTGGACTTTTTCAAAACGCGGCCGGATCAGCCCCTGATTGAAGGGACACCGGAAAAAATCCGCTCAATTTATAAGAAATATCAATGGCAGGTGTTCTTGGGACTGGTGCTGGGTTATGCCATGTTCTACGTCGCCCGCATGAGTTTGAACGTCGCGAAAAAACCTATGCTGGATGCCGGCATTGTGACCCTGGATGAACTGGGGATCATAGGCTCGGCATTCTTCTTAACCTATGCCGTGGGTAAGTTTTCCAACGGCTTCCTGTCGGACTACGCCAACATCGGCCGCTTTATGTCGGTGTCGCTGGGTCTGTCGGCCATCACCTGTTTGTTGATGGGTATGAACACCGCCACCTTCTTCTTCATCCTGTTGTGGGCGATGAATGGTTGGTTCCAGTCTGTGGGCAGTGCGCCTTCGTGCGTGTCGATTTTCCAGTGGTTCTCGCCGAAGCAGCGTGGCTCTGTGTACTCCATCTGGGGTGGCTCGCGCAACATAGGTGAAGGTATCACCTGGATCCTGACCGCTACCGTAGTGAGCTTCTTCGGCTGGAGAGCAGGCTTCGTTGGCGCCGGTATTG
This sequence comes from Shewanella khirikhana, assembly GCF_003957745.1. Lineage (NCBI taxonomy): Bacteria > Pseudomonadati > Pseudomonadota > Gammaproteobacteria > Alteromonadales > Shewanellaceae > Shewanella > Shewanella khirikhana. The sequence continues at coordinate 3,591,138 of NZ_CP020373.1, read as the reverse complement.
CTACCTTTGCCGCCGCCATCGCCATGTACTTTGTGCTCAAAGACAGACCGCAAACCTATGGTCTGCCAGAGCCAGCCGTGGCCTATGGCGAAGATGCCGAGATCAAAAAGAAGGTTGACCCCAAGGAAATCCGCCGCGCCCAGCTGTTTATCCTTAAGCAGCCTACCGTGTGGATTATCGCTCTTGCCTGTGCGGCCATGTATATCTCCCGCTACGCCATGAGCTCCTGGGCGGTGCTGTACCTGCAGGAGTCCAAGGGCTACAGCCTGATTGATGCTGGCTTTGCCATGTCGGCTTACCCCATCGCCGGTTTCGCCGGGGCCATTCTGGCGGGGATCATCTCCGACAAGCTGTTTAACGCCAACCGTCATATCCCAACCCTGCTGTACGGTCTGGCCAACATTGCCGGTCTGTGCCTGATGTTCTGGGGCCCACAGAGCCGGGTAGTGGATGCCGTTGCCCTGGGTCTGATTGGTTATGCCATCGGTGGTCTGGTGGTGTTCCTGGCTGGTCTTACCGCCTGTGACCTGATGCCCAAAGCGGCCGTGGGCGCGGTGAAAGGCTTTATCGGCCTGTGTTCCTACATAGCCGCCTCTGCCCAGGAAATCGTGTCTGCCTCCTTAATCACCATTACCGAAATCGATGGAGTGAAGCAGTACGACTTTTCAACCGCCCAGTACTTCTGGCTGGCCGCCGCCGTGGTGTCCATGTTCCTCGCCATGAGCGTGTGGAATGCCAAGAAGGTAGTGGATTACTGATAACGGCCGGGCCACCTGCGGGTGGCCCCAAGCAAACCAATCGCGTAAGGAATTTCATTATGAACAAAGCACTTATAGCACTGGCACTGCTTGCTCCAGGCAGCGCCGCACTGGCCGCTGATGCAGACTTTTATGGCCGTATCAACCTGTCGCTGACCGACTCGGACCTCGGCGTGGCCGCCCAAAATGGCAAGGCCGGTACCGTGCTGGAAAACAACTCTTCCCGTATCGGGGTAAAAGGCAGCGAAGCCATTGGCGACGGGCTGGAGCTGTTTTACAAGCTCGAGTTTGGGGTGGATAACTTTGATAACTCAGGTAAAACCTTCAAAGCCCGTAACACCTACATAGGGGTGAAAACCGACTTCGGTGCCCTGACCTTTGGCCGCAACGACAGCGTGTTCAAAACCGCCGAAGGCAAGGTCGATATCTTCGGCACCAGTAACTCGGATATCGACCGACTGTTGCCGGGGCAGGGCCGCTTTGGCGACAGCCTCACCTATCAGTCCCCCAAACTTGGCGGACTGGTGCAGCTTAACGGCACTTATCTTCTGAGCGACAACTATGGCGCCGATGAGGCAGCTTATGCGGTTTCGGCCACTGCCGGTGACGCATCCCTCAAGAAGCAGCCCTGGTATCTGGCGCTGGCCTACAACAGCGGTATCGACAATATCGATGCCAGCCGCGCCGTAACTCAGGTGAAGCTGGGCGAATGGACGCTGGGCGGTATTTTCCAGCAGAGCGAGCATCAGGACCCGGCGTTTGCCGCCCTCGATGGCAACAGCTGGTTTGTGAATCTCGCCTGGGATCTGGGTAAGACCCGGCTCAAGCTGGAGTATGGCCAGGACGATGCCGGTCTTGGCAAATATGTGTCGCGCTTTATCAAATCACAAACTGACGGCAAGCTCAGCGATGTCAGCGAGGTGGATTTGAGCCAGCTCAGCCTCGGCGCCAACTACAAGCTCGCCAAGAGCACCCAGCTCTATGGTCATTACACCCGCTTCGATGGCGACCTGCTGCTTGGCGGCGTGAATGTCTCCCTCGATGACGACCTAATCACCCTGGGGGTTCGCTACGACTTTTAACCCCAGTTTGTTTCCACTGTAACAGCTATCTCAAGCGGGCATTGGCTCGTGATTGCTCCTTCACCCTGGGCAATGGCCGTCGGGCGCCTCTTCACCGACGGCCACTTTTTGCTGCCAAGCCACAGCACTGGTTGATTACTCCCCCCGGCCGTGACAAGCCGCGCCGCTTTGGTTAAGGTGGCACTCCGGTTGTTTTGGTGCCTTTTTATGTCGCAAGCTCAGTTACCCCGCCTTCGTGTAGGTATGGCCATGTGGTCTCACAAGGGCTGGAAGTCTTTGCTGCCCGGCTCGGGCGCCGAGGCGCGTCTGGCGGCCTATGCCGAGGCCTTCGATACGGTCGAAGGCAACACCACCTTCTATGCCCTGCCATCGGCGCAAACAGTCGCGGCCTGGAATAGCGCCACGCCGGATGACTTTCGCTTCACCTTCAAGCTGCCCTCACACATCACCCACGAATTGGCGCTCCATAACAGCCAAAAAGAAGTGACAGACTTTTTCAGGCTGATGACACCATTGCTGGCCAAGACCGCCATCTGGAAGATCCAGCTGCCAGCCCGTTTTGGGCCCGAGTCTTTACCGGTGCTCGAGGCATTTTTGTCAATGTTGCCAGAGGGGATAGGGCTTGGAGTGGAGGTGCGTCACCGGGCATTTTTTGCCAAGGGTGAGGCCGAGCGCGACTTCAACCGTTTGCTGATGGAGAAAGGGGTTAATCGCATCATCATGGATACCCGGCCTGTGTTCGCGCTGCCGCCCATCAATGAGGCTGTGATAGATGCGCATCAGAAAAAACCGCGGGTGCCTGTGCATCCCATCGCCACGGCGGCCAACCCTGTGGTGCGCTTTATTGCCCAGCCCCACGCGCTGCAGGCCTGGGGCGTCGAGCCTTTAAGCCTTGGGTTGAAATCGGGCTGCGACAATCAGGGCTTCTTTGCGCCCTGGCTGGCCAAGCTCGGGCAGTGGCTTGCCGAAGGACGCTCACCCTACCTGTTTATTCATACGCCGGATAACAGTGACGCACCTGAGCTTGCGGCTGTGCTGGTTGCCAGCTTGTCTGCGGCGCTGGCGGCAGAGGGTGTAGAGGCTGCAGTGTGGAACCCGCAGGTGGTCAATGCCCGCCTGCAGGATGGGCAAATCAGCCTGCTGTAGCTGCCTTTCCCTGCCAAGGCCCCTTCGCCTGTTAAAAGTCGTTCTCAAGCGCTCTCATCTCTCTATGTTTTTCATCTTGGGCTCTTTTCTGCTGGCGCATAGCGCTCATGCAGAGTGCTGATAGGGTTGCCTACTTAAGTGTGGTGTCACGCCGGTTTTGGTTACAAAGATGTTGCATTCAAGCTTTGTGCTGATAGAGTGGCGCTGGCGCTTTGAACGCGCCAAAACATAACAATTATCAAGGAAAGAATAATGAAGAAGATCATTGCGTTGGCGCTATTCGCCAGCTTGCTTGGCGGCTGCTCAATCAAACAACATGTGGATCCGGCCAACATCAATCAGCAGGCGACTGTGTGCGTGCTGGAAAACCCTGACGTGCGCGAAGGTTTTTTGCAGGAAGTCGAGAAGGTACTGCGCGAAAAGCAAATCAACTATCAGGTAGTGAAAGAACTGGATGCCAGCAATAACTGTGAGTGGACTGCCACTTACACCGCCAACTGGGCCTGGGATTTGGCCCTGTATATGGTCTATGCCGAAATCAAGGTTTACCACCAGGGCAAGCTCGATGGTCAGGCGATTTACGATGCCCGCATGGGCGGCGCCAATATGAACAAGTTTATCGATGCCGAGCCGAAAATCCGCGAACTGGTTGAGCAACTGATTGCCCAGAAACAAGCTGCCAGAACCTGGGCTGCGCCATGGCAAGTTGCGCCCTGAGTCAGAGCGCTATTGCACACTGAAGCTCACCCCTGGGTGAGCTTCAGTGTTTTCGGAAACAGTAAATTATTTTCCAGATGAATATGGCGATGTAAGTCGGCCTCGAATTCGGCCAGGGTCTGGTAACATATGCGCCAGGTGGTGCAGGCGTGTGCCGGTGGCTGATAGTCCTGGGTCAGTTCCCGCAATCTTTTCAAAATGGTGCCGGCTTCGTCGTGTTCGTATTCCATGGCGCGGATGGGATTGCCGATGTGACCAAAGCAGCCACTCACCTGTTCGCCGCCAGCCATGGCTCGAATGGCAGGAAACAGGATTTGTTCTTCCTTCATCAGGTGCGGCAGCAAGTCTTCTACCAAAGCCTGGATCCAACCTGCCAGCGGTTTGATTTCGGCGTGGTTTTCGCCGTGGGCGCGCACCATCTTGGCGGCATACTCCAGCAGCAGAGGGGCGGTTGCACGCACATAACTGTGGTGGGTGGCTTCAATGTAATCAATCAGTTGTGGCAGGGGTAACTCAGCCAGCAAGGCATCAGGCTCGCCCTCGGCGGCGCTGTGTTTCATGGCATCCACCACAGCTGTGGTATCGGCCTTAGCCCGCTCGCAGGCTTCCCACAGGGTGCGGCCACCACCACAGCAAAAGTCGATACCAAATCGGGAAAACACATGGGCAAAACGGTAGTCCTGAGCCACCAGTTCGCCAACGCGGGTTTGAAGCAGGGCCTCTGTATTCATGCTGGAATCCTTTGTTGTAATTTATATGCATGTTATGAGGCGATGCCAGGAGCAGCAACGAAAGCCTGAGTATTTTGCTGGGGTAATCACATTATCGGGCGACAATTATGCCAAAAGGAGTAGCGGTTACTGGTTTAGGCTGGCGTCACTTAAGGGGGGGAGTCAAAGCGGGTTGGTTAACCAAAAGCAACTTATACAAAAAAAGCGACGCAAACAGGAGGTTGTTTACGCCGCTTGAAACCCTGTTCCGGCAGACGCTGGATTCAGCTCCGTCCGGTGGATTGCACAAGTGTTGGTTTTGCCCGTTGGCGTTGCCGCCATCAACGGGACGAAACCTGCACGTAAACCACCTCATCGCTGCCTTGGGCATTTGCCGCCGACAAATCTTTAATGGTGACGCTTTCAATGGCCTTGTTGCGATCGTAAGAGTGGCCAGCCAGGAAGGTATATGCCTTGTCGGCGCCGTACTGATAGGCGAACTGGGCCAGGCTCTTGCCGTTACACTGCACGCTGTTGGCGTGGTAGCGGGTGCTGCCATGGTGTTCATTCATTTGCAGTCTGAGCTTGCCGGTTTTATTGCTGCCGGCGGCAATACACATTTGCGTTTCGGGCTTGCTGTCGGCTGCCACGAAACGGTATTCGGTGGCACTGGCGGTGCCAAGGCCCAGCAGCAGTACGGGGGCGAGCAGGATACGTGCGTCCATAGATGATTTCCTTGTATTGACCAACTTCACTGATTAAGGCCACGCTGGGCCGGTTGGCCCGCTTAGCGTCAGCATCTGATCTTCAGAATCTGGTGCATGCGCTCGCGGGCCGTCTCCTTTCCTTCACGCACATTCTGGCGCGCTTGAAAGCGCAATGCTGTAAGCAGGTGTTGAAGACTTGTATCAGTTTGGAAATTCTGTGAGGGCGAGTGTCCCGGAGTAAGAAAGTGTGTCTCTGAGTGTCGGCAGACACACAAAACCTGGGTTGTGCTGTGGCAAAAATTGAAAATACGCCACAGAAACGATTCAAACAGGTCGCTGAGCAGCCTGATTGAGCCGTGAAAAGCCTGCCGCAGCGCCAGGGGGAGTTTCTTTGGTATTTGTTGGCTTACTTTGTTCCTGGCTCTGAACCCGCAGGTAATTCGGCTTCTGGCTCGGGGCAGTAAACTTGCCAGTCTTTGACGTAAAATACTTTTCCTGCCAATACGCCGAGCTTACGGGGATCGGTTGCCATGGATGCCAGCCGGAACACCCGGCGGGGCTTGACGGTGATTTGGTTATCAGGCTGCTGACTGCGGTAGTCTTCGGTGCCAGTGCTTTTCAGGGATGCCAGCCAGTAGCCATTGTCGTTATAAAGCTTCAGGGTGCACTCTTTGGGAGCAAAGCGCCACAGGCCACTGTAGCTGGAGCCACGGACATATTGGTAATCCATTGGCGTGCGTGCAAAACCATCCGCGGCCTCATCCAATACGGCGCTTTCGAGGCTTTGCGAATGCTCTTTTTCCAGGCGAAAGCTCTGGCGGTAGGGCTGCTCTTCGGGCTTATTGCCCCGCATATTGTGATAGGCGCTCAGATCCAGGCTCCAGCGCTCGGCCAGGGTGGCGGTTTCGAAAGAGGCCGGGGTGTAAATCACCTCCACCACACCGGCGTAGCTCGTCGGCGGAGAACGGTAATTGGGGCCACGGTACATGACGCAGGCAGACAGGCTTGGCAACAGCAGTGCCAGTGTCAGGGTTTGCAGGGGCGATAGCGGGGATTTGGCTGCCATTGATACGTCCTTATTCAATGCAAGATGCGCAGGTACGGCTATCTTACTGCTATCTTATTGAAATATCGAATGAGCGCCCCTGGTCATGCCCGGTTATGTGATGTGTCTTGGAAACCGCTGCGGCCAAAAAGTCAAAAGGCGCCCGCAGGCGCCTCTACCCTGAATACCGCGACTCAGTCTTTTTCGTTGACCTGATACACGGTAACCGAGCCGCTGACTTCGTTGCCTACAATCAGCAGCGGCGCACCGCTGGGGCTGTTTTCGGCGGCAATGAACTTAATGCTCTCCGGGCCAAGGTCACCGGCATTGAGCACCTCGGTGCAATCCATGCCTTCGCCGCTGTCGCAGGGATCGGCCAGATCGTCATCCATCTCGAAGCTCACCTCGAAGTTGCGGTTGTTGTAATGGGCAACAAAGGCGGCCTGGAATGGATTGGTGATGTCATACACAAACAGGTCGCCGGAGCGCTCCTGGCCGATAAAAGCATAGGTGCGGCCCTGGATTGTGCCTACATCTATGGCTTCCGGTTCGCCGCCCTTGTCGTCAGAGCGGTCATCGCCCTTGTTCTCGGTGTGAGCGCTGTTGAAATACTTACCGAGAATCGCCGAGCCGATGCGGCCAAAGTCATCACCCGAATCAAATACCTGATTCATTTGCGCATCCCAGATGGAAAACGAGCGGCCGCCGTAGGCGTAAAGGCGTTCGACTATGCCGTCTTTGTCTTCATCCAGCAGTGCTGATGTCACCTTCAGCCGCCCCAGGCCATCCTTGCCGCCGCTTTGGTCGTACAGCGCCTGCAGCTCGGGGGAGAGTTGCAGGTTGAACTCGTCCGGGTCGATGACATCGGCCACGCGGATATCTTCCGAGTAGGCGTCCCAGTCGCGGGAGTCGCCTTCGTTGGCGGTCACAATAAAGGAGGCGCCATTCCAGCGGTACGAGGCAATGGTGTCGGGCTGATACAGACCATAAACACCGGGGGCGTATTGCAGATTGGCAACGCCGTCTTTGTTGGTGAAATCGAGGCGGTACTGGCTCCAGTCCTTCAGCCCCAGGGCCTTGATCTCCACTGTGTTGGCTTCAAGGTCGAGAATGCCGATGGCATTGTTTTCCTGCAGCGATACCCAGGCGGTTTTGCTGTCGTCGGCCACGCTGATGTACTCAGGTTCCAGATCCTGGGCTACTGTGGTGCCATCGGGGCTGGCAAACTTTACCCCGGCCGCGGTCAGCAGGGCACGGCGCTCGGCCTCGGTATCATAGGCATCGGCCTTGATAAGCTTGCTGGAAAAGCGGATATCGTCATTGAAGTTGATGCTGTCAGCATGGTCGGCTGGCTGACCATTTTCAAAGCTAATCAAACTGATAGAGCCTTCGGGGTCGGCCAGATAATCGCTATCTGGCTCGCCTTCGTTGGCAACCAGCACCTTGCTGCCATCGGGGGTGAAGGTCAGCATGTCGGGCAGGGCGCCCACGGCTACGGCTTTAACAAAGGTGGCGGCACCATTGCTGTCGAGCTGATAAAAAAGCACCGCACCTGTGGCGGTCTTCACGGCGTTTTCCACTGCAATTGCCAGCCAGTCACCGTGGATGGCAATGGAGTTGGCCACACCCAGCGCCAGTTCCATGTCGCTGTTATCGCTCGCTTTTACGCTAACGGCCGCCGGGAAAGTCATGGGCGCCGAACTCAGGCTATTGTCGCTGACCGGCGTCGCTACTGCGGCGGTCGGCAGGCCCGCCAGCTTGATGATTTCAATTTGGTTACTGGCGGCGTTAATGGCAAACACGCTGGCCGAGCTTTTGTGAAACTGCACAATTTCGGCGGCAGACTTGCCGTAAATGCCACTGGCGAAGCGTCCAACCACCTGAATTTCCAGCTCGCGCAGCGCATCTTTACCTGGCTGACCTGCCTGTCCGGCCGCACCGGGCGCCCCCTGTTCGCCCTGGGCGCCATTGTCACCGTCCGATGAACAGCCCGCCAGCAGCGCGGTAAGCGTCAGCGCCAGAATCCCTTGTTTGAATGTCATCCCTCTTCCCCTGCAAAGTGTGTGTTAAATGGCAAGATGAAACCCACTTTGGATGACAGGGGGATGACGTTTGTGTGTCAGCTGGATGAATTGTCAGTCGTTTTGCGGACGCTCCAGCAGCCAGCTCAGGCCATGAATGGCGCTGGTGGGGAAGGCCATGCTGTGGTCGGCTTCGGGTATCTCGAGGTACTTAATCTCGAGCTGACGTCTGGGCAGGGCGCTGAGCCTTGCCTTCAGTTTGCGGGCGCCAGCTACCATGTCATGACCCTGAGCTGGCGGCAGTTCGGCGCTGCCCACCGCGATAAATACCCTGCCTGGCCGCAGCGGTTTGCTGTCGGCAATGGGAGCCACAGTGCTTTTCAGCACAGCTTCGTTATCGAACCACACCGATGGGCTGCCGAGGATGTAATCATCGAAGAGTTCCGGGCGCGCCTGGATGAGCCAGCCACCAAAGAGCCCGCCGAGGGAGTTGCCGATAAAAATGCGCCTGGGTGTCTGCGTGGAGTTTGCGCCTTGACCTGCTGACACAAAACGATGGGCAATCTCATCAAACAGCACCTGCTCGATAAAGTCGGCATGGGCGGCCGCGCCGCCGGTGGTAAGCTTCCAGTCGTTGTCCCGGGTCGGCGTATAGTCACGAACCCGGCTTGCCTGGCCTTTATCGCCCAGGGCGTATCCGATGCCGATAACCAGTGCGTCCTCCATGGCGCCGCTATTTACCGGGAAGCGCATGGCCCCTGTGACTATCGGGAAGGCGTAGGGGGCATCGAGCAGATACACCTGCGGCGCGGTGGCGAGTTTCGCGGGTGACTTGGGTAGCTGCACCGCAATCTGATAACGCCGCTGGCTGAGAGGATCCTCTAGTTCAAATACCTGAGAGCGGGGCAGGGTAAAGCCCGCGATTCCCGCACTGGGCTCAGTGGTGCCTGCAACGGCACTGCCAACAGTGGCGGCGCTCAGTATGCCCAGCAGCAGGCAAGCGGAAGGGAGCGAAAAGCTAAGGGTCATCAAAGCATTCCTTGCATTGAGTCGGCGACAATTGGCTTTGGCGAAATTGCCGTCCGCAGGAAGAAGTCAGCCAGTCTGCCTTAATCTGCCCCGAGAAGAAACACGCACCATGCAGCTGGTGGCCTTTGAGGCTGTTCGCTGTGCTCGTGGTGTTGGTTTGTCTTGGCCGCGGGTAAGTTTTTGAGAATACCCACAAAAGAATTAAGTCCTCTTTTGAGTGTAATGATTAAATAATACGCTGTTTTGTAAGCACTCATCCGATCTTCCACCTAATCAACTCTTTTGTTAACGCTTTGTGTTGATCTTGTTTGTCATGTGATCAATAGTCATCGTTCGCTCGATTTTTGAGCACAGCATTGCATTCAAACGAAGGAATGACATCACAGGATTTCGGGGGAGAAAATGATTCGGAAATCTCTTATCGCATTGTCGGTAGCCACCGGTGCCTGCATCGGTTTGCCAGCGCTGGCAGCAGATCAGCCTGAGCTGCATCAGCAAGGCGGCTTTGATATGGCCATTGCCGATGAGCACAAGCTTATCTCTATGTTAAAGCAGTCGGGCAAAATTGCTCAGAACGCGACATTAAACGAGGCCGAACAGGCCCTGGCCAACTATCTGCGCGAGCGTCAGGAACAGGAGCGCGTTCGTGCTGGTTCTGTTTCCGATGAGGCCATCAAGCAATTTGGTTTGGGCAGCAAAAACCACTTTGGTGGCGCCCTGCAAAATGGCGGCGGCAACAAGCTGGGGATTGGCAAGCACAACAAGCCTGCGCCCATGGTGCTGGAAAACTATGAAGGTGAGCAGCGCACGGCGAAAATCCTGGCCATTTTGATGGAGTTCCCGGATTTTCCCCACAACAGCATTCAGCCCGGTGAAACCGGCATGTACTACGCAGACTACACGCCTGCGCATTACAGCTCGCTGATGTTTGGTCAAAGTGGCTGGACCGGCCCTGCCGGGCAGAACTTTGTCTCCATGAAGCAATACTACGAAGCGCAGTCGGGCAACAGCTATTCAGTTGAAGGCCAGGTTGCCGGTTGGTACATGGCGCAGCACAACGCCGCATATTATGGTGGTAACCCTTCCGGCAATATCCGTGCACTGGTGCGTGAAGCCCTGGCCGCCGCGGCTGCCGATCCCAGTGTGGATATGTCGCAGTTCGATATCGAAGACAGATACGATCTCGATGGCGATGGCAATGTGTGGGAACCCGATGGGCTGGTGGATCACGTGATGATCATCCACTCCAGCGTGGGCGAAGAAGCCGGTGGTGGTCAGTTGGGTGAAGATGCCATTTGGTCGCACCGTTGGAACCTCGGCAGCGTGTTCGGTATTCCCGGCACCTCAACCCCAATTCCTTACTGGGGCGGCGCCATGGGTGCCTTCGATTACACAGTGCAGCCAGCCGATGGCGCCGTGGGCGTATTTGCCCACGAATACGGCCACGATTTGGGCCTGCCTGATGAATACGATACCCAGTACACAGGTCGCGGCGAACCCGTGTCTTCCTGGTCCATCATGTCCAGCGGCAGCTGGGCCGGTGTGCTTGGTGGCACTGAGCCAACCGGTTTCAGCGCCTGGGCCAAAGAGTTCCTGTCGAACAGATGGGGTCTTAACTGGCTGTCTGGCAGCACCATTCATTTCAATGACATTCCTGCCGATGGTATCACGGGTCTTTTGGATCAGGCGGTTTCCAAGGGCACCAACAACGATGCTATCCGTATCGACCTGCCCGATAAGGAAAACATCATAGTTACCCCCACCAGTGGCCAATATGCCTACCATGGTGGTTCAGGCAACAACCTGCGTAATCAAATGTATATGCCACTGGATTTGAGCAGTGCCAGCAGCGCCAGCGTCAGCTTCAAGGCGTGGTTTGATATCGAAGCCGATTGGGACTACGGCTATGTCATGGTCTACAACCCAGCCACTGACACCGCTGAACCCGTCGCAGGTAACATCACCACCAACAGCAACCCCAATGGCCAGAACTTTGGTAATGGCATCACAGGGCAGTCCGGTGGTTGGGTAGACGCCAGCTTCGACCTGTCGGCCTATGCCGGTCAGCAGGTGTATCTGATGTTCTACTACTGGAGTGATGGCTATGTTGCCAACCCAGGTCTGTACATCGACGATGTGCAGGTAGCGGTTGATGCAAACAGCAGTGCTGACGATGCCGAAGGTGCTGGCCTGTTCACCCTTGACGGCTTTACCAAGGACACAGGTAAGTTCTTCACCCCACACTACTATCTGGTTGAGTGGCGTAACCATCAGGGTGTTGACCAGGGTCTCAAGCACATCAATGTGGCCGGTAAGTTGATGGAATTCAACGAAGGTTTGCTGGTGTGGTACGTTGACCCCTCCTTCGACAACAACTGGGTGGGTGTACACCCTGGTGATGGCTTCCTCGGCGTGGTTGATGCCGACCGCCATACCAATTTGTGGAGCGGTGGCGACGTAGCCTCTACCCGTTATCAGATCCACGATGCCGCCTTCAATCTGGACAAGTCAGCCAAGCTGACCCTGGATCTGAAAGACGCATACGATCTGTTCCTGCGTGACAACTTCACCAAGCGTAACCCTGTGTTTGATGACAGCACTTCGTTTATCAGTGCCGACATCCCGGATGCAGGCCGCAACGTGCCTAACTACGGTCTGAAAATCCGCGTAGTTAGCCAGAGTGACGACAAGTCTGTAGGTCAAATCCTGATCTACAAATAAGCCAGTCGATTTTCTCTGAACGAAAAATGCCAGTCGGTTCGCCGACAGGCATTTTTGTTTGGCAGGGGTTTGAAAAGATGAGTTTTTGCCGCGACACCAGGGGTTAGAGTGTGTTTCTACTGTTCCTGTGGTAATGGCCTCGGCCTGATCTGGATCAGGGTAATTTATGGCTATTAGATTAATCTTTATGAGAATTGGCTTAAGTGGATGCTCCCAAGCTTAGTGCAGCGCTAACGGCCGCAAACAAGAGCATTGGACAAGCCAAAAGAGAAAAGGGCTAAGAGGAACAAGCAAAAAGGAACGAGCAAAGAGGAACGAGCAAAGAGGAACGAGCAAAGAGGAACGAGCAAAGAGGCTGGAGCGATGCGAGACGATACCCTGATCCGTGTGCTGAAAACCGTGATGCTGACAGGCATCTCGCTGATCCTGCTCGGTATCTACCTGCACAATTTCAGCACCACCATCGAAGCCATGGGCGTAAAGGGCATCATTATCAGCGCCGTCAGTGTGGCACTGGGCATGGCTTTGTCGCTACCCACCAAGATGTACCTCACCTTTATCTTTGTAAGGCGGGAAGAAGCCATCAAGCGCGCAGCGAGCCGCACGGTAACTAAGTGTAATTGAGGCTTTCATCAGCATATTTTCAGCAGACGTGAGGACAAAGGCGAGGGGGGCAGCGTTTGCCAAACGTTTTGTCTGTGATGACTTTGTTGATAAATACAAGCCTGACCCCGGGCATAATGTGATGCTTTTAAAACCGGGAGCGGTATCTGCTGCGTTACAGTTCTTGCGAAGGACTAGGGCCATTCGCTGCAAACTGTGCCTTGCATCTATCCACTTTAAGCACACGCAGAGCAAGCACGGGACTTATTCGCACCTTCCTTAGGGAAGGGTTGCGGGGAACTCCGCTTCATTAAAAGGGAGGTTTCCCGGATCTTCAGGTAAGTTTTACGAAGGATTAGTGTTGAAGATGAAAAGGACTTCACCGTTTCCGGAGTTTCCGGCGTGGGAAGTCGGGGCGTTGCTGTCCGTCGTGGTTGAAGGCATCGCATAACTTCCGCCCCCGCCACCGCCATAGCATCGGTAATCGTCTCCGCCAGAAGCGTCCGTGCCATACACGGTGCCGCTGCCGCCACCGCCGTAGCCGCCACCACCTCCGCCCCCGCCACAGGTGGCCGGGTTACCGCCCTCACCACCTTTGCCGGCATTGGCCGCCAGATTGGGGCCACCGTTTATCCAGCCCTTTGAGCCTTCGGAACCCGAACCTCCCGATGCTCCGCCGAACCCCTGATACCCGCCGTTATGGCCATCGCCTCCGCAGGCCACGCCTTCCGTGCAACTGGTTCCGCCCCCGCCCATGCCGTTGGTATTGGTGAACCAAGAGCCATCCAAAGAAGGCAGGCCATCATAAAACGCGTTTGCGCCTACGCCGGTTGCCGATTTCCCGACCTGGCTTGAATACGCGAAGCCGCCGTTGCCACCGCCGCCGCCTTGCATGGAGCCGCTGTAGAAGGCGCTGCCCTCGCCGCCACCGCCACCGCCACCGGCGATAAGAACAATCTCGCTGTGCGGCAGGGAGCCGTCCGGCTCAAAGCTTGTCACTATCGTGGCGCCGCCTCCGGCACCTCCACTGCTATCGTGACTTCCTGCTTGTCCCAGGTAGTAGTAGAAAATCGCGTTTCCGAAAATATTTCCATACTCTGTGCCTGTGGTGATCGTCTGGGCAAAGCCTCCTTTGCCGCCTTCTCCCGACCCGCCGCCTACTGAATTGTTAGTGCCGTTGCCTCCTCCTGCACCGAACGCCTGTATCCATAAGGTTGTGTTCTCATCCACAGCGCTGTTGAGGGGGCTTGCCTGGGTTGCAATGTTGGTCCAGAAAATCGCCTGATTGCAGCTGGTGCTTAGGGTGCACACCACCTGGTTTGCATTGCCGGAGGCAAGAGAACAGGTTGCATCGCAGTCGTTAACAGCATACGAAACCGCTCCTGCCAGGGCGAAATTTGTCACTGCGGTGTGGGTCTGGCCCGCATCGTCGGTAACTGTGAGTGTCGCCTGGTAGTTTCCAGAAACATCTTTGACACCGTTGCTTGAGGCGGTATCAGTGTAGGGATGGACTTTGAGCGGCCCCCGGTCCAGCCCATCTTTAAGGGTAACTGGCCCATAGACGGTTTCACCCGTATCCTGGTTTGTTACCGTGTAGGTGTGAGAAACCAGTTTTCTCTCGCCTTTTGCAACGGAAAAACTGCCATCGAGTTCCATTCGGCCGGGCACGTTAGACGACTCTATAGCCGTCAGTTGCGCAGTCGGACCGTTTTCACTTCCGTCACAGCCCTGTAGTGCGCCCATGGAGCAGGCCAGCGCTATCAACAGCGCCGGGGCTGCGGGTTTCGATGAATGGTCGGAATTCGTCAGCCCTGTGTACAGACGACGGACCCTGCCTAAAAAAGCGGGTGGTAAAGACATTCGGTTTCCCCTTGTGCTTCCTTTTTTGCTGGGCATTGTAAAAAACTGCATCGGCAACTAAGGATTGATATGGTCATTTCGTTTTTACAAATGGTTTTGCCAAAAAATGAGTCTATTCAAGTTTCATTTATGCGACTTACTACAAAGCCCACACAAGAGCCAGGGCAGGCAAAACTCTGGACTTGATGATTACACCTGTGCTTCCACTTCTAAGCCGCTTTTGCGGTTGCACTTCGGAACCCTAAAGAGCCGTACGTGGGTCGGCTTAGCTGCTTTCAGCCACGCTACCGCCCCATACTCTCGGGCGTATCTCTCCCAGCGCCAACCCAGCCAAATTCAAACACAGAACAGCACCGAAACTGTGAACAACACAGGCGGAACCTCTGAGCCAACAGAGGAAGGGAAGATATCGGGGAGGAAAAGGAAGGAAAGCACATTCCATTGCCACCGGCGCCACCGAGTCCATCCACAAAGAACGGAAGGCGAACACCACATCATCCCTGCTAACTGCCACTACAAAAAACGTTCGGTGAACCTGGCTAAAAACCGCAAGTTGAAAGCTCGAATTCAGTGACCGCTTAAGTGTTGTTTTTACAGCAAACTTTAACCAAAAGTTGCACAAGCGTACGATAAAAGTGACAGCCGGGCAAGTTGTATACAGGCGTATTTGGTACCAACGACGGTTGGCATCGCAAACTTCAGCTGGGCGTTTTATGGCGGCTGCTGTATCGGGTACAGTGCTATCAGGTAAAGTGGCTTTGGCTGCGCTCTTTAGCTGAGCCTTCAGCAGAGCTTATAAGCTGAACAGTCGCAGCCAATGGCCGCTGGGCTGAGATAGTCAGCAGCGCTTCAGTTTCGGAGAACCTATGCAACTTAACGATGCCCTAGCGGCGCAGATTGTCAGCCGGGCGATGAAAATTCTGTCGTTCTCGGTCAACGTGATGAACGAGCACGGGCTGATTATTGCGTCCGGCAATCCGGAGCGGCTGCATCAACGTCACGAAGGGGCGGTGCTGGCGCTGGCCGAAAATCGGGTGGTAGAGATTAACGAGGCCACCGCCCGTCAGCTTAAAGGGGTACGGCCGGGTATTAATCTGCCTATTGAGTATCAGGGCAAGCGTATTGGGGTTATCGGGATTTCGGGCGAGCCAGATGAAGTGCGTTCCTATGCCGAGCTGGTGCGGATGACCGCCGAGCTGATTCTGGAGCAGGCGGCGCTGACCGAGCAGTTGCAGTGGGACAAGCGCCACAAGGAGGAGCTGGTGCTGCAGCTTATTCGCGGCGAGGGCAATGTGGATCAGCTTCAGCAGGCGGCGCGGTTTTTGGGGCTCGATTTGTCGCAGCCCCGCGTGGTGGCGGTACTGGCGCTGGAAGAGGCGCAGCCGGCGCGGCTTAGGGAACTGGTGCATCAGCTTGAAAACCCCGAGCGCGACAACCTGGTGGCCATTCATGGGCTGGATGAAATTGTGGTGCTCAAGCCTGCCAAAATCGTCGATTACGTATGGCAGTCGGAGCAGGAGCGGGGGCGGGTAAAGCAGCTGTTGGCGCGTATTCCGCACTTTAAGGTACGCATTGCGGTGGGCGATTATTTTGCCGGAGTCGATGGGCTGGCGCGCTCGTATCAAACCGCTCGCGACACCCTGCGCCGGGGCATGCGTCAGGCACCGCGCAAGCAGGTGTACTTTTTTGAAGACTACCGGCTGCCGGTGCTGCTTGGCAGCCTCGCTGATTCGTGGCAGGCCGATGAGCTGCGCGCGCCGCTGAAACTCCTTACCCGTGCCGACACCAAGGGCGTGCTGGTTAAAACCCTGCGGCAGTATTTCGCCATGAACTGTGATCTTAATCGCTGCGCCGAAGCCCTGTTTGTTCACCCCAATACCCTGCGCTACCGCATCAGCCGCATAGAACAGATAACTGGCTTGAATATCAATAACCTGGATGACAAATTACTGCTATACCTCGGGCTGAATCTTGAAGATTGATTTGTTTGATTAAACAAAATCAAGGCCAAAATCAGCGTTGATATTTGGATGATTCAACAAAGCTTTCTTACTGCCAATCATCATAATGGCCACTAATTACACATAATAAAGGTGTCTGTCATGACTTCGGTAACCGCCCTTGGCGCCATTGCAGCCTTATCCATCGCTATCTTTCTTATCCTCAAAAAGGTGCCGCCCGCCTACGGCATGATAGTCGGCGCCCTTGCCGGCGGCCTGATTGGCGGCGCCGATTTAACCCAAACCGTGGCGCTGATGATTGGCGGTGCCCAGGGCATCACCACTGCGGTAATGCGGATTCTGGCGGCCGGTGTACTGGCCGGGGTGCTGATTGAATCCGGCGCGGCCACCACCATTGCCGAAACCATAGTGAAGAAAATCGGCGAGACCCGCGCGCTGCTGGCGCTGGCACTGGCGACCATGATTTTGACCGCCGTGGGCGTGTTTGTGGACGTGGCGGTAATTACAGTAGCGCCGATTGCGCTTGCCATTGCCCGGCGCGCCGACCTCTCCAAGGCAGCAATTCTGCTTGCCATGATTGGCGGCGGTAAAGCGGGTAACGTGATGTCGCCCAACCCCAACGCCATTGCGGCCGCCGATGCCTTTAACCTGCCGCTGACCTCGGTAATGGCGGCTGGCATTATCCCCGGCATCTTTGGTCTGGTAATGGCCTACTGGATTGCCAAGCGTTTGAATAACAAGGGTAGCAAGGTTGCCGCCGAAGAAGTGGTGAGTGTGGATGAAAGCAATCTGCCACGCTTCCTTGCCGCTATCAGTGCGCCACTTGTGGCCATTTTGCTGCTGGCGCTGCGCCCCATTGCCGGCATTGTGGTTGACCCGCTGATTGCACTGCCGCTGGGCGGTTTGGTGGGTGCGCTGATGATGGGCAAATTCTCCAAGGTGAACCAGTATGCGGTGTCGGGTCTTGCCCGCATGGCGCCGGTGGCCATTATGCTGCTGGGTACAGGTACCCTTGCCGGCATCATCGCCAACTCAGGGCTTAAAGATGTGCTTATCAGCAGCCTGAGTGCCTCTGGCTTGCCATCTTACCTGCTGGCACCTATCTCCGGTGCGCTGATGTCGCTGGCGACTGCGTCGACCACAGCCGGTACCGTGGTGGCCTCCAACGTGTTCAGCTCCACCCTGATTGAACTGGGCGTAAGCGGGCTTGCGGGCGCAGCCATGATCCACGCCGGTGCCACCGTATTTGACCATATGCCACACGGCTCCTTCTTCCATGCCACCGGCGGCAGTGTGCACATGGGTGTGGGCGAGCGCCTAAAGCTGCTGCCTTACGAGACCGCTGTCGGCCTGACCATTGCCACTGTTTCTACCCTGATGTTTGGTGTGTTCGGCCTCGCCTAAGGAATTGATATGAAAATTGTAATTGCCCCCGATTCGTTTAAAGAGAGTCTGAGCGCCATGGAAGTGGCCGATGTTATCGAGGCCGGTTTCAAACAGGTATTGCCCGACGCGACTTATGTAAAACTGCCGATGGCCGATGGCGGCGAAGGCACAGTGCAATCGCTGGTGGATGCTACAGGCGGCGCCATAGTGCCGGTGGAAGTGACTGCACCGCTGGGTAATAAAGTAGAAGGCTTTTTGGGGATGCTCGGTTCTGGTTCTTGCCCAGATAATGGTTCGGGCGATGGCTCTGAATCTGCCACGAGCGAAGCCAGGCGCGCGGTTATCGAGATGGCGGCGGCATCGGGCATTCATCTGGTGGCGCCTGAGCAGCGTAACCCGCTGCTGACCTCAAGCTTTGGCACCGGCGAGCTGATTTTGGCGGCGCTGGAGCGGGGCGTGACCCACCTGATTCTGGGCATTGGCGGCAGCGCCACCAATGACGGCGGCGCAGGTATGATAACCGCCCTTGGCGGCAAGCTTTTAAAAGCCGATGGCAGCCCGATAGCCTTTGGCGGCGGCGGTCTGGCGGAGCTCAGCCATATCGATTTAACCGGCCTCGACCCACGTTTGGCGGGGCTGACCATTGAAGTGGCCTGTGATGTGAATAATCCACTCTGTGGCCCCAAGGGCGCCTCGGCAGTATTTGGCCCGCAAAAGGGCGCGACCCCTGAGATGGTTGCGACGCTTGATGCAAACCTTACGCGTTATGCCGACTGCATCGAGAGCACCCTTGGCAAGTCAGTCAAAGACATCCCCGGCGCGGGAGCCGCCGGTGGCATGGGCGCGGCGCTGGTGGGGTTACTTGGCGCCGAGCTTAAGCCCGGCATCCAGATTGTGATTGAAGCGCTGAAGCTTGCCGATGCCGTGGCCGATGCCGATTTGGTGATTACCGGCGAGGGCCGCATCGACAGCCAGACCATTCACGGCAAAACCCCCATCGGCGTGGCCCGCTGCGCCAAGCAGTTTGGCAAGCCGGTGATTGGCATCGCAGGTTGCCTTACCGACGATTGCGGCGTGGTACATGACCATGGCATAGATGCGGTGTTTGCCGTGGTAAACCGCGCCATGGCACTGCCCGAAGCACTCGCCACCGCCCGCACTAACCTTGAAGTTACCGCCCGCAACGTCGCCGCGCTGTACCGCTTGCAGCGCTGAACAAGAATGACAAAAGGCCGAAGCAAATGCTTCGGCCTTTTTGTTTTAGGGTGCAATCATGGATATCGCCAACAAACTCCACGGTCGAGCAGGGCGTTTTATCTAGCCCCACCACTTTATGGGGCCGCATCAGCTTGATGTAGATTGCCCGTCCAACCCGCCCCGCCGAGCCCGTTACCAGTATTCTCATTGTTGTTTTATCATCAATGAAACGCCTTGATTGTTGTTAACTCCATAAAGTGGTGGCTGTCCTGTTTTTTGCTGCTCCACAGTCACTTGTTAGGTGCTTACACACTTCATAACAAATTATGCAAATGTTGCCGAACAAATAAAAACCAATAAATAATAAGAGCAAAAATAGCCAACATTCCCCAAAAACTGGGACTTTTTAAGAAAAGTATAACTTTTCTTTTTCCATGATTATTTTCTAGCTTGAAGTAGTTGAGAGTTTTGTGATAATTCTCATGATAGCGTTTCTGATAAGCAATAGAAGATATCGTAATAACTAGCCAAATAAGTGATAAAACCAAACCAAAATAACCAATTTTGACATCTGTACTACTTATAGACATTAACCCTGCATTCATTGCGGAAAATGCAGTAAATCGCATCCAATAAAAGTTTGATTCTTGTGTTACTTCAGCTTGATAGAATTTAAGCTTATCATGCTGACTAAGAACCTCATTATTTTCCATAATAGTCTCCATTACTAGATTAAACACCTAACGCCGCGCACAACTGCCGGAGGTCATGTTGCTGCGCCTTGTTATGTTGTTGTTTGTCGAGCCTGCTTAATTTGTTCGACAATCATATCTTCTAGTGATTTTCTTGCAAATCCTTCAGTTGTAAGTATTGCTTTTGCAAGGTCTTGAATTGGGTCATTAGGTATTGAACGATCAACTTTATGGAAAAATCTATATAGTTTACAAGTTTCTATCGTATACATTCCTTTCTCAGTAATAGGCTTATACAGCTCGCCAGCAACGATAATAAAGATATGTGACTCATAATCATCAAAGTGTGGATGCACGATCTTATAGTTTTTACTGCTATCAGGAAAGGTAGATCTATTTGAGTTCAGAACGGGCTTGTTACTCTTATATAAATTGCAGTCCTTACAAGCTACACAAAGATTTAAAGGTTCAAACATAAACTGAGGGTTTGATTCTAAGGGTATAATATGCTCAATATCCCACGCCATTCCATGCTTAATTGGTAGGTGAGATTTACAGTAAGGGCATGTAAAATCTTGCTTTTCCTTATAGTAATCTTTTATCCTTTTCCTAATTTCTATTAGAGCATCTTCTCCCCAGCTTTTATTGCAGAAGGCATCTGAAGACATCAAATTCGCAATTGTTTCTTTTTCATGAGGTGCATATTCAATCATTATAAATAGCTGTCCTCGCTTTTTCTACGGTGCTAATCAGAGAGAACACAGGGTCATTCTTGTCTAACTTTGATTTTAATGAAACAAGAGCAGTCATCCTAGATTTCAAATCATCATCTTCTTCATCAAGCGAAGACAATCTTGATAAAACATCCAAACACTCACTAATTAGATACTCATTTTTGAAACCTGGAGTGCGAAATAGCATTGCTAGTTGAAAATCCGCAGATTTTTGGTGATATTCTTTAGCTTGAAACAGTTGGTTATCATCCATTCTTAATATATAAGAATCATCATCTTCGACTTGTGAAACAATATGAGGGCTATGTGTTGCGATTATAAAGTGACAGTTTTTATATTTTGAAAATGAACTTTTAAGCAGCGGTATAAAACCAATCTGCCATTCAGGATGTAAGCTAATTTCTGGCTCATCTATACAAATAACACTATCATCAGATATAACAGATGCTATTGATAAAATCATAAGTAACATGCATCTTTCACCAGAGCTAGCGTCTGAAAAATCGACATATCCAGAACCATTTATACGTTGAAGTGTCACCTTCTTAACTTTCGAAAAACCAGTATCAAGTGCTTTTATGTATTCTTGTCTTTCATCTGAATTTTTATCAGAATTATATATCTTTTTAAATACGTTTAAATTGTTCTTTTGAAATAAAGACTTTGCTTTAATATGCTCACCTTTGATTATAGAGGTTCGAATCATTTGATTAAAGTAAGCATTGTTTGCCCTAGCCATTTCAAAAAACATCCTTTCATCATTTGATATCATTTTGGCTAAAGTTGCATCTTCATAACTAAGAAGTCGACTGAACTGTTCCTCAAACTCAATTTCAATAGTTTCACTATAACCAAGCAAGCGAAAAAGCTCACTAAATCGAGAGTCTTCACCACTTTCAATAACAGCACGAGCAAAAAGTTTTAACTGGTTATCTGTAGAGTAAGATTCAGAGCTCTCTTTCAAACCAATATAATGATATCGCGTTTTTAGGTTGCCTTTATGCTGGTTGCTTTCTAATGGATATTTATCAAAGGGGCTAGTGGCAGCTGCAATTAAACCACCTCCAAGTCTTTTAATTGAAGCTCTTTTCCTTCTTACATCTCCCAGGCAAGTAATCTTGCTTTTAGACTTCTTATTAGTGTATAAACTATAAATTTTTTTTCTATCGGTTAATGTAACAACCTTAGAGTACCGTCTAGGAACATTATTGGGTTGGAATTTATTTCCACACGCAGACTGAAAAGATAACGTAAGATTGTTTAAAAGACGGCTTTTTCCAGTGCCGTTATTACCGATAATGACAGTAAAAACATTAGAAGTGTCATCAATAGAGGGAGTTGCACTTGAAAGCTTATGCTCGACCTCATTTAGTTCGACGGAAAGTATTTTCACGTAATCCTCATTTTTAATGATAATGACAAGCTATCATTTTCAACATAACATTTGTATAGTGTGCTGGCTCATTTATCTCCGCGTGGCAGGCCGGAGGCCTTTCGGCTTCAACTAACGGAATGAAGCAGTTCATTCCGTTACCTTACAGGTACGTTTTCGCCCTCAGACCAGTGAAAAATGTGCCGGGGAATTTGTTTATTATTCTTTGGGTTAGCCGATTTTGTCCATATCAATTTACAAGCAAAGTGTGCTGGCACGCTTTGCACTTTTTCACGGCCTGTTATCTAAAGTCTGTACTAAATTAATGCACTGATATAAATATACTTTTCTATTTTTTGGCGGAGCAAGTCGTGCCATGCAATGGAGTAAACCGTGCTTGGTTTTTTTCCAATATCAATAACACTGCAGTTATGCACTACATGTCGCAGTTTTTGATTGCTACCACTGTTGCTTGCTATGGGTTATTCGCCCAAGCCTTATCAGGCTAATTTCATTTTATTGCAACATATTTCGCAAGGTTTCGACCTTTATTGATTTCCGTACCATATGTTTCCGGTATGCCAGCCAGCTTGGCAATTTGTTTTGGAGAAACACCGCATTCTTTTATTTGTTCGGCATACTTGATGCCAAACAAATGAATTGAAACAGCTGTTTCGCCGTCACCTGAGGTAAAGTACATTTCCTTGAGTATCTTCGCTAATTCTTCAGATTTCACCGTAACCTCCTAAGCGATGTAACGCAGCATTCAGCTGCTTGTTCGTTGTCTTACTTTTTTAGCCCTTAGCATAGTTTCCGCAAGCGTAAGAGTTAGGAGACCCAAAACACTCGTTTGGTCATTGCAAATGTTCCGCCATGTGGCGGCCAGAGGCCTTATGCCTTGCGTCCTGCAATGTACCCTTCGGGCCAGCTATCGCTGTTAATAACTGTTCCTGACAGTTATGTGCGGGAAACGCTAGTAAGATGAAACTGTTCATCTTACTGTCAGACGACACTCTTATTCTCCGCGTGGCGGCCAGAGGCCTTCGGGAAACGCTAGTAAGATGAAACTGTTCATCTTACTGTCAGATGACACGCTTATTCTCCGCGTGGCGGCCAGAGGCCTTCGGGAAACGCTAGTAAGATGAAACTGTTCATCTTACTGTCAGATGACACGCTTATTCCCCTTCGGTGCCGCTGAGGGTGTTGGGATTGGGCGCGTAGCCGAGACAGGGATGTCGAGGCTGGTTCGGTCGAACAGGGATGTGAGTCCGAACCAGTAGCAAGACCAATCACATAAACCCGAAGGGCTTTCGGCACCGTCAGGGGCGGCGGGGGAGTTCCAAGAGGGGATCGCTGTAGATCCCCTCTTGGTCGGGTGTGGGTCGGAGACCCACGACTTACCTCGCTTGCAAAGCGATAAACCCGCAGGGTTCGCCAAGCGCAGTTTGGCACACCTACACCCAACACCCCACCACAGCCGCATGCAGGTCGGCTCACCCGCTTTAGGCCACGCTACCGCCCCATACTCTCGGGCGTATCTCTCCCAGCGCCAACCCAACCAAATTCAAACCCAAAACAACACAGAAACCGTGAACAACACAGGCAGAACCTCTGAGCCTGCAGAGGAAGGGAAGATATTGAAGGAAGGGGAAAGGAAACTCAGTTCAGCACTCCCTGCCACCGGCATCCACTCATCAATCCATCCAAAAAGAACGGAAGGCGAACACCAGATCATCCCTGCTACTGGGTATAGCTACCACGGCTTTGAAACTACAGCTTTGCAACCACAGCTTTGCAACCACAGCTTTCAAACCAAGGGCGAAACCCCAGTTTAGCTACAGCTTAAGTATTGTTTTTAAAGCATTCTTTATACAAAAGTTGCACCAGCGTACGATAAAAAATCCACCGCAGCAATAGTTACAAAGGATAAGGAACGGCCTGCTGCCACAGAAACAAAATCCAATAAGAGATACTGAGAATAAACGCGAAAACAGCCACTTATACCAAATGGCAAATAGGGTGGCTTGGTTGGAAACAGAGAGTAGGAAGCTGACAGGCGAATAAACTAGCGGGAAATAAACTGGTGGGTAGACGGCAGATGCCGAAATGAAAAAGGGCCAGGTACGAATACCAGGCCCTTTTCAAACAGTATGTTAATCCCGAAGGATTAGTTCATGCCGTACTTTTTCAGCTTCTTGCGCAGGGTGCCACGGTTGATACCCAGCATGTTGGCTGCGCGGGTTTGGTTACCGCGGGTGTGTTGCATGATGATATCAAGCAGAGGGGCTTCAACTTCGCAAAGCACCATTTCGTAGACTTCCTGGGCTTCCTGGCCATCCAGCTGGGCGAAGAAGTTGCTAACAGCGCGCTTAACGGCATCACGCAGCAGTTGCGGCTTGATGGTGCCGTTTGCGGTTTCGATTTTGCCTACGGTAAGCGGATGAGCTTCAGTGTGAGTTGTCTGATCAAACATTCGTATTCTGCTCTTTATTGATACTGTACTAATTCGTCGAAATAACGTTCCACGGCGGAACGTTGCTCGGCAGCGGTTTCCAGCGCATTAAACTGGGAACGGAAATCACGCTGCTCCTCCTGATCCAGGTACCAGCCCATATGTTTTCTGGCGAAACGGATCCCCTTGAATTCGCCATACAAGTCATACAGTTTGGAGAGATGTTCGAGCATCACGCGACGCTTTTCTTCATCTCCCACCGGTGCCAGTTGCTCCCCGGTATCAAGAAAATGCTGGATCTCTCTGAAAATCCAAGGCCGTCCCTGGGCTCCCCGTCCTATCATCAAGGCATCGGCACCGGTGTAATCAAGCACGAAACGCGCTTTCTCCGGACTGACGATGTCCCCGTTGGCGACAACAGGAATCGAGACGCTCTGTTTGATGGCTCGGATGGTGTCGTACTCGGCGTTGCCTTTGTACATGCACTGCCTGGTGCGACCGTGAACGGCCAGCGAAGCGATGCCACAATCCTCTGCTATCCGGGCGATTTGAACACCATTCCTGTGTTCGGGCTCCCACCCTGTGCGAATCTTCAGCGTGACAGGAACTTCGACTGCGCCTACCACAGCCCTGAGGATTTGCTCCACCAGTTCGGGGTATTGCATCAGTGAAGAACCTGCCTGCTTTTTATTCACTTTTTTTGCCGGACAGCCCATGTTGATGTCGATGATCTGCGCGCCTTGCTCCACGTTGAAGCGGGCGGCCCAGGCCATCTGTTCGGGATCGGCACCGGCAATCTGCACAGAGCGGATGCCTTCCTCTCCCGAATGCGCCATGCGCTGTCGGCTTTTGTCTGTGTCCCAGAGTTCGGGATTGGCAGACAACATCTCTGACACGGCCATGGCAGCACCATAACGAAGACAGAGATTTCTGAACGCTTGATCGGTGACACCTGCCATTGGTGCCACGATCAGCTGATTCGTCAGTTGATAGGGTCCAATCTGCATTTTTGCGTTTCACCTTGTGCGTCAAAGGGGCGCTATAGTACGCCTTTTTGCGAGGGAAAAAAAGGTCAATAAATGACCTGGGCGCAACTTTTTTGCTTGACTTTTACGGGGCGGGGTTTCCCGCCCCAATGCGGGTTGGCGCGCCTTTTACAGCGATTTGCGTACCCCTGTCAAGCGACTCCAGTCGTCTTTGTGGACAGGCTCGTCCATGTCAAACCATTGGGCATAACAGGCGCGGATTTCTTCGGCCTGCTCCTTGAGCAAACCGGACAATGCCAGTTTGCCACCGGGCTGAACCAGTGCCTGAATAAGCGGCGCCAATTCGCGCAGTGGACCGGCGAGGATATTGGCAACCAGTACCTCGGCCTTGAGGCCTTCGGGCTGCGCTTCGGGCAGGTAGAGGGCGAGGCGATCGCTCACTTCATTGCGCTCGGCATTGGCCTTGGATGCGTCTATGGCCTGGTAGTCGATATCGATACCAGTGGCGCGCACTGCGCCCAGCTTGAGGGCGGCTACGGCGAGGATGCCTGAGCCACAGCCAAAGTCGATGACTTCTTTACCGGCCAGATCCAGGCTGTCGAGCCACTCCAGGCACAGGGCCGTGGTGGGGTGAGTGCCGGTACCGAAGGCCAAACCCGGATCCAAAATCACGTTAACCGCATCCGGGTCGGGAATATCGCGCCAGCTTGGGCACACCCACAGCCGCTTACCAAACTGGATGGGGTGGAAGCTGTCCATCCACTCGCGAACCCAGTCTTTGTCTTCGATTTGCTCAATCTTGTGATGGAAGTCGGCGCCCAGATACGGCAGGCCTTTGAGCAGTTCAACCACCGGGGCCAAATCGAATGCGGCATCGAACAGGGCCACGACAACGGTGTCGTTCCACAGTGGGGTTTCGCCGAGCTTGGGTTCAAAAATGGGCTGGTCCTGACCATCTTCAAAGGTGATGGAAACGGAACCTTCGTCCATTAACAGTTCGCTTAGGGCTTCGGCGTGTTCGCTGCTGGTGTGCAGACGCAATTGGATCCAGGGCATGGCTCATCCTGTGGCAATTTGGCTAAAGGCCATATTCTACCCCAGCTGCGGCTGACTGGCATCTGGCAACTGTGATTGTGCAGGGGATTTGCCTGAAAGGGTTGCCGATAAGGCGCGCAGGCACCTTATCGGCAACAGCAGCTTAACCTTATCGACGTTGCTGCTTAGTCGCTGCTGCTAGTTAACCGCAGCGGCTTAGTTGGCGCTGATGAAGTCATCCATCAGCAGCAGGTTGGCGGGCATGGCGGCGGGGTTATCCACGGCCAGTGCCGAATACTTGCCAAGGGCGGCCAGGCTCAGGGGTGGGGTTTCAATCGCTACGGTTTTGGTGCCTGTAGCCGTGACGCTGACCACATAATCCCTCGGTGCCACGCTGATCCAGCCGGTAGTCGCCTTATAGGCCACATTGGTGAAGGCTGGCGTGGCGTTGTCGAGTACGCCATCGGCAGTGACATAAATGTCGACATTCCCCACCGCAGGATGGGCGTGGGTGAGGCGCAGCTGCGCTTCAGTGGCAACCCGTCGACGGCTGTCATCCAGCGGCAGGTACTCCAGTGGCACGTCGGGTGACTCGCTGGTCAGGGTGCCAACGGCTGCCACGGTCAGTATCTGATTGGCAGCCAGGGTTAAGCTGCCGCTGATACCCACTACGCTGTTGTCGCTTGTGAGCACGGTATCGACCTGATACTCGCCTGCATCCAGGTTCAGATATCCACTGGCCTGGCCGAAGGCGGCGCCACTGAGGGCATCCACCTTGCTGCCGTTAGCCAGAATATCCACCTGGGGCACATCGGCGGCGCTGTGGGCGACCCGGATGCTGGCCTGGGTACGTCTGTCATTGAAGACCAGGGTATCGGTACCATTATTGGCAAGCAGCACGACAGGGGAGGTGGTAACACCTGTGTTTGGCAGGGCGGCAATAAACCAATCCTGACCGGCGTCGAGCTGCGGCAGGTCAACATCATAAGCCACTGTCCCGGCGCCATCGCTGCCCTGGGGCAGCACCAATCTTACCTGATAGCTGCCGGCGGCGACTTCGATGGGGGGCGTGTACTCGCCGTAACTCAGGGTGGCGGCGCTGCTGCCAAGCTCGGCGCCCTGGGCGGTAAGATGCACATCGACTGTGGGCGCATCAGGGGCGGCGTGCACCACCTGCAAGCGGATATTGCCGCTGCTGATGGCCTGTTTGGGGTTGGCAATCACCAGCATTCCCAAATCGTTGTCGCTGTTGTTGTCCTCCGCCACTTTGCCGTGGGCCAGCACTGTGTACTGGGTGTCACCGGCCATCGCGGCGCCGCTCAGTGACAGCACTTCGGCGGCGGAGCCATCGGGCAGCAGGGCATCGACCGCCAGGTCATAGCTGCCTTCTGCCACTTCGATAAAGCCGCTGCCCTGCAGGTAGTCGACCTTTTCCAACCCGGCAAACAGCGCGCCGTTGGCGTTGATGTTGACCATGGGGGCATCGGCACTGCCGTGGATAACCCGAATGTCGGCCATGGCGACCGGGGTTTCTGGTTCCTTGGTGGGATTATCATCGTCGTCTGAGCAGCCGATGATGAATGTCGCCGCCATTAGCGGTAAGATGATGCCAGTGATCCTTTTCATGTTATTTCCTCTTAGCTGATGATTGGCGTTATTAGCTACGAGTGATGGCATGAAACAGGATCACTTTTTGCTCATTTTTTACCTACTTAGAGGTATCTCAGGGGCGCTCCTTTCTGGTTTTTCTGTTTTAAAGATCATTTAACGTCATGATTTATTGCGGTTAAATGGTATGACCTCTGTTTGTTTTTATGCCCTTGTTTGTGATCCGCTTCCAATAAATACCACGGTAGCGGTGAGATGCTTCACGCTTTGCTTTTGCCCATCTCGCCACGTTTTTGTCAGCTGATATTGTG
Source organism: Shewanella khirikhana (assembly GCF_003957745.1). Lineage (NCBI taxonomy): Bacteria > Pseudomonadati > Pseudomonadota > Gammaproteobacteria > Alteromonadales > Shewanellaceae > Shewanella > Shewanella khirikhana. The sequence continues at coordinate 3,563,005 of NZ_CP020373.1, read as the reverse complement.
ATGCTCTCGGTACTGTCGCCCGAGGCTTTTGGGCTGCGCCATGCAGTAAAAGCCCAGGAGATAACCGGGTTCGACGGCGGGCAATATCAGGCGTGGGCGGGCAAACAAGATGACGGCAAAAACACTGGCAGCGACGGGGCTCAAGGCGAGAGTCCTGACACAACATACATTGAACCCGAGGCAGGCAGGGCACCCCTGGTCGGCCCGGGCCGACAGACTGCAAAGCATCACCGGACTGGCACTGGGCGGTTTCTTATTGCTGCATATGCACTTTGAGTCGAGCATTCTGCTGGGCAAAGAGGTGTTTTATCAGGTGGTGCAGCTGCTGGAAGGCGGCATGTTCTCAAGCTCGGGTCACGGCTTTCCCTGGGTGACCAAGGCATTCTCGGTATTCATGCTGATTGTGGTGTGCCTGCATGCCGCGCTGGCACTGAGGCGTTTCCCAACTCAGCTTGGCCAGTGGCGCCAGTTGCGTGCCCACTTGGGCTCTATCGCCCACAAGGACACCCATGCCTGGTTTTGGCAGCTGGTGACCGGCTTTGTGCTGTTTTTCCTGGTGCCTGTGCACCTGTTCACCATGATTCTAAACCCTGAGATTGGCCCGCATCTGTCGGCAGAGCGGGTGTTTCATGACAACGCCTGGGTGCTCTATGGCCTGCTGCTGCCTGCGGTGGTGGTGCACGCCATGATTGGCTTGTATCGGGTGTCGGTGAAATGGGGCTGGGTTCAAAACCGTAAACGCATGCGCCACACCATTAAGGGACTTATCGTCTACCTTTTATGTTTGGGGTCGGCAAGTTTGGTGGCTTACATGCTGATTGGTCAGGGATTATCTGTGCCTGTCACGCCCTTTGTGCCCGGGCAGTAAGGCGATTGGGCTCGACCTCCTGTGATGCCAGGGCGAGGCGTTAACCAAACGCGCTGTCCTGCTGGATTGTGATGCAGATCCTGATTCAGACTTTGATGAAATAACGAACATTGTCTTGATCTGTCTCAGGGTTTAGCTTGGTTTTGTGAGCGACATTGGCAATCAGAACCAACACAAAAATAACAGGTAAAGAGGGACGAGCATGGCGGGCAAACTGGACATACGGCGTTGGAGCGGCGTGCTGGATTTGGGGCAGAGCCTCAGTGGTGTGGTGCTGGCGCTTTTTTTGTGGACCCACCTGCTGCTGGTGTCGTCCATATTGCTGGGGCCGGAGGCCATGACCTGGGTGGCACGCAATATGGAGTTGGCGTTTCTGTCCAGCGACGGCCATGGCTATCCCTGGGTGGTGAGCCTGATAGCCATTGGGGTGGCCCTGCTTGCGGCCTTCCATGTGCTGGTGGCTATTCACAAGCTGCCGCTTAGCCTGCGTCAGCAAAAGGCGCTTAAAAGTCAGATGCAGGTCATCAATCACAGCGATACCCGGCTGTGGAGCTGGCAGGCGGGGACCGGCATTGTGATTTTAATGCTGTTGCCGGTGCACCTGTGGCTGGTGGGCAGCGCGCCCGAAACCATAGGCCCTGTGGGCAGTGCCCAGCGGATTTGGGGCGAATACGGCTACCTCATTTACTTGCCGCTGCTGCTGACGGTGGAGCTGCATGCCGCCATAGGGCTTTATCGGGTGGCGCTTAAATGGGGCGCGGCGCGGGATCTTAATACCCGGGCGAGATTAAGAACCATCAAGACAGTACTCAGCGTGCTGTTTGTGGGCATAGGGCTGGCGGCCTTGCTGGCCTTTATCCCCCACACCCCGGCCTGAGGCCGAACAAATTAACTATAAGGCGGGCAACTGCCAACGACGTACTTTGCAAAAGTGTGCCAAGGAGCAAATGTGAAACTCATCTACACAGACTGTCTGGTGGTTGGCGCCGGGCTGGCGGGCCTGAGGGTTGCCATCGCCGCCAAGGAGCGTGGCCACGACACCCTGGTGTTGTCCCTCATTCCGGCCAAGCGTTCCCACTCGGCGGCGGCCCAGGGCGGCATGCAGGCAAGCCTTGGCAATACGGTCAAGGGCCTTGGCGATAACGAAGATGTGCATTTTCAGGACACGGTAAAAGGCTCCGACTGGGGCTGCGACCAAACAGTGGCGCGGATGTTTGCTCACTGCGCCCCCAAGGCGGTGCGGGAGCTGACCCACTGGGGCGTACCCTGGACCCGGGTGACCAAGGGCCCCCGCGAAGTGGTGGTAAACGCCGAGCGTATCACCATCGAAGAAGCCGAAGCCGCCCATGGCCTGATTAACGCCCGCGACTTTGGTGGCACCAAAAAATGGCGCACCTGCTACACCGCCGACGGCACCGGCCACTCACTGCTGTATGCGGTGGACAACAAAGCCATTTCCCTCGGCATTCCCGTGCATGAGCGGGTCGAAGCGCTGGCGATTATTCACGATGGCGAGCGCTGCCACGGCGTGGTGGCTCGCTGCCTTATCACAGGTGAGCTGCGCGCTTATATCGCCAAGTCCACCACCATAGCCACAGGCGGCTATGGCCGGATTTATGAAGTCTCCACCAACGCCATTATTTGCGAAGGCATAGGTCAGGCGCTGGCGCTGGAAACCGGCGTTGCTACCCTGGGGAACATGGAAGCGGTGCAGTTTCACCCTACCGCCATTGTGCCCGTGGGCATTCTTACCACCGAAGGCTGCCGCGGTGACGGCGGCCTCTTGCGCGACAAGGACGGCTACCGCTTTATGCCGGACTATGAGCCAGAAAAGAAAGAACTCGCTTCCCGCGACGTGGTGTCGCGGCGCATGACCGAGCACATGCGCAAGGGCAAGGGCGTCGACAGCCCCTACGGTCCGCACCTGTGGCTCGATATCACCCTGCTTGGCCGCAAGCACATCGAGACCAACCTGCGGGAAGTGAAAGAAATCTGTGAAAACTTCCTCGGTATCGATCCGGCTGAAGAGTGGATCCCGGTGCGGCCGACCCAGCACTATTCCATGGGCGGCATTCGTACCACCCCAACCGGCGAAAGCCCCCAGCTCAAAGGGCTGTTTGCCGTGGGTGAGGCCGCTTGCTGGGATATGCACGGCTTTAACCGCCTCGGTGGCAACTCGCTGGCCGAAACCGTGGTGGGCGGGATGATTATCGGTAAATACGTGGCGGATTTTTGCGATAACAATGATCTGGTGCTGGATACCGGTTTGGCCCAGGGCTTTGTGGACAAGGTGCGAGCCGAAATCGATGGCCTGATTGATGGCGATGGCCGTGAAAACGCCTGGCAGCTCAAGGCCGCCATGCAAAAGGTGATGATGGATTATGTGGGCATTTTCCGTAATGGCCCCGAGCTTGAGGAGGCCGTGACCCAGCTGAAGGCGCTGTTGCAGCGCGCTGCCAACCTCGGCGTGACCTGCAAAAAACGCCATGCCAACCCTGAGCTGGTGGAGGCCCTGCGGGTGCGAAGAATGCTGAAAGTTGCGCTGACGGTTGCCTGCGGCGCGGCGGCCCGCACCGAGAGCCGTGGTGCTCACGCCCGGGAAGATTTCCCCCAGCGTAACGATAAAGACTGGCTGAGCCGCACCCTGGCAAGCTGGCCCGATGCCAATGCTCTTGAGCCGACACTGAGCTACGAGGCGCTGGATGTGATGAAAATGGAGCTGCCGCCGGGCTACCGCGGCTACGGCGCCGACAATGCCATTGCTCATCCCGACACTGCCAAACGCGAGGCCGAAATTGCCGAGCTGCTTGCCTCTCTGGGCCCAGATGCCAGCCGCGAAGCCCGTCAACAGGCATTGATGCCGTTCGAGCTGCCTGCAAGTCTGCAGCCTGGTAATGAGCGCCTCAGTGACAGCTTGAACCAGTTGCCTGAGCCTGCCAGCGCCGAAACCATCCCATCGCAAAACCTTGCCGGAGACGATAACTCATGAGCGGCCGCATTCTGACTTTCAATATTTTCCGCTACGACCCGCAGCAGCCCGGCGATGAGCCCAAAATGGTCAAATACCAGCTGGAAGAAACCGCCGGTATGACGGTGTTTATCGCCCTTAACCGCCTGCGCCAGGAGCAGGACCCGTCGCTGCAATTTGACTTTGTTTGCCGTGCCGGCATTTGCGGCAGCTGCGCCATGGTCATCAATGGCTTTCCCACCCTGGCGTGCCGCACCTTAACGGCCAAGTATCCCAAGGGTGAAATCACCCTGATGCCGTTGCCGGGGTTTGAACTGATTGGTGATTTGTCGGTGAACACCGGCAAGTTTATGCGTGAGCTGGCCGAGCGCCTGAAATTGTGGCTGCATCCCAAAGGCAGCGATTTGGATATTCACCGACTGGAAGACCCCATGGATCCCGAAGAAGCCGCCAGGCTGTATGAGCTGGAGCGCTGCGTGGAATGTGGGGTTTGTGTGTCGGCCTGTGCGACCAAGCAGATGCGTGACACCTTTGTCGGCGCTGTGGGTATGATGAAAATCGCCCGCTTTGAGCTCGACAGTCGCGATGGCCGCAGCGCCGATGACTTCTACCATGTGATTGGTAATCAGGACGGGGTATTTGGTTGTATGACGCTGCTTGGCTGTCAGGACAACTGCCCCAAAGACTTGCCCCATATGCAGCAGATTGCCTATCTGCGCCGCAAGATGGCCTCGACTCTGCTTTGAGTTTACCTCGTAAAAGTCTAACGCCCGCGCCGGGAAACCAGTGCGGGCTTTCTTTTGGCCGTCATTTGGGTTTAGTGTTAGTCGGTAGTTAATCGTCGGGGATAGGAAGTGCTGACCTCTGATTTGGAACTCTTTGTACACGTGGCCGAGGCGGGCAGCATCAGTGCTGCAGCGCTGGAGCTGGATTTAACGCCAGCCACCGCCAGTGCTGCCATTAAACGGCTGGAAAAGCAGCTGGGTACGCCGCTGTTTATCCGTACCACCCGCAGTTTGCGGCTCTCCAGCGCCGGTGAGCGTTATCTGCTGCACTGCCGTGAGGCCCTGGCCGCCCTCGAGCATGGCCGCATGGCATTGGCGAGCGCCAAGGGCACGGTGGAAGGCAGCCTCAGAATTTCTGTATCGTCGGATTTTGGCCGCAATATTTTTCTGCCCTGGCTCGATGAGCTGATGGAGCAACACCCGGGGCTTGAAGTGCAACTGGCCCTGGGCGATAGGATTAACAGCTTGTTTCGCGACAACATTGATGTGGCGCTGCGCTATGGCAAGCCCACGGATCCGGAAGCGGTGGCGTTTTTAATCGGCCGGATGTGGCGCCAGCTCGCGGCGGCGCCGGAGTACATTGCCGCCCGGGGAGCGCCGGAAACCCCGGATGCGGTGGCGGCGCATCAGTGCCTGTTATACAAACGGGCCGAACGTACCCACGATCAGTGGAGTTTCTTTCGCGATGGTGATGTGAAGCAAATCCGGGTCAGTGGCAGGCGCAGCAGCAATGATGCCGAAATCGCCCGTCGCTGGGCGGTGGCGGGTAAGGGGCTGGTGTATAAGTCTCGCCTCGATTTGGCAAGCGATCTGATTGCCGGGCGTTTGCAGCCGCTGCTAAAAGACTGGCAGGGTGAGCCGTTGGAGTTATATCTGCTTTGCCCGGGGCGGGCGCAGGTGACACCGGCGGTGCTGGCGCTGCGGGACATGCTGAAAGACAAGGTGGCTGAGCGGCTGGCTGCGCTGGATGAGGCACTGCAGTCATAAAAACAAAAACGCCGCTCAGTGAGCGGCGTTTTTAATAGCAAACCAGTTTACGACTTGGCGCGTTTCATCGCAGTAAAGAACTCGTCGTTGGTCTTGGTCATGGCCAGCTTGTCGATAAGGAACTCCATGGCCGACACTTCGTCCATTGGGTTCAAAATCTTACGCAGGATCCACATCTTCTGCAGCTCATCGCTGGTGGTCAGCTTCTCTTCGCGGCGGGTACCGGAGCGGTTGAAGTCAATCGCAGGGAACACGCGCTTCTCGGCGGCCTTGCGAGACAGGTGCAGTTCCTGGTTACCCGTGCCTTTGAATTCTTCGTAAATCACTTCGTCCATCTTGGAGCCGGTGTCGATAAGGGCAGTGGCGATGATGGTCAGCGAGCCGCCGTTTTCGATGTTACGGGCAGCACCGAAGAAACGCTTTGGACGGTGCAGGGCGTTGGCATCCACACCACCTGTCAGTACCTTGCCTGAAGAAGGTACTACTGTGTTGTAGGCGCGGGCCAGACGGGTGATGGAGTCGAGCAGAATAACCACGTCTTTCTTGTGTTCAACCAGGCGCTTGGCTTTTTCGATAACCATTTCAGCAACCTGTACGTGGCGGCTGGCTGGCTCGTCGAAGGTTGAGGCAATTACTTCGCCATGCACCAGACGCTGCATCTCGGTCACTTCTTCAGGACGCTCGTCAATCAGCAGCACCATCAACACCACTTCGGGGTTGTTGTAGCTGATGGACTGGGCAATGTTCTGCAGCAGCATGGTTTTACCGGCTTTTGGCGGGGCCACAATCAGACCACGCTGGCCTTTACCGATAGGGGAGCACAGATCCAGGATACGGGCAGTAATGTCTTCGGTAGAACCGTTACCACGCTCCATGCGCAGACGCTCTTCGGCGTGCAGGGGCGTTAAGTTTTCAAACAGGATCTTGTTGCGGGAGATTTCTGGTTTATCGAAGTTCACTTCGTTGACTTTCAGCAGCGCAAAGTAGCGTTCGCCTTCTTTGGGAGGACGGATTTTACCGGCAATGGTATCGCCCGTTCGCAGGTTGAAGCGACGCACCTGGCTGGGTGAGACGTAGATATCGTCCGGCCCGGCGAGGTAAGAACCATCGGCACTGCGCAGGAAGCCAAAACCGTCTTGCAGGATTTCCAGTACACCGCCACCGAAGATGTCTTCACCGCTTTTGGCGTGGGCTTTGAGGATGGAGAAAATGATGTCCTGCTTGCGGGCACGGGCCATATTTTCGAGATTCATGCTCTCCGCCAAGGCCACCAGGTCGGCGATGGACATGTTTTTCAGTTCGTTTAGGTTCATGTGATGGGTCTTTTTACGCGAGAAAAGTTTGCCGCATTCAATCTGCAATGCTTACAGAGGGTATTGAAAAGATTGAACTGCGAGGAAGTGGGTTAATCGATAAGAATCTGGTTATTAAAGTAGCACCGATGCACGGGTGCGTCCAGAATTTTACGGCAGCCCGGCACATTTATGGCTAAAAGGTGTGCCGGGCATCACGCCGATAGGCGAAGATTAGAGCTGAGCGTCGATGAACTCTTTCAGTTGAGTCTTGGACAGCGCGCCTACTTTGGTGGCTACCAGCTCGCCGCCTTTGAACATCAGCAGCGTTGGGATACCACGCACGCCATACTTGGCGGGAGAGGCGTTGTTGTGGTCAACGTTCAGCTTGGCAACTGTAACCTTACCTTCGTATTCGGCAGCTACGTCGTCCAGAATTGGGGCGATCATTTTGCATGGGCCGCACCATTCTGCCCAGAAGTCTACCAGAACTGGCAGTTCAGACTTCAGTACGTCGTTTTCAAAGCTGTCGTCGCTCAGGGTTACAATTTTGTCGCTCATGATGTTCTCCAAATGATGCCATCGCTGGTCTGTGAATGGCTTAGCATGTATATTGGGGCGGATTTACAGGAATTCAAGTGCCCACCGATTTGTTGTCGCTATTTCAAACGATCGAGTATCTTATTGCAACCCTAACTGGTATGCTGCCGCTATGAGCGAAACACACTTAACCCAACAAAAATTTGCCGACCTGCCCTTGTGTGACGAGGTCAAACAGGCACTTAACGAAAACGGCTTCGAGCATTGTACGCCAATCCAGGCGCTTTCCCTTCCGGTACTGCTTGAGAAAAAAGATATCGCCGGCCAGGCCCAAACCGGCACTGGTAAAACCCTCGCCTTCCTGGTTGCCACTTTTAACCACCTGCTGACTACCCCGATTCCTGATAACCGCCAGCTGAATCAGCCGCGTGCGATTGTCATGGCGCCAACCCGCGAACTGGCGATTCAGATTGCCAAAGATGCGACCCTGCTGTCCAAGCACAGCGGCCTCAAGGTGGGTATTGTTTACGGCGGTGAAGGCTACGAGACCCAGCGTAAAGTACTGGATAAAGGCGTGGACGTACTGATTGGTACCACCGGCCGTATCATCGACTATGTGCGTCAGGGCGTTATCAACTTAAGCGCTATCCAGGCTGTGGTACTGGATGAAGCCGACCGCATGTTCGATCTCGGTTTTATCAAGGATATCCGCTTCCTGTTCCGCCGTATGCCAGATGCCAAAGACCGTCTGAACATGCTGTTTTCTGCCACCCTGTCGATGAAGGTACAGGAGCTGGCGTACGATCACATGAACGACCCTGTGAAGGTGGAAATTGCCCCGGAGGAAAAAACCTCCCGCAATATCAAAGAAGAAATCTTCTACCCTTCCATGGAAGACAAACTCAAGCTGCTGCACTCACTGATTGAAGAAGACTGGCCCGAAAAGGCCATTGTGTTTGCCAACACCAAATATCAGTGTGAAAACCTGTGGGCGAGCCTGGAGGCCGATGGCCACCGTGTGGGCCTGCTGACCGGTGACGTGCCGCAGAAAAAGCGTTTGAAGATCCTCGAGCAGTTCACCCAGAGTGAGCTCGATATCCTGGTGGCCACCGACGTAGCCGCCCGTGGTCTGCACATCTCTGATGTGTCCCACGTGTACAACTACGATCTGCCCGATGACTGCGAAGACTATGTACACCGTATCGGTCGTACTGGCCGCGCCGGTCAAAAAGGCGTGTCGGTAAGCTTTGCCTGTGAGGAATATGCCCTCAACCTGCCGGCCATCGAAGACTATATCAAGCACAGCATCCCTGTGACCTCTTACGATCGCGATGCCCTGATTGATATTCCACCGCCGGTGAAAATCCATCGCAAGCCCCATACCGGTGGCCGCAACCTGCGCGATCGCAATGGTTCACCACGTCCATCCGGTGCCCATCGCAGCGGTGGTGGCCGTCCTCCCCGTCACGACAGGACCCGCAGACACTCATAAGACAGTCGTAGATGCAGACACCCGCATACGCCGCAATCACCCTGGGCTCCAACAGCTTTAACATGCTGGTGGCCACCACAGTGGCAGGAAAGCCCAGGGTCGAGGCCAAATACAAACGCAAGGTGCGTCTTGCCGAAGGGATCGGCTGTGATGGCATGCTCAGTGAAGGGGTGATGCAGCGCGGTCTGGAGTGTCTTGGCATGTTCGCCGAGATGCTGGCCAAGCATCATATTGCCGCCGAAAACGTGGCCGTGGTCGCAACGGCCACCCTGCGTGCAATCGCCAATGCCGATGAGTTCAAATCCCGCGCCCTGCCCATTCTGGGGGTGCCAATCGACGTTATCTGTGGCATGCGTGAGGCCGAGCTGATCTATCGCGGCATGGTTGCCACAACTGCGGGTGAGGGGCGTCGTCTGGTCATCGACATCGGCGGTGCCAGCACCGAGTTTATTGTCGGCGACGGTGAAAAACTCCTGTTCAAAACCAGCCTGCCCATGGGCTGCGTGACCTTCAAGAAGCAGTTCTTCACCGATTTGCCGCTGCAAGAGCGCGACTTTGACGACGCCAAGACCGAGGTGCACCGCATTCTGGGGCCAGCCGAAGCCGAGCTTAAGCGCCTTGGCTGGCACACTGTGGTCGGCGCCTCCGGCACAGTGCAGTCGGTGGTGGAGCTGCTGGCACACCGCGGAGAGTCGCAGCTGATCACCCTCGAAGTGCTTGAGCGCCTCAAAGGCGAAATCCTGCTGCACGAAGATGCCAGTCTCGACGGCATCAATGGTCTTTGCCCCGAACGCGCCCCGACCTTTGCCGCCGGTATTGCCGTGCTGCTGGCATTGTTCCGTTTGCTGGGGCTGGAAAACCTCGCCCTCTCAGGCGGCGCCCTGCGTGAAGGGGTGCTGCTGGAACTCTCCCAAAGAATCGAATCGGCTCACTGAGCCTTATCTTCGAGAAAGAGTCAAATACAAAAAGCCGGCGATTGCCGGCTTTTTGTATTTGAGGCTTATTTGAGAATGTTAGCCAAATCGATTTCCAGCGACTCGGTGGGGCGCTCGACGATACGGCCGATTTCTTCACCTTTTTGCAGCACGATAAAGGTAGGAATACGCTTGAAATCATACCTGGCGGCCAAACCCTCAGGGTCGGCCTTGGCGCGGTCAACGCCAATGTAGGTGACCTTGATATTGGGGTTGTTCACTTCTTCCATAATGCGGATAAAGCGCGGTGTTTCCCGGTGGCAATCGGGGCACCAGGTACCGATGATCACCACGATTTCGGTGGCTTCGGTTTCGGCTTTGATGGGTTCAAGGGCGGCGGTATCCACCTCGTAGGTTTTATAACCTTCGGTAAACTCGGGTAATTCAGTCACGAGGCGCTGTGCCTCAACGATGCCGGTCAGGATCACTTCCTGCTTCTCCTCGCTGCAGGTGGCAAATACGCCACCGGATTTGTTCTCGAAACCACAGCCGGAGTCGGCCATTGAAGGCGCGGCAAAAAAGAGGGCGGTGGTGGCCAATAAAGCTTTGACGTTATTGTGCATCATGTTTCCTCACAAGCGAAGGGGAAGCGATTTAGCCTCGCACTATGGGGTTATCCAACCACGGCTGTGAGCACAAAGGAAGTTTGCAGATGCCAGCCTTTGGGCTGGATCACCCTTTGTCGCCAAATGAAGGGGCGACAAAGGGATAGGAGCGGGATCAGCGCTTAACTTTGGGCGCCTTGTCCGAAGTGAAAATGGTCCAGTCCATGTCTACCCCGGCTTCCTGCCAGCGCGCCACGGCGATAAGGCGATGATCGCGTCCCTGCAGCTCGTTGGGGATTTGATTGCGCTCGAAATACACCTCTTCCTTCAACTGTGACGCTGACAGACCTGCTTCCAGTGCCATGGCTTTGAGGTACTCGCTGCGCCGCTGTGCCAGCGCATGATTGTATGACTCACTGCCCTCTGGACTGGTGTCGCCAATCAGCACCAGCTCGGCGCCCTGTTTGTCGCCAAGTTTGCGCATCAGGGCAATCAGTTCGGCCCGCTCGCCATCGGGCAGGGTGTCTTGATCGTAACCGAACATGATGACCCGGTTGACCTTGCGGGTGCTGGCGGTGGTGGTTTCACAGCCGCTATTGCTGATGCTGGCGCCGGTGGGGGTGGTTTCGCACTTGTCGCGGGCATCGATAACTCCATCGTGGTCGATGTCGCTCAGGGCGCGGCTTTGGGGCTGGGGCTCAAAACCGGCGCCGGGCTCGATGGCGCAGCCGCCGAGGATAAGCAGTGACATCAATGCGGGCAGGGCGAGTGTGCTTGGCTTTTTCATGTTATTTCTCCTCGGTCCAGCTCTCGGGGGTATCGACCCTGAATGACTCCATCAGGCTGCCGGTGGCATTGATAAGCCGGTAGGCAGCGCCCTGATACTTGTAGTGGGCATCGAGGTAATTTTTACGGGCGAGGAACACCTCCACCTTGGCATCGAGTACATCCAGCAGCGAACGGCGGCCCAGCTCAAACTGGCGCTGATACCCCTGCTCGGCCTTCACGGCCTGATCGACGTTTTCACGGTAAAACGAGCGCTGCTCGCCCACAAAGCTGTACGCGTTCCAGGCCAGACGGGTGGCTTCAATCACCTGCAATTCGGTTTGTTTGCGAATCGACAACGCCTGCTGAACCCGCCAGCTGGCAGCCTCGGCTCGGTCGACGTCACTGCCGCCGTTAAACAGGTTGTAAGACAGCACCAGCATGGCGCGGGCATCTTCGTCGGGACCGGCAATCCCCCCCATGTTGTCGTTGCGATTGGCCTGTAATTCCAGCGACAGTTTGGGCAGGAAGCTGCTCTTGTCGCGCTCGTACTGGGAGTTGGCCGCAGCCAAATCCTTACCGGCGGCGTCGATTTCAGGGTGTTTCTCTACCGCCAGACGCAGGGCGTCGCCGAGGTTTTGCGGCACATATTCGAAGTCAGGGCGCGGATCGATAAGATCCCGTGGCATCTGACCCACCAGATCGAAGTAGCGGGCTTCCAAATCCATCTGTTCGTTGCGGGCGGCAAGATACGCCGACTGCGCGGTGGCAACCCGGGCACGAACCTGAGCCACGTCTGAGTCGCTGGACAGGCCGCGGCCCTGGCGCGACTCGATATTGCGCTGAATTTCCTGATGTTCTTTCACATTCTGTTCGGAAAGTTTGACCACCTGATTAATGCGGGCCAGTTGCAGATAGACCTCGGCCACCTCCAGGCTTAAGTTTTCCGCCAGCGACAGCAGCCCGAACTGCTCGGCCTCCTGCTCGAACTGCAGTCGGTCGACTTCGTTGGGGGTGCGAAAGCCATCGAACAGCAGTTGGGTGACCTTAAGGCCCACCTCGGTGCGGTCCAGCTCTGAGTCGAGCCGTTTGCCGTTGTTGTAGCGCACGTATTCATAACCGGCGGCGCCGTACAGATCCACCTGGGGCAGATAGTGGCCGCGGGCGGCCCGTTTCTCACGCACGGCGGCTTCGAAACCGGCATATTTTTCCAGTATTCGCGGATGCTTGTTGATGGCTTCGGCCACTGACTGCTCCAGCGTCAGTGCCTGAGCGGGCACCGTGAGCGCCAGCAGGGGAAGTATCAGGAGTTTACGCATAGTGTCCTTACCTTATGGTTCACGCAGGGCATTGGCCTTGGCCCGCAGCACGGGCTTGAGCCAATAGTCCAAAACGGTTTTGCTGCCAGTTTGTATATCTGTTGTGGTTTGCATCCCCGGAATAATGGGGCGGCCACCCAAATCGCCGCTGTCGGTGCGGATATGGGCTTCAAAATAGGTGGTGCCATCTTCCAGGTGGTGTGCATCCGGGCTGACATAAACGACTTCCCCCTTAAGGCCGCCGTAAATCACAAAGTCATAGGCGCTGAACTTCACGGTGGCGGCAAGCCCCGGATGCACGAAGGCGATGTCCTTGGGGTCGATGCGGCTTTCGACAATCAGGGCGCCGTCGCTGGGCACCAGCTCCATAATGGTCTGGCCGGGTTCAATCACACTGCCCGGGGTGCGAATGGCGATATTGTTGATACTGCCATCGATGGGCGCCTCGATACGGGTGCGCTGCAGGCGATCCGCCAGCGCCTTCATATTTTCGGTCAGGCCATCGAACTTGTTCTGTGCCTCGTGGCGCTCGGCCTCGGCGCGGTTAATAAAGTCCAGCGCCAGGGTGCGCCGCTGTGCTATGGCTTCTTTGACGGCGGCATCGAGTTGCACCAGGCTGCTCTGGGTGGCCGACAGCTCACCGCGCAGGCGGATGGTGTCACGTTCAAGCTTAATCAGCTCAAGCTCGGCCACAGCACCTTCATTCACTGCATCCCGGGTCATGGCCAGCTCCTGCTCGGCCAGCTTGAGGCTGCGCCGCTCGGCGCTCTCACGGATACCGGCTTCTTCCCGGGCTTGCAGTTTCTGGCGTACCGACTCGCTGGCCTGTTCCAGCTGGGCGGCCAGTTGCGACAGTCTGGCGTTGAAGATGGTGAGGCTGCGCGGATCCAGTTGTGCCCGGGCAGGCTCGAGGCTGATGCGCTCCTGCCAGTTGTCTGCGGAGGACAGCTTCACCGAGGCAATCTCGGCATTGAGGCGGCGGATAAGCAGACTCAGAGCCTCGCTGGAGACCCTGGCTTCATCCACGGCCGAAGCGAATCTCAGGCTGTCCAGCTCCAGCAGCGGCTCACCGGCCTTCACCCGCTGGCCATCGGTTACATGCATGGTCTTGAGCAGGCCGCCATCGAGACTTTGAATACGATGCACCTTGAGGGATGGGACCACCTGGCCCTGGCCGACTACCACTTCTTCCAAAGTCGCGAAGGAGGCCCATACCAGGCAGGCCACAATCAGGCCTATGACCAAATAGATAATCTGATTGGCGCGCCGCGCCGCCTCCAGGTGTCTCAGGTGCAGGCTCATTGCTTGGCCTCCCTGCGGGTAACGCTTACCGACTTGAGACGTTTATTACCTTGCAGCTCTGATGGACGCTGCTCGGCCACAATCCGGCCCTTATCGACAATCAGCACCCGGTCGCACATGGCCAGCACCTTGGGCTGGTGGGAGGCAATCACCAGGGTCACGTCCCGCTCCAGTGCCTTGAGGCTGGCGATAATTTGATTCTCGGCCCGTTCATCCAGGGCGCTGGTGGGCTCATCGAGCAGCAGCAGTTTGGGTTCACGCAGCAGGGCCCGGCCAAGCAAAATTGCCTGACGCTGACCGCCGGAGAGTTGGCGACCAAATTCCCCCACCTGGGTGGAAAGTCCGGCGCCCATGCGATCGAGAAGCTTGTCTATACCACTGGTCACCAGCACCCGGGCAAGTTTTTGCTCGTCCACTTCGGTTAGCCCCAGCAGCAGGTTATCCAGCACAGTACCGTAGCTCAGCAGCGGCTGCTGGCCGACCCAGCCGATATGGCGGCGCAGATAGTCCTGCGACCACTGGGAAGCCTCGAGGCCGTGATAAAACAGCTGGCCGCTGGAGGGCTGATATTGAGCGGCGAGGACCGACAGCAGGCTCGACTTGCCAGCGCCTGCGGCGCCAAACAGGCCGACACGCTCACCCGGCTGAATGCTTAAGTTGATGTCGCTGAAAGCAGGCATGGGTTGGTCGGGGTAGCTGAAACTGGCGTTTCTCAGTGCCACCGAGCCATCGAATCCCAGTTTTCCGGCATTCAGGCTCTGGGCGCGGGTCTCCTGGGGCAGGGCGAGGATGGACTCTACGGCTGTCATGGCAGCGCGGGTCTGACGGTATTTGAGCAGCAGAATTGCAATTTGGTTAATGGCGGACGCGGCGCGGCCACTGAGCATCACCATGGCAATCAGGGCGCCCATGCTGATGTTGCCCGCATAAATCTGATACACCCCTGTGACCACCAAGCCCACAGTAACCAGCTGCTGGCTGGCCGCCACCAGGTGGCTCAGGGTATTGGAGGCGATGCGCGACTCATTCTGCCAGTCGGCCAGCTCGCGGATATTGGCATCCCACAGCCGCTGGGCCTTGTGCTGGGCTCCGGCCTGTTTGAGTTCCGGCAGCAGGTTCAGGGTCTCGATGAGGTGCGCCTGCTTTTGGGTAGACAGCTGGCCTGACTTTTCCACCGCCGCAGCAATGCGCCGCTCGAGAATAAGGCTCATGCCAATCAGGCACAGCATGGCAAGCACGGGCACCATCACCATCCAGCCACCGAGCCAGGCCATCAGCGCCAGAAACAGTACAGTAAAGGGCAGGTCGACCAGGGCGACCAGGGTGGCGCTGGTGAGGAAATCCCGAATTGAATCAAACTCCTGCAACTGCTTGGCAAAGGCGCCCGCCGAAGCGGGTCTGTGCTCAAGCCGCATGCCCAGCAAGCGGTCGAACAGCTTGGCGGAAACCTGTTGATCTACGTGTTTGCCCGCTACATCGGCCAGTCGCGCTCTGGATTGACGCAGCAGAAAATCGAACAGCATGGCCACGCACACGCCACTTGCCAGCACCCACAGGGTATCGGTCGCCTGATTGGGCACCACCCGGTCATACACGTTCATGGTAAAGAGCGGCGTCACCAGCGCCAGCAGGTTGGCGGCAAAGGACGCCAGCAAAAAGCTTTTAAGGAAGGGGCGCATCTCATCGAAGGCCTCGGCCAGATAATGGCGCGGGCGGCTTTGCTGATGCTCGGTGGCGCGGTAGTCGGCAAGTTCCCGGGCCTGCAAATACCAGCTGCGGCCCTCGCAGGTGGTTTGCCACTCGTTGTGGGCAAGCTGGCGCTGCTCACCGTCGGGGGATTCCAGCAGCACGCCTTCTTTGGTTCTGCGTCTGGCGAGCCAGGGGGCGCCATCCACAAAAAGAATGGCGGGCAGCGCCATATCCGCCGGAGGCAGTTTTTGCAGCGAAGCGCCCAGCTGAAAACGCCCGAGGATCTCTTCCAGCGTCTCAGGCGTCAGCCCGGCCATGAGCTCAGCCAGTTGCCCCGCCGGAGGTGTCATCCCCATGGCGGCGCAGCATTGGCTGATAAAGGCACGGCTGTGGTGGAAGTCAGCGCTCATCGGTGTTGTCCTGTCAGTTGCTGCTCTTCCATAAGCCGGGTCAGTTGTTCGGTACCATCCAGTGCGCCGCTGATCACCTCAGTACCTGTGTCCATCCCGGCAATAAAGCCGCCCTCGAAGCTATTGCCTTTATCGATGCTCTGCTGGATTAAGTTGGACAGCGACGCCAAATAGTCGGGATCCGGCTCGGGTACAGGCTGATAAGGGGTGACATCCTGCCTGAGGTCGCCTGCGAGGCTTATGCTGCCAAGGTCCTGCAGCGTGGCCAGCACTGCCGGCGTAGTGAAGCTGGCCGTTTGGATTTGAGGTATCACAGGCGCCGTTACTGCAGCTTCCAACTCGCTGATGTTTGCCTCTAAATGTAAGTCCAGCCAGGGCTTAATCATGGGGCTGTCAGGCGTCAGGATCTGCGGCATTCTGTCGCCGTTATCCAGGCTGATAAGCGAGCCCTCATCCCCGGCTGTGGCCTTGTTGTCATCCAGCTCAGTGCTCCACTGGGAACCCAGATATCGATACAGGGTTGGCTGGGTGACCTTGATGGGGCTGGGCTCGTCCACTGTGCCAGGCTGGACAGTTACCGGGTTACCGCTGTCAGCCAGCGTGAAGCGCGGTTGCAGCAGCAATTCACTGCCGCGCCACAGCATGGGGTCGAAGCGGAATTCCAGATTGTCGGCGCCCCAATAGAAGGCATCGTCAAAACTGCCGTCTGTAAATCCGTTGTCAGCAAAGGCGCTGAAGGACGACGCCATGAACGGCGCCATGATGGGCGCTGTGATATCCACGGTTACAGTGATGGTTTCTGTGGTGCCTTTGGCGGTTTCGCCGCTCAGGCTGGCGCTGGGTTTGAGGGTCAGGGTAAAGCTGTCGCCATCATTGGCGCCAACCACCTTGAGGCTCGCCACATCGCTGATGTCGGCAATCCACTTGTCGCCGGACTGGCTGGCGCCCTCCAGGGTCATTCCTGCGGGCAAGCCGGTGATTTCCAGCTTTCCGGTTTCACCGGGGGCCGGGTTTTGCAGCGATAAACCCAGTCCCAGCAACAGGTTGGATGGGTCATTGGCCAGCACATCATCAACGGCGGTCCACACAGGTGGGTCGACCTCTGGGGTCAGCTCAATATCGAAGTTCAATACTTCAGCGGCGCTGATGTCGGTGATATCGCTGCCAAGCACTGTGTTGCTGTCGATGCTTTCAATTCTGACTTCGGCATTGAGGGTGCCAAAGGCCAGGGGCCCGGGATGAAGTTGCATGCCGCTGACCGAGGTCGCTGCCACGTCCAACGTGGCCGTGTAGACGCCGCCGGACTCGGTAAAGGAGACGAAACTGCCCGCCACTGTCACCCCTTCGAGCCCTTCAAGGGAGCCTGCGGAGGTGATAATTACAGTCACTCTGACCAGCTCCTGACCTGTCACGTCCAGGGTTTCGGCCTTGAAATTCACCTGGATAACATCGTCTTCTTCAGCGCTGTAATGTTTCTCGGGCGGCACAATAATCTGAATGCCATCGGCGATGGGGCGCACCCCAACAATCACGTCGGTGCCATTGTTGACATAGTCTTCGGTGCCTTGCTCCCAGGTGACTGTGCCCACTTTCAGGGGAATGTCACCGCTGAAGTTTTCCGGTGGCAGCAACACCAGGCCGCCAAGCTGCTCGGGCTCAATCGACCAGGCATAGGTGGGTTTGCCATTGAAACTGCCGCCATCGGGCCCTGCGTTTGGCAGTTGGATAAGATTGCCGCCACTGTCCTGATAGTAGAGCACTGAGCCTGCGGGCACTCCGGAGACGGTGAGGTAAATCACTTCCGAGCCGTCCTGGTCAATCAAGCCTGCGCCTGCCGCATCAAGGCCGGAGAGGCTGATAAGCGTGTCTTCATCGCCGAGGATTTCTACCGTGGTACCGGGCAGGTTAGAGGCATCGGTGACCGGCGTCACCACCACATTCAGAGTGGTCGAAACGGCCACTGTATCTGTGACGGTGGCGCCGCCCACCAGCGCTGTGTCTATGGCAGTGGCATTGAAGGCAATGCCGAATACGCCGGACAGGTGCAGTGGTGGCACGAAGCGCAGATTGGCAAGCGCATCGTTGAGCTCAGCCATGTTGCTGCCGGTAAAGAGCCAGGTACTTGTGGTCCCTGCTTTGAGCTGGAACAGGCCTGAGTCATCTTCCAGGCTGCCGCCATCGAGCAGTAGCAACTGAATGGGCTGAGCGGCATCGCCAAATACCAGGGTCTCGCTGCCGCCGGTGCCTGGGCTTGCATCTGAGTCGATAAAGTTGAGTCGGATACCCAGGGGCACCGGGGTGTCTTCTTCCATGGTGGCGTTGGTCACATTGAAGAAGGCGCCATCGGCCCTTGGCTGAATTTGTGCTTCCAGGGTTTGGCTGTCGTCAATCTTGGTATCGCCGCTCAGGGAGTCGGTGGCGATGATGCGGATTGGTATAGACAAGTCACCGGCGTAATGCTCGCTGATGCCATGCAGGGTGAGGTTACCAAGGGAGGCTGTGGTAAACACCCACTCGATCACCGCCTTACCGGTGGCGTTGTACACGGCTTCGACATCGGTGCCGGTGAAGTAGCCGCCCTCTGGCAGGTCGCTTGCCAGGATACGGAAACTCACCACGTCGTTGGTGTCGGTGGTGATATTGGGGTTTAGATGGCCGGCAAAGCTGATGGCTTCATCTTCGATGGCATCGGCCACTGTCAGTTGCAGGTCGCCGACTTCGGTCGCAGTACTGTCGGCGGCGCCCTGCAGGAAGGTCACGGTAAAATTAGTGCTGATGATTTCGCCATCGTCTCGGTCGAGCACCCGTGCATTGACGGTGATTTCGGCGTCAGTCACGGCGTTATCACTGATGATTTTCACATCCTGAAGGATGTCCAAGCCCCATTCACGTACCGTATCGGATGTGAGGCTTGGGATCTCGATAAGCCAGCGACCATTCCCGTCGTGGATGGCACCAAGGGGGTGTTCCACATACCAGCCATCGCCGCTTGGCAGCACAATTTCCACATAGTCTAGCCGCTCGGAGCCATCGATATCGGCCTCGAAAAACTTCACCTGCCCTGTGATGTCGATGGGGCTGCCATCGGTGCTGGTCAGGGATGGCTCGGAGGCCTTGATTTCGGTGGTGATATTCACCTGAGCATCGACAATCAGCCGCACCCTGGTGTCTATCCAGCTGCTGACGGTTTCTCCGTTCCCTGAGGTATCGGTTATTTCATACCGCACCGGCAGTTCAAATTCGCCATCGGCATCCTGTGGTGGCAACACCGCCAGACGACCCGATGCGATAAGGTCTGGCAGGGTCGGGCTGGAGGCATCGGTCAGGGTGGCCAAATCCAAACCACCGGCAGGAATAGTGATTGGCCGGCCGTCCAGCAGCAGGCCGACGCCTACTGAATTGGGCATCACTATGGCGCCGGTAATGGTTTCGCTGCCGTCGTTGTCCATGCCCAGGAAGGGGCGGATATCGATGACGGCCGGGCGATTTTCAAGGCCTTCGGTGGTGGTTTGCAGGCTGCTGCCGGTTTCATCGATAACCGGCGACACCTTGAGTGCCACCGTCAGTTCGAAGGTTTCGCTGTCGCCGTCTTTCTCGGTGCTTTGGGCGTTGAGCGTGAGGCTGATATCGCCGCTGAAGTCGGCGATGGGCAGCAGGCTCAGGGTTGCCAGCTGAGCCGCCGACACACTGTAGACCGGCTGACCGGCGACAAAGTCGACCACCGGCAGATTGACCTGATTCCCCGAAGCATCCAGCAATTTGGCGCCCTCAGGCAGGCCAGTGAGGGTTAAATCCAGGGTTTCAGAGCCATCGTCGTCCGAGGTTTTCAGCAGGAAGTCGAGCTTGATGGGCACATCTTCCGCCAGCGTGGCGAGGTTGCTGATGGTGCCGCTGGTTTCATCCATGGTCCAGCGCGCCGGGTCGGCATCTATAGTGGGCGCATCGTTGGCAACGCCCCTCAGTTTGATGGTAACGCTCTGGGCTGCGCTGTAATTTGGGTTGGGGTGAAGAATGCCGTCGGACGGTGGAATACCGTCCTGAATCTCTTCGGTGGAGAAACTGCGGACGCTGAGCGCAAAGGTGCCAAAGGTGGCGGAGCTTACGTCCTCTTTGGGGATCACAAAGGCGTTGCCGCTGTTGACGTCATCGCCACTGACAGTCCAGACACCGGGGCTGACCTGCACCGCTGAGGGGGCGTCTATGCTCCAGCCGTCCGGCAGGGTAAATTCAAACCCGAGGGTTTCAGAGCTGTCACTGAGGCTGCCGCCGACGATATCGCGCACATCGATAGGCTTGTCTTCATCGCTGCTGATATCACGGGTTTCCAGCGACGGCTTGTCGGCCACAGGTTTGATATCCAGCTCAACGGTTTTCAGCTCGCCACTGGCGGCATCGCCGTTATCGTTTTCGGTGCTGGTGGGGGTGATATCAAAGGTTAGCTTACCGGCAATATCCTTTGCGGCTGTGGCCTGCAGGTTTGCCAGCTCAGCCGGGGTAATAATCATGCCATCGGTGATGGTTTTGCCGCCCGAGGTGAGGGTGAGTCCGTCGCTGATGTTGCTGATAAGGAAGGTCAGGGTTTCTGAGCCCTGGGCATCGGCGCCGGTTTCATCTTTGGAGCTGGCCGAAAGATTCAGCGATATGGTGCCGGCATCTTCCAGCAGGCTGTAGGTAAACTCGCTGTCGGTACTCCACTCAGGGGTGTCGGCCACAGAGATAACGGTGAGCGGCAATTCGGTGACCACATCGGACTGCACGCCGTTGCGGTCAATCACCACAGTCACCAGCAGATTGATGGTATCTGTGGCGTCCGACAGGTCATCGGCAGGCAAATAGGTGAGGGTGCCGCGAATGGTGGCTGTGCCTGTGATGGGCTCGATAATGAGCGCACCGGCACCAAAGAGATACTCGCCACCGGCCGGGAAAATCTGGATGCCGTCGATAAACAGGCTGCCCCCGGCCATGGAGGCGGCATCCAGTTTGATGGCAACCACCTGCTCGTTTTCGTCTTTGTCGCCCGGGTAGGCAACAATCTCCAGTCGACCCTCGGTATCTTCGTGGAACACGGGGTCGAGGATCAGCACCTTGCCATCCGAGTCCCTGGCATTGAGGGTCAGGGTGCCGGTATCTGTATCGCCATCCTTATCTTCGATGGTGAACTGCAGATCTTCGGTAAACAGCACATTGTTGTAGGTAAACAGCTCAGGCACCAGTGTGGCCAGGCCGTTCTGGTTTACCGTGAGGGTGCCGTAGCGATCGCCGGTGTCGGTGAACAGCTCAATGGTGTCTCCGGCATGGTATTCCACCCCCTTGTAGACGATTTTCTGCAGGGTGCCTGTATCAATACCTGTTTGATTAATATTAAAAAGCCGCAGCTCAGATGGCTCGTCACTCTCAAAGAAATTCCACTCCTTGTCTTTGGCGTGGGGCACGGCATCAGTGACCGCTATCGTGAGTGTTTGCGGCGCCGATTTATCGTTGTCGGCATCCACCGCCTGAACGGAAAAATTCACATCCAGCACGTCTGCGCCATTGGGATCCGGATGATCCAGCGGCTGGCTTTGCTCAAAGGTTACAGTGCCATCGGCATCGAGTTTTAAGCGGAACACCTCTTTGCCGTCGGTGCGGGTGGCAATGTACCAACCATCGGCATCGACGCTGGAGGCCAGAGTAATCGCCTTGCCCTGGCTGCTGTAGCCATTGAAGCTGAAGCCATCGGCCAGCACCAGCGATTGCACGTTGTCGCTGCCTGCATCGATGGCAAAGTTGCCTGACACCGTCTGGTTGCCATCTTTTGGCAGGTCCTGTTCGTTCAGACTCAGGGTCAGTGCGCCCTCGATAACCGCCGCCAGGCCGTCGTGAATGGTCAGATTGACCGTGCTGCTGGCCACGCTGCCGTCCGAGTCGAGAAATGTAATGGGCAGGCTGAGCACATTCACAGAGCCATCGCCCTGGAGTTGGTCGATGGGACCATAGAGTTTGGCGCTGATGGCAATGCTGCCGTTGCTGCCGGCATCGATATGGATATCTTTGGGCAGCGACAGACTCAGTACCAGCTCGCCGCGGCTATTGCGGCCTTCCAATACCGCGCCGTCGTCCTTCAGGCTCCAGTTCAGGGCGTCGCCATTTTGGGTCAGCGGATTGCCGTCTTTATCGGTCATGGGGCCGGGGCTGACATCGAAGCTGACATCGACAATAGGGTCACGACTGGCGGTGACATCTATGCCGTCTGTGTCTTTGTTCTGGCCGCCGCTGCTGTTTGGCAGTTCATAAACATCCAGGTCGACATTGGTGGCAACACCTGGGGTGCCATCGGAAACCAGAAAGTTAATCAGTACTTTATCGCTGTCACCGTCGAAATCTTTCAACACCACCGGCACGGAAATCTGGCCGCCGTTCTGATCGAACGCCCGGTACAGGGTGATTTCATAAGGATGCCCCAGGGTGTCGCTGCCGCTGTTCCAGCCGCCAAGGAGACGGATTTCAAGCACAGGATTGGCCGGATCGCCGGTGTGGGCGGTCAGCAGGGTGCCATCGGCCGACACGGTAAATTGCAGCGGCTCCAGCCCGGCGGTGAGCCTGGGCATTTTGCGCACATCATCGAAGGTCAGGCTCTTGATGCTGTCGCTGCCGGCGATGATGTCAAAGCTGCCCTGTTGCACCAACGGAGTGCCGAATAAATCGTTTTCATCAAATTCCAGGCGGCTGTTGTTGATGAGTACGGGGTCTGCGCCGTCCAGCAAATCGATGGTGATATTGCCGCCAGCGGCCGGGCTGCCATCGGTATCTGTGGCATCGAGTTTCAGTTTGAGGCTTAAGATATCGGTGGATGGATGATCCAGTGGCAGCTTTAAGTCCATCAGCACACTGGCGCTGAGGTCTCGTCCGCTCTGGCTGGCAGACAGGGTCAGAGTAAACGCCACTTCTGTGCCAGCGGTGGCGGTAAGCAGCTTGCCATCGGCCGAAAGGCTGTAGCTCAGCTCCACCCCCTCGCTCTTGAGTCCAAGGGCTTCCAGTTCGAATGGCGTCAGCGGGTTAAATACCAGTGAGTCGGCCACCAGAGCATCTGAGCCCGCCACAATCACAAAGTCACGGCTTTCGAGCAGGTCGGTATCGACCTTGGGCTCGATGAGACTGTCGCGGTATTGGCCAATATCAGCCACGGCGCCGTCGTTGATGTAAATGTAGGCCGAGGATGCTGACTTGGAGCCATCGGAGTCGACGGCGTAGTAGCGGAAATCGAGTAGCTGCTGAACTTGATTATCCAAGTCCCCAGCGGTTTGAAGATGCCACACGCCCTTGCTGTCGATGGTCAGTTCGCCGAAGCGGGTCGCGACCACAAGCGGTGTGCCGGGCTGCACATTGTAGCGGGTGCCCTCTATTTCGATGGCTACCAGGGTCAGACCTTCGAGACTGAAGTCGTTGGCGAACACAGAGCCGCTTACATCCTGCTGCTCTTCGGTCACGTAAAAGTCAGGCAGGGTTAGTTCCGGCGCATCCAGCACATTGACGATGGCGTAGGTGAAGATGGTTTCTGAGGTGCCATCGGCATCGTTTTGCAGCGCTTCAAGCTGAATAAACAGGGTGGCAGCGCGACCAGTTTGATCAAGCGGTTCAAACAGTTGCACCTTGAGGTTGGTGCCGGTGAGGGTAGCGCTGAACACCAGTTCACCATCACCTGCGCGGCTGGCGGTAAGGCTCATGCCATCGGCGGCAACCGTGACCAGCACATCCTGCCCGAGCGAGGTGATCCCCGTCAGATACAGCTGATTGAGGCTGATGCTGAGCGTGCCATCGGGTATTTGGTAACTGAGTTCGGTGGCGAGTGAATCATAGAGGATGAGCCCGGCCTCATAGATGATGACATCCATGGGTTGGTACAGGGTTGGCAGGGCATCGGCGGCGCTGTTCCCGGCCAGATCGGACACAGTCACATCCACCATCCAGGGGGCATGTTTGCCCATGCCTGCCACATCAAGGCCGCTGAACTGCCAGCTGCCATCGGCCTGAACCAGTGTGGTAAAGGTACGGGTTTCTTTGCCATCACTGATGCTGAGGGTGACGGTTTGCCCGGCTTCCACTCCAGTGGTGGTGCCCTTGAGTTCATCTTCCATGCCGAAAATCAGCTGCGAGCCGCCGTAGCCTTCGCCGGTGTCGATATCGATACTGATTTGGGTGTCGATAAGACTGGTGTCTTTGGCCCAGCCGATATTGCCTGCATTGTCGGCACTGGCAACCCAGGCGCTGACTTCGCCCTCGGCAAAACCAAGCGCATTGAGATCCAATCCATCGATACGCCAACTGCCGTCGGCCTGAACCTGGGTGCTGGTGAGGTACCTGTGGCCCTGACTGTCGACCAGCAGCACCAGCAGCCCCTTGCCGGGTTCGATGTTGGTGGCGGTGCCACCCACGGAGACTGAACGGACTTCGCCTTCGCTTATCAGTTCATCGCCACCATCGAAAATCTGAATGCTGACACTGGCCAGCGAGTCCTTCACATTGCTGGTGGCCGCAGTCGCCGGGTTTCCGGCCTGATCTGTGGCGCTGGCGTTGAAGCTAAGGCTGCCGTCGGCGAGCGCACTGATATCGGCGTCTTCAATGCGATACTCGCCGCCGCTGACAAGGGCTGTGAAGGTGAGAGTAGCGCCGTTTTTATCGGTGACTGTGACTGTCACAGTGCGGCCATCTTCGATATCCGTCACTGTGCCAAAAATGTCGGTGACACCGGCCTCGCGGCCGTTAATTACATCATCATTACCGGCGGCCACATCGATGGTGATGGTGGCGTAGAGGTCCACCGGAATGCTGTTTTCAGCGTGGGCGGGGTTGCCGGCCACATCGGTGACATCGGCAGTGACATAAAGCATGCCATCGGCAAAGCCGGTTAAATCCAGGTTGGGAAGGGTCCACAGGTTGCCGCTGACTACCGTTGTCAAGGTCAGGGTGTTGCCCATGCCATCGCTGAAGGTAACGCTAATGGTTTGGCCGTTTTCGACGTTGAGCACCACACCCTGAACAGTCACATGGCTCTGCTCGGCGGCGTTAATCACATGGTCGTTGTCGGCGACCCATACAAAAATCCGCGCGCTGGTGTCTTTTTCGTGAACCACACTGGCGTTGGCTGGGTTACCGGCTACATCCGCCGAGCTGGCGCTGAAAGTCAGCTCGCCATTGGCCAGTGAGGATAAATCCACATCATCAAGCTGCCACTCACCGCCCACCACTGTGGTGGTGAAGGTTAAGCTTTTGCCGAGCTTATCGGTGATGACCAGGGTAACGGTTTGACCGTCTTCGATGTTGGTAACTGTGCCGGCGATATCCACTGCGGTTTGCTCGGCGCGGTCGATGTAGTCATCCAACCCGGTTTCCACATCGATGCTGATAAGGGCAATGCTGTCTTTGATATTGCTGGTGCTGGCGGTCGCTGGATTGCCGGCTACGTCGGTTACGCTGGCGCTGAAGTTCAGCTCGCCATCGGCAAGGGATGAAATGTCCGCGTCATCAATAAGATAAGCGCCGCCACTAACAACAGCGGTGAAGGTCAGGCTGGCGCCATTTTTATCGGTGACTGTTACTGTAACAGTGCGGCCGTCTTCAATATCCGACACATTGCCGAAGATATCCGTGGTCTTGCTTTCGAGGGCGTTGATGACATCGTCGCTGCCGGCATTTATGTCGATTTGCACCCCGGCATACAAATCCACCGGAATGCTGTTTTCGCCGTGGGCCGGGTTGCCGGCCACATCGCTGACATCGGCCGTGACGTACAAGGTGCCATCGGCGAAACCGGTTAAATCCAGGTTGGGGATGGTCCAAAGGTTACCCGTTACCACAGTAGTAACGGTCAGGCTTTTCCCCATGCCATCGCTCAAGGTAACTGTAATGGGCTGGCCGTTTTCGACGTTGAGGACCACGCCGCGTACCGTGACTGAACTTTGCTCGGCGGCATTAATCACATGGTCGTTGTCGGCAACCCAGACAAAAATCCGTGCGTTGGTGTCTTTTTCATGAACTACGCTGGCCGAGGCCTGGTTGCCTGCAACGTCGGTCGCACTGGCGGTGAAGGTCAGCTCGCCGTTGGCAAGGGAAGATAAATCCACATCGTCGAGCTGCCAGCTGCCGCCGACAACCGTGGTGGTAAAGCTGAGGCTGTTGCCCTGGTTGTCGGTCACGCTGATGGTGACGGTCTGGCCATCTTCGATATTGCTGACTGTGCCAGACATGTCCACGGCGGTCTGTTCGGCGCGGTCGATGTATTCGTCCTCGCCGGTTTCAACATCGATGCTGATGCCGATTTTTGTGTCCATCCAGTGGCTGGTGGACGCTGTGGCCGGGTTGCCTGCCGCATCCACCGCCGAGGCGCTGAAGTCGAGCTTGCCATCAGCAAGTGTTGTGAGGTCAACATCATCCAGCTGCCACTGCCCGGCTGTGACCGTGGTGGTGAAGCTAAGCTGAGTGCCATTGGCGTCTGTCACTGTGACCAGCACCTGTTGGCCATCTTCGATGTCGGTGGCGCTGCCGCGGATATCGGTGGCGCGGCTCTCGATGCCGTTAATGACGTCATCACTGCCGGTGATAACGTCGATGGTGAGCTTGGCAATCAGATCCACGGCAATCTGATTCTGACCATGAGCGGTATTGCCGGCCACATCCAGGGTGTCGGCATTGACAAACAACTGGCCATCGGCAAAACCGGTCAGGTCTATGTCATCGATGTGCCAGAAGTTGCCCTCAACCAGGGTAACCAGGGTTTTGGTGTTGCCCTGACCATCGCTCAATGTGACCAGAATTGGCTGACCATTTTCAACGTTCAGCACCAGACCGCGGATGTCTACCGCCGATTGCTCGGCGGCGTTAATGACCTGATCGCCATCGGCAAACCACACGAAAATGCGGGCATTGCTGTCTTTTGGCGCCTGGGTTTGGGCATCGGCCGGGTTACCGGCCACATCCTGGGATTGCACCTGAAACGCCAGCTCGCCATTGGCGAGGGAGGAAAGGTCGGCGTCTTCAACCCGCCATTGACCGTCAACGACCAGGGTTTCAAAGGTGAGGCTGTTGCCTGCTTCATCGGTTACTGTCAGCCAAACCGTTTGGCCATCCTGAATGTTCTCGACGGTACCGAAAATATCGACGGCGGTCTGCTCGGCGCGGTCGAGGTATTCATCTTCACCGGTATCGACCTCAATGCTGATGCTGGCGAGTGTGTCTTTGATGGTGTCGTCGCTGGCGTTTTCAACCTGGCCCGGGTAGTCGGGTGCTGAGATAGTCGCGGTAAGTGGGCCTTCGGCGAGGGAGGACAGATCCAGCCCCTCAATGGACCAGCGCTCGTTTTGGATGGTGACCGTGAAGGTTAAGCGATTACCGGCACTGTCGATAATTTCCAGCAGCAAGGTGTCGCCGTCGCGACCATTGATGGCATCACCGCTGATAGTGACAGTGCCAATTTCTGCCTGATTCAGGAAGTTATCGCCGCCATCTTCAATCTGAATGCCAAGCACCAGCGGCAGCAGCGGATTGCTGTCGCCCTGGCGCTCATCGTTTGTGTCTGCGTCGCTGAGGCTGTCGCCTTCGGTATTAAAACCAGAGCGTGGGACGATTTTCTCGTGCTGTTGGCGAAACAGGGTAAAGCCGAAATTGACCCCCTGCTGATCGGGATCTGAGTTTGCGTCCTGGGAAGGTTGCCCTGGCATGGCAGCGAGGGAGTCTGAGGTTCCATCGGGGCTGGCGGGCACGGCAGGCAGCGCTTTAAGGGCGGTTACCAGGTCGGAGGGCAGTGCCAGTGGCGTGTCATTGATAACCACCACCGCAATGCCGCTTTCGCTGTATTGCAGGGCATCGGCATCCAGAACCACCAGGCCGGCTTGCTGTTCAAGTTCGGCCACATTGAAGGGCGGTTCGAGTTCACGCCATTCACCCTGACGGCTCACCGCCCAGACTCTGGAGCCAACCTGAACAAAAAAGAGTACATCCGCGCGCGCGAAATCTGCCATGCCTGTGTCCTTACTGCATCACATTTTACGGTTCAAGTGTGGCGACTTTTGTTGATATAAGCACTAAAAGCAAACACTTGGCCTAACTTTGTATCATCCTGTGTTTTATGGGGGAATACAATAAAGCCACCCATTGGGTGGCTTCGGAAATCGCGGTTTTCATACCTTTGGGTGACTACCTGGCATCGTCCTTCAGCCACTGGGCAGCACGCTTGGCAAAGTAGGTCAAAATACCATCGGCGCCGGCGCGCTTAAAGCACAGCAAAGATTCCATCACAATGGCTTTTTCTGCCAGCCAGCCGTTTTGAATCGCGGCCATGTGCATGGCGTATTCACCACTGACCTGATAGGCAAAGGTGGGCACTGCCAGCTCTGATTTAACCCGGCGAACCACATCCAGATAAGGCATGCCTGGCTTGACCATTACCATGTCGGCGCCTTCCTGAATATCCAGCGCTACTTCGTGCAGCGCTTCGTCGGTATTGGCCGGGTCCATCTGATAGCTGTGCTTGTTGCCGCCCTTGAGGTTACCGGCAGAGCCGACTGCATCGCGGAAAGGACCGTAGTAGCTGGAGGAATACTTGGCCGAGTACGCCATGATTTGGGTATTCACGTGGCCTGCGGCTTCCAGCGCTTCGCGGATGGCGCCGATGCGGCCGTCCATCATGTCCGATGGTGCCACTATGTCGGCACCGGCCTGGGCGTGGGACAGCGCCTGCTTTACCAGGATCTCGGTAGTGATGTCGTTGACGATATAGCCGGTGTCATCGATGATGCCGTCCTGACCGTGGGTGGTGAAGGGGTCCAGTGCCACGTCGGTCATCACCCCCAGCTGCGGGAATTCACGCTTAAGGGCGCGCACGGCACGTTGGGCCAGACCATCCGGGTTGTAGGCTTCTTCGGCCAGCAGGGATTTCTTCTCCAGCGGCGTGACCGGGAACAGTGCAACCAGAGGCACGCCCAGTTCGACCAGCTCTTCGGCTTCCTTGAGCAGCAAATCGATGCTGTAACGCTCGATGCCGGGCATGGAGGCAACCTGCTCGGTGCGATGGTTCCCTTCCAGTACAAACATCGGATAAATCAGGTCGTTGACCGTCAGGGTGTTTTCCGCCATCAGGCGACGGCTGAAATCGTGTTTGCGCATGCGGCGCATTCTGCGCTGTGGGAAGGCACTGGTGATGATGTTCACTATCGTCTCCTCGACTAAGATTGGGAGTCGGGGGTGCTGTCGAACAGACACACCCGGTTACGGCCCTGATGTTTGGCCTGATAGAGCGCCCTGTCTGCCTGTTCCAGCAGTTCCAGAGGATGATCTTCGCTCTCGATGATGTTGCAGCTGACCCCGATACTCAGGGTCAGCGGGATGTTCTGACTCTCCCAGTGAATGGCGAGTTCTTCTATGCCGCGGCGGATGTTTTCGGCTACGGCCAGGGCACCCTCGTTATCTGTGGATGGCAGGATGATAGCAAACTCCTCACCGCCAAAACGTGACACGAGATCCGTTGGACGCTTGAGATGTGAACTCATGCTGTCGGCAATTACCCTAAGCGTCTGATCGCCGGCCAGGTGGCCGTACTGATCGTTAATGCGCTTAAAGTGGTCGATATCCAGCATCAGCACCGCCATCGGGGTTTGCTGGCGGCGACTGATCCGGCCTTCGGCCTGCAGGCGTTTATCGAAGGCGGCGCGGTTCTTCACCCCGGTCAGGCTGTCGATGGTGGTCTGCTCGGTAAGCTTTTGATTCACTTCGTTCAGCTCGCGCAGGGCAATTTCCAGCTCCAGGGTGCGCTCCTGCACCATGTCTTCCAGGCGTTCATTGGTTTCAGCCTCCATTTTGAGCGCATCTTCACGGGCTTCGCGGATCCGCTGCGCCTGCTCCAGCGCTTCGTGCTGAATACGCAGCTTGGATTTGCGCTCATCGCTGTAACGAATCGCCAGTACCGCCGCCATAAACACAATCTCGAAGGTCACCCCCAGCATGGCTGGGCTCAGCGGGTCGACCTGGATTTTGATAATCCCAAGGTAAATCAGGCTGCTCACTGCGGTGCCGGCGAGCAGCACTATCCAGCCAAGGAAATACAATCGGGCCAGCTTTTGTCCGCGGAAGGCCTGGATCAGCGCAAAGCTCAGCAACACCAGGGAAATCCCCAGCAGCGCCACTATGTCGCAGTAAATGGCGAGGTTGTAGCTGACAAAGGGCGACAACAGTGCCAGAAACAGGCTGAACGCGGCGCTGAAGCGGCAAATCCGCAGCATGCGGATATTGTGGTATTTAAGCTGCAGCACCTTTTCGGCGAACATCAGCGCAAAACACATCACCAGCGGCAGCAGGAAGGGGATCACCCAGGCCTGCATGGCCGGCCAGTTGGGCCACAGATAACGAAAGGCAACCCCCTGAATGGTGGCGACCAGCAGTGTCATGCTGAGTACATAGGCCGAGTAATAGCTGTAGCTGAAGGACCCCGACGCCAGGGCCACAAATAGGCTGAACAGGCCGATGGCGGTAAGGATCCCCAACTGAAACCCATGGGCCAGGCTGCGACTTTCCGACAGCTGGCTTAAGCGCCCCGGGCTGACCAGACTCATGGGCACATGGGCGCTGCCCTCGGTGTCGATACGCAGGAAAAAGCTGTGTTGCTGCCAGGGTTTGAGCTGAAACGGATACAGGTACTGGGTTGAACGCAGCGGCCGGCTTTCAAATGGCAGGCTGTCGCCGAGATGCAGCTCGCTCATCAGGTTGCCATTCACCAGATGGTACAGACGCACATTATCCAGCAGCGGGTTGTTGATGCTCAAAATGCGGTTTTCGGCGTTGCCACGCACATCGATATCAAACCTCAGCCACAGTGCTTTGGCACCCACGCCGCGTTTGCCGCCCTGCTCGATGGGCTGCCAGCGCGGGTCACCAAATGGCGGTAAGGCGCGAAAATCCAGGGAGTCGCTGGCCTGAAACTGGGTGGTCCAGGGGGCCAGATCGAGTTCATCGGCAGTGCTTTCGGTGAGAATAAGTGACTTGGCCGCCAAGGCCATAGGGCTTAAAAAAACGCTTATGCACAACAGCAGGAACAGCCTAATCATGGGCCGACTCCAGCTGGAAAAATCTGAGGCTGTTTTGATAGGTGCGCTCGATAAAGGCCTGTTCATCTTCCCCCCGCAGGCGGGCGATTTCGGCCGCTATATAGGGCAAATAGCAGGGCAGATTCTTGCCCGATTTGGGCTTGGGTCGCATAGAACGTGGCAGCAGATAGGGGCTGTCGGTTTCAATCAGCAGCCGCTCGCCGGGAATGTACTTCACCAGCTCGGCAAGCTCCTGTCCTCGGCGCTCATCGCACACCCAGCCGGTAATGCCTAGGTGCAGGCCAAGCTCAATGTAGCTTTCCATCTGTGCCCGGGTGCCGGTAAAACAGTGCAGCAGTGCGCCAGTCAAATGCGCTCTGTGCTCGCGGACGATGGCAATAAAGTCTTCGTGGGCGTCACGCTCGTGCATCAACACCGGCTTGCCAAGCTTTGCCGCTAAAGCCAGCTGGGCAGCAAAGGCTTCGCGCTGTTTCGGGCGCGGTGAAAAGTCACGATTGTAATCGAGGCCACACTCGCCCACGGCAACCACCGAGGGAGCCTGGCAAAGGGTCGCCTGAATAGCGGCGCTGCCTTCATGCCATTCAGAGGCATGGTGTGGGTGCACCCCGGCGGTGGTGTAGAGTTTCCCTGGATGTGCGTTGCAAACCGCAATGGCGGCCTCGCTCTCATCGAGGCTGCTGCCAATGACAATCAGAGGCGAGACGCCTGCGGCATCTGCCCCTGAAATAACCTCATCCAGGTTGGACTCGAGTGCACTGCCAATCAGGTTGACGGCAATGTCCAGATACTTGGGCATGGCTTAGTTGATGCGCTTGACCCGAATGGTAGAGTTGCGGCTGTCGCTGCCGAGATAGAAAGAGCTGAATGCACCTTTCTCGATAAACACCTTTTCACCGGCGTCCAGTTTATAGCGGCGGCTGTCGGTTTGTTTCCACACCTGGCCGTTGGTGAAGCTGATTTTGAGGTTGCCGTACTGGTCTTTGCTGACAGTGGCGATTTCAAGATCGATTCGGTCCGGCTCTTCTTCGGCCTTTTTGGTTTTACCAAAGCTGTCTTCCACGGTGGGCGCAGGCTTGGAGACCGGGGCAACGGGTGCTGTGGGCGTAGCGGCTACTGCGGCAGCAGGAACCAGCACAGGCGCGGCATCGGCCACTGGCGTACGGGCCGCGGTTTCGGCGAGTTTATCGTAACAAATCAGTCGATCCAGTTTGTCGCTGATAGTGGCACACTGAGCCAGTTGTTGCTCGACAGAGGCCATTGCGGGAAGGGTGGTCAGGCCAAGGGCCAAAAGCCATAAGCTGCGCATAATAGAGTTCCTTGTATTTCTACTTTGGCTATGAATACAGAATCGGCCCGACCCAGACGGGACAGGCCGATAAATGGCAATGGCTTAACCGGGAGTTATTCGGTTTGCGATTGCTCTTCTTGTTCGTCTTCGCCCTTTTTACTGTAAAAGCGCGCCGCAAGCAATCCGCCTTCAAACAGCAGCAGCATGGGAATGGCCAGCATGGTTTGTGAAATCACATCCGGTGGCGTCAGCAACATGCCGATAATAAAGGCCGAGACTACGATATACGGCCGCTTTTGCTTGAGGTCTTCAACACTGGTTACCCCCGCCCAGCAAAGCAGCACTACGGCAATGGGGATTTCAAATGACAAGCCAAAAGCAAAGAACAGCTTGAGAATAAAGTTCAGGTAACTGCTGATATCCGTGGCAACTGTCACCCCTTCCGGCGCAACGCTGGTAAAGAAGCCAAACACCACCGGAAACACCACAAAGTACGCAAAGGCAATACCGAGGTAAAACAGCAGGGTACTGCTGATCAGCAGCGGTACCACCAGACGCTTTTCATGCTTATACAGCCCCGGCGCCACAAACGACCATACCTGAAACAGCACATAGGGCACTGCGATAAAGAACGACAGTACCAGCGTCAGCTTGAAGGGCGCGAAGAAGGGCGCGGCCACGTCGGTGGCAATCATGCTTGAGGTTTCGGGCAGCGCCTGCATCAAGGGGATGGCCATGTAGTGGTAAATATCGTTGGCCCAGTAAACCAAACCGATAAACACCAGCATGACACCGGCAATACACTTGAGCAGTATGGTGCGCAGCTCAAGCAGATGGCTGATCAGAGGTTGTTGATGTGACGACATGAATTATCCGTTGGCTTTAGGCGACTCGGTTTCCGCGGCTTTTGCCGGCTCAGCTTCGCTTACTGCTGGCTTGGCAGGCTCTGGCTCGGTAACCTGATAGGGGCGGTTGACCTCTTGTGCCGCCTGTTTGAGCTGGTCGATGGACTCTTGCAGCTCAGGCGAGAGGTTGGAAAGCCCCTTGCTTTCGGCCTTTTTCAGATCGGCATGCAGTTGCTCGATCTTCAGTTCCTGCTCCAGCTCGTCCTTGACCGAGTTGGCCATCCGCTTCATGGCACGGATCCAACCGGACACGGTACGCACCGCCACAGGTAATCTCTCCGGCCCAAGCACCACCAAACCTATGATGGCGATGAGCAGAAGCTCCATAAAGCCGATACCGTCAAACATAGAGAATTACGCCTGTTCTTTCTTTTCGGCCTCAGGCTTCTTTTCAGTTGCCTGCTGTGAGGTTTGGGCAGGAGTTTCTTGAGCTTCTTTACTTTCGAGGGCCTTTTTTTCCTCATCGGACATGGCGTTCTTGAAGCCCTTGATGGCACCGCCGAGATCGCCGCCCAGTGAACGCAGTTTTTTGGTGCCGAACAGCAGGATCACGATAAGTGCGATGATGAGCAATTGCCAAATACTGATACCACCCATGAAGGATTCCTCTTTAGAAATTTAGTGGTTCTATTATGAACCTGTGATTATTTAGTGCTAGCTAAAATTTACGATTCTTTGGCCTGGATCTCCATCCGGCTAGCCAAACCAGGGCACCGGCGCCGAGACAGGCGTACGAGAGCCACAGTGTAGCGGTTTGGGCAAACAAAATAGTGCCACAGATCAACAAAACGGCAGAGCTGATAAGCAGAAAATTACTCTTGTGCGCCTTTTGTTGATACTTCAGATAGCGGTCGAGCATCTGTTGCTGGGTACCCAGCAATTT
This sequence comes from Shewanella khirikhana, assembly GCF_003957745.1. Classification (NCBI taxonomy): domain Bacteria; kingdom Pseudomonadati; phylum Pseudomonadota; class Gammaproteobacteria; order Alteromonadales; family Shewanellaceae; genus Shewanella; species Shewanella khirikhana. The sequence goes on along the minus strand of NZ_CP020373.1, from coordinate 3,528,922 downwards.
GCGGCCAAGCTTCAGATTGTCATAAATAAGCTCCGGAAACTCGGGGAGTTTATCAGACCAGAATGGCAAATTGGTTTGCACTTTTTTGAACATTGCCTTGGGGCCAACCTGCTCGGCCATCCAGCGCTCGAGGAAGGGCTTGGCGGTCTGCCACAAATCCAGCTGCGGATACAGCTGTCTGCCGAGGCCCTCGATATACAGCAGGGTCTTCTCAAGCAACACCAGCTGCGGCTGCACCACAATATCGAAACGTCTGGCGGTGCGGAACAGCTCCAGCAGTACATGGCCGAAGGAGATTTCATGCAGCGGCTTATTGAACATGGGCTCGCACACCATCTTCACGGCCTGCTCGAAGGCCAGAATGTCTGTGTTGGACGACACCCAACCCGACTCCACATACAGCTGGGCAATGCGGTGGTAGTCGCGGTTGAAAAAGGCGAGGAAGTTCTCTGCCAGATAACGCTTATCTTCTTCGGTAAGACTGCCCATGATGCCGCAGTCCAGGCCGATATAGAACGGATTCTCCGGGTGCTCGCGGCTGACAAAAATGTTGCCGGGGTGCATATCGGCATGGAAGAAGTTATCGCGGAACACCTGGGTGAAAAACAGCTCCACACCACGCTCGGCCAGCAGTTTCAGGTTGGTGCCCTGAGCATTGAGCGCCTCAACATCGGCAATCGGGATGCCATCGATACGCTCCATCACCATCAGTCGGCGATGGCAAAGTTCTTCATAAACATAAGGAATGTAGAGCGCATCTGAATCGAGGAAGTTGTTTCTGAGCTTGGTGGCGTTCAGCGCCTCCAGCTTGAGGTTCAGCTCACCGAGGATGGTATTTTGGTAGTCTTCCACCACTTCCAGCGGCCGCAGGCGGTTACCGCTGCCAAGCAGACGTTCAACCCAACCTGCCACCTGCAGCATCAGCTCCAGGTCAGCATGGATTTTGGCTTCCACGTTGGGGCGCAGCACCTTGAGCACCACAGGCTCGCCATTGGATTTAAGGGTGGCGGTGTGCACCTGGGAAATCGACGCCGAGGCCAGCGGCGTGTCGTCGAAGTCATCGAACAGGGTGTCGATGGCGCAGCCCAGCTCTTCTTCGATGGCTGCACGGGCCAGCGCTGAGTCAAATGGCGGTACCCTGTCCTGCAACATGGCCAACTCTTCGGCCCATTCGTCGCTCAGCAGATCGCGACGGGTCGAAAGCATCTGGCCGAACTTGATATAAACCGGCCCCAGTTCCTGCATCGCCAGTTTCAGTCGCTCGCCGCCACATTTGTCTTTGTGGCGATTACGCACCCAAAACAGGCTCTTGCGCGCCAGTTTAAAATACCAGGGAGTCAGGGAAGGAGGCAGTACATCATCCAGGCCATAGTGGAGCAGGGTGCGAATGACCTGATATCCACGGCGAAGACTGGCGAGGGTCATGGTGTGAGACGGTCCCTTAATTGATTGATTCTTTTCTCGATAGTGTCAGTGTCCTGCACCAGCGAGTCAATGTTGTCCTTGAGATGAATAAACTCAATGCGGTGGGGCGCGAGCCGGTATTCCTCGGTGGAAAGTTGCGCGAGGTGGCTTAAGGTCTTGTCGCCAATGCGCTTCAGTTCGCTGCCAAGCCAGCGGCCGCCGGATTGCAGCTTGTGCGCCGGGCCGTCACCAATATAGCGTGACAGCGGCTCGCCGATGTCGAACTGCTGCTCTTTGATAAGGCGACTGAAGCCCTGCAGTACATTGAGGTCGCCATCGATATCGAGTCGATCGGCCTTGATAAGCATGCTGAGACTTTCGCCCTGGCTCAGGGCATAGAGCGCTGAAACTGATGCCTTTACCCTGACATCGGTTTCGGCTTCATAACGGCTAAGCACGGTCACGCTGTCATCGAAGATAAGAAACAGCGGGAAGGGGAGCTCGGTCAATTCAATAGCGAGGCGTTTGCCATGCAGGCCATAATGCCTTGGGCTGGCACCGGTTTGGGCAAGCAGTTTCTCAAAGCCCAGTTCCACGGCGCCGCAGACAAAGAGTGACAGCTCCCGTGGCAGCATCAGAACTTATAACCCCGGTGCAGTGCCACTACGCCATCGGTCATGTTGATGTAATCCACTTGCTCGAGACCGGCGTTTTGCATCATGCCCTTGAGGGTGTCCTGATCAGGGTGCATGCGAATGGACTCGGCCAGGTATTCGTAACTGCCGGCGTCCTGGGCAATAAATTCACCCATTTTGGGCAGAATTTTAAAGCTGTAGAGGTCGTACAGTTTACGCATCACGTCGTGCTGCGGCTTGGAGAATTCCAGCACCAGCAGTTTGCCGCCGGGCTTGAGCACGCGCTGCATGGAGCGCAGGGCGGCGTCTTTGTCGGTCACGTTACGCAGGCCGAAGGCGATGGTGATGATATCGAAATGGTTATCGGGGAATGGCAGCGCTTCGGCGTTGGCCTGAACGTAGTTCACGTTGCCCACCACGCCCAGATCCCGCAGCTTGGAGCGACCCACTTTCAGCATGGAGTCGTTGATATCGGCCAGTACTACCTGACCACGCTCACCCACCAGACGGGAGAACTTGGCGGTCAGATCGCCGGTACCACCGGCCAGATCCAGCACCTTCATCCCCGGACGGGCACCGGCAGTTTCAATGGTGAATCGCTTCCACAGGCGATGGATACCGAAGGACATCACATCGTTCATGATGTCGTACTTGGCGGCCACTGAGTGGAATACGCCAGCAACCAGATCGGCCTTCTTGTCGGAATCTACGGTCTTGAAACCAAAGTGGGTACTCTTTGAGGCGCCCTCGGACATCTGTTCTTTCCTATTGTTTCCCATACTGTTAACCGCCAGTGTATGCCTATCCGGCCCCTTGCTGAATCCTTAAGCAATCAGCTTTGTGATCCAGTACCTATCCCGCTGCCCAAAGCATGTCAAGCTTGTGAGCCCGGTAGGGTTTTGCCACAGGCGCAATGACTGCGCATTAGACCACAATATGCGAATTTAATGAAGCTCGACTGAGTCAGGCTCATTCGCCCGTCTGAATTACCCTGCGGGCGGATGTGGCTCAGGCGCCGACAGCCAGTTGACGGCCGCGCAGATAGGCGTACACCAGCTCAGTCAGGCTCTGGCCCACTTCCCGAAGGCCGGCGTTTTCACCGGTTTCGTGGCAAGAGGGCGCCGCCTCGGCCAGGTGCAGATAGGCGCAGTCACAGTGTCTGGCGATGTGGCTGATATAGCGGGCAGCATCCAGCAGCGGCACACCGGCTGCAGTCATGGCGCTGGAGGGCATATTAGCGATGGCATCCACGTCCAGCTCGAGCGCCACCGGCAGACCAGTGGTTCTAAGGTTTTTGCTGATGGATTTGAGCGCTTCGTCCAGGCTCAGCTCACCCCTTACCCAGATTTGCTGCAGGCTGTGCCAGCTGCCGCCAAAGGCTTCAAGCTGCTCCAGGTTGGCCTCGCTGTTTTTCAGCTCGTGCAGCCCAAGCACATGGTAAAAATCGAGCGCACCGCTGGCGGCGGCGTAGCTGAAACCATTGCCGCTGTGGCGGCCTTCACGCAGGCGAAAATCTGAATGGGGGTCCAGGTTTACTGCGGCCGCAGGGCGACCGAAGGCGTTCTTCACCGACATCAACAGCCCAAACGCATTGTTGTGACCGCCACCAATCACTATGGGTTCAAGCCCGGCCGCCATAATGGCACTGGCTACATCAATCACCCGCTCATCCATCTGGGACACCGCTTGGCGCAGCGCGTCCAGCTCGGCATCTTCGCCGGGCAACAGGTCACCAAAATCGAGCTGACCCAGCAGCAGGCAGTCATTGCCGCGATAGAAGCGGTTCGATTGCAGGTTCACCAGCCACTTAAGGCAGGCCTCGAAGGCATTGGTGGCGCCGCCACGGCCGAGGTTGGCACGGGGGCCAGCATCTTCCCCGGCGCCAAGTAACACAAAGCGGGCACCGAGCGACTTGGCGTTGGCGAGGCAGGCGCCAAGGTCATGGCCTTCGGGCAGAAGGAAGTGATTGCCAAGGCGGGTTTCGCCGGGACGCTGCCCGAGAATGCCGCTCATGTCTTGTGGCGTAAAGGGAATAAGGTGCTGCATAGGTTCGAGGTCTGATGTTGTTGTGGCGATAATGCGCGTTGGCGATATTGTGGCAAAGGATGCCGAAAAGGCAACGCTGGCGGGCTAAATTCGCCATGAAAAAAGCCGGCGCTAGGCCGGCTTTTATGATGCGAAACAGGCTCTGGGGCCTATTCGATGTCCAGTGGGTCCGGTGACAGGATAACCCCGGTGCTGTCGGCATACACATGGTCGCCCGGCAGGAAAGACACGCCGCCAAAGTTCACCGGCACATCCACTTCACCGGTGCCATTGTTGTCGGCACCGACCGGAATGGAGGCTATGGCCTGAATACCAATATCCAGCTCTTCGAGGGCATCAACGTCGCGCACGCTGCCGTACACGATAATGCCTTCCCAGCCATTGTTTACGCCAATCTCGGCAATGGTTGCATCTACCAGTGCCCGGCGCAGCGAGCCGCCACCGTCGACCAGCAATACCCGTCCTTCACCTTCTTCAGCCAATACGTCGGCAATAAGGCCGTTGTCTTCGAAACATTTGACTGTGCTGATGGCTCCACCGAATGAGCTAACACCACCGTAATTACTGAACATGGGCTCAACCACATCCACGACGTCCAGAAACATGTCACATAATTCTGAGGTGTTGTATTCCATAGTCATCTCCTGTTTCGCCTCAAATCAGGCTGTTAGGCAGCTCTACACTGAACTTAGGCCAGTATATAAGGGAATCTTGAAAAGAAAAGTGTTATCAATCACGGTATTGGCTCACCCCCATATATCATGCCAAATGTAGTTTAATTTCATCATGCCTAATCTTTATGGCGCATTTTTTTGACTTCTGTCATCATATGACGGTTTTTTATTACAACACTGTGGGCACTTTTGTTAGCATTGTCCCCAGTCTCAATCCAGTTTCAATTAACAAATCGCTTTAGGGGCACGGACCCCCCATTAAGCTCAGGGAAGGCAGAGGGCCTTATTTCGAGGTGCCTTATGGAAGCTTTGAACATGACTGAAATCGTTGGCTACATGGCTTCGGTAATGGTCGCTATCTCACTGATGATGAAAGATATTATTTGGCTGAGATGGTTGAACTTTATCGGCTGCAGCCTGTTTGTTGCCTACGGTGTTGCCATCACGGCCTGGCCTGTGGCGGGCATGAATGCTTTCGTTGCCTGTATCAACGTCTATCACCTGATCAAAATCTACCGTGCCAAAACCCAGGGCGCAGTAACTGCCTGATTTCGCCCCGGCGATGTCATAAAAGTGTCGGGCGGGTGTCACCGCCCCGTCACGCAAGCTCTCTAGTATTCGGCTTATCCTGGCGCACTCTCTGGAGGCCGAATGCTCACACATCTGACCGAGCTCGACAGGCGCGGTTTTCAGCTGATCCACGGCGGTGCTTCCCGACATGGATTACAGCGCAGCTCTTTGCTGGTGTCTGCCACCGGCGATGGTCCCCTCTACTTATACCTGAGTATCGGCTTACTGCTGTTTGACTCTCAGGGTAACCAATTGTTCAGGCTGGCATTATTGGCCTTTGCTCTGGAACTTCCCCTCTATTTGTTGCTGAAAAACAGCATTCGTCGAACCCGCCCGTGCCACGCGGCCCTGGGGTTCGAGTGCAGTTTTGAGCCTTCCGATAAATTCAGTCTGCCCTCGGGGCACACGGCGGCGGCCTTTGTGATGGCCACCGCGATTGCCGATGTTTACCCCGCGGCACTGTTTGCAGCCTATGGCTGGGCCTGTCTGATTGGGCTCTCGCGGGTGGCGCTGGGGGTGCATTATCCCATGGATATCGCTGCCGGTGCGGCTCTGGGCACAGTATCGGTTGCGTGGGCCAACAGCTTCTATTGATAAGGATGTCATTGAATCTATGAAAATTCTGTACGGTGTGCAGGGCACGGGTAATGGCCATTTGAGTCGTGCACGGGTGATGGCCAAAGCATTGGAGCGCAGGGATGTGCAGGTGGATTATCTGTTCAGCGGCAGACCCAAATCGCAGTTCTTTGATATGGAAGCCTTTGGTGACTTCAGGGTAGCCAAGGGGCTGACCTTCGTCAGTCAGGCCGGCAAAATCAGTTCGGTCGATACAGTGCGCGAAAACCTTAACTGCCGTTGGTGGCAGGATATTCGCGCGCTGGATCTATCGGGCTATGATCTGGTGCTCAACGATTTTGAGCCGGTGAGCGCCTGGGCAGCCAGACGGCAAAAGGTGCCCTGTATCGGCATTAGCCATCAGGCGGCGCTGCGTTTTGATGTGCCCAAAGTGGGCAACACCTGGTTTAACGAAAAGCTGCTGGATTACTTCGCCCCGGTGGATATGGCCCTAGGTTGCCACTGGCATCACTTCGGCTTTCCACTGCTGCCGCCCTTTGTGGAGGTGGATGAAGTCAGTGAAGAGCACGGTCACGATATTCTGGTGTATCTGCCCTTTGAGGCGCCTGAGGCCATTGTCAGCTTACTGAAACCCTTCGAAAACTACCGCTTTTTGGTGTATCACTCGCAATCGCTCGGCAGTGACATTCCCGCGCATATTCAGTGGCATGGCTTTTGTCGGCAGGGCTTTCGCCGCCATCTGGCCGAAGCCGGAGGTGTGGTGGCCAACGCGGGATTTGAGCTGGCCAGTGAAGCCCTGACTCTGGGCAAGAAGCTGCTGGTAAAGCCCTTGCTGGGGCAGTTTGAGCAGCTCTCCAACGTGGCGGCGCTGCAACTGCTCGGCGCTGCCGACAGCATGATGCAGTTAAGCCCTGATACCCTGAAAAGCTGGCTTAAGCGTTCAAGCCCCGAGCCGGTGCGCTACCCAGCCGTGGGCGATGCCCTGGTGGATTGGCTTGGCAGCGGCGACTGGCAGGACAGCAAGGGCGACTCATCCCAACGCCTCAGCCGCGAGTTGTGGGAGCAGGTGAAACTGCCGGATACCTGGCGCTAGCCTTTAAAGCCGCTTAAGCCATTTAAAACAAGTGACCGATGCACCGCCAAGAGGTGCGCCAGTTAGAGCAGCCTGGCTGCGAAGTGGATATCCTGCTGCCAGGGGCTGAAGTCGTCGCTGGCAAGTATCTTCTGCTGCAATGCCTGATTGGTGTGGATACCTTCAATCTTAAGCTCGGTCAGAGCCTGATGCATTCTGGCAATGGCCTGCTCGCGGCTGTCACCATGACAAATCAGCTTACCCACCATGGAATCATAGTGGGGCGGCACAGCGGCGCCGGCAAACAGAGCTGAGTCCCAGCGCACGCCGGGGCCGCCGGGCAGCATTAACGCATTGACCTTGCCCGGGCTTGGCAGTTGGGTGCGGGGATCTTCGGCGTTGATACGGCACTCTATCGCATGGCCGCGAACCTGTGGCGGCGCAGGCAACGGTGCCCCCTGTGCCAGTTGCAGCTGGGCTGCAATCAAATCGATACCGGTGACCATCTCGGTGACCGTATGCTCCACCTGAATGCGGGTGTTCATTTCGATAAAGAAAAATGCCCCGTCCTGATACAAAAACTCAAAGGTACCCACGCCACGATATTTGAGGCTGCGACAGGCCTGCTCGCAGCGGTGCATCATGGATTCGATAAGGTCTCGGTCGATGCCTGGGGCTGGCGCTTCTTCAATCAACTTTTGATGGCGGCGCTGGGCCGAGCAGTCGCGCTCGCCAAGACACAGGGCGTCTTCGCCATTGGCGATGATTTGAAATTCGATGTGCCTTGGGTGGGGGAGGAATTTCTCCAGATACAGGGTGTCATCACCGAAGGCCGCTTTGGCTTCGCTCCGGGTCAGGTCAATGGCGTCTTTGAGCGCCATGGCAGAGTCGACCCTGCGCATGCCGCGCCCGCCGCCGCCGGCACTGGCTTTGATAAGCACCGGATAGCCAATGGTATCGGCGAGCGCTTCGATGCGGTCCATGTCATCACCGACGGCACCATCCGAACCCGGCAGGGTGGGAATGCCCACCGCCTTCATGGCGTTGATGGCGCTGACCTTATCGCCCATGGTGGCTATGGTGTCGGCGTCAGGGCCTAAGAACACCAGTCCTTCGGCCGTGACCGCCCGGGCAAAGTCGGCTCGCTCCGACAAAAAGCCATAACCCGGATGCACGGCATCGGCACCCGAGATGCGGGCTGCCGTCAGCAAGGCATTGATATTCAAGTAGCTGTCTTTGGCTGGCGCCGGGCCGATACAAATGGCACTGGTGGCAAGCCGGGTATGCAAAGCGCCCCTGTCAGCGCTGGAGTAAACGGCAACTGTGGCCAGCCCCAGCTGATGGCAGGCACGGATAATCCGCACCGCGATTTCGCCGCGGTTGGCAATCAGCACCCTGGTGAATGGCGGCTCAGTCCGCATCGCCTATCACAAACAGCGGCTGGTCAAACTCCACCGGGGTGGCGTTGTCCACCAGAATGGCTTTGACCACGCCAGCCTTGTCGGCGGCAATCTGATTCATCATCTTCATGGCCTCGATCACGGCCAAGGTATCGCCCACGGCCACTTCGGTGCCCACTTCCACAAAGGGACGAGCCTCGGGGCTGGGGGCGCGATAGAAGGTGCCGACCATGGGCGAGAGGACTCTGTGGCCCTGATGACTGCTGGCAGGCGAAACGGCAATGGGTGCCGCAGCCTGAGTGGTGTCCACGGGCTGCGCCGGCAGGTTGCCGTGACGGATAATCCGCACCGACTCTTCCCCTTCGCGCACTTCCAGCTCGTTGATGCCGGACTCCTGCACAAGCTCAATCAACTTTTTGATTTTACGAAGATCCATTGCCATCAGTTAGCTCCCTGCAGCAGACGTTCGGCGGCGGCTTCCAATGCCAGTGCATAACCCTTGGGACCCAGACCCAGGATCACCCCCACGGCTTTATCGGAAAAATAAGAGTGATGGCGGAAGGGCTCGCGGGCATGAACATTGGACAGATGCACCTCAATGAAGGGCAGGGCAACGCCCAGCAAGGCATCTCGCAGCGCCACGCTGGTGTGGGTAAAGGCGGCGGGGTTAATAATCACAAACTTGGCATCGGTTTGATGAATGGCATCAATCAGCACATGCTCTGCATTGGACTGAATATGCTCAAGCTGCACTCCCAGCTCGGCGGCCTTGCGCTCCAGGTCGGCCACGATTTGCGCCAGGGTTTGGCTGCCGTACACACCCGGCTCACGGGTGCCCAGCAAATTGAGGTTGGGGCCGTTAATCAGCAATACCTTGGGGGCAGTTTGAGAGGCAGACATGGAGATTCCTTTTTGTCAGTTAGCGACACGTTAAACTCAAGTTAGCCTCAATATCGCCAAAGTTGGCCGCATTTTCAATGCAATTAAATTGAACTTGTTTGCGGCGCAAATCTGCATGCCTTGCCGCTGTTTGGTTTGGTTCAGCTAAATACGTTTCGTGGACTGATACGAAAAAGCGCCCTCTCAAGGGCGCTTATTTATGCGAAAAAGACCTCAACGGGTGCTGGTATCCGCCCGGTTAATGGCTTACCTTGCCACGCATGGACTTGGTTGCGCCGCGCTGCTTTTTGGCATCCACCCGCCGCCTTTGGCTGGCGCGGGTGGCTTTGGTAGGAATGCGTTTTTTCTGCACCACATTGACCGAGCGAACCAGCTCGATAAATTGCGCCAGCGCTGTTTCCCGATTAGCCTCCTGGCTGCGGCTTTCCTGACACTTAATGATGATTTTGCCGCTTTGGGTGATGCGATGGTCACTCTTGGCCAGCAGTTTTTCTTTGTAGAACTCCGGCAGTGACGATGCGTGGATGTCGAAAATCAGCTGCGCGCAGGTCGACACCTTATTGACATTCTGGCCGCCGGCGCCGCTTGAGCGGATAAATTGCCACTCGATTTCCTGTTCCTGAAGCTGAACTCGCTGTGAGATTGTGATCATGGCCAGATTTTTGGCTTATTGCCTGAATAAAGAATTTGTTATCATCGGCAGCCTCGGCAGTTGGCCGAGCCTGTCCCAGGGAGACCCTCTATGTTATGCCAGATCCCCGAGATTGCTAAGGGTGTGATCAGTCTTTTTGCCAGTGGCCGCATCACGGCCCAGGATTATCGCACCCGATTGCAGCCGGCCATCAAGCGCTACCGTGAGGATTGGGGGCAGGTCTGCCTGTATATCGAGGCCGATGTGCTGCTGGAAGGCTGGGAGCAAGCTTCCCTGTCCGGAGCCGGTGAGGTACAGTTACCTCCATTCGATGCCCTGGTATTTGTGGGTGGACCGGATTGGGTGGGTAATGCCATCCGTTTGCTTGGTCCCTTTGTGCGGGGCGAAGTGGCCTGGTTCCCATTGCAGGACAAGGCCAAAGCCATTGAGTGGATTGTGAAACGCTCGGCGGTAAAGGCTTAATCTTATTTCATACAAGGAAGCGCTAATATGACTAAATTGACTCTGGCCAAAGTGGCCGCCGCCCTGACTCTGGTTGCCGGTCTGGCCGCCTGTGCCCCTGAAGTGGGCAGCGAAGCCTGGTGCAAGAAGATGGAAGAAAAGCCAAAGGGCGACTGGACGGCTAACGAGGCCGCTGACTACGCCAAGCACTGCGTATTCAAGTAAGAGTTTGTCGGGCCGGGGAACTTAACCAAGCATCCCCGGTCTTACTTTGCAAAGCACCCCTGTCGGGCGCAGCAATCAGCCGAGGATTGAATTGATTCGTTTTTCCCTTAACACACTGCACAGACTGAGCCTGATGCTGCTGGCCGTGGTGGTACTGCAATTTGCAGGTGCCAACCTGGGCGCGCACCAGTTGCACACTGGCAGTGCCGATGAGGAAGAGCGTAATCACAGCCACCTGACCTTTATGGCCGAGGTGACCACCATAGGTGAGTGTATTGAATGCACCTGTCCACCGGAAATCGTGGCCAGCGACACCCATCAACACGACAAGGTTGAAAAAACCGAGCTGAAACAGCTGGATCTTTGTCTTGATTGCCATTGTCATGGCGGTCATCCAAGTCTGGTCGCAGGCCTGGCTAATCTCGATTATCACCCCCTTACCAACCAGGTGCAGGGTCATGAGTCTGACTACCTCTCGGTAGTGGGCCGCCCCGACTACCGCCCCCCATCGCTTAAGCCTGACATTCCCAGGAAAGAACACGACTTGTTTGCTGTGCCGGGCCATGTGGCTCAGGTTGCTGCGCGCCGCAGCCCTGACGACATCCCGAACCACAGTCGCTGACTGACATTTTACACGCTGCCTTGTGGCCAAATTCCGCTGCATCAGACCGGAATTGCGCCCGCTGCCTGTGCTGTCGTTGCCCCAAAGCCGCTTCTTTCCTCAAGCCGTAACCGCCCCCGGGCGCGTTAACCGACTTTGTCCCTTAATGTTCAGGACTCTGCATGAAACAGACTTTACTTGCGGCCGCCTTGTGGGCCGTGCTTGGCAGCAGCCAGGCCGTGGCTGGCGATACTCCAGCGGATGCGCCAGCGGCCAATATGGCTGCCGTGGGCAACAGCCAACAAGCCGCAGCCGATGGCGCAGATATTCAACGCCTTGCTCAAACCATAGAAGCGCTGCCAGCCCTCAGCGCCGCCCGCGCCAAGGTACGGGTGGCCGAACTGAATCTCAAAGCTGCCGGCAACGCGGTTTACAACCCCGAGCTGGGGCTTGGATACCAAAATGCCGATACCGACAGCTACAGCCTGTCGGTCAGCCAAACCGTCGATTGGGGCGATAAGCAGCAGGCGGCACAAAATGAGGCACTGGCGCAGCTGCGCCGCGCCGAGGCTGAGCTTGCGCTGGAGCGCAGTCGGCTGTGGGCCGAGGCGTTAAGCGCCATGGTGGTGAGGAGGCAAACCGCCGCCGTACTCGGGTTTCAAACCGAGCAGCGCGAATTTGCCCGGGCGCAGCTGGAGCTCGCTGCCGAGCTTAAGCGTGGCGGCCTTATCAGTGCCGGTGAGTTGTCGCTGATTGAGCTGGATTTGGCTTCCCTTGAGGCCGACCTTGCCATGGCCGAGCAGGCCGCCATCGATGCCGACACCCGGCTGCTGCAAATCTTCGAAACCCTGACACTGCCTGAGATTTCCATGGCCTCACTGATGGCATCTGCGGGTAGCACTGAGCTGGCGCAATCGGCGCTGCAACAGTTGCCAGCACTGCGAATCGCTTATCAGGACGTGCAACTGGCAAGGCTCGGGGCCGACAAGGTCAGGGCCGATACCAGCGCCGATCCCACCCTGACCCTGGGCGCCGAAAAAGAAGGCACCGACAACAAGCTCGGGCTCAATGTCAGCATTCCCCTTAAGGTGCGCAACAACTACAGCGATGCCATTGCCGCTGCCACTGAAGCCGGTATTGGCGCCGAGCAGCAGTACCTGGCGAGTGAGCGGGCACTGACTCAGGCCTGGCGCCAGTATCAGTATGCCCAGCCCAAATTGCAGGCCAGTTGGCAGGCCTGGAAGCAAAGGGTGCGCGGTTCGGCCTCGACCCTGGGCTCGTCCCTTGCCAGTCAGTGGCGTGCAGGCGATATCAGCACCTCAGATTTTTTGCAGGGTAAACGTCAGCTGACTCAAAGCTTTATTGCCGGTACCGAGCTTGAGGCGCGTCTGTATCAGAACTGGCTCGACTGGATGGGGCAAAGCGGCCAGTTGGCGACCCTGGTGCCTGCGTCGAGCGTGAACCAGGCGCCGGTTGCGGGCGCTGAAAACACCTCAGCGGAGGCGCGGCAATGAAACCATTTTTCTTCAGTAAATCAGTTATCAGCGGAGCAAACGCCATGTCTGCAATGAATACCAACTCTTACTTATCGGCACTGGCGTTCGCGGTTGCACTCGCGTTTGCTTTACCTGTGTCACAGCCTGCCTGGGCAGGCGATGGCCATGACCATGGCGCGGCAGAAGGCACCGCAGCAACCGCCGCAGCAACCGAAGATGCCCATGACGAAGACAAGGCGCTAAAGCTCAGTCAGACCCAGCGCGACCTTGCCGGTATCCGGGTCGAAACCCTGTCGTCCACAGGCTTTGATTTAAGCGCCGTGGCCACCGCCAGCCTGGTGGTGGATCGTGACCGCACCATTACCCTGGCGCCACAGCTTGAGATGCGGGTGCTGGAGCGCCACGTGGTACCGGGGCAGGAGGTCAAACAGGGTGAGCCTTTACTCACCCTCGGCGGCGCAGCCATTGCTCAGGCCCAGGCCGACTATATCAATGCCGCCACCGAATGGAGCCGCATCAGCCGCATGGGCGAAAGTGCCGTGAGTCAATCCCGCAGGTTGCAGGCACGGGTGGACTACGAGCTTAAGCGCGCCATTCTCGAGTCCATCAAGATGACTGCCCAGCAAATCAAGGCGCTGGAAACGGCGCCGGACAGCATCGGCAGCTTCAAGTTACTGGCGCCCATCAAGGGTCGGGTGCAGCAGGATGTGGCCAGTCGTGGTCAGGTGCTGCCGGCCGGCTCGCCTCTGATGCAACTGACCGATGAATCCTTCCTGTGGGTAGAGGCCGAGCTGACGCCAATGCAGTCCCGCGGCCTTGCCATGGGCAGCGATGCCCGGGTGAGCGTATCGGGTAAGTGGCTTGAGGCCAGGGTGATTGGCCGCTCCCACGAGCTTAACCCCATCACCCGTACCGAGCAGGTGCTGCTGTCGATGGCAAACCCCGGCCATGAAGTGCACGCCGGTGAGTTTGCCGAGCTGTTTTTGCCCCAGCAAGTCAATCAGCCGGGCGGCCAACAGGGAATAGTGCTGCCGGACTCGGCCCTGAGTCGCAGTAGCGATGGCGACTGGCAGGTGTTTGTGGAAGACGCCGACGGTTTTGAGGCGGTGGAAGTGCAAATCGAATCCCGTGCCCGAGGCCTGAATCTGGTGAAGGGGATTGAGCCCGGCAGCGCCGTGGTGATGTCCGGTGCCTTCTTCCTGGCCTCCGAGCTGGCCAAGTCTGGTTTTGATATCCACAACCACTGATAAGAGGGCAAGCCATGCTACAGAAACTCATAGAGCAGGCGGTGCGAAGCCGTCTGATAGTGCTCATCTTTTTGATAGCCGCCATGGCAGCTGCTGCCGTGATGCTGCCGAGGTTGAATCTGGATGCCTTTCCCGATGTGACCAACGTGCAGGTACAGGTGAATACCGCGGCCGAGGGGCTTGCCGCCGAAGAGGTGGAAAAGCTCATCAGCTATCCGGTGGAATCGGCCATGTATGCCCTGCCTTCGGTGACCGAGGTGCGCTCTTTGTCGCGCACCGGGCTGTCCATTGTGACCGTGGTGTTTGAAGAAGGCACCGACATCTACTTTGCCCGCCAGCAGGTGTTTGAGCAGCTGCAGGCAGCAAGGGAGATGATCCCGGACGGTGTGGGTGTGCCGGAGATTGGCCCCAACACCTCGGGTCTTGGGCAGGTATACCAGTACATTCTGCGGGCTGCGCCCGAGTCCGGCATAGCGCCTGACGAGCTTCGCAGCCTCAATGACTATCTGGTGAAACTCATCATGATGCCCGTTGGCGGCGTGACCGATGTGCTCTCGTTCGGTGGTGAGGTGCGTCAGTATCAGGTGCAGGTCGACCCGGCCAAGCTGCTCTCTTATGGCCTCAAACTGGACGATGTGACCAGGGCGCTGGAAGGTAATAACCGTAACGCCGGTGGCTGGTTTATGGCCAAGGGCCAGGAGCAGCTGGTGGTGCGTGGCTACGGCCTCTTGCCTGCCGGTGAGGCCGGGCTTGATGCCATTGCGCAAATTCCGCTGACCGAATGGCAGGGCACGCCGGTGCGGATTATGGATGTGGCCAAGGTTGCTTTTGGCAGTGAAATCCGAGTCGGTGCCGTGACCATGACCCGCCGTGATGAAGCCGGTAGCCCGCAGGTGCTGGGTGAAGTGGTGGCAGGGGTAATTTTGAAGCGCATGGGCGCCAACACCAAGGCGACCATCGATGACATCAACAGCCGCACCGCCCTTATTCAGCAGGCGTTGCCGGATGGGGTGACTTTCGAGGTGTTCTACGACCAGTCGGATCTGGTCACCAAGGCGGTGACCACGGTGCGTGACGCCCTGCTGCTGGCCTTCGTGTTTATTGTGGCTGTGCTGGCGCTGTTTTTGGTGAATGTGCGCGCTACCGCGTTGGTGCTCTTGTCGATTCCGGTTTCCATCGCCCTTGCGCTGATGGTGATGTCTTACTTTGGCATGTCGGCCAACCTGATGTCCCTCGGCGGCCTTGCCGTAGCCATTGGTATGTTGGTGGATGGCTCTGTGGTGATGGTGGAGAACATTTTCCGCCACCTCACCCAGCCTGAAGGCCGGATTGATGACGGTCAGCCGACCGACCCAGGCCTCAGTGAAGAGGATGCCCACCGTGAAGGCGGCTATGGCGGTATTGCCATGCGGATTTTGCAGGCGGCGCGGGAAGTATGCAGCCCGATTTTCTTTGCAACCCTCATCATTATCGTGGTGTTTGCGCCGCTGTTTGCCCTCGAAGGGGTGGAAGGCAAGCTGTTCCAGCCGATGGCGGTCAGCATCATTCTGGCCATGCTGTCGGCACTGATGGTGGCACTGGTGGTGGTGCCTGCGCTGGCGGTGTACCTGTTTCGCCGCGGCGTGCATCTGCGTCAAAGCCCGCTGCTTACCCCCATCGATAAAGGCTACCGCCGGGTGCTGGGCGCGGTCATGGCGCGTCCCAAAACCGTGGGTATTACAGCACTGGTGCTGTTTGGACTCAGCATGGCGCTGTTGCCACGGCTTGGCACCGAGTTTGTGCCCGAGCTTGAAGAAGGCACCATCAACCTGAGGGTAACCCTGGCGCCCACTGCAAGCCTGGATACCTCGCTGATGGTAGCGCCCAAGCTTGAAGCCATGCTGCTGGAATTTCCCGAGGTGGATTATGCGCTGTCGCGTATCGGTGCCCCTGAGCTTGGCGGCGACCCTGAGCCCGTGAGCAACATCGAAATCTATATCGGCCTTAAGCCCATCGATGAGTGGCAGTCTGCCGCGAGCCGCGCCGAGCTGCAGCGACTGATGGAAGAAAAGCTGTCGGTATTCCCGGGCTTGCTGTTTACCTTCTCTCAGCCAATTGCCACCCGGGTGGATGAGCTGTTATCCGGCGTAAAAGCCCAGCTTGCCATCAAGCTGTTTGGCCCGGACTTGGATGTGCTGGCCGAAAAAGGTCAGCAGCTTTCGGATTTGGTGTCCAAGGTGCCCGGCGCCGTGGATGTGTCCCTTGAGCAGGTGAGCGGTGAAGCTCAGCTGGTGGTGCGCCCCGACCGTGCCCGTCTGGCGCGCTACGGCATCAGCGTGGATGAGGTGATGAACCTTGTCAGCACCGGCATTGGCGGCAGCGCCGCCGGACAGGTGATTGACGGCAACGCCCGCTACGACATCAATGTGCGTCTCAAGGCCGACACCCGCGCCAGCGCCGATGCCATAGCGGATCTCTTGCTGGTTGGTGCCAACGGTGCCCGGGTACGTTTGGGCGAAGTGGCCGATGTGGTGGTGGAAATGGCGCCGCCGAATATTCGCCGTGACGATGTGCAGCGCCGGGTGGTGGTGCAGGCCAACGTGTCCGGCCGTGATATGGGCTCGGTGGTGAAAGACATCTACGCCCTGGTGCCGGAGGCCCAGCTGCCGCCGGGTTATACCGTGAGTGTTGGCGGCCAGTACGAAAACCAGCAGCGGGCCCAGGCCAAGCTGATGCTGGTGGTGCCTGTGTCCATCGGTCTGATTGCGCTCTTGCTGTACTTCTCCTTCGGCGCGCTCAAGCAAGTGGGGCTCATCATGGCCAACGTGCCGCTGGCGCTGATTGGCGGCGTGGTGGCGCTCTACGTCAGCGGCACCTATCTGTCGGTGCCCAGCTCCATCGGTTTTATCACCCTGTTTGGCGTGGCCGTGCTCAATGGCGTGGTGCTGGTGGACTCCATCAATCAGCGCCGTGCTGGTGGTGAAGGCCTGTATCAGGCGGTGTACGAAGGCACGGCGGCGCGTCTGCGTCCTGTGCTGATGACGGCGCTGACCTCGGCGTTGGGGCTGATTCCGATTTTGCTCTCAACTGGTGTGGGCAGCGAAATTCAAAAGCCGCTGGCGGTGGTGATTATCGGCGGGCTGTTCAGCTCGACGGCCCTCACGCTGCTGGTGCTGCCGACCCTGTATATGGCGCTGTATCAGCGCGATGAGCGCGAGTTTGAAGAGCCGAACTGACGGTCACTGACTGCCAGCTTGGCGCTGTAAGTTTGCCAGGGAGGCCCTTGGCCCGGGATTGCCTAACCGCCGGGCCCAGGTGTTTGGCCAAGGTTTCCGCTTGCTTTTGAACAGCCACAGTCATGGCTGCAACAGATTTCCCATTTTGCTGTTGCAGCGACCAGGCTGAGGAGAAAGCATTGCAGAGTGTGGGAACCGTTTTGGCTCGAAGGAGCGGGATGCTCCTTCCTTTTTCACCCTGAGGTATCTTTATTAAACGAGTTTCAGGAGGTGAGTATGGGTCACACCCATGATCATACAGGCGGTAGCGACAGGAATCTGTATATCGCTATTTTTATCAATGTGTTGCTGACGGTGGCTCAGGTCATTGGTGGGGTGCTGGCGGGCAGCTTATCGCTGGTGGCCGATGCACTGCACAATTTAAGCGACGCCGGTGCCATTCTGGTGGCGCTGATTGCCAGAAAACTTGGCCGCAAACCGGCCAACGACAACTATTCTTTTGGCTATGGCCGGGCCGAAATCCTCGCCACCGCTTTTAACAGCCTGACGCTGATCATTGTTGGGGGGTATCTGCTGCTGGAAGCCTGGCAGCGCTATCAAAATCCGACCCCGGTAGACGGCTTCATTATTTTTGTGGTGGCAGGCATAGCGCTTGTTATCGACATCGCCACCGCGCTTTTGACCCTCAAGGCCGGAGCCAAAGACAACATGAACCTGCGCGCGGCCTTTATCCACAATGTGTCGGACGCTATGGCCTCTGTGGCAGTGATAATCGCCGGTGGTTTTATCATGTTGTTTGACTGGTATATTGCCGACCTTATCGTGACGGCGATTATCTCTGCCTATGTGATTTACCACGGGGTTGTGCTGCTGGCCAAGGCCTGCCGGGTATTGATGCAGGCTGTACCGGAAGAGCTGGATTTGGCGGCGCTGCGTCAGCAGCTGCTGGCGGATGACAAGGTGCATGCCATCGGCAGTCTCCATGCCTGGCAGCTGACTGATAAAGGCATACATATCGGAGTCAGCCTGTGGGTTAACCAAGTCACTGATAGCGAGCGAACCCGCCTCAAAACCCTGATTGCCACCGCAGTGCCTATGGCCAACATTCTGATTGAGCTTAAGAAAATCGGCTTGGATGATGACAATGCCATAGTTGCCAAACTGCCGCTTGAGTCTGCCGACAAAGCGCTGCACTAACCCGGCTTGAAGGCACAGCTTAAGCAGGTTGATTAGCCAGCCAATACGCCCGCGCTCGGCGCTTTAAGCACGGTGCGGGTGCGGTCTTGGGTAAACCTTGCTGCTGTAACTGGTGCCCATCAATTTACTTGTTAGGCCGTGAGCAAATGGCACATGGTAAGGGCGAAGATAAAACCTAATAACGCCCATTGCCGGTGACGCTTGATATCTGCAGTTCCCTGGCTTAGCACTTCGTCTGCTTTGGATGCGAATTTGCCTTCGCGCAGGGCTTCGAGGGCGAAGTGCCTGGCCCATTTGTGCTCGTCACCACAGTGTTTGCCTTGGCTTATGAACCTTTGCCAATCGTTGGGATGCTGACGCTGAATATGCGCAAGCAGGTTGTTTTGCAGCAGCATGGCTTTTCGGAGGTAGTAAAACGCTGCCCCAAAGCCGGCACACACCAGAAGCACTATGGCGGGCGTTGTGGCTATGGAGAATATCTGGGGCATGGAGTTTCCTTTTCAACTGACCATCCTTCGTGGTCGGTTAAACACGTTACTTGAATCGCATAGCGGCTTCAATCACCCAAGAGCCCGGCGCTCAGCGCTTTAAGCACGGCGCGGGTGCGGTCTTTGGTGTTGAGCTTGGCGAGAATGACCGATACATGGTTTTTTACCGTGCCTTCGGCGAGAAATACGGCGTTGGCAATTTCTTTATTGGTGTAACCGGCGGCCATGAGTTTGATAATCGACAGCTCGCGGGCATTGAGCGGCTCGATATTCGGGTCGGCAAAGGTGGCGAGCTGGGCCTTGGTGAGCTGACCGAGCAGCACAGGCTCGGCGAGAGTTTGACCTTCATATACCTGACTCAGGGCCGAGGCGAGTTTGTCACTGTCGATATCTTTGAGCAAAAAGCCATTGGCACCGCGCTGCATGGCCTCGATAAAAAGCTCTGGCTCATCGAAGGTGGTAAGCATTACAACCCTGGTGTGGCTGTCTTGCTGCCGAAGCCGGGTCAGGAGTTCTATGCCATCCATGTTGGGCATGCGCACATCCAGCAGCAGTACATCCACCGGCGTTTGGGCCAGCAGTGTCAGCGCGGTTTCGCCGTCGCTGGCTTGCCACGAGAGGTTAAAACCTGAGGTGAGTGACAACAAACTGGCAATGCCCTGGCGCACCAACGCCTGATCGTCAACAATGGCGACCTTTATCATGGCAACATCCTTTCTACCTGCGTTGTATTTATTGGGGTGGCTGACTCGGCTGTGGTGGGAGTCAGTCCTGTTTCAACCAAAGCCTCCTCAGCTAAAGCCACTTCAACCAAAGCCGTCTGGGCCAAAGGCAATATGGCAAGCAGCCGCCACTGACTGGCCGAGGGACCAGCCTCCAGCGTGCCGCCAAGCGCCTTTGCCCGCGCCTGCATCGATTGCACCCCAAAGCCTGTTGAATCAGCGCTTTGAGCGAAATTCCGGCCTGGCTTTGACGAACTGCAGCGGTTACTGATTTCAATCTGCAGCGAGTCGCTTTGACCCAGGGGGCTTTGGTACTTACTCAGGGCTAAGCGAATATCTCCCAGGCCATGCCTGATGGCATTGGTCAGCCCTTCCTGACAAATCCGCAGCGCCGCCTCGGCGACCGACGCGGGAATGGCAATACCTTCTATGCTGTGGCTGAAATGTATGTCTTTGCTGGGCAGGCGGCCGAGCATCTTCTCAAGCACACTGACTAGATCCAGTTGGGTGCGGCTGCGATCGGCGCGTACCACGGCACGGATTTCGGCCAGCAGATCTTTTGCTACCTGACGGGTCTCTACAAGCCCCTGTTTTAACGGCGCTTCTGCCTGATGAGACAAATACTCGAGATTCAATGTCAGCGCAGTGAGCTGATGGCCGCAGATATCGTGCAGATCCCGGCTGAGCTTTTGTCGCTCTGACTGGCGAATCGATTGCTCCAGCAGCGCCTGGGTGGCGGCAAGTTCGGCATTCTTAAGCTCGAGCTGCTGCCGTGCTTCCCGCTCGCTGACCACATTGCGGCTCACACTCAAGGAAAACAGCTGAAATGCCAGATACAAAAGTCCCACAATCAGCAGACTTTGCCAGCTGTGTTGCCAGTAATAGGCCTGAGTGAGGTAGGCCACGAGGTTGCCTGCCAGCAGGATGAACGCACTTTGGCGCATCGAAAACAAAAATGGCAGTTGCCCGGCAATGATTACCAGCAGCACGCAGCTGAGTGAGTCTGAACTGAGAAAGCTTACCGCGCCAAATGCCAGCAACTGTGCCCCAATCGCCAGGGTTTTAGAACGGCTGCCAGTGCCTTGAGTGCTCGCCAGGTTTACCCATAAAAAACCAATTAAAAACAATGTGAAAAGTGCAATTGATACCCAGGTCGGTGCGTGGGTATCGAGCAGGGTGAACGTAATGGCGCCACCGAGCACGCCGGAGGCGCACAGGGTTGGGTTTATAGGTTCGCGGGGGCTGGCCATCGCCGACATCTCTGGCTGAAAACTAGCCCTCATATTAAGCATCGACTGATGAAAAGCAACGCACGGCGCAAGATAGTGACTTTTGGCACCTGTGCTAAACAGGGGGGATTTTTACACTCATTTCATCAAAGGAATTTACCCCACGAGGAACCCGAGGATGAAAACACTTTACCTGCTTGGCCTGCTCGCTGCCTGTCTCTCACTTGAGGCCAGCTCCGCCACCCTTACCATCGACATGACCGACCTTAAAGAGGCCAGGGGCCAGCTGCTGGTGGCGGTGTATGACTCGCCCGAGTCCATGACGTCCGGCAGTAATGCCTTTAATCGTCAGGTGATCAAAGTGACCGGCACCGCCCACACCCTGACACTCAACGACGTGCCCCAGGGCCAGTATGGGGTGATGGTATTTCAGGATCTCAATGGCGATAACCGCCTGGGCCGTAACTTTATCGGTATTCCCAACGAGCCCTATGGTTTCAGCAATAACCCCAGCCTGATGGGGGCGCCTGAGTTCAACGACATCGCCTTTGCCGTTGGCGAGCAGGACACCCACATTCAAATCAGCGTGGAGTAAAGCCATGGAACGTCGCGAATTTTTGCTTAAAGCACTGGCAACGCTGGCTACATCCAGCCTGATGTTGCAAAGCCGCAGCCTGTGGGCAATGCAAGGGAAGTCCTATGCGGAGCTGTTTGATAATGCGTTAAAAACCCAGCCGATTCTGAAGGGCTGGCAGGGCCTGAGTAACGATATCGCGCCTTATTCGGTCGCCTGGGAAGGCAAGCTGCCCAGTGAGCTCTACGGCAGGCGTTTCTTCCGCAATGGCCCCGGGCTGCAATGTCGCGCAGGTGAGCGTTATGAGCACTGGTTCGATGGCGATGGTTTTATTAACCAATTCACCCTGGGGGAACAGCTTACCCATCAGGGGCGCTTTGTCCGCACCGCCAAGTTTGAGCAGGAAAGCCGTGCCGGGCACTTTTTGTATAACGGCGCCGGCAGCCGGGTTGCCAATGCCAGGCCCATCCGCTCCAACGAAACCATCAACACAGCCAACACGGCGCTGCTGCCGCTTGGGAATGAGATCCTGGCGCTGTGGGAGGCGGGCGCGCCCTACCGGCTCGATAGTCAAAGCCTTGAAACCAAGGGGGCGCTGAGCTTTTCTGAGGCGCTGAGCGGCGTGCCTTTCTCGGCGCACCCCCATAAAGACAGTCAGGGGTTTATCTGGAACTTTGGCGATCTCAGTTTGCTGGGATACCCGGGGATGATGCTTTATCAATTGGATGCCGCGGGCAAGCTGCTCAAATACCACAGCATTCCGGTTGAAGCGGGTTATGTGCACGATTTTGTAGTCACCGACAATTACCTGGTGTTCTACCTGCCGCCGATAAAGCTTGAGCGCGCCGAGTTGTATCTGGAGTCACTCAAGTGGCAGCCTAACCAGGGCGGACGCCTGCTGTTGGTGGATAAAAACAGCCTGACCATCAGCCGGGAAATCCACTTCGAGCCCGGGTTTGTGTTCCACTTTGGCAATGGTTTTGAGATAAAAACCGACCAGCGCCGGCAGTTGGTGCTGAGCGCCTGTTGGTACCCCAACGCCGATGTGATGCTGAAAACCATGCAGCACGTGGCCGACCCCGAGCACCTGTTCAGTACCGACAAGGCCGAGCTTTGCAGTATTCATATCGACCTCAAAGGCGCGGATGCCAGGCTTGTAAAGAGCGGTTTAGCGTTCGAGTTTATCCAGTTCGATGGTCGCTTAAGTGGTCAATCCGGCGCGACTCACTTTGGTGTCAGTAAGCAGCATGGCAAGGTATTCAATGGCTTGGCTGCCGTCAGTGCTGGCGCAAGCTCTGGAGTGGCAAGCAACGAACCCTTTGGCAAACAGCAGTACTTTGGCTTTGGCGATGCTGTGGTGGCCGAAGAGCCGCTGTTTATCCCCTCGGCAGAGCATGGTGGATACCTGATAAACACCAGCCTCGATTATCGTGCCGGTCAAACCCATGTGAACCTGTTTTTGGCAGAGCGGTTAAGCGATGGCCCCATCGCCCGTGCGGCATTAATGCAACAATTGCCCCTTGGGTTTCATGGCGCACTGATCTAGCGGCTGTATCAGGCTAGTTGCCGGATCAGAGCCTGCCGTGGTGATAATGGCAGGCTCTGCAGTTGCAGATTACAGCGGCTGGTTCACCTGAATCACCAGCTTGCCGAAGTTTTTACCTTCCAGCAGGCCAATCAGATGCTCGGGGGCATTCTCCAGGCCCTGCTCAATCTGTTCGCGATACTGAATTTTACCTTCAGCCAGCCACTGGCTCATATCACGCTCGAACTCGCCATAGCGGTAGCCATAATCGTCAAAAATGATAAAGCCCTGCACCTTGATGCGCTTGGTCAAAATCAGTCCCATCAACAGCGACAGCCTGTCTGGCCCGGCGGGCAGCTCGGTGGCGTTGTATTGGGAAATCAGGCCACACACCGGAATGCGGGCGCTGGTGTTCAAGAGTGGCATCACTGCATCAAACACGGCGCCGCCGACGTTTTCAAAGTAGACATCGATGCCGTCGGGGCAGGCGGCGGCAAGCTCGGAGGCAAAGTTGGCCGACTTGTGGTCGATACAGGCATCAAAGCCAAGTACTTCAACGGCATGGCGACATTTGTCGGCGCCGCCGGCAACGCCCACCACACGCGCACCTTTCAGTTTACCAATCTGGCCTACGGTAGCACCCACAGGCCCTGTGGCAGCGGCCACCACTATGGTTTCACCGGCTTTTGGCGCGCCAATGTCGAGCAGGCCCATATAAGCGGTAAAGCCCGGCATGCCCATAACCCCGAGGGCGTAGGATGGATGGCTTGGGTTGGCACCCAGTTTCAGCAGGCCGTCGGCGCCGGATACGGCATAGCTTTGCCAGCCCACGTTGTAGGCCAGCACCCAATCACCTACGGCGAAGTCAGGGTGGTTGGATACTTCGACCTGACACACGGTGCCGCCAATCATCACTTCGCCCAGAGCAACGGGCTCGGCGTAGGATTTGGCGTCACTCATGCGGCCGCGCATATAGGGGTCAAGAGACAGGTAGATGGTGCGCAGCAGCACTTCGCCCTGCTTGGGTTCGGGTTTGGCCAGGGTTTCCAGGCGGAAATTGTCGCTGGTAGGTGCGCCGACAGGGCGTGATGCCAGCACGATGCGGCGGTTGATGGAGTCAGTCATGAGTCTGTCCTCTGATTAAATTAGACCAGTCGTCTAGTGTTTGTTTCAAAAAATCCGCTATCGAAATAGCGGCTTGGATTAGGGTTAAGGCTTGCCGTGGCCAAGGTGGTTTGCTGCATCACCTTCAAGCATCGGCGCCTTGTTTATCACGGCCTGCACTCGGCCAGTACGCAGAACTCAGCGCCAAAGCTCAGGGCTCAGGCCGTGGGCTGTAATATTTGTCTGGTGGTCAAAAGAGCCTGCGCCAGGCTGGCATCATCCAGGCGTATCTTGTTCAGCAGGCTGGCGCCAATCCACAGGTTGTAAAGCTGCTCGGCGGTCTGGCGGCTGTCGCTGATACCAAGCTCGCCTGCAGCGCGCCCCTGTTCGATGCATTCGGCCACCCGCGCTATGATGCGATTGGTGCCGTTAAGCAGCGCCAAGCGCATGGGCTCGGATAGATCGGACACTTCACCGGCAAGTTTCACCACCAGGCATTTTCCAGCCTGGCCCTGACAGCTGTTTTGCTCGCTCCAGTGCTGCCAGTAGTGCATCAGCTTCTGGTAGTGGTTGCCGGAGGCGCTGTCCAGCAACAGGTTGAGCTGATTCAGGTATTCACTGAAATAGGCCTGGATCAATGCTTCGCCAAACTGCTCCTTGGATTTGAAGTAGTGATAGAAGGAGCCCTTGGGCACTTCGGCGGTTTTCAGCAGCTCCGACAGGCCCACACCGGCAAAGCCTTTGCTGACCACCAGTTGGTAGCCAATGTCGAGTATGTGTTGCCGGGTGTCTTGGGTTTTGGTGTTCATGGCGGTGATAATATCGACAATTAGACCAGTCGTCTAGTATTTTGTGACTGGTGGTTGTTTATCACGTCGCGTGGGTATTTCAGGTGATTTTGTCTTACACCTGGTTGGCAGTGCGCCTGTTCGCAGCACCTGGCGCTGCAGAATACCCACGTTATCGGCAGCTTGTTCATTGGCGTTATTCACCGACAATCGCTGTCGCCAAGGTTTAAAATTCCACCAAAAAAGATTAGGATCCGGGGACTTACCACCGCTGTTTGACGGCGAATTGTGGCTGGTTTTTAGGCCATCCAGGTGCACGGCTTCTAAGCCAAAGAGTCGCACGGCTTCTGAGCCACCCTCGCGCTTGGCATATCAGCCAAAGAGGCGCAGGGCTTTGGAAATGAGAGTCGCCCGGATTCTGAATCAATGCGGCGCAGTGCTTTTGAAACCTTGTGAGTCGCTGGGCTTTTGAAGTGCCTGGCCGCCAAAGCACGGACGTTGACCTGAATGGCGAGCGCTGCGTTGTTATCACGGTGCTCATCTGGCTGTTGGTGAGTCGTAGAATGGAATGCTATCATCCGCCACTGGAATTAGAGTTAATGCTCTAGAGGTGTCAATGAAACCTATCATCACACTCCTTCGCAAGCCGAATATGGTGTGTTTGTCCCGCCTGGCTGCACCCGGCGCTTTTGGGGTATCCAGCGCTTTTGGTGCCGCTGTGGCTGCCAGAGCCGTCCAAGGCAGTGCTGCTCCGGCAACTGCGAACAGTGCCGGCCCTGTGCCTGTCGCCTCCAGTGCTGGCCGCACTTTTATGCCGGGATTGCTGACGGCTTTATCCCTGGTCTTTTTTGCGGCCTTGCCTTCTTTCGCCCATGCCCAGAGTTTTGATGAGGCCTGGCAGCAGCTGCAACAGGTAAGCGACAAGCTTGCCGCTTCCAGTGCCAAGGTCGACAGAGCCCGCGCCGAGCGCGATGCCGGGGAAGACATGAACCTGCCTGAGCTGTCGCTTAACGGCAGTTATACCCGTCTGGAAAAGCCGCTGGAGATGGATCTCAGAGACCTGAATCCGCTGGCATCCCTCGACCCCAAGACCCTGCCGCCCGCCCTCGGCGCCGCCCTTGGCAGTATTCCCGGTGAACTCTTTATTACGCCTTTTACCGAGCAGGATATCTTCCGCGCCAGCCTGTCGGCCATGTGGCCCATCTACACCGGCGGCCGCATCAGTGCGGCGCAGGGCATACACGAAGCACAGCTTGCTGAAGAACAGCAGCAGCGGGAGCTGACCCGCCGCGAGCTGTTTACTACTCTGGTGGACCGCTATTACGGGGTGATGGTGGCGGCGGAGCTTGCCCGTACTCAGGACAAATTGGTGGTATCCCTCGAGAAACACGTTGAGCATGCCAAGAAGCTTGAGGCTCAGGGGCAAATTGCCAAAGTGGAACGCCTCAATGCCGAAGTGGCGCTCGACAACGCCAGGGTGCAGGCATCCAGCAGTCGCCGCCAGTACGAAATCACCGAGCTTGCGCTGCGAAGCCTGCTCAAATCCGAACCGGCACCCTCGTCGCCACTGTTTATCGCCAGCCGTGAGCCGTCGCTGCCCTATCTTGCCGAGCTGACCCAAAAGGGGCACCCGGCACTTAAGTTGTTGGATGCAAAAGAATCCCAGGCGAATGGCTTGATTGAGGTCGAGCGCGGCGCCTATAAGCCCACGGTATTCCTATACGGAAATTACACCCTGTACGAGGACGACAGTCTGTTTGCCAAAATGGAGCCGGACTGGATGCTGGGGGTTGGTTTTAAGATGCCGCTGCTGGCCCGCGATGGCCGCAGTGGCAAGGTCGAAGCGGCCAGGAGTGCGCTGCTGCAGGCTCGCCACACCAAGGCGCAGACCCGCGAAGACTTAAGCCTGCTGCTGGAGCAAAGTTATCGCCAGCTAAAGCAGGCCGAGGAAGAGTATCGCGCCCTGGCAAGCTCCCGCGAGCTGGCGCTGGAAAACCTGCGTTTGCGTGAGCTGGCCTTTAATCAGGGCATGTCCACCTCCATCGAGCGGGTGGATGCCGAGCTTAAGCTCACCGCTGTCGACACCCAGCAATTGGGTGCCAAGTTTCGTTATGTGCAGGCTTATGCGCGCCTGATGGCGATATCCGGCCAATTGGATGATTTTGTCGGCCAGACCCGTCTTGCGCCGCCGGTGGGAGAACAACAATGAAGGCGAATGCGCGCCTGATGGCACCTGGAGTCCGGGGCCAATTGGATGAATTTGTCGGCCAGACCAAACAGGTGGCTATGGGAGAACAACAATGAAGGCCAATCGTTTACTTGCCGCCATCGCGCTGCTGGGGCTTGTCGTCGCGCTGGTGTGTGGGCTGATGCTGGCCCATACGCCCAAGAGTGCGCCACTGCAGGGGCAGATTGAAGCCCGCGAATACCATGTCTCCTCCAAGGTGCCCGGCCGTATCGAAGAGGTGATGGTGCGCCGTGGTGATACAGTTGCCGCCGGCGACCTTCTGTACGTAATTGATAGCCCTGAACTGAACGCCAAGTTGATGCAGGCAGAAGGCGGCCGCGATGCTGCCCGCGCCATGCAGCTTGAGGCAGACAGCGGTGCCCGTAAGCAACAAATTGCAGCTCAGAAAGAACAGTGGCTTAAGGCCAAGGCCGGGTTAGCGCTTGCCAAAACCACCTTCGATAGGGTCGATAACCTGTTTCAGGAAGGCGTTGTGCCGCGGCAAAAGCGTGATGAAGCCTACACCCAGTGGCAGGCGGCCAAGTACACAGAGCAGGCGGCGCTGGCGGTGTATCAGATGACTGAGGAAGGCGCCCGGGAAGAAACCAAGGCGGCCGCCGCAGGTAATGCCCGCATGGCCGAGGGCGCAGTAAAAGAAGTCAGCGCCATTCTGGCCGACAGTCAGATGCGCGCCCCCAGAGGCGGCGAAGTATCTGAGGTGCTGCTGCAGTCCGGCGAGCTGGCGCCGTCCGGGTTTCCGGTGGTGAGCTTGGTGGACATGAGCGATGCCTGGGCCGTGTTCCAGCTGCGCGAAGACATGCTCAAGGATGTGAAAAAGGGCGAGGTGAAGCGCCTGTACATTCCTGCGCTTGATACCAACGCCGAGTTTAAGGTGAACCACATCGCGGTAATGGGTGACTTTGCCACCTGGCGCTCCACCGAGAGTGGCCACGATTTCGACCTGCGCACCTTTGAGGTGGAGCTGGTGCCTGTGAAACCCATCGACGGCCTGCGCGCCGGCATGTCGGCGATTTGGGAATAAGTATGCGAGCCTTGCTGCGCCGGGAACTCTGCGCACTCTGGCAAAGCCCCTGGCAGTTGGCGCTGGTGAGCTGGCTGCCGATTTTATCGATGCTGGCGCTGTGGTGGCTGTTCAGTGCGGCGCTGCCGCGCCAATTGCCGGTGGCCTGGGTCGACCTGGATAACAGCAGCATCAGCCGTGAGCTTGGTCGTCATGTGGCGGCAAGCCCGGTGGCAAGCCCTGAGTCTTTCAC
Source organism: Shewanella khirikhana (assembly GCF_003957745.1). Taxonomy (NCBI): domain Bacteria; kingdom Pseudomonadati; phylum Pseudomonadota; class Gammaproteobacteria; order Alteromonadales; family Shewanellaceae; genus Shewanella; species Shewanella khirikhana. The sequence continues at coordinate 3,500,640 of NZ_CP020373.1, read as the reverse complement.
TCATCTGGAGGATGCCATTGCCGCCATGAACCGCGCCGAGGTGTACGCGCTGGTGGTGGTGCCTGTGGGGTTCAGCCGCGAGCTGATGACCGGTGGCGATCCTACCCTGGATGTGCGTTACAACGGCCAGTTTTTGCTGGTGGGCAAACTGCTGGCGGCCAATTTGCAACTGGCCATCGCCGATGCCATGAAGCCTTTGGCCTACACCAAGCAGCTTGCCGGTGGCGCCAGTCCCCATCAGGCCAGAGTGAATATGGCGCCTATTGAAACCCAAACCACGGCACTGTTTAACCGCAACAACAACTACGTGGGCTTTTTGGTGCCACCGGTGCTGATTGCCCTGTGGCAGCTGATTGCCATGTTGGTGTTCGCCAATGCCCTCAATCGTGAACTGGGTGAAGAGGCAGAGACGCCACTGCGCGCCCGTCTTGCGGCCAAATTTGTGTTTTATGCGCCGCTGTTGCTGGCGCAGGGGCTCTTTATCCACGCGCTGCTGTTTGGTTTTCTGGCTTTGCCGTTGGCAGGCTCGCCGCTGTGGCTGGTGCCTGCCATGCTTGCCACTTTACTCGCAGTATTTGTGATGGTGGCGCTTATCTTTCTTATCATGCAGGAGGCCGCGCGGGTGGTGAGCTTTTGCACCGCGCTGTTTGCCCCGGCGTTTGCCTTTATGGGCGTTACCTTTCCGGTACACGATATGCCCCAGGCGGCCCAGTACTGGCGACTTTTGATGCCATCAAGCCACTATATCGACTCCCACATTGCGCTGGTTAGCTATGGCGTCAGCGGCACTGAGCTGCTGCTTAAACTCGGCTCCTTCGCTCCCTTCTTACTGCTGCTGGTGCCCATTTATGCCCTGGCGGGCAAGGGGCTGCGCGTGCAGGAAGTGGCGGACGGTGCAAATGAGGAACCAGCCCTATGAGCCTGCTGCGACTCCTCCTCAGTGAACTGAAAGCCATTGTCAGTGACAAGGCGATTGCCGTGACCCTGTTTGGCGGCGTGCTGTTTTATGCAGTGCTTTATCCGCTGCCCTATTTGCATCAGGTGCCCACCGAGCAGGCGCTGGTGGTAGTGGATTTGGACAACACCAGCTTGAGTCGCACCCTGGTTCGCCATGCCGATGCCAGCCCCAAAATCCGGGTGGCAGCAGGCGCTGGCAGTATTCATGAGGCCAAGGCGCTGATTGCCAGCGGCGACTTCCATGGTTTGTTGGTGATCCCCAAAGGGTTCAAGCGCGACTTGTTGCTGGGGAAGGGCGCCACCTTAAGCTACGGCGGCGATGCCAGTTACTTTTTGGTGTACTCGGCGCTGGTGGAAGGTCTGGTATCTGCAGGGATGGACGCCGCCAAATCGGTGCAGCTTTTGGGGCTTTTGAGTCGCGGCGAATCTTTTACCGGTGCTACCTTGAAGCTTACCCCCATGCACCTCAATGCGGTGCCCGCCTATAACCCGAGCCTGGGTTACACCCCTTATGTGGTGCCCGGACTCTTCCTGCTGATTTTGCATCAGACGCTCTTGATTGGTACCGGCATTTTAGGCGCCGGACATTGGGGCTCAACGCCTTTGGCCAAGGGGCAATCCGCCAGTGCTGCAGCTGCTGCACCATACTGGACTCAGGTTTCTGCGCTGAAGCTGCTTTGTGGCCGCAGCCTGGCCTTCGGGCTCTTGTATCTTGGATTTGGCAGCTTTTACCTTGGCTGGTGTTATCACTGGTATGGGGTATCGGTGCAGTCCAGTCTGGCGCAGATGTTGCTGTTTGCACTGCCGTTTTTGCTGGCAACCCTGTTTGCCGGTATCGCGGCCAGTACCCTTTTCAGTCGCCGTGATTTGCCGACACAGGTGATGCTGCTGGCCTCCATGCCTATTCTGTTTGTCAGTGGTTTCGTGTGGCCGCTGTCGCTCATCCCCGAGCCGCTGGTGCTGGTATCCAAGGTGATTCCTGCTGTGCCGGCGATTTTCGGTATGCTCAAACTCAATCAGCTCGGTGCGGGATTTGAGGCGGTGATGAATGAGTGGCTGATTCTGTGGGGACTTACCGCAGTGTATTTTGTGCTGGCATTTGCCGGGCTCAGCTGGCGGCTTAAGCCGTGGCGTAGTTAATGGCCGACGAACCAGTAAGCTGGTTGCCAATACGATTATCGAGCAATAAAAAGCCCCGCAGAGCGGGGCTTTTTATTTAAATAGCGAAAGCTTACTCGGCCATGCCTTCGCGCAGGTATTTGTGCAGCTCTTTGGCGGCCTTGGACTCGAGCGCCTTGGCTGGGTCGGGCTCTTCCTTTGCGGCTTCGGCGGCCACTTCTTTGGCCAGGGCACGTACCAGCTGACGCAGCTTTTGCCGTTCCAGAGCCGAATGGGCTTCAATCAGTGCCTGAATTTCGGCGTCGCCTTCGCTCAGCAGTCGGTCACGCACTTTTTCCAGCACGTGCACCCGGGCAGCTTCGGAATTGTTGCGGTTAGTCACCTTATCCAGCGCTGCCGTGATGGCCTCGCTGTCGAGGTTACGCATCAGCTTACCGATAAACTGCACCTGACGACGGTGCGCCTCGGTGTTGGGCTTAATTTTCTTGGCTGCAATCAGGGCATCGAGCAGGCTTTCATCCAGCTCGAGTTTGTCCAGCTGGCTCTTGCTCAGGCTAAGCAGACGCTTGCCCAGCTCTTGTGCCGCATGGGATTCCTTCTTAAAGGACGTCTTACTGATGTAATCTTCGTCCTCGTCATAAGGCTGTTTGAAATTCTCGGGATCGCCGACGACGTTCATTTACTCAAAACCTCTTTTACGCAATCCGCCAATATTACCATCAAGCCGCTTACTGCGCGAATATGTCCGCACAATGCCAGTGAAAAGTCGCCATTTAGGCCGGAATTGTGGATGTGATTTGCAGATGGCCTTTGTTATGCTTAGGCCCATTACGCCGTTAACCAGAGTAAGACAGTGTCATCGAACAAGATTGAAGTGGAAATGGAGGCCCTGAAAGACGCAGTGGCCATGGCTTTGGACTATGCCAAAACGCTCGGCACCAGCGCCGCCGAAGTGGCCATTTCTAAGCAGCAGGGCCTGTCGGTGTCGACCCGCCTCAAAGAGGTGGAAACCGTCGAGTTCAACAAGGATGGCGCCCTGGGGATCACTGTGTTTCGTGACGGCTGCAAGGGCAGCTCCTCTACCTCAGATTTAAGCCCCGAGGCCATTCGTCAGGCGGTAAAGGCTGCCGATGACATTGCCCGCTATACCTCAGCCGACCCCTGCAACGGTCTGGCAGAAGCCAGTCTGATGGCCAAGGCCGTGGCCGATCTTGAGTTGTATCATCCCGAGAGTCTGACCCCGGAAGAGCTGACCGAGCTGGCAATCCGCGCTGAGGCGGCTGCGCTCGAGGCCGACCCGCGAATTAAGAATTCCGATGGCGCCAGCGCCAACGCCCATACCGGCATTAAGGTGTACGGCAACAGCCACGGCTTCCTTAACGGTTACTGCTCGTCACGCTACTCCTTAAGCTGCGTGGTGATAGGCGAAGAAGACGATGGCAACATGCAGCGGGACTACGATTACAGCATTTCCCGCCGTTATGGCGAGCTGCTCGCCCCCGAGTTGGTGGGCCAGAAAGCCGCCGCCAAAACCTTAAGCCGCCTGGGTGGCCGCAAGATTGCCACCGGCAAGATGCCGGTGCTGTTTGCCCACGAAGTGGCCACAGGTCTGGTTGGCCACCTTATCAGCGCCATCAGTGGCTCAAGCCTGTACCGTAAATCGAGCTTTTTGCTGGATTCGCTGGATACCCAGGTGTTCCCCGAGTGGCTCAGCATCCGCGAAGAGCCGCATCTGCTCGCAGGCCTTGCCAGTGCCCCCTACGACAGTGAAGGGGTGGCCACGGTCGACCGAGACATTATCCGTGATGGCGTGCTCGCCACCTATCTGCTCACCGCCTATTCATCCCGTAAATTGGGGATGACCAACACGGGTCACGCCGGTGGTATATACAACTGGACCTTAAGCGACAGCGGCATGGACTTCGATGCCCTGGTGCGCCAGATGGGGACCGGTCTGATTGTCACTGAGGTGATGGGGCAGGGCGTGAACATGGTTACCGGCGACTACTCCCGTGGCGCGGCCGGTTTCTACGTCGAAAACGGCGAAATCCTCTATCCGGTGGAAGAGATCACCATTGCCGGTAACCTCAAAGACATGTACCGCAGTATTCAGGCGGTCAGTCAGGACAGAGATCTGCGCTCTTCCATCCGCACCGGCGGCATATTGCTGGATGCTATGAAGGTGGCCGGTAACTAAGCGCCATCCGCGCAGTCACAGATAACCAAAAGCCCCGCCAAGCGGGGCTTTTTCGTACGCTTCAGGGCTTAGCCATGCAGTGTGGCAGCGCCGCGCTCCAGCGCCGCCGAGTGGATAAGTGCCTGTGTTTTGCCCTCTTTCAACATCAGCGCCAGACTCTTGGAGAATTGCTCAGCCTTGGTTCCGGCTCTGAGGCGCCGCGGCAGATTTTCCGGCGTCAGCGGCTTGTCGGCATCATAAGCCGGGTTGGGCTCGTCATCAAAGTGCGGGCTTTTGCGCGAGAAGCCAAGGTACATGGTTCTTGGGGATTCGCAGCAGTCATGGTGCAGTTTCAGGGCGGTGCGGCCATCCCGTTTCAGGTAATAGTTGAGGGTGATTTCATCGTAAATAAAGAAGTCGCCCTTTCGTGCGCGCAGCAGTCCTAGCGCCTGTGGTACGTCCATATCCGGCGGCCGGCGGGTTTCCAGCTTGTCGGGCAGACCACCCAAATCGTAACCGCCGGGAGAAATCAGCAGCACCATATCATGGTCAACCAACTCGGTTGGCTGGCGGATATCCGGGGTGCCTTCGCGGCTGATGCCGGTGTAACGCTCGGGCAGACCATTGGGCACAAAGTGGGCAAAGCGCATCCGCTGGCGGTTAAAGCCAAAGCTGGGGTAGAAGTCGATTTTGCCGTGCATCAGGTCGCGGATAATCCGGTTTTTCGGGGCTCGGACTATGTTGAGCTCGCAGCCTATTCGGGCGGCTGCGGTGCGGTAGAGGTCATCAAACAGGCCGGAATTATCGGGCTCGGCATGAATGTAGGGCAGGCGTTCGCTGGTTCGGTAACCCATGGTGAGCTCGCAGCCAACACTGGAAAAACTGAGCAACGACAGCAGAATGAAAGTGCATTTCATCTACATGAACTCCTTGATTATTCTTATTTTTAATTCAGGTTTTCAGGCTTGAAGTTACACAGTTTTTCACAAATGGGAAACATAAAAAGTTTCCTGTTGGGGTAAATATGATCTGGATCTTGTCTTGCTGATTGCCGTATGCTTGGCGCGTTTTTAACCAAGAGGAAAGACCATGACAAAAGCACATGATCACGGCCGCGGCGACATCCGCGACAACGCCATCAAGGCACTGGTGACATCCGAGCTGTTCCGCCAGCGGGTGGAAAAACCAAAGAAAGGCAAAGGCTCTTACAATCGTAAGGCACGTAACCAAAAGGGGCATCAGCACAAGGGCGATGCCCCTTTTGATTTTTTGGGTCTGTGTTTGCTGCGTTGCTGATGGTGCCTGCTTTTTTCTTCAGTTTTTGGCCATAAAAAAACGGGCACAGGGCCCGCTTCTTCATTCGATAACCTCAGTAAACCGCGCTGAGTATCAGTCTTCCAATGCCACCAGTTCGGCCCAGAGATCGTGCTCGTCCGACGCCACTATGCGGGCGCGTACCATATCGCCCGGGGTCAGTTCGGTTTCACCGTTGATAAACACCATGCCGTCGATTTCCGGGGCATCGGCGTAAGAGCGGCCGATGGCGCCTTCTTCGTCGACGTCATCAATCAGAATATCCAGCTCGCGGCCAACCAGACGGGCCAGGCGCTCGGCGCTGATCTCGGCCTGCACTTCCATAAAGCGCTCGTATCTGTCTTCTTTGACTTCTTCGCTGATAAGCTCGCCCAGGGTGTTGGCCACGGCGCCTTCTACTTCGGAATACTTAAAGCAGCCAACGCGATCCAGACGTGCTTCGCGCAGGAAGTCCAGCAGCATCTGGAAGTCTTCTTCGGTCTCGCCGGGGAAGCCAACGATAAAGGTGGAGCGAATAACCAGATCTGGGCAGATCTCGCGCCAGCTCTTGATGGCGTCCAGCTGACGATCAACGCGGCCGGGACGCTTCATCATCTTGAGGACGCGCGGGCTGGCGTGCTGCAGCGGCAGGTCGAGGTACGGCAGAATCAGACCTTCAGCCATCAGCGGGATCAGCTCGTCAACCCAGGGGTAAGGGTAAACGTAGTGCAGACGCACCCAGGCGCCCATTTTGCCAAGCTGGCGGGCGAGGGTGGTGATGTCCTGCTTCACTGGCATACCGTTCCAGAAGTCGGTGCGGCCGCCCTTGTCTTTGCCGTAGGCGGAGGTGTCCTGGCTGACCACCAGAATTTCCTGCACGCCGCTCTCGACCAGACGCTTGGCTTCATCGAGCACGCTGCCTACGCCGCGGCTGTCCAGATCGCCACGCAGCGCCGGAATAATGCAGAAGGTGCAGCGGTTGTCGCAGCCTTCGGAAATCTTCAGGTACGCGTAGTGCTTGGGAGTCAGCTTGACGCCGGTTTGCGGAATCAGCGAGGTGTAAGGGTTGTGCTCGGGCTTGGGCACATACTTGTGTACGTGACTCAGCACCGCCTCATAGCTGTGGGGGCCAGTGATTTCCAGCACGTCCGGATGTACTTCGCGGATTTGGTTTTCTTTGGCGCCCAGACAGCCGGTAACCAGTACCTTGCCGTTCTCTTCCAGCGCTTCACGGATAGCATCCAGCGACTCTTCCACCGCTGCATCGATAAAGCCACAGGTGTTTACAATCACCAGGTCGGCGTTATCGTAGCTGTTGGTCACCTCGTAGCCGTCGATTCTGAGCTGAGTCAGGATACGCTCTGAGTCCACCAGGTTTTTGGGGCAGCCCAGGCTGACGAAGCCGATGCGGTTGCCGCTGGCGGTATCTGCTGTGGCCACGGCCTCTGCGGCCAGGGTCTTGGCTGGCGTTTCGAGGGTGGTGGTCTGCTTGGGATCAAAGGTTTCTACTGTCTTGTTCAAGGCGCGCGTTCCAAAAATGACTCGGATGTTTCGGGCCCGTGACCCGGGGCTTTATTGAGCTTAGCGGGTGACCGGCAAAAAAGTGCGCGCGATTATACCGCAGATGCATCAAAGGTACAGGGTGTGTGGCGAAATTTTGTGCACCCATGGGCGGGAAATTTTTTTGAAAAACTTTAACCCCTTTTGCCAGGGATACCGTTTAAAGGGATAGAGCGATTTGAACACCAAGGAGAATTCCATGAAAAAAACGCTGACTGCATTGTGTCTTGGCGCCCTGATGACGGGCTCAGTTTTACCTGCCGTTGCGGCTGAATTTCCGACTCTGGACACCACAGGTGTGGCGGAGCTAAGAGTGGCGCCCGATGTGGCCATCATCCAGGTGGAGGTGGTGAGTAAGGGCAAGGAGCCGCTGGAAGTGAAGCGTAAGTCCGACAAGGCGGTGGCCGGTTTTATTCATCGTCTTGAATCGGCCGGGGTGAAGCGCGAGCAGATTGAAAGCGCCAACCTGATGATTAATCCCGAATACAAGTTCCATAAAGATGCCGAGCCGCAGCTGCTGGGGTACGGCGCCAACCGCCGGGTGACAGTGCGCATCACCGACCTGACCCGGGTAAACGATATCCTCGACTCCGCCCTGACCTCAGGCATTAATCGGGTCGGCAATATCCGCTTTGAACTGAGCGATGACGTGGCGGCGCGTGAGAAGGTGCGTCAGCTTGCCATTGATGATGCCCGCACTAAGGCCGAGGCGCTGGCCAAGGGCTTTGGCGCCAAAATCGAGACCGTGTGGCATATCCGCTATTACGATCAGGGCCCGGTTCGCCCGGTGATGTACAAGGCCGCTGCCATGGAGGCCGATAATGGTGTGGGCCAGAGCTATCAGTCCGGCGACATCACCCTGTCCGACAGAGTAGAAGTCACTTACCGCCTTCGTGATTAAGCGTCCAAGCGATGGTTTGTAAGCAATAAGTCCGGATAATTCGGATCCCAAAAAACCACAAAAGAGAGCCTGAATTGGCTCTCTTTTGCATTGGGCTTGAGCGGATACCTGCGGTTATCAGCGCGCCAGTTTTAGCTGATAAAAGGCTAAATCGAGCCAGCGCTCAAACTTAAACCCCACTTCTTTCAGGGTGCCGGCATGGCTGAAACCTAGCTTTTGATGCAGGGCGATACTGGCGCCATTGGTGGCATCAATCGCCCCCACCATCATGTGCAGCTGTTGCTCCCTGGCAGATGTAATCAGCGCCTGCATCAGGGTTTCGGCCACCCCTTTGCCACGCCTGTCGGGGTGCACATACACAGAGTGTTCCACCGAATACAGATTGGCAGGAAAACCGCGAAAGGGACCGTAACTGGCAAAGCCCATCAGATGACCATCGTCATCGAAGGCACCCAGTACCGGATACTTGCCTTCCTTCTGGGCGAACCAGTCGGCGATACGGGCCAGATCCCGGGGCTCGTACTCATACAGGGCGGTGGTGTGGGCGATGGCGTGGTTGAAAATCGCCTGAATGGCGTGGCCGTCGCGGGCAAATTCACAAGGGGCGATACGCATGGCGTGGCGGTTTGCACTCTGATGTAAGGTTGCTTGCAGTATGCCTTGCGGCGGCCGCAGGCGCCAGCGCGCTTATGCGCCCAACCCATCGTGCTTATGCGCCCAACCCATCGGGCTTGCGCGCAGCAATGCACAGGAATTAAGCCGAATAACCTAAGCCCTGGCCAAGTGCATTACTTGCCGCCGAAGAAGCGCATCATCTTATTGAACAGATCTTTGTTTTCCGGCGGAGGTGGCTGGTTGGCCTCGCGGGCCAGCAGCTCGGTCAGCTCCTGCTGACGGGCATTGAGCGCCTGATACAGCGGCTGCAACATGGCTTCACGGGCCATAAACAGCGACTGGAACATTTCCTGATTGATGCGGTAGCTCTCCACTGTGCCCTTGGCGACTACTGAGAAACTGCTGGGCTCACCGGTGAGCAGGCTAAGCTCGCCGCAAAAATCCCCCGCCTTCAAAATGCCGAGAGTCAGTTGCTTCCCGTTCTTTTCAAATACCAGTTCTGCCTCGCCTTTAATGATAATAAACAGCCACTTGGTAACCTCAGATTGGCGCAGGATCACATCACCGTTAACGAAGGGGGCAAAGCGTAAATTGTCCGCCAGTTGCAGCAGTTCTTCTTCCTGCAACATGGCAAACAGCGACAGTTTTTTCAGGGTCGACATGCGCTCGGCGGTGTGGCGTTTGTGGCGGGCGTCCTGATGTTGCTGAGCCTGGTCCATAAACACGTTGAATACCGGCGGGGTGGGGCGTCTGTCGTTGCGCCTGAGCGCCGCATCGATAAGGGTGCGCACCACAGAATCCGTTGGGTCGTCGCGGGCCAGATCGGTTAGCCAATAGCGTACCGCGTAGCGGGCAATGCCTTTTTCCACACTCATCAGCAGGCAGTCCGGGCGGGGATTATGGGCCACATTGGGCAGCTGGGTTTCCCGCAGGGCGTTTTCCACCAGCGAGATAATTTGGGTGGGCAGGGTGTCGAGGGTCAGCTCAAACCAAATCCAGCGCCGCCATTGCTGAGGTTGGCCCTCACGCCTGCCAAGCACGGTAAAGCGTTGTTTAAGCAAATGACTGTTGGGGATAACCACGGTTTCCCAGTTGCGGGTTTCTATGGTGGTGGCGCGCCAGTTGATTTGCACTACCCGCCCCTGCACTGTGTCGACCATCAGCCAGTCGCCAATGCCAATGGAGCTGTCGAGCTGAATCGACACCCCGGCGAGCAGGTTGCCGAGGGTATCCTGCATCGAAAAGGCGATGATGGCAGTCAGCACCGCCGAGGTAGTTACAATTTCACCCAGGGATAAGCCCGAGGCATAAAGCCGGTACAGGCCCCAGCCGACGTAGGCCAGGGTCACCACTATATCGGCCACAATTTGCGGCACCGAGAACTTCATCGCCGGCAGTAACAGCCTGAATAATAGGGTGCCCCAAATGCGGATAAGCACCAGCCCCCACAGCAAACTCACCAGCTCAGACAGCCAGCGTGGCGGCAGCGGCAGCTTCAGCCAACCCCCTTCGTATTGCACCATCAGCGCCAGCACAAGCACGCCCACCGCCAGCCAAAAGGAAGACAGCAGTTCTCTGCGGCAGTTGGGGCTTCGCAGGGCGTGGATAATCATCAGCAGCAGGGTAAAGCCAATCCAGGCAAAGTGTTCCAGCATCCAGGAAAATACGGGCAGGCGCTCAGGCATAAGATTTCTCCCTATTCTTTGATGAGTATAGACAGGGCATTTCCTACACGTGGCGACTGGCACGGCTTCGGTACGCCGAGAGCTAAAATACTTGGCTATAACATTTGATTAACAAGGTGTAATTGGCTACTTTATGCTCTACATCATGCAGCTTATGCCAACAACGGCTGCGATTTTGGTGTCTCCGTCACCATGGTTGCAGGGGCGGCAATTTAGCCCGTTTAACCATGGACTGATTAAACCAATATAATGACAAGGAGCCCATTGTGAGCTTGATTGCAAAGACCTCTACCCTGGTACTGGCCCTCGGCCTGGCGTCGGTTTCCATGACCGGCAGCGCCAAAAATGACAACGCGCTGGAACATGCCAACAGCAACGCATCCTTCCTGCGCTGCGGCACCAAGCACCCAACCGCTCAGGAAGCTGAGCTGCGTGAAAAGCATTTCCAAACCCTGAGAATGGCCAAAGGCAAGCCCGGCGGTGGCACCAGCTACCAGCCACGACCCAATGGCAGCGTGGTGGTGGATGTGTATATGCACGTTATTACCGACAGCAGTGGCAACGGCAATCTGTCGACGGGCGAAATCAACGCCCAGATCAACGTGCTCAACAACGCCTACGCCAGCACGCCCTTCACCTTCCGTTTGGTGTCGACCGACTATACCGCCAATAACAACTGGTATACCGCGACCCATGGTTCCACTGCCGAGAAGGACATGAAGTCGGCGCTGCGTCAGGGCGATGCCGCCGATCTGAACTTCTACACCAACAACATGGGCGGTGGCCTGCTGGGCTGGGCAACCTTCCCAAGCAGCTATGCGTCTGATCCTGTTAATGACGGCGTGGTGGTGCTCTACTCCAGTCTGCCGGGCGGCAGCGCCGCACCTTATAACGAAGGTGATACCGGCACCCACGAAGTGGGCCACTGGCTGGGTCTGTACCACACCTTCCAGGGTGGTTGCAGCGGTAATGGTGACTACGTGGCCGACACCCCGGCCGAGCGCAGCCCTGCCTATGGCTGCCCGGTAAACCGTGACTCCTGCTCCGGCAAGCGTTATCCCGGCCTGGACCCCATCACCAACTTTATGGATTACACCGACGATTCATGCATGTATGAATTCTCGGAAGGTCAGGCCAACCGTGCCGATGAGCTGAGCTTCACCTACCGTAATCTCTGATGTATGCAGTGTGAAAAAGGCACCCCGGGGTGCCTTTTTTATTTGGGTTGGCAGCCACTGAACCCTCAGCTTTGCGGCAGCAGCTGAGCATATTGCGCTGAGGCCATCACGGGCACAAACTCGGTGAGACTGAAGCTGACCGCGCCACTTTGGATAAAGGGGTCGGCCTCAAGCACAGCTCTAAGCTCAGCCTCACTGTCATGGCGGGAGATAATAATGCCGCCCGTGCGGGGATTTTTACGGCCACCAAACAGCAGCTTGCCGTTTTCATACTCTTTGGTCAGATAGTCCCTGTGGGCCTGGGTGAGTTCGGGGGTTATCTTGCTGCTGTCGGCAAAGTGCATATCAATCAGAAACATGATCTTCTCGCTTTTTGTTGAGGGCTGTACTAGATTGCTACGTAATTCGTAGCGAAATGCTACTGCTACTAAATTGGAAGCGCAAGAGAAATGAAAACCCCATTGCCATTTGAACCCGTCAGGGGCTCGCAGTCCGGTGTCGCCATCATGGCGGTGTTTGACCTGTTGGGTCGTAAGTGGAATATGCGGATTTTGTGGGAGTTGGGCGCCGGGCCGCTGAGTTTTCGTGCCCTGCAGGAGCGCTGTGATGCAATGTCGCCGTCTGTGCTCAATAGCCGGATTAAACAGCTGACCGAGGCCCGTTTACTGCAAACAACGGTGGAAGGTTACGCGCTGACCGAGCTTGGTGTCAGCCTGATGGCAACCTTGGATCCGCTGCGTGCCTGGTCGGCAGAGTGGGCCGCGCAAATTACGCAGCAAAGCCGCTAACACAAAGGACTAACGCAAAAGACTAGCGGTACTAACGGCAAAGACTGGCGGATAAGTGCGTGGTGGCGTTTAGCTCTGCCGCAACAGTAAATAAAAACCCCGGTTTGGGCCGGGGTTTTTGTTTGCAGCGGGCTGAGTGCGCCGAGGCGCTGTTTGCCAGCTATCAGTCCACCAGAGCGTATTGCTCTTTGAGGATGGCGATGATTTCTACCTTCGGGTTATCGGACAGTTCAATCTTACGGCCTGTCACCTTCTCGGCGATGCCGGTGTAGGTGCGCGAAACGTTCATCATGGCGTCCAGCGGCAGGGCGTTGTCGCGGGCCAGGGCTTCACGCTCAGGCATCCGGTCTTTGTTGAGCAGGATGTCCGGGTCAGGGAAGTGATTCAGCAGAAACTGACGGAAACCTTCTTTGGAGTTTTCCACAATCTTGCCGTCGCGGTAGGCGGCGCCGTCCCAAATACGGGAGGAATCCGGGGTGCCCACTTCGTCCATGTAAATCAGTTTGGATTTACCTTTGCTGTCGGTAACGTAACCAAATTCAAACTTGGTATCCACGAACACCTGATCCAGCTTCGCCAGAGCTTCGGAAATCACCCCAAAGCCTTCTTTGAGCAGCTTTTCATAGAGGTCGATATCCTCTTTCTTTTCAAAGCCAAAGGCTTCGAAATTGGCTTCGATATCGGCGCGGCTGATGTTCACATCATCCTGCTCTGGCACGCCGGGGATACCGGTCAGAATGCCCTTTGTGGACGGGGTGATCAGCAGCTCAGGCAGTTTTTGATCTTTCTGCAGACCTTCCGGCAGTGTGATACCGCAGAATACCCGCTCACCCTTTTGGTAGGCGCGCCACATGGAGCCGGTGATGTACTGGCGAATGATGGCTTCGACCTTGATGGGGCGGGCTTTTTGCACAATCCACACAAATGGATGCGGAATATCCAGAATATGGCTGTCGGCCAGGCCGTTTTCTTTGAACAGACCAAACCAGTGGTTGGAAATGGCATTGAGGGCGGCGCCCTTGCCGGGAATACCACGCAGATCGCCTTCGCCGTGGAAGATGCAATCGAAGGCGGAGATACGGTCAGAGATCACCATGATGGCCAGCGGGGTGTCGGCAGGGACATCGTAGCCGCGTTCGCGGATAAGGCGGGCGCTGTCGGCCTCGGTCAGCCAGTAAACGCTGCGTACCTTGCCGCTGTGCACGGGTTTGTCGGTACGGATAGGCAAGTCGTTGTTCACGGCAAGTACGGAATCAGCAAGACTCATGACGAGTATTCCTCAAAGCTTCGTAGTGTGTAGGGTTAAGATGTTTTGAGTGCTCAGGCACTTTTTAATTTATTTCAATGGGATAGTTAGACTTAGCACAGCAGGCGGGTGAGAAAAGCGCGGTCGTGTCCGACTTGGTTTTTTCACGTTCATCGAGGCGTTCTGACGCAACGAGCAACTGGCTTTGGACTATCCCGGCCAACCTGCTTTGGGCGGCCCGAAAAAAGTGGCGCCATTTTACCCTGAAAGCCGCCGCTTGGATACTGCGAAGGCAGCAGCCGAACTTGATATATATGTTTTTTCGTATATGCTTTTTTTCATATATAAAAAGTGGGATACCGCAATGGACGTAGTGAGCTTCTTCAAGGCGCTGGCCGATGACACCAGGCTGAGAATATTGATGCTGATTGTGGGTGAAACTGAGCTGTGCGTGTGTGAGCTGACCGAGGCGCTGGGGCTGAGTCAGCCCAAAATCTCCCGCCATCTGCGGCTACTGAAAGACGCAGGCCTGCTGCAGGACAGACGTCAGGGCCAGTGGGTCTATTACCGTCAGGCAGAAACGCTGCCCGACTGGTGTGCAGGCCAGCTTGCATACCTTGCCGATAAGGGCCCGGACTGGCTGCATGAAGAGAAACAACGATTATCTGCCATGGGCTGTCGCCCGGGGCGCTGCTGCTGATTGCCTGTGATGACAGGCACAAGAATGGACCTGCCAAGGCAGGCTTGAGAGGACAAGATGGGCAAGATTAAGGTTGGTATCAACGGCTTTGGCCGCATGGGCAGACTGACACTGCGCGCAGCCTGGGGCAATGACGATATTGAGTTTGTGCATATCAACGACCCGGCGGGGGATGCCACGGCGCTGGCGCACCTGCTCGAGTTCGACTCAGTGCACGGCCGCTGGGCGCATCCGGTTGCCAGCGATGGCTGCAATATCCTGATTGGTGACGCTCGCATCTCTACCAGCATGAATAAGGGTATCGATGAGACCGACTGGTCCGGCTGCGATCTGGTGATTGAAGCGTCCGGCAAGATGAAAACCAAGGCGGTGCTGGAGGCGTATCTTGCCCAGGGCGTGAAGCGTGTAGTGGTAACAGCGCCGGTAAAAGAAGAGGGCATCCTTAACGTGGTGATGGGCATAAACCATCAACTTTATCGCCCCGATGAGCATCCGATTGTGACGGCCGCCTCCTGCACCACCAACTGTCTGGCGCCTGTGGTCAAGGTGATCCACGAAAGCCTTGGCATCAAACACGGCTCCATGACCACCATCCACGATATCACCAACACCCAGACAATTCTGGATGCGCCCCACAAGGATTTGCGCCGTGCCCGCGCCTGCGGCATGAGCCTTATTCCCACCACCACAGGCAGTGCCACCGCCATCACTCATATTTTCCCTGAGCTGAAAGGTCGTCTCAACGGCCATGCGGTACGGGTGCCGCTGGCCAATGCCTCGCTTACCGACTGTGTATTCGAAGTAGAGCGCCCCACCACCGAGGTTGAGGTGAATGCCTTGCTGAAAGCTGCCGCCGACGGCGAGCTTAAGGGCATTCTTGGCTTTGAAGAGCGGCCGCTGGTGTCGATTGATTATCGCACCGACCCGCGCTCCAGTGTGGTGGATGCCCTGTCGACCATGGTGGTCAACGGCACCCAGGTGAAGCTTTACTGCTGGTACGACAACGAATGGGGCTATGCCAACCGGGTGGCCGAACTGGCGCTGATGGTTGGCCGGATGGATAAGGCGTAAATCTAATGTTTGCGAGGGGCAATACGCTGACGCCTGAGCAGCGCCAATACCTGTTGGTGACCGCCAACTACTGGGCTTTTACCCTTACCGATGGCGCGCTGCGGATGCTGGTGGTGCTCTACTTCCATCAGCTTGGCTATGCGCCGCTGGCGATCGCCATGTTGTTCCTGTTTTACGAGTTTTTTGGGGTGGTGACCAATCTTGTTGGCGGTTGGCTAGGTGCCCGTATTGGTCTTAACCGCACCATGAATCTGGGGATGGGGCTGCAAATTCTGGCGCTGGGTATGCTGCTGGCACCGGCGGCCTGGCTTACCGTGCCCTGGGTGATGGCGGCGCAGGCATTGTCTGGTATTGCCAAAGATCTCAATAAGATGAGTGCGAAAAGCGCCATCAAGACTCTGGTGCCCAAAGAGGGGCAGGACGAAAAGCTGTTTAAATATATCGCCCTGCTCACAGGTTCTAAAAACGCCCTCAAGGGCGTGGGTTTCTTTTTGGGCGGCGCACTCCTGTCGCTGCTTGGCTTTGCGGGCGCGGTGGCGATTTTGCTCATGCTGCTGGCACTGATTTGGCTGGATAGTCTTGCAGGGCTCAAACGGGAACTCGGCAAGGCCAAGAACAAACCCAAGTTCAAAGATATTTTCTCTAAAAGCCGCAATATCAATATCTTGTCTGCTGCGAGACTGTTTTTGTTTGCCGCGCGGGATGTGTGGTTTGTGGTGGCCTTGCCTGTGTATCTGGCGGTGCAGTTTGGCTGGGACCACTGGCAGGTGGGCAGTTTCCTCGCGGCCTGGATTATTGGTTATGGCTTGGTGCAAACCTCGGCGCCACTCATTACCCGCAGGGCCGGGCGGACGCCGGGCGGTTTTGAGGCCGTGCTTTGGGTTAGCCTGCTGATGTTTACTCCGGCCATTATCGCTTTGGGGCTGGATTGGGGGCTCTACTGGCTCCTGGCCGGGCTGCTGTTGTTTGGCGCTCTGTTTGCCGTTAACTCATCGCTGCACAGCTTTTTGATAGTGCATTACGCCGATGAGGATGGGGTGTCACTGGATGTGGGCTTCTACTATATGGCCAATGCCGCTGGCCGGCTGTTTGGCACCCTGCTCTCTGGTGCCCTGTTCCAAAGTTGGGGACTGGCTGCCTGTTTGTGGGTCAGCGCCGCCATGTTGCTGCTGACCGCCATCATCAGTCTTGGGTTACCAAGGCAGAAATAAGTCTCAGCCGGATGAAATTGGCACCTTCCCTTGGGGTGCCACTTTACCTTGTTATATTGCTGCTACACTTGATGCATGCCCTCAATACAGGAGCTTGCATGACAGCGCCATTCAGATTGCCTTTATCCCGGGAGACTCACCTTGGGTAAGCTATTTGCCAATCGCAAGCGCGATGAACAGACAGTACCGGCAGTGGCGCCCCAGCCTGCCTGGATTATCGGCATCATTGATGATGAGCCCGCCATCCATGATGTGACCCGTCTGGCGCTGAAGCATGTGCGGATTTTTGGCCGGCCGCTTGAGTTTGTCTCCGCCTTCAGTGCCAAAGAAGGCTTTGATTTGGTTAAGAACCATCCCGAGATGGCGCTGGTGCTGCTGGATGTGGTGATGGAAACCGACGAAGCCGGACTCATGCTGGTGGACCGCATCCGCAATGAGCTTGGCAATCATTTGCTGCAAATCGTGCTCAGAACCGGTCAGCCCGGTTACACCCCCGAAGAGGAAGTCATCCTCAAATACGAAATCAACTCCTACAAAACCAAGAGCGAGCTGACCCGCAATAAGCTGTTTACCGTGGTGGCCACTGGCCTGCGCTGTTTCAGGCAGATGGATGCGTTGGAGCGCAGCCGTCAGGGACTCAGATCGGTCATTAACGCTGCCGCCAATTTGTTTCAGGAGCGCTCTATTCATGAATTTGCCAGTGGTGTGCTGGACCAAATCGATGCTCTGTTCAATATCAAGGCCGACAGCCTGTTTTGTGTGTCCCAGCGGCCGCTGAATGGCCCCTTTTCCATTGAGTCGGGCAATCAGGAGTTTTTGGTGGTGGCCGCCAGCGACAAGTTCCGTGATTTTTACGGCAAGAGCCTGGATGAGCTCGACCCTGAGCTGGAACAGCGTCAACTGGTACAGCGGACTCTAAGCGCCAATCAGCACGTCTTTTTACCCAGTTGCAGCTGCCTGTATCTGTCGACTCCATCTGGCTGGCAGGGGGTGATAGTGGCCGAAAATGCCAGTGGGCTGACCCAGGTGGATCAGGAGCTGCTGCAGGTATTTTGCCTCAATGTGGCGCTGGGGCTGGAGAACGCCAAGTTTTTCTCCCACCTCAATAAAGCGGCATTTTTTGATGAACTCACCGGCCTCTACAACCGCGCAGGCATGGTGGAATATGGCGCCGGGTTCCTTAAGCGAGGCAGCCGCGGAGCCGCCAGCCTCTATATGCTGGATATTGATTATTTTCATCAGATTATCGAGTCGCTGGGCTATGAGTTCGGCAATAACATTCTCGGTAAAATGGCGCGGGTGCTGCGTAAGGAATTTGCCAACCGCGCCATGATAGCGCGCCTGCATGCCGACGTGTTTGCGGTGCTGCTGCCCGAAGGGCGACTGACCGCCCACGAGCTGGCGGTGCGCTGCGCCAAACCGCTGATGATAGACGAACAATCGATTCGGCTGGGGCTGACCGTGGGCAGCTCAGTGCTGGAGCAGGGTGACGACATAGATATAGAGCGGATGCTGCGCCATGCCGAGTCGGCGCTCAAGGTCGCCAAAGAGCACAGGCGTGGCTCGGGCGAAACCTTTGATAAACGTTATGAGCAGGCGTCCCGCGACAGCATGACTGTGCTCAGCGACCTGCGTATAGCGCTGGATAATCGCGAGCTGTATCTGGTGTTGCAGCCCAAGGTGGATATTAACCATGGCAATGTGATGGGCTATGAGGCGCTTATCCGCTGGCAGCACCCTGAAAAAGGCAACATCCCCCCCGGGGCCTTCATTCCCGCAGTGGATAAATCCGGGCTTTACTACATGGTCGACCTCTATGTCGCCCGCGCCGCCTGTGAACTTATCAATGAGCATCCCGAGCTGAGGGTGCCGATTTCCATCAATATTTCGGCCAACTCGCTGCACCACGAAACCTTTGTTGATGATCTCAAAGCAGAATTTATCAAAGCAGGTGTGGCCTTCAATCGGGTGGAGCTGGAGGTCACCGAAAATGCGCTGGTGCATTCAGATCGCGCCATTGGCGAGCTGCATCGACTGCATGAAAGCGGCTTTGTGATTTGTCTGGATGACTTTGGCGCCGGCTTCTCATCCCTTGGCTATCTGCTGCGGTTGCCTATTCAGGTAATTAAAATCGACCGGGCTTTTATCTCCCACCTCACCGACAGCGACGAGGCCATTGCCGTGTTACAGGGTATATTGCGTATAGGGCGCGACCTTAATAAACAGCTGATTATTGAAGGGGTTGAAACAGAAGCCCAGTTGGCATTGCTGAAGTCGATGCAGGTGGATTACGTGCAGGGCTTTTTCTTCTACCGCCCATTGCCGGTGAAAGAAGCGCTGGCGCTGCTCGATGGCAGTAATATCTGAGCTGGCCGTACGGCAAGGGACTGACAAAAGCGTATGAATCACACAGATTTGGGTAAACCTTTTTGAGTTTAAAAGGTTTTTCCGGCACTCTGCTTTGGTATTCCAACGAGGTTGCAGGAGGCTGAATCATGGGGATGACACTGACGTTTTACGGCGCCACTGAAGAAGTAACCGGCTCGTGCCATTTGCTTGAACTTAATGGTAAACGGCTGCTGATTGACTGTGGTCTGATCCAGGGCCGTAAAGAGCAGGAAGCCCGTAATCGTGAACCCTTTCCCTTTGACCCCGCCTGCATAGACGCGGTTGTCCTCTCCCACGCGCATATCGACCACTCAGGCAGGCTGCCACTCTTGGTCAAACAGGGCTTCAGCGGCCCGATTTTCACCCACAGCGCTACCCACGAACTGTGCGCCATTCTGCTTAAGGATGCCGCCATGTTGCAGGCCAAAGACACAGAGCGACAAAACAAAAAGCGTCTTAAAAAGGGCCTTGAGCCGCTTGAGGTATTGTTCGATGAAAAAGATGTCGACCATGCCATCAGCCGGTTTATTCCCATCGACTATGGGCTGCGACTCGACCCCATCCCCGGTGTAACCGTGACCCTCAGCGATGCAGGCCATATTCTCGGCTCGGCGCTGCTGGAGTTTGAGCTGGATGATGGAAGGCACCGCAAAAAGCTGGTGTTCTCCGGCGACCTTGGCCGTGCCGGCATGCCGATTTTGCAAGACCCGGTTATGGTCGACAGTGCCGATTTGGTGCTGATGGAGTCGACCTATGGCAACCGTCAGCACCGTAGCTGGGAAGCCACCCTTGCCGAGCTTAAAGTCATTTTCGCCCGCGCCATCAGCGGCAGCAGCGGTAATATTCTGATCCCTGCCTTTTCGGTGGGACGGGCGCAGGAGCTGTTGTACCTGTTCCACCTGTATGCCAAAGACTGGGATTTGTCCCGCTGGACCATCTGTCTGGACAGCCCGATGGCGATTGAGGCCACCAAGGTTTACATCCGCCACTATCCGCTGATGGATGAAGACTTTAAACGCTTTGTGCGCCAACACCCCGGCAAACATCCGCTGCTTTCCGATGTGGAGTTTATCCAAAACACCGAAGACTCGATGGCACTCAATGAGATACATCAGGGACTTATCATCATTGCCGGCAGCGGCATGTGCAATGGTGGCCGCATTCGCTGTCATCTGGAGCACAACCTGTTCAGACCCGAGTGCGACATCATCATCTGTGGCTATCAGGCCGAAGGCACGCCGGGCAGGGCGCTGGTGGATGGTGTCGACAGTCTTACCATCAATGGCCAGTCAATCGATGTCAGGGCACGGATCCATACAGTGGGTGGCCTGTCGGCCCATGCGGATCAGGCAGAGCTGATCCGCTGGTATCAGCACTTTGAGCACAGACCGCCACTGGTGTTGGTGCATGGCGAAAAAGAAGCTCAGGAAATCCTTATGGCTACCCTGGAAAACACCGCCGAGCCTCCCAGGGCACTGGCCGCTGCTGGCTTTGCCGACAGCCTGGACCTGACCGCGCTACCGACGCTGCGCTGGCGTTGGCAGGGGCAGACAGAAGATTAACGCCAACGATTAGCGCTGGCGTTGCTGCATGCCTTACTGCATCATGTTTGCTTTGATGCCTTGGGGGAATGAAGTGGACGCCGTATCGCTGCGCACGGGCCTGATTTATGTCGCTGTTGCCGTGCTGTTCTGGGGCATGTTGCCCATTGCTTTAAAACTGTCGGCAGCCTTTATCGACCCAGTCACTCTGACCTGGTTTCGCTTCTTGGTGGCCCTGCTGGTGAGTGTTGCTGTGCAGTGGCTTGGTGGCCGTTTGCGTCAGTTTGCAGCCCTGAATCGCCGCGACTGGACTATGCTGCTCGCGGCCTCGCTGCTGCTGATGTTCAACTACGTCTCCTTTGTCTATTCCCTCGATTATCTGGCGCCCGGTGTGGCGCAGCTCAGTTTCCAAACCGCGCCCTTTTTCCTTGCCTTTGGCGGGGTGCTGTTTTTTGCCGAGCGGCTTAAGGCGGTGCAATTGGCCTGTTTTGCCTTGCTGGCGCTGGGCATGTACTGCTTTTTTGCCCCCAGACTCAGTTTCGATGGCGGCGCCGGAGAGTTGCTGCTAGGCCTGCTGATTGTGCAGGCATCGGCTTTGGCCTGGACCAGTTATGCGCTGCTGCAAAAGGCGCTGATCCCCAAGCTGTCGCCCGCCAATGTGCTGCTGTTTATTTATGGTGCCGGGATTCTGGTGATGGCGCCGCTATGCGATTTCTCAGCCTTTGCCTCTATGGATCAGGGCGCTTGGCTGGTGGCCATTTTCTGCGCCATCAATACCCTGGTGGCATATGGCTGCTTTGGTCAGTCCATGAAGTATTGGCCCACGGCCCAGGTGAGCGCCATGCTGGCATTGACGCCGGTGGTGAGCTTTACCCTTACCGCCATAGTCGTGGCGCTGAACTGGTGGCCAGGGGTGTTTGTCTCAGATAGCCTTACGGCGCTGAGTTTGGGCGGCATAGTGCT
This sequence comes from Shewanella khirikhana, assembly GCF_003957745.1. NCBI lineage: Bacteria > Pseudomonadati > Pseudomonadota > Gammaproteobacteria > Alteromonadales > Shewanellaceae > Shewanella > Shewanella khirikhana. The sequence goes on along the minus strand of NZ_CP020373.1, from coordinate 3,479,248 downwards.
GATTGTCGCCGCCGTGGCGGCACTGCAATTACTGCCGAAGTATCTGGCGGCAAAGGCGGCCCGTGCTCAGGCGCGCACTCAAGCAGAGGGCGAGGCTGTGACAGGGGCAGATGCTGTAACAGGAGAGCCCCGCCAATGACCCCTGGCAATACCCGCGCGGCTTCACCGCAGTTTCAGCGGCCCTTGCAGCTGAGTAGCATCGATGCCGTGGTGTTCGATTTGGATGGCACCCTGGCCCATTCCAATCCCGATTTTCCCGCGATGCGCGCGGCGCTCAGGCTTGCTTCCGGCGCCGATATTCTGGCCCATGTGCAAAGTCTGCCCGCGTCTGAGCAGGCCCGAGCGCTGGATATTGTGCATCATTTCGAGCTGGAAGCGGCTGCCAATGCCAGTTGGATTGATGGTGCGGCTGAGCTGCTGAACTGGCTCCATGCTGAAGGCCTGCCCATAGCCGTGCTGACCCGCAATATGCGCGAAGCCGCCAGCCATACCCTGAGCCGACTCGGGCTTGAAGTCGATGTGCTTTTGACCCGTGAAGATGCGCCGCCAAAGCCTGATCCGGGCGGACTACTCCAGATAGCCAGCCGCTGGCAGCTTGAGCCTGCGCGGCTTTTGTATGTGGGGGATTATCTGTTTGATTTGCAAACCGCCCAGCGGGCAGGCAGCCCGTCCGCTTTGTATTGCCCTGCAGAATTGCCACCTTTTGCCTCTATGGCAGATGTGCTGGTTCCCTGCTATTTTGGCTTGATTGAGGCGTTCAGCGCGAGCCGGCGCGGCTAATCCACAAGAGTCTCAAGCTGTCGGCAATGCCAAACAGCCAGGCCGCAGCCAGCAGATATAGCCCCTGTTGGGCGCTCTCCATGCTCAGGGTGCGGGTATGAAATTCGGCCATCAGCCCGGTGATATCCATTGGCAGACTGCCCGCCAGCAGCTCATCGGCCATTTGTCTTGAGACTGACAGAATATCGGCCAGCATCAATGACAAACTGATGGCCGTGACAATCAAAATAGCCCACCCCAGGCGCTTTTTATTCAGATACAGATGGCCACTGCCGGGGCACACAAATAGATTCAGCAGCAAGGCTTTGAATTCACAGGACCGAGTTGTGGGACTGGAAACCCTGGTGGGGCGCGACATACTGGAGCTTAGCCTCGAACAATGGAATTAGCGCAGCATAGCAGCTCAGCGCCCCCGGGCAAACTCAGTGCTCAGGCGCTTGAAAGGAGAAAACGATGAAGTTCAAATGGATATTCGCACTGGCATTGGCAAGCCAGCCCCTTATTGCCGCCGAGGGGCCATCATTCGACTGCAATAAGCTGGGGCAAAACCCGGCTGTGGCAGAGCGTCTTATTTGCGAGGATGCTGAGCTTGCGGCATTGGACCGACAGCTTGCCAAGGTGTACAGCGGCGCCCGTGAGAAGGCGCACAACGAGCATCCTCCCATGCTGAAAGCCGAGCAGCGTGGCTGGATAAAGGGCCGTAACGAGTGCTGGAAAAGCAGCGACCTGAAAAGCTGCGTGAAGGACAATTATCTGCTGCGCATCGCCGAGTTGCAGGCTCGCTATCGCTTGCTTGCCGAACGAGGTCCCTTCTTTTGGGATTGCGGCACAAACGGAGAATTGGTGGTGAGCTTTTTTGATACCGAACCGCGCACCCTGATTGCCGAGCGGGGCGACAGCGTGTCACTGATGTACAGTGAGCGCAGTGCCAGCGGTGCCAAATACCAGGGCGGGAACGAAAGCTTCTGGGAACATCAGGGAGAAGCCACTGTGACCTGGGGCTATGGCAGCGAGCCATTCAGCTGCAAGCTGAAAAACTAATCCTGCAGCAATAAAAAAGCCGCCCCAAGGCGGCTTTTTTGCATCTGACGGCTTACTCGCCAATCAGGGCTTTAATCATTTTCTGACCAATTTCAGTGTGATGCTGCATGGTCGAGAATTGCTTGGTCACACCGTATGGGCCAAAGGCGTACACGGGAACCGGCGCGGCAGTGTGCGTACCTGTGCCCCAAACCACGTTTTGGTCGGCCGCCAGTGCACGGCCAATCAGGTTGGCATGCACTTCATCGGCGTAAACGTAGAACTCTTTGAAGTCGTTCACTTTAGGGAATACGGTGGCAGACAGGTAGCTGTGGCCATCTACCCAGTACTCGTTGGGTTCGCGCAGGGCAACCGGGGCGGCCTGCTCTGGGGTCACCTTGAACTGGCTGTACTGGTTAATGGCAGCAGCCCACTGATCGCCAGTGGTACCGTCGAAGGCCCAATCAGCGCTCACGCTGTCCATCATGTTGTAGAAGGTGCCGCTCTGGGCGTACAGCTTGTCGAGTTTATCGAGGCTGCCGAAGTTGAAGTTGGGCTGGTAGTCAGCGCCCTGCATGCCGTCGCCTGGCAGGCTCTGGGCTTCCGGCAGGTCTTTGCGGCTGTAGCTCAGGCCGAAGCTGCCGGTTTCGTGGTCGGCGGTCACCAGCACCAGGGTATCGTCGCGCTCTTTGGCCCACTCGTACACGGCGTCCACGGCTTCATCGAAGCGCAGCAGTTCGTTGAGCATCCAACCGGCGTCGTTCACGTGGCCGGCCCAGTCAATCTGGCCGCCTTCGATCATCAGGAAGAAACCATCGGGATCTTTGGAGAGGATATCCAGCGCTTTCAATGTCATGTCGCGCAATGATGGCTCTTTGCAATCACCGGCTTGCTGGCAGGCCTTGTAGGCGATGGCGTCCATCATGCCTGAGTTGGCAAACAGACCCAGCAGCTTGTCACCATCGGCGGCGGCCAGTTGCTCACGGTCAAATGCCAGCTGATAACCTTTGCTTTCCTTGGCCTCTTTAAGCAGGTTGCGGTCGTCCTTACGCTTGGACTTTTTCACCACCGAAGCAGCAGCGCCCAGGGCTGCAAGTTCTGCCTTCACGGCGTCGTTGCTGCTGGCATCCTGTGGGATAAACTCGCGGGCACCGCCTGAGAGCATCACGTCGACCACGGACTTGTCGACCATTTCAGCGGCGATGGCTGACTCATAGCTGCGGTGTGGTTGGTGAGCCGCGAAGGCTGCCGGGGTGGCGTGGGTCAGGCGGGTATCGGATACCAGGCCTGTGGCCTTGCCCTTGGCTTTTGCCATTTCAAGAATGGTTTCAACTACATAACCCTGAGCATCCAGGCCAATCATTTCTGAACCTGCAGGCTTGCCGGTGGCAAGCTGGCTGGCAGAACAGGCGGAGTCAACCACCAGGCTACCGTCAGGACCGTTGAGTGACAGACCCATTTGTCCGGCGTCGCCCAGGCGCTTGAGTGCGGTTTGGTTGCCCTTGGCGTTGTAGGTAGAGGCGGGGGCGCGGCGGGCGTATTCTTCCAGCAGACCTACCTGCTGAGCACCCATGCCGTCGCCAATCATCAGAATGACGTTTTTCACCGAGGTCACTTCCTCGGGCGCCACTTCTTTAATGACCTCGACTTCCTTAATTACTTCAACGGTTTTGTCATCGTTGCAGCCACTCATCAGGGCGGTGGCGATGGCGACTGCCAGCAGGCTTTTATGTTTCATTATCAGCTGTCTCTTTATCCATGAGGGTGAGGTTAAAACGCCCAAGAGTCTGGCGAGACAAGATGACAAAATGACGACGATTTTATTGCAGTTTGAGTAAAGGCTCGTATTTATTGCATTGGAATATCATGCGGTTAAATCACAAGAGCACCTTGCATACCACTTTGCGTACCGCCACTGGCAGCTCACCGGTACCCGGCATATGCATGTCTTCCGGCATGAAAATGGCGAACATATTGGCCTTCAGTGGGATAAAGCAGGCGGCCTCTCGGTTTTGCTCATAATCATATTCAACAAAATCATGGGCTTCGTTGTAGGCAGCCAGCGGCTGTTGCTGCTCCAGCGGCAGGTAACCAAAGGCTTCTTCACCACTGACCACAAATTGCACGTCGGCATAGCGTCTGTGGGTTTCAAAGGGTTCGGTGCCGGCGGGCTGGGTGAGGTAGTCGTTAACGATGGCAAACAGTTTATCGCCGTCGATGGTGTGACGCCCTTTTGGCAGCGCGGCCAGATCTGTACTGGCGAGAAACTCCAGCGCGGCCGTGATGCGCGGATGCAGGTTTGTGTATCTGTGGCGGTTTTCCAGTTTATCTACAATCATTTAAAGCTCCGGCATGGGCATAGCGCCCGGGTTGATGCAGTTGGATATTCAGCTGAAGTTACAGCGTAAAAAGTGGCGCAATTATAGCGCCTGCATCCAGGCAAAGGCAGCGACTTTCAAAACCGGGCCGCAAATTTTGGTGGCAGACGTAAATGGTGTAAGGTGCTTCACTTCCCGGGGATGAGATTCAAGGACAGGCGTTGAAGGCACTGAGATTGCTGGCGGGCAAAACCGCCATGAAAACCATTCGTGAACAAGGGCTTAAGCCTGAGCTTTTTTCGCGCCTGCTGGCGGCTTCGGGCGGCCCCAAGTGGATTGGCATTGCCGGGCTGGACAAGTATCTTTTCAGTGAGTTTTTCAAAGAGCGCCAGACGCCGCTGTATACCCTGGGCGCTTCATCGGGGGCCTGGCGGCTCGCCTGCCTCGCCCAGCAAGACAGATTGCAAGCCTACGCCCGCCTGGAAGCCTTTTATATCGGCCAGCGCTACGATGTAAAACCCAGCCGTGACGAAGTCAGTCGGCAGGTCAGTGGCATAGTGCAGGCCATTTTAGGTGACACTGGCGCCGGGGAGCTGCTGCAAAACCCGGTTATTCGCTCACATTTCGTGGTTTGCCGCGGCAAACACTTAAACCGGGTTAATGGAAAATTGCCCCTGGCGCTGGGATTATCACTGACAGCCGCCACCAACGCGCTCAGTCGCCGCAGCCTCGGCTGGCATTTTGAGCGCTTGGTGTTTTCTCAAAAAGACAATGAATCGCACTTTCGTTTACTCGAGGATTTGCCTACCAGGCAGTGTTTGTTGTCGGAACAAAACCTCAATGCTGTGCTGCAGGCTACCGGGTCCATCCCGCTGCTGCTGGCGCCGGTAAAAGCGATTGCCGGGGCGGGGCAAGGACACTTTTATGATGGTGGGATTACCGACTATCACTTTGATTTTGAACTTGAGCAGCATCAGGGACTGACCCTGTATCCGCACTTCTTCCCTCAGGTGAAGCCGGGCTGGTTTGATAAATCCCTGCCATGGCGACAGGCCGCCGCCAACTACCACAATGCACTCTTGCTGGTGCCATCGGCCGAGTATGTGGCCTCGTTGCCCTACGGGAAAATTCCCGACCGTGACGATTTCAAGACCCTGGACACCGAGAGCCGTCAGCGGTTTTGGCATACGGCGGTGGCCATGAGCGAGCGACTGGCGGATGAGTTTAACGAGGCGCTGCACGGTGGAGAGCTAATACTCGAACCTTTCTCAGAATGAAACAAAGTATTCTGTTTGCTGGTCTAATGCTTGAGACTGATTAATTTTTGTTCATGGGGTTTGTGTGCTGCGAACCTGCTAAAATTTGATCAGTTCGTGAGTTCTACTCCGCAGATTGTTGCAGGAGGTTACCATGCAATCACAGGAAATGGCGTTACTGATCCACGACGCCCTACTGTTGCCAGATGGACGGCTTGAGTTGAGGATTGTTGAGCCGCGCTATTTGCGTATGGTTGCCGAGGTATACAAGGGTTATTACCCGCTGGCCTTCGCAATGCACAAGGCCAATGGTCATCCACCTTGCTACCCTGAAGCGACACAATGCGAGATCATAGACTTTAACCAGTTAGAGGACGATTCCCTCAGTATCATTGTTGAGGGGCGTCAGCGGATTGAAATCCTCTCTGCCCATCAGGAGAAAGACCTGTTGTGGAAGGTGCAGGGTCGGCCGTGTCATAACTGGGAAAAAGAGCCTATCGACGGCGAGTTCGAAATCATCAGCGCCGCTCTGGAGCAATTTTATCAGGTGAATCCCGACCTCTTTGGTCTTTACAGCGATGTACACCTGGAAGATGCTGCCTGGGTCAGCCAACGTTGGCTGGAGGTGTTGCCCATGTACAGTCAGGACAAGTTCAAACTTGCCAATCAGCCTGACTGTCACAAGGCGATGGATTTTGTGCTCAAACTCATCAAATCCCACGCGGGTTAAGCCGGTCAGGGCGGGGCGTTTGCCCCGCCCTGTCTTTGCAATTACACTGAGCGCCCCGTTCCCAAAGGGTTTTTCACGTGACTGATAACGCCAGTGGCGCCCGTGCCGCTCAGCCTTCCTATGTGGTGCTGCCAAGGGACCACACAGCTTCCACTGTATTCGAGTTTCTGTGCAGCCATTTTGCCCGTATTGGCGCAGACGTTTGGCGTGCCCGTATTCTGGACGGCAAGGTGCATTGGCAGGATGGCAGTCCGATTGATTTGCAAACCCCTTACCGTGCTACGGCTCGGGTGTATTACTACCGTGAAGTGGTGGCCGAAACCCGCATTCCGTTTCAGGAACAGATCCTTTATCGCAACGACCACATGATGCTGGTGTTCAAGCCGCATTTTCTGCCGGTCACGCCTTCTGGCAATTATGTCAACGAATGTTTGGTGCACCGGCTGCGGATTGCCACCGGCATAGATACCGTCTCCCCTGCCCACAGGCTCGACCGCGAGACCGCCGGGGTGATGCTGATGAGCCTGAATCCCGATACCCGCCACTGTTATCACGAGCTGTTTTTAAGCGGCCGTATTCGCAAAGACTATGAGGCCGTTGCCAGACTGACCCCCGAGCTGATGGCGAGCCTGGACGAAGGGCTCGAATTACCCAAACACTGGACCGTGAAAAACCGTATGGCCGAGGCTGAGCCGTCGTTTTTGATGCGGGTGGTGGCGGGTGAGGCCAATAGCCATTCTGAGATTTCACTGCTCAAACATCAGGGCGATCGCGGTTTGTTCGAACTCAGCCCCATCACCGGCAAAACCCATCAACTGCGGGTACATATGCAGAGCCTGGGAATGCCGCTGGAAAACGATCGCTTCTATCCACAGCTGATGCCCAAATCGGCAGACAATTTTGACCGCCCACTCAAGCTGGTGGCCAAGCGGCTGCGCTTTACCGATCCGCTCAGCGGCGAAGCTATCGATATGGGTTGCAACGGTTTTGCCGGTGAATTTGCCTGACAGCATATTCGTCTGTTTTCGCTCAGTTACACAATGTTACTGCTGTTGCCGGTTGTGAATGGGCTTTGGCTAACTCCATGGCGGGTGGGAAGCCCTTTTGTTAATCAGGCATTAAATCCTTTTCTTACAGAACATTGTGCTAATATTGTAACTAGACGTAACATTTTACACGGTGTAGGCTGGCTGTTAATTCCCGTCGTTGTCCGGCTTAGGAAATGGATTTTCCCCACGCAATATCAAGGTGTTTGATTTCGGTTGACGGCTGACATCATTTCTTTGGTATCCAACTATGTCTATTGCAACCATCACATCAGCGCCGAGTGAGCTGCCCCACGGCCATGCTATCTGGATTGGCCCCCGCGAACCTCAGCCATGGCACCCCTGGTTTTCAGAACTCTCCTGTGCCGACGAGGCAAGCCGTCAGGGCAACAACAGCACCATGATAGTGCTGGCGTTGCCGGCTGAAGAGCAGGATGCGGCGCTGCGGCTTTTGCGTGGCAACAGTGCCACAGCGCTGTCGCTTATTTTTGTGCTGCACGAAAGCGCGCTGTCGCCGTTTTTGGCCAACGGTGTCTTTGACTCCCAATTCAGAGAACACTGCACCGAGCATGAGCAGCGCCTCGAACAAATGCGCCTGGCCCATGGCGATGACCCTGAATTCAAGCTGCTGTGCTGGCTGTGGCTGACCGACTCGGCACTGGCGCCCCACGCGGTGCCGTCACGGCCCGAGCTCTACGATTACCCGCTGCTGAGAGCCTGGGGCATGGACAGCCAGGAGGTCTTTGCCTGGCTTAACAGTCTCAAGCAAAAGGGCTGGATTGAACCCAAGCGCCTCTACAACCGCACCCGCTATTGCCCGCACTGCTACTCGGGCCACCTGAATTACATCGACGTTTGCCCCCGTTGTCGCAGTCTCGATATCGAGCATCGCAGCAGTCTGCATTGTTTCAACTGCGGCCATGTGGGGGCCAAGGAAGACTTTCTGCGCAGCGGCAATCTGGGTTGCCCCAATTGTCTGACTCAGCTCAGGCACATAGGGGTAGACTACGATCGTCCCATTGAAAATCAGGGCTGTAACAGCTGCGATCACCTGTTTGTGGAGGCAAGCGTTGAAGCCCACTGCCTACACTGCTCGACCCCATCCGGACTCGACAGGCTCAAGGTACGTAACATTCACAGCTTCCGCCTGACCCCCGCCGGTCGTGCGCTGGTGCGTCAGGGGGCGCTGCAAAACCTGTTTCAGATGGTGCCCGGCGAGCGCATGAGTCAGGGCCAGTTTCTGTGGCTGGTTAACTGGCAGAATCAACTGGCACAGCGCCATGGTCACCATCATTCGCTGATGTCGATTGAGATGCTGAATCTGGACGCCTTTCTCAAGGCCGAAGGCGAAACCCGTGGCTTTGCCCGATTGGATGCCATGATGGAGCGGCTCAAGGGGCTTATTCGCGTCACCGATGCCTGCAGCAATTACACCGCCCAGGGGTTGCTGCTGTTTTTGCCTTATACCGAGGTGTCCCACGTTCAGGTTGTGGCCGATAAACTCAGAGAAATGGAAGAGTTGCAGGAAGGCAGCCGCATCGAAGTCCGTCTGCGGGCGCTGTCGCTGCCTGCTGAGACTGGCCCAGCCATCGATGAGTGGCTGGCACAGGCGCTTGCCGGGGCGCCGCAGCTTTGATGAGTGAGTTGCATACCATTGAGTACATTCTGGCGGATGTCTGGCATCAGCTGGGCACCCACCGCAGCTTTTTGGTGTATCTGGTTCCGCTGATCCTCTGCTATGAACTGCCCTTGATGCTGATGGTGGTGCTGGGCATTTTACGCTTTTATTATCAGCAATATATGCAGCCGCCCAAGGTGTCGTCCTACTTGCCGAAGGTGTCCTGCGTTATCACCTGTTACGCCGAAGGCGAGGCGGTGCGCTCGACCATAGAGTCCTTTGTGGAGCAGATTTATGACGGCGAGATGGAAATCATCGCCGTGGTGGACGGCGCGGTGCAAAACGACCACTCCTATCAGGTGGCGATGAAGGCCAGCCGGGAGCTGTCGCGGCCGGGGCGCAACGTGATAGTGCTGCCCAAGTGGCAACGGGGCGGAAGGGTTTCAACCCTCAATGCCGGGCTGAGTGTTGCCACAGGTGAGCTGGTGCTCAACGCCGATGCCGATACCTCGTTTGATAACGACATGGTGTCGACCATAGTGCCCTATTTTGAAGACCCCAACGTGCCCGCCGTGGGCGGCGCGCTGCGGGTGCGTAACGTCAAAGACAGCTTCTGGACCCGCATGCAGGCCATCGAATACCTGATTTCGATGCAGGGCGGTAAAACCGGTCTTGGTCAGTGGAATCTGCTTAACAATGTCTCGGGTGCGTTCGGGGCGTTCAGGCGCGAACTGCTGATCCAGATTGGCGGCTGGGATACCCATACCGCGGAAGACCTGGATTTGACCCTGCGCTTCAAACAATACTTTGCCCGCCACCCCGAGTGGCATATTCCCTTTGCGACCCTGGCCATTGGCCACACAGACGCGCCGCCGGATCTGAAAACCCTGGTACTGCAGCGATTGCGCTGGGACGGCGACCTGTTGTTTCTGTATTTCCGTAAGCATTGGCCTGCTTTTACCCCTAAACTCTTGGGCACAGGTACATTTTTATTCACATTACTGTACGGCTTCCTGCAAAATGTACTGATGCCCTTTGTGATAGTGATCTACGGGGTGGGGCTGATGCTCGCCTATCCCTGGCAGTTTTTGACCTCGATAGCCATGACGATTTACGTGTTCTATCTGGGCTTTTTGGTGTTTTTCTATTTGTTGGTGTTGCTGGCAATTTCGGAGCGGCCTTCCCAGGATTGGAAGCTGGCCGTGTGGTTGCCCGTGTACCCCTTTTATGCCCTGTTTATGCGGCTTGTATGTGCATTTGCGCTTCTCAACGAAGTGGTGCGCCGCTCCCATGAGGAGAGTTCCATGGCGCCCTGGTGGGTGATGAAGCGCGGGAGAAGATTTTAAGTGAAGGTGAGTTACAGTCCGTCGGACAAGGCGCAGGCGCCTACCCAGGAGTCCGGCGTTAAGGTGAATTACGACAAGCCCAAGCGTGGTGGCTATCGTGGCCGTTGGTATTTGCTGCTGGCGTTGGTGATCACCCCAGTGCTGTTGGTGCTGTGGTTTTTGTTGAAGCCATGGCTGTTTGTGCTGGCCCCCGGCATTGTTACCAGCGAGCCGCTGGAGATGCGCTCTCCGGCTGCGGGCATGGTCAACGCGGTATACCAAAAGCGTGGCGATGCCGTGAGTGCAGGTCAGCCACTGCTGGTGCTGAAAGACCCGGCGCTGGACGCGCAGATTCAGGGGCTGGAGCGGCAACTGGCGCAGATGCAGCAGTTTCGTGACCTTGGCGCCGAGATAAGCAGTCAGCTCAGCGAAAAAATCCGCGTCGCCGATGAAGGGGTGAAGCGTCAGGACGAATTGCTGGCCCAGTTTGAGAAGTTTCGCGCCAAAGGCGTGGTGCCGACCGCCGACATGGCGGCCGTGATGCAGGCGCACACATCGGCCAAAATGGCGCTGGAGCAGGCCAGGGCCGAGCTTATTATGGAGCAGCAGCGTCAGCAGGAATCCCGCCAGGCAGGGGTGGTTACCCAAAGCCGTCAACGGATGGAGCTGGAGCTGTCGCGTCTTAAAGCGTTGCGGGAGCAGCTCACCATTCGTGCGCCTTACGATGCGCGGGTGGCCGATATTCAGGTGCAGGTGGGTGAGCAGTTGGCATTGGAGCGGCCGCTGCTGTGGCTCTCTGGCCGCGCTAATCCTGTGGTGGTGACTTACCTTGACCCCAAATACCTCGACTACGCAGGCCTGGGGCAGGAAGCCAGTATTCGGCTGCCCAACGGCGACAGTTTCCGTGGCCGGGTGGAAGAACCCACCGAGCTGGTAAGTAAGCTGCCCAAGCAGTTGTCTGGCCCGTTCGACGGTGAAAAACCGGTGCTCAAGGTCACGCTGACTCCTGACGATGCCCTGCCACTGGCGGTGGAAGGGGTACCGGTTGAAGTGAGTTTCGACCGTTTTTAAGTTTTGAATACAATATCCATTGATAAAGTGTGCCAGTGCCCGTAAGCTTCCCTGAGCGAATAGAAACAACAAACAGAAACAGCAGATGGGGAAGATAATGAAAAGCACACAGCTGATACTGGCACTGGCAGCCGCAACTTTATTGGGGCTGGCGGTTTGGCAGCTGGGCGGAGCCGATAAGGCGCCAGCAGCTTCTGAGCCGCTGCCGACAACCGAAGCCATCAAAGCCCAAGCGTCAGGAACTGAAACAGGGGCAGCGCCGTCTACTGCAACAACCGATACCGCACAGCTGGCTGTACAGTCAGAACCAAAGGCTGCAGTAGAGGCAGCGCAGAAGATGGCTTCAGACACCACAGAGAATATCGCCGCAGAGGTCCAGAGCTCTGGTATCCCATCGCCGGACGCGCCCCTGCCGCCCCCTGCCGGGGCAGAGCCAATGAAGCGCACTCCGGCCCCCGGCAGCGGCGCTTCATCCACGCCCGTGAGCCTGCCACCTCCGCCAAAGGCGTAAGCCCAATTGGCCGCAAAAAGCCCTGCATTGCAGGGCTTTTTCATTGAACCATCACCTACTTCAGAGCGTTAAGGCGGTCTTGTCAGTGCTCACGAGGCGGCAGGAACTCGGTCTCGCTCATGTCGGCATGCAGCACCGCGATACGGCTGGGAGCGCCTGAATCTGACAGATGCACCAAACCAATGCCGCTTTGATTGACCAGCCGTTTACTGCGTTCGCCATTGGGCCTGCGGCCTCGAATGAGCATACGTTTCCGCTTGGTGAACAGGTTCAGCGGCGAGAAATAACCATAGAGCCAGCCATTGAGTTTATCGAACCAGGGCAGCAGTTTTTCAGGAAACTGATTCTTAATGCCGCTGGAGGTGATTTGGTAAATATTGGGGCTGGCGTGACGGAAACGAATACGCACATCGTAAGCAAAGGAATAGTGCACGTCCCCCGAGAGAATAATGAACTCCTGCGGGGTTTTACGGTGCATAAACATCGACAGCAGGGCGCCGGCGGCACCGGGATGCGCCATCCAGTTTTCGGCATCCACCAACAATGAGCCGCCGAGCAGAGTCGCGGTGCGCTGCACAGCTTCAATCAGTTTGACGCCAAACATGGGCGCAGCCGAGACGATTATCACCTTCTCCTGGCCAATCAGCTGCTGCTGAAAGTCCATCAGGGCTTCCCAGTCCATCAAGCCCGACGGCTTGGCGAGATTGGACTCGCTGCGCCAGCGGCGGGTGCGGGTGTCCAGCACCACCAGTCTGGGGCTGGTGTCCAGATGAAAATGCCAGTCCTCAAATCTCAGTAACTTGTGTATCAAAGTATCCTGACTTATCGATGCACTCTCGTCTGCGGACGTATCCTCGCTGGACGCGCCCTGTGCCTCTAGCCTCGGCTGCGCCAGCAGCGCCTTAAGGTCGGCGATAACAGCATCAAACTTTTGCGGCGCATTGCCTATGGCCTGAAACAGGGTGTAGCTGAGCAGGGCATTGCCGATGATACGTTTGGAAAAGGCATGACCATAGGCTGCCTCTTCCCATTTGGCGGTGAGATTCCAGTCGTCGGTAATGTCGTGGTCGTCAAAAATCATGTAAGTGGGCAGGTGGGCCATCAGGCGCCTGACCTGAGCGAGCCCGGCCCTGAACGCCAGCAGGTGATCCCACTCCTTTTGCCACTGGGTGAGGCGTTTGCCGCCAAGTCCCTGGGGTGATTTGGGAATATCAATCAGCTGCCACAGCTCCGGCGACCACACCAGCAAATACAGCGCCGACATTTCGGCAAAACTCACCAGATGGTTGTCGGCAATGGAAGAGGTGAAAATTGGATGATTGATATACCAGCGCCACAGCGCGGTTTTGGCCGGGTACTGGGTGTGGGGCAACAGCCCTTTGTACCTCTGGTACATGTTGGCGGGCGTGTAATCAATCTCGTCACTGCCAGTCAGCGGCGCGCCGACAAAGTCTTCCTGGCGGAGTTTCAGTAATTCAATCACCTGCTTGATGGCATACACCATGGGACCGGCTATATCGTCGATATAAACCTGATCGCCGCTTAGCATCAGCAGCGCCGGGCGTTCTGTATTGGCTTGGGCCAACAGGGTGTCGGCGGCCACCAGGGCATCGCCACTGTGGTGGTGCGGGTTGCGGCAACTGCCATGGAGCAGCGAATGAATATTTCGGCTCGGGATAAGATTGGGCAGGTCGTGTCCGGGATAGGTCAGACCATCCAGTTCACCAAGCAGGCTGTGGTCGCTCTCGACAAGATCGTAGCTGATGCGCTTACCTTCGGGCAGCAGTTCGTCGTCAGTGACTCTGAGCAGATACATCCAGGCCGCTTCACCCAGAGGGATTTCATCAATATGTGGCTGATAATTTTCGCCATTCAGGGTAAGCGTGGGGGCGTTCAGGGGGCGCGAGCTGACCAGCCAGAGTGTCAGGGTGTTTTGGTCACAGTGACGAACAATAGGGCCGGCAATCAGAGTTGGGAGTGAGAGTGGTGCTTGGCTGCTGTCCATGGATGTGGTTTAAGAATACCTCGATGCGGCGCGCCTGACTGACGGCGAACAAATACTGCCTCAAGGGTAAAAAAAGCCTGCTGCGGCCACAAGAGCCCCGGGGTATTTAATCGTAAGCTGATGTAAAGGCTGGGCTTGCCATGCTAGGCTTTGGCCATTCTTTGTCTAAGGAAGGTGCGACGACTTGTTCGCGCCTTCCCTGAGTAAATGGGATTCATAGGGGAGTTTATGGCAAACATCATGGTAACGGGTGCTACAGGGCTGCTTGGCCGCGCTGTGGTCAGGGCATTGTCTGCCAGCCACACAGTCACAGGCACAGGCTTCAGCCGCGCCGCCGAAGGCATTGCCCGTCTGGACTTAACCGATGCCGACGCAGTGGCAGCGGCGGTTGCCGAGATTGCACCTCAGGTGATAGTGCACTGCGCCGCCGAGCGAAGACCCGATGTCTCAGCGCAAAATCCCGATGCGGCCAAGGCGCTGAACCTATCGGCCACTGAGGCGCTGTGTCAGGCGGCCAAGGCGTGTGGCGCCTGGCTGATTTATATCTCCACCGACTATGTGTTCGATG